>DAOTXX010000199.1:0-5741 GCA_034434835.1 Thermoflexales bacterium | reverse complement strand
ACAGGTACTCCCACGCGATATCATACTCGGCCAGCGGGCGAGTGTCAGTAGCGAACAGATACCGTGTGGTCGTGGTATTTGTCTTGGCTTGCAACACAACGGGCAACGGCGCGGCCAGGTCTTGCGTGTAGGTCGTTGGCACACTGTTCACTATCTGACGCAGGCGAACACCATCGCCATTGTATGTGACGTTCCAATTCAGGCCAGTGGCAGTGATTGTGATCAGCCGGTTGGCTTGCGTGTAAGTATACACTTTGCTGCCGTCATTCTTCAGATTGCCGTTGTGGTCCCAAGTGTACGTCTGACCATTGACGCTTGTCAAGCGATTGGCCGCGTCGTACTGGTACGTCGTGACCAGCGTGCTGGTGATGGTCTGCGTGGACAGGGTGCGGTTGCCGACCCGGTCGTAGTCGTAGCGAAAGCACTTGCCATCCGAGTACGCGGCGGCACTCAACCGGCCCAGTGGGTCATAAGTGTAGGAAATGACGACGGCGCCTGTGATGGCGCTGGGATACGTGCAGCCTGGGTCGGGCGGGTTTTGCGGCGAAAGGAACGGCTTGGGCTGGAGCGCGGCAGGCGCGGCGCGGCCTTGGGCCAGCCCCACGCCGACGATGAGGGCGCACATCGCCAACAAGGCCGTCGCCGCTGGCCTGGACCAGCGCGTTCCCTTTTTGCTATAGAGCGCAGAGGCCGCCAGCAGCAGTGGCAGCACCAAGAGCCATGCCAGGTCCATCGGCGATGGGTTCGGCCTGGCGGGGGAAGCGCCGCTGGCCGGTGCGCCCAACGGCGTGGGCAGCGGCGATTCAAAGGTCGTGCCCGTCCCACCTTCCTGAGGAGCCAAAGCGCCTCCGCCGCCCACCGTGCCGCTATAGTTCTTCATCACGATGGGCAAATAGCTGAGCGGCGTGGGTGGCAAGACGTACTCTGTCACAGCCAGGCGATTGCCTGCCGCGTCCAGCGTGTAGGTGTAACTCGCCAGCGTCCACCTCCTGGCGTGAGTCAGGTTCACCAATCGTCCGGCGTTGTCGTAGCGAAAAGTGGTCGTGATGCCGTTGGGGAACGTCATCGTCAACGGGCGACCCACCGCATTATAAGTGTACGAGGTGACCTGGCTGGCCCAATCCCGTACTGAGGTCAGGCGGTTGACCGCGTCGTAGGTGTACGTCACGACCTTGCCATCCGGATAAATCAGGTGCGTGCGATTCCCGACCGCGTCGTAGCGATAGCTCACCACGCCATTGTACGGCGAGGTGATGGTGAGCGGGCGATTCAGCGCATCGTAGACATAGCTCGTTGCGCCTGTCGAGTCCGTCATGGTCAAACGGTTGCCCACTTTGTCGTAGGCGTACCGCACCGTCGTCGCGTCGGCGGTGTAGGTGATGACCAGCGGGCGGTTCAGCGCGTCGTAGGCGTACTGCGTCACCTGGTTGTTCGCGTTGGTCATCACCGCGCGGTTGCCCACCCGGTCGTACCCATAGCGCGTCGTGTGGCCCAGCGGGTCGCGCTCGCTCGTCAGGCGGTTGAGCGCGTCGTAGGTGAACGTCGTCGTATAGCCCCGCGCGTTGGTGATCACAGTGCGGTTGCCGAGTACATCATACCCATACCACGTGGCGACGTTGTAGAGGTTGGGATTCAGTCCTGCCGTCGTTGTGTAGCTCTCCGTCACAACGACCAAACGCGAGAGCGCATCGTAACCATAGCGTGTGACGACCCGGTTGGCATCCGTCATCACGGTGCGGTGGCCCAACACGTCATATTGGTAGAACAGCGCGCCGCCGGCCGGATCGGCGGTCGCCAGCAGCCGGCCTGTGGGGCTGTACGTATAGACCGTCGTATGACCGAGCGCGTCAATGCTCTTGATGCGCCGGCCCAGCGTGTCATAGACGGTGACCGTACGAACGTCCTCGTCGGGTCGGGCCGGATCAGGCATGCCGTCCTTATAGTTCATTGTCACGGTCACCGGGCGGTTGAACCGATCGTATTGCGTCACCGTCATGCGGCCCAGCGCGTCGGTTTGCGTGACAGCGCGCCCGGCGGCGTCGTAGCCGGTAACATGCGTAATGTTGGTCTGGGCGTCTATCGGGCCACCCTGGACAAAGTTGGTCGTGACCGTCACCGGGCGGTTGAGTGGATCGTACCGTGTCACGGTCAGGCGGTTCAGCGCGTCAGTCTGTGTGACGACATTACCCACCGCATCGTACCCCGTCACGCGCTCCACGCTCCACGCCCCACCCTCCACGCTCCTCGTCACCGTCACCGGGCGGTTGAGCTTGTCATAGCCCGTCACCGTCATGCGGCCCAGCGTGTCCGTCTGAGTAACGACGTTGCCGTTGGCGTCATAGCCTGTCGTGCGCGTGAGGTTGGTCTGCGCGTCGAACGGGCCACCCTGGATAAAGTTGATCGTCACGGTCACCGGGCGGTTGAGCGCGTCGTACCCGGTCTTGTTCACGCGCCCCAGCGTGTCGGTCACGAGGACCTGGTTGCCCACCACATCGTACCCGTAACGCGTGATCAGGTTGTACAGCCCAAGATAATTCTGCTGGCTGCTGGTCGTCGTGTAGTTGAGCGTGGTCGAGATCAACCGGCTGGCGTTGTCGTAATAGTTGCGCGTGACATAGCCGAGCGTGTCCGTGATGGCGGTCTGACGACCGGCCTTGTCGTAGCCGTACCAAGTCACCAGGTTGTACTCGTTCAGGTAATTTTGCCCGCCCGCGGTCGTATAGTTGCGCGTGACGCGCAGCAGGCGGTCGGCGTTGTCGTATTGGTTGACCGTCACGAGGCCGCCGGGCGCGGTCGTGGTAATGAGCCGTCCTACCGTATCGTATTCGTAGCGCGTGGCGTTGCCGGCGGTATCGGTGACGGTCTTGCGCTCGCCGGTCGGCCAGTAGTCGTATGTCGTCGTGAGGCCGTGGTCTATTGTGCGGATGAGCAAGCCTTGGCTGTTGTAAGTGTTGACCACCGTCCCGCTCAGCGCGTCGGTCGTGGTGATGAGCAAGTTGCCCACGTAACCGTAGGTGGTGGTGTAGCCTCGCGCATCCACCGTGCGCGTCAGGTGGTTGCGGCTGTCGTAGGCCATGCTGGTGCGATTGCCCTCCGCGTCTACCACCTGGCGCAGATTGGCGCCGTCGGCGCTCCAGGTCTGATAGCTCATGTTGCCGTTGGCGTCCACGCGATAGGTCGGCCGGAAATGGTAGCCGTAGGAGCGTGTGGTGATGGCGCCGGCTGCATCGCTCACGCCGACGAGCAGATTGCGGCTGTCGTAGGTGTGGGTCATGACCCGTCCCAACCCATCCGAAAAGATGGTCACCCCGCTGCCTGCCGTGTAGGTGATCCAGGTGACGGGTTGTTCCAGGCCGTTGTACTGCCGAACGGCCCGCCCTTGCGCATCGTAATCCGTGCGCAGCGCCGTCTTGCCATCAGGATCGGCGATGGAGGTCAAGCGGCGCGCGTCGTAGGAATAGTTCCACGATTGGCTCAAGACATCCGTCGCCGTGATCAGATCGCCGGCCGGGCTGTAGCCAAAGGCGACCTGGCGGTTGGTGTGATCCCGCACGGCGGTCAACTGGCCTTGAGGGTTGTAGGTCAAGGCCAGGTAGCGCTGCCCGCTCGGATCGGTGACGCGGTCCAATCGCCCGCTCGCGTAGGTATAGGTAAAGGGGCGTCCCTGCGCGTCGGCCCAGGTCAACAGTTTGCCGCTCGCGTCGAAGGTATACACGGCCTGCGCTGAATCGGTCAGGACATAGTTTGCGCCGATCTTGGACAGCGAGGCCAGCACGCCTGCGTCGGGCACGTAGCTTGTATAAGAACCTGTGGTGGTGATGGCAAAGCGATACTGGTTGGCCGAGTGCGCTTTGAACCAGACCGCGCCCGGCTCGCCGCCCGGGTCGCCGGGCCAGATCAGGCGCACGTCGTGATTGTGCGTCCAGCCGTAGCCCAGCGGCGTCGTGTAGAGGCCGGTCGCCAGCGAGGCATACGTGCGCTGAAAGGTCAGCGGCCCGGCCAGCGTGGGCACGGACAGGTCCGCGATCGTGCGAGCGAACCCGCCCGTGCGCGTGTTGATGGACTCGCCCGCCGTGCCTTGCGTGTCGCTGCAAGTCGTCACCGGGCAATCGAGCGCGTTCCCCTCCGAAAAGGCCATGCGGTCCGGCAGGGTGGGTAAGGCCGAGTAATAAATCAAGCGGATGTCACGGACCCTAAAAAAGTTCGTCCCTCCTCCGGCGACGCCAAGTTGCATAAAGCCCAGGCCACGATATGAATCTGTAGCAAGCCAGGTGAAAGGAGAAGTCGTGTCGGTCAACGAGTTGATCCCCGCAATCGTCTGGCAGATCTCGTCTTTCGTTGGGCCAGGAGTCAAAGTTTTGGCATAACAATATGGTCCCGAGGGCAATGCTTCACTACAAACGCCCCAGGCACACGGCCTTGCATCCAAATATCCCCAATCGGCAGGCCCATCTTGACACATGCGTTTTCCTCCGGCGCTGCTGTCCCACCGAAAGATGACTCCAACAGGCGTCTGACCGTTTCTGGCGGTAGCAAACACGCCTCCGCCCATCCACCATTTGCCGCCTGGATCGTAGACTGAAAAAGCATCTGGCCCAAGCAAAGTGGTTTGAAAAGTGGACGTTACGGGCGCTATCGCGATGGGCGGCTCAGCCCACAGCGTTGGAGTCGGCGTAGTGCTGGCATATGGGACGGCTGAGGGTGCGTTCTGCTCGAACAGTGATTGCGGTTGGGCGAATATGCTTGGCACCTTGTACGGCACGAGCAACGCGAAAGACAGTGCAGCTGCCGATACCAACGCAAGAACAAAGATACGACCGGCAATGCAAGTGTGTTTCACTGAAGCCTCCCAAGTTCAATGTGGTACGCCACAGAGGCGTTGGCTTTTTTGACCCCCGCACTGGTTGTTGATGAGATAGAGCGCCTGATACACCACAGCGCCTCACTTTACCCGTGCGACACGGCCGCCCGCAGCATTGCGTCTCCTTCCCCCGACCCCGCTGGCGCGCCGCGCGCAGAGGAGAGAACGCCTCTGTCACGACCACACATACTCCCAGCATATCAGATGCAGATCGTCGGCGGTCAAGGGCTGCCTCGTTGACGGGGGGCGCGGTTCGACCGGCCCTGCCGCCCCAGCCAGGTGCTTGCGCACGATGGACAATAACTGCGTCACATCTTCGTTGATCTGATAGTCCTCGCAAGCTGATTTCAATCGGCTGGCTGTTGTCTTCCGCACTGGCAGGCTGAGTGCACGGAGTGTGGCGCGCACCTCACTGCGCTTCAAGGCGGGATCATTCAGGTGCTCTCGCAGCACAGCGGCGATGGTTTGCTGAATGGGGTCCACAATCGTCGGCGCAGCCTCGGCAGCCGCCCGAGCCTCAACGGATTGCAAAATATGCTGTTGCACTTGGGTCTGAATCTCAAACACGTCCGCTTCACCGATGACACGTGGCGTATCGGGCGCGCAGGTGATCAGGTTGGCAATCAAGAAGCGGTTGTCGAGAATCTGACCTGTCTGCAAGTCATAGTAGCGCCAAAAGTGTTGCGTCGAATTACTGCCAGAGGGATCAGGCGCGGTAAAGTAAAAGAACAAGCCGCGATTGTTGCTCTTAGCCTGTATTTCGCACCTTAACAACTGAACGGATGATCCGAGTCGCAGATCACCCCGGCTAACCGACCGTCCCCGGAGTGTGGTACAGTATGGGCGCAAGACCACACCGAGATTCCGGGGGATGAGATGC
>DAOTXX010000198.1:0-39680 GCA_034434835.1 Thermoflexales bacterium | reverse complement strand
TGACGTGGGATGGAATGGTGTAGCCACCCTAATTTTGCCACAAGTCGAGGGCTTCCGTGTATGCACTTGTCAAAGTTCGAGTTTTGAGCCGAGCCGAACCAAGTCGGCTCTGATTGCGCAACGGTTACGCTAGCCAATCGTCAAACTCCACCCCTCTCCAACTCCCCCCGCTTCGCAGGGGGAGAGCCAGGGTGGGAGGCGCTGCTCAGAAACTTGCATCTTGGTCGGCGTGCGCCCGCCCGCCGACACCTGCACTTGCGCTGCGCGCCAGCGCAGGTGCAAGTGTGAACTCGGCGGGCTACGCAGTGGCGCTGGCTGAAGCCAGCTTAGCCCGATTCATCGGGCGCGGCTCTGTAGCACGGGGATTCATCCCCGTGCGGGCACGCCAAGCACGAGTTTCTGCCATTACACATGCCCGCCAATGGGCATGGGGTTCTTGCAATGACAGTGTACGACGGCCAATTGCCTGCAGACAGAGTGAAAGTTCATGACTGTTGATAGTATACCTCAGGCGGTTTGCCGCCTGATAATAGTCAAAGGCAATCGAACGTGCTGCACAGGGCGCGAGCGGTCAGCCAGGCGAGCAAGCAGCAATTCGACCGCCACGCGCCCCGACTCTTTTAACGGTTGCCGCACCGTGGTCAAACCGATATAGTCGGACATCTCCAGATCGTCGAATCCAATGATAGCCAGTTGATCAGGCACGGATAAACCTCGCTCGCGGGCGGCTTTGAGTATGCCCATGGCCTGCAGATCGCTCGGAGCAAAGATAGCTGTGGGCGGTTCGGGCAAATCCAGCAAGCGGTGGGTCAGTTGGCGTGCCGGTTCCAGGCCATGCGGAGCCAGTGCGATGTAGTCATCAGGTAAAGGCACACCTGCGCCCTGCAACGCCTTGCGGTAGCCCGCCAAACGCCAGTCGCTGGGGTGAATCGCGTAATCGGGCAAGTCCTTGTCGCCCACAAAGGCACACCGGCGGTGACCTTTTTCAAGCAGGTATTCGGCTGCTATGCGTCCACCAGCTTCGTCGTCAATCTCTATGCTGCTAAACTCCGGGCGACCAGCTTCGATCAGCACGGTCTCCAGTTTGTGTGCGATCAGTCGGCGCGCCATAACGTCATCGAATGGCAACGCCATGACGATCAAGCCATCCAGCCTGCGGGTCACCGCCAGACTGGACAGGTAGGTATCTCGGCGAGCCGAGGAATCTACACTGTAGACGACCAATTCATAGGGAGAGTCTGTGAGCAAGCTTTGCACACCTTGCAGGCGTTCCACAAACGAAGGGGAAGTGAAAAAGGGGGCCAGCACACCGATGCGTCCACTGGCCTTTCGGGCGCGGGCAGCGGCTTCCGCTTTCGGCACAAAGCCAAGGGCATCAATCGCGGACAACACGCGCTTTCGAGTTGCCTCGTTGACCTTGCCAGACGAATTGAGCACTCGCGACACTGTGGCGATACTTACCTTGGCTTTCTTCGCCACATCATACACGGTGATATCGGCCATGCTCATTACCCCTGATTCCACGAGTTGGCATAAATAGTTGGCGAGGAGATGTAAACTGTTTACATGAAAGCACTTTCATTTTAGCACAAGTCGCCATCGGGTGTCAAGAGACAATTTCACCATTTTGTTGTTGTCTACACGTCGCTCTGTTGGGATTTCCTCAGCCGACGGGTGTATCCTGATACTTGAGCCAACAGCCGCTCGCCATTCGACTTTTCGCGAGGTACGGTATGACCAACCGAAAACGAGTCGCCTTTATCCTGGTTGCTATGCTGATGGCCGGGCTGGCCCTGGTCGTCCGCGACCTTGTTGCCGATCTGCCCGACCCGCGCGCGCTGCTCTCTCGCGCGCCCTCCGGCACGACCAAACTGTTCGACCGACAGGGCCGCTTGCTGTACGAGTTCCTCGACCCGCACGCGGGCAGCCGCACACGGGTTGACCTGGCGCAGGTCCCGCTGGCCTGCCGTCAGGCGACTGTTGCCACCGAAGACGCGAACTTTTACTCCAACCCCGGCGTTGACCCGCGCGGCATTTTGCGCGCGGCCTGGCTCAACCTCACCAACCGCGAGATCGTCTCCGGCGGCAGCACGCTCACGCAGCAGCTTGCACGGATCGCGTTTCTTTCTGAAGACGAGCGCGCCCAGCGCAGCCTCCGCCGCAAGTTGCGCGAGGCGATCCTGGCCTATCGCATGGCGCAGACGTGGAGCAAAGACGCGATCTTGGAAGCCTATCTCAACGAGGTTTACTATGGCGAGCTGGCTTACGGCATTGAAGCGGCCGCGCAAGTTTACTTTGGTGTGTCGGCAAGTCAACTTGACCTGGCACAGTGCGCGTTACTGGCAGGACTCCCACAACGGCCTGCGCAATACAACCCGCTCGTTAACCTGGACGCGGCCAAGACTCGCCAGCGCACTGTGCTCGACCTGATGACGCGCCAGGGCTATATCACACGCGAGCAGGCCGATCTCGCCTACGCCGAGCCACTCAAGTTTGTTGGGCATCGTGGGCTGATCGCGCCGCATTTTGTCGTCTACGTTCGCAACCAGCTCGAAGACCAGCTTGGCGCAGAGACGCTCTTGCGCGGCGGGTGGGTCGTCACGACGACGCTCGATCTGGACTTGCAGCGTGCGGCAGAAGAGATCGTTCGGCGTCGTTTGCAGGACTTGGGCGAAAACGACGCACACGATGCGGCTGTTGTCGTGATGGACGCGCGCACAGGCGACATTCTGGCGATGGTCGGCAGCGCAGATTACGCGGATGTGACGATTGATGGCGCGGTGAACATGGCGACGGCCTTGCGTCAGCCCGGCTCGGCGATGAAGCCGATTCTCTACGCGACGGCGTTCACGCAAGGCTGGTCGCCTTCCGACGTGGTCTATGACGTGCGGACGGCATTTGCCACCGAGGACGGCCAGACCTACGTCCCGGCCAACTATGACAATCAGTTTCACGGCCCGGTCAGCCTGCGGGATGCGCTGGCCAACTCTTACAACTTGCCGGCGGTCATCTTGCAGAAAAAAGTCGGGACGGAAAATTTCTTCCGACTGGCTCGCGCGATGGGCCTGACGACACTGACCGACCCGCGCCGCTATGGGTTGACGCTCACACTCGGCGGCGGCGAGGTGCGCCTGCTCGATCTGACGGCGGCGTACGCTGTGTTTGCCAGCGGTGGCATGCGCGTCGAGCCGCGTGTGATCTTGCAAATTGAACATCCACTTTCGTCCCGCGAAGCGGTCTTTCGTCCTTTGTCGGGTGGTCATGTGCTGGATGCGCGAGTGGCTTACCTGGTAACAGATGTTCTTTGCGACAATCGCGCGCGGTCGCCTTCATTTGGCGAGTTCAGCCCGCTGCGCCTGAGTCGTCCGGCGGCCGCCAAGACCGGCACTACGTCCAACTGGCGCGACAACTGGACGATGGGCTATACGCCCGACCTGGTGACTGGCGTGTGGGTGGGCAATGCCGATAATCACGCGATGCATCACATCTCCGGCGTCGCAGGCGCAGGCCCCATCTGGCACGACGTGATGGAGGCCGCGCATCAACAGCGGCCCGTCAAGACGTTCACCCGACCGCCAGGCATTGAGGAGCGCGAGGTGTGTGTGATCAATGGGCTGACGCCTGGCCCGGATTGCCCGTATCGCCGTACCGACTTGTTCCTGGTTGAAACGCCGCCGCGCCCGGTCGAGCGCGAGTATGTCCGCATCCAGCAGGGTGGTGTGGAGCGCGTCGTGTGGGTTCCGCCAGTCGAGTTGCGAGAATGGGCAGCAGAGCGGATCCCCACCCCGGCCCTCCCCCGCGAGCGGGGGAGGGAGTCAGGGTGGGGGCAAATCACCCTCACCTCCCCCGACCCGAACGCCACCTTCGTCCTCGACCCGCATCTCCCGCGCGAGGCGCAGCGCATCGAGGTCGCCGCACAGGTTCACGTGGACGTCATGCGCGTTGAGTTCTTGGCCGACGGGCAGGTGTGGGCGTCCGTCTCGGCCGTGCCGTATCGCGCATGGTGGGTCATCCAGCCCGGCACGCATCGCATCGAGGCGGTCGCAGTGCTGAGCGATGGCGCGCGCATCGCCAGCGAACCGGTGGTGATTCAAGTTGAAGGAGACGAAGGACGAATGACCAATGACGAAAGCGACGGCTGATGATGTGCTGGCAGGCGACCGTTTCAATGAGGGAGCGAATCGCCATAATCCAATGCCAGTTGCCACACCTCAAGCTTTTCAGTAACTATTCAGCCAATGCCTTTTCTAAAGCTGCTGTCAACGAATATCAAACGAATAAACGAATGGAGGTCACGCCTCTCTGTCAACGATTCGTTTATTCGTTGCGCCGAAGGCGATTCGTTGACGGATTCCCGCTGGACAGTTACGCTTTTCAAACTTACGGCATGTCTCCCCCTTTATTTCAGGCAGTTCAACTTTCGTCCTTCGTCCCGCGAAGCGGTCTTTCGTCTTCGCTTGTGATTATAGCACACCGGCCTCCCTTGTCATCCTTTTGTTGCCGCTTTCACGTCGCCCCGTCAGGACTTTTTCCCTCAAGCGGCGTATGCTTACCATCAAGAATCGTCATTCGTCATTCGTCATTCGTCATTCGTCATTCGTCCCGCGAAGCGGTCCTTTGTCGCAAGAGAGGTGAACCATGTTGAAGCAATTGTTCTCCAACCCGGCCGGGCGCGTTGCGCTTGGCCTTGCACTGTTGGTGCTCCTCGTCCTGGCCGGTCGCGGCCTGGCGCGCTCCGCGTCCGCGCCGGAGCCGCGCGTCCTCGCCTGGCTGCCCGGCGCGTCGGGTGATGTGCCGACCAACACGTCCGTCGAGTTCGTCTTTGACCAGCCGATGGATGTGGATTCGCTCGTCCGTGCGCTGCGCGTCGAGCCGACGGCGTCGGTCACACTTCGCCTCTGGTCAGAGACCATCCGCTCTCCTCTGCCAACACCCACCTCATCCTTCGTCCTTCGACCTTCGTCTTTCGTCTCCCCCTTGCTGCCCCAGCGCATCTACGCAGTCCTTCAACCCACGTCGCCGCTGCTGCCCGGCCGCGCCTACACCTTCACGCTGACGACCGCCGCGCGCACAACAGCCGGGCGTCACCTGGCCGAGCCGTTCGTCGCGCGATTCGTCACCGCAGGGCGGCTGACCGCGTCCATCACGCCGCGCGACGGCGAGGAGGTTTTTGACGAGCGGCCAGCTTTCCGCGTTCACTTTTCCGACAAGATGGTGGATGGCCGTCATGGGGATGACGGCCTGCGAGATGACGGTCTGCGAGTGCTCACCATTGACCCACCTGTGCGCGGGCAGGGGATATGGACATCGCCTGCCGATTACGAGTTCCACGCAGAAGTGATGCCCGCCACACGCTACACGCTCACGGTGCCAGCGGGGTTGACTGCGCTGGATGGCCGTACGTTGATGAGCGACACGGTGGCGCATGTCGTCACCACTCGCCCGCGCATCGGCCTGAGCTATCCTTCGCCTTACGAGCGATTCGCGCCGCCCGATACGACCATCGTCGTGGATTTCACTCAGCCGATGAACGTGGACGAGGCTCAGTCGCATCTGCGTGTGACGACCGCTGTGAGCGAGAGCGTCGCAGGTGCGTGGTCGTGGCCTTCGGACAGGCAGGCGGTGTTCAGGCCGGCACGGCGCCTGACCGAAGGCGCGACCTATCGTGTGAGCGTGACGGCGGGTGCGCTCCCGGCGCAAGGCGAGCTGGGCACGCCCGAGGATGCGTCGTGGACGTTCACCGTCGCGCCAGAGCCGCAGCTGGTCTGGTCCTCACCAGCCGATGGCGATTTCAATGCGCGCACGGAAAACGAGGTGACGTTGGATTTTTCCGCGCCGATGGACACGCGCTCGGTCGAGCGTGCGCTGCGCATCACGCCCGCGCCTGACCCAGCCCATGTGAATTTCCGTTGGGAGCGGCAAAACACGCGCGCCATCGTCAATTTGCCGATTGACCCCTCGGCCGAGTATCGCTTGCTGCTGAGTGAGGGCGCGGTGGATGGGCTGGGGCGACCGCTGCTCGGCAATCGCTCGATCGTCTTTCGCTCGGCGCCGCTGCCGGCGATGACGTATCTCGTCGGCCCGCGTGGGTACTGGAACGGGACCATCGGCACGTACAACCCGGTGCCGCGCGTGCGGCAGTACACGCAGGCGCGCAACGTCGAGCAATTGCACTTTACGCTTTCGGTACTCGACCCGGCGGCGCTCATGGCCGCGTACAAGAACCCCTGGGAAAAAGTTGATTTGGGCAAACTGCCCCATGCCCAGATCGCGCAATGGACCCGGCCGGTGAGCGGAACGCTCAACAAGTACACGTTCGTCGAGACCGAGGTGCCGACGCCGGACGAGGGCGTGTACCTGCTCGAGGTGACGGGCGACGATGGCGCGACGACCGACGCGCGTGTGCTCGTCGTCAGCCGGGCGAACCTGGCGCTCAAGGTGAGCGAGCGGCAAGTGTTGGTGTGGGCGACCGACCTCAACAGCGGCGAGCCGATCAGCGGGCTGGACGTGAACGTGCTGCAACCGGACGGCAAACAACTGGCGCGCGGCGTGACCGATGCTCAGGGCGTGTTCGTCGCGCCGATCCAAGGCCCCAAGGACGACGATGAACGCTGGCGCTGGGTGTATGGCGAGTCGCCCGTGTACGTCATCGGCCGCGGCGCAGGCGGACTGTTTGCAATGGTCAGCTCGACGTGGAGCGAGGGCATTCGCACGCGCGATTTCCAGATGCCGATGTCGTACGGCGAAGCGGGCCACACAGTGTTCCTCTACACCGACCGGCCCATCTATCGCTCCGGCCAGACCGTTTACTTTAAAGGCGTGGCGCGCAAGGACGACGATGGCCGCTTTAGTCTGCCCGGGTTCAAGACGGTCCCCGTCGTCATCCGCGATGCACAGAACAACGAGGTGTTTCGCAAGGAACTACCACTGACCGAGTTCGGCACGTTCTTTGGTCAAATCAAGTTGGGCGACGAAGCGCCGCTGGGCGAGTACAGCCTCCTGGCGGAAGTGCCCGGCGAGCTGCAGCCTGCGCGCGGGTCGTTCCGCGTGGCCGAGTATCGCAAGCCCGAGTTTCGCGTCACGGCGAGCGCGCCGACGGCTGCCATTCAAGGCGACGTCATCACGGTCACCGTGCAGGCCGATTACTATTTCGGCGCGCCGATGCAAAACGCGCGCGTCGAGTGGCGCATGGCTTCGAGCGATTATCGCTTCAACCTGCCCGATCAGTGGTACAGCTTTGCCGACTGGGATGAGTATTATTGGATGTGGGGTCGTGAAAGTGACTATTCGCCCGGACTTTACGCCGATGGACGCGGGACGACCGATGCACAGGGACGTTTTGTCTTCAGTGTGCCGGTGGATCTTTCGAAGGTCAAGCACAGCCAGTCGCTGGCGTTCGAGGTGACGGTCGTGGACGAGAACCACCAGGCAGTGTCCGCGCACACGGCAACGGTGGCGCACAAGAGCCATCTGTACATCGGCGCGCGCAGCCGCTATTACGTCGCTCGACCGAACGAGCCGTTGGAGATTCAGCTCGTCGCCGCTGACCCGGATCGCAAAATGTTGGCTGGTGTGCCGTTGACCGTCACGCTCGTCGAGCGTCAATGGCGCAGCGTCCGCGTCAAGAACATGGCGGGCCAATACTTTTGGGAAAATTCCATCGAAGAGCGACCGATCGCCACGCAGACGGTGACGACGACGGTCAATGGGTTGGTCAACGCGACGGTGATCCCGCCGCGCGGCGGGACGTACAAGGTCCTCGTGACCGCGCGCGACGCAAAAGGCGACCCGGTCCGTGCCAGCACCTACTTTTGGACGTGGGGCGCGGAATACGTGAACTGGGGCGTGCAGAACAATGACCGCATCACGCTGGTCACCGACAAGCGCTCCTACAAACCGGGCGACGTGGCCGAGGTGTTGGTGACCGCGCCGTTTTCCGGCAGCACCGCGCTGGTGACGATGGAACGCGGCGGCGTGCTCACTCACACGCTCATGCGCCTGAACGGCACGAGCGAAATCTTGCGCGTGCCCATAGCGGCTGAGGACGCGCCCAACGCTTTTGTCAGCGTGTCGCTCGTCAAGGGCCGCTCGCGCGGCTTTCCCACCGCCGATTTCAAAGTGGGCTATGCTGCGCTGCAAGTCGCGCTCGATGAACAGCGCCTTCGTGTCGAAATCACACCAGACAAGAAAAAGTATGCGCCCGGTGAGACAGCGACCTATACGATCCGCGTGACCGACCACCAGGGCCGCCCGGTGCGCGCCGAAGCTTCGCTCAGCCTGGTGGATGCGGCGGTGCTCGCGCTCGTCGGCGATGCGGACAGCGACATCGTCTCGGCGTTCTATCGCCAGCGTGGGTTGGGCGTCCACAACGCGCAGACGCTCGTGCTTTCGGTTGACCGCATCAATCAATACCTCGACCCGCAGGCCAAAGGCGGCGGCGGCGGCGAAGGTTTTGATGTGCGCACCAACTTTGCAGACACAGCCTACTGGAACGCTGCCGTCCGCACCGACGAAAATGGTGTGGCGGTCGTGCAGGTCAAGCTGCCGGATAATCTCACGACGTGGCGGATGCGCGCCAAAGTCGTGAGCATGGGCGCGGCGTTGGGCCAGGCCGAAACCGACGTCATCACAACCAAAGACATTCTCATCCGCCCGGTGCTGCCGCGCTTTTTGACTATCGGCGACACGGCGCGCGTGGGCGCGATCGTCCACAACTATACCAGCGTCACGCAGACGATTGACGTGGATGGTCGCCATGGAGATGGCGGCCTGCCGACTCGTTCATTGACTATCGCGTCCGGCGGCTCGGCCTCGGCGTACTGGACAGTGGACATTCCCAAGACTCAACAGGCGACGTTCCAGTTTACCGCGCGGCCTAGACCCGAAGGGTCTGCGAGACCCTTCGGGTCTAGCGGGGATGCTGTTCGCCTGACGATCCCGGTCGTCTCGTTCGTCGAGGTCACGCCGCTGGTGACGCATCGGCCGATCACCGATGTGTTGACCTACACCATTCCACTTGCCAACGCCGACCGCGACGCGGACGAGATCGCCATCGAGGTCATCCCGTCCATTGCCTCGTCGCTCGAAAGCGGATTGGAAAAGCTGGCGCAATTCCCGTATGGCTGCGTCGAGCAGACGATGAGTGGCTTTTTGCCCGACGTGGCCGTGGCTCGCGCACAGCAGCTCGGACTTGCCAACAATCCTGCTTTTCGCGAAAAGCTGGCGCAGATGATCGAGCACGGCTTGCAGCGGCTGTATGGCTATCAGCACAACGACGGCGGCTGGGGCTGGTGGAAGGACGATACGAGCAATCCTTCCATCACAGCCTACGTGCTTTACGGCCTGCGCCAGACGGAGCTGGCAGGCTACAAGGTGGACCAGAATGTGCGCACCCGCGCGATTCAATTCCTGCACGAATGGCTCAAGCGTTCCAGAATTGACGATCCGATCGGCCAGGTGCACGGCGCGGAAGCGTTCTCCAGCGGCGCGAACGTCCGCGCCTACGCGCTGTACGTGCTGGCCGAACTCGGTCAGCCCGACCCCGGCCTGACCGGCGCGCTTTACGAGCAGCGCAGCAAGCTCGACCGCTATGGGCTGGCGTACCTAGCGATGGCGCTCTACCTCGGCAACGGGAATCAGATGGACGCGCGCGTGACGACGGTGCTGGACGAGCTTCGTCAGGCGGCCACTGTCGAAGGCGACCTGGCTCACTGGCAGGACATCCGCAAGGATTACTGGGGCATGGGCACCAGCGTCCGCACGACGGCGATTGCGCTGAGCGACCTGGCGCGGATTGCCTCCAACGATCCGCTGGCAAGTCAGGCCGTGCGCTGGCTGATGACGCAGCGGCGCGACGGCGCGTGGGGCACGACGCAAGAGACGAGCATGGCGATCATCGCGCTGGTGGATCACCTGAGCAACAGCCGCGAGCTGCAACCTGATTTCACCTACGTCGTTCTGGTCAATGGGAAGGAAAGGGCGCGCGTCAAGGTCACGCGCGAAAACCTGACGCAGGCGACCCGGCTCGTCATCCCGCTGAAAGAAATTCCATCCGGCGACGCCGAAATCCGCATCGTCCGCCTCACCGAAGCCGGGCAGACCGGCGCGGGGCAGCTTTACGCCTCCATCACATTCAAGCATCGCCTGGCAGGCGCCGAGGTGCGCGCTCGCTACGCTCGCAACAATGGCCTCGCCGTCTCGCGGACGTATGCCGCGCTGGGTTCCGGCACACCAATCTCGGCGACGAAGCTGGGCGAGGTAGTGCAAGTGACGGTGACGGTCAACGCGCCGCAGGGCGGGCAATACGTCCTGGTCGAAGACCCGCTCCCGGCCGGGCTGGAGCCAATTGACACGAGTCTGGCGACCTCACAGCAGGTCAAAGCGGGGCGAAAGAGCTGGGTCTGGACACGCGTCGAGCTGCGCGACGACCGCGTGGCGCTGTTCGCCACATACCTCAGCCCCGGCGCGCACACCTTTACCTACCTGGCGCGCGCGACGACCTCGGGCACATTCCGCGTGCTGCCCGCTCATGCCGAGATGATGTACGCGCCGGAGGTCAGCGGGAGGACGGAGGGCGGAGTGTTCGAGATTTCCGAGTAAACCGCAAGGTCCCGACTCAAGTTGACATGGTGCGCATGGGCGTGCTACAATCTAACGGCAATGGACACGGAAAGATTACGTCATCTGGCAGATAATGAACGGGCAGCGCTGAGGGCCCTCGTTGCCAGGCTGTGCGAGCAGTATGGCGATAAACTGTTGCGTGTTGTGTTGTTCGGCTCAAAGGCGCGCGGCGACTCGGACGCCGAGTCCGACCTGGACGTGCTGATTCTGGTGGATGATGGCGACTGGCGGTTTCAGGATGCCGTCGCGCTCGTCGCGTTCGAGCCGATGATCGAGCATGGCGTCGTCCTGTCGCCCCTGGTGGTGAACGCCGCCGACTATCGTTGGTGGCAAGAGCACCATGCCCCGATCTATCGCAACGTGAGCGCCGAAGGGATAGAATTGTGGACGAAGCAACCCTCGCCATCGTTCGCATCCGCGTAGAACGCGCCGACGAGGAATTGCGCGCGGCGCGCGCGCTGATCGGCGGTGGGTTGTTCCGCATCGCCTGCTCGCGCGCTTACTATGCCGCGTTCTTGATGACGACGGCCGCTTTGCTCACGCTTGACGTGGCGCGCACCAAACATTCAGGCGTCGAGGCCGCGTTTCACGAATCGTTCATCAAAGGCGGACGTATTGAAGCCGAGTATGGCCGGCTTTACACGCTGCTGCGGAAAACACGCGAGGACAGCGATTATAACGACAAAGCTGTGGCGACCGAGGAGATGGCTCGCCAACGCCTGACCGATGCCGAGCGTTTCGTCGCCCGGCTGAAGAGGTATCTGCGCGAGGTTGGGGCAATCGGATAACCGTATTAATCAGAGTGATCGACTTTCCTTACATGACGGTGCGACGCAAGAGTGCGTCGCACGTTTTTTTGCTAGACCCCACTGGCGTGGAGACGACGGCGGGCGCGTTCCGCACCCGGCCGGCTCATGCGGAGGTGATGTATGCGCCCGAGGTCAGCGGGAGGACGGATGGCGGAGTGTTTATGGTGGCGGATGGCCGGTAGCTGAGCACGGCGCTCCTACGATTGGCCCAGGGCCTGGGCGATGGCCTGGATGAGCGGGTCTTGTTCGGCGGCCTGGCGCAAAGCGGCAATGGCTTCTTGCCGCCGCTCTTCCGCATGCGCCTGCAAGTCGGCGGCGAGAGCCTGATACTGCTCCGCGCCGATTTGCTGCTCCAACCGGCCGAACAGCGCGTCCAATTGCCCCGCCTGCGGCGCGCCAATGGCGCGGGCGGTCTCGCGCGCCTGCCACCACGCGGCCAGCGCCGCCCCCTGCGCCTTGAGCGCCCACAGCGCCTCTGCCTGATGCTGCAAATTAAGAATTTGTCCCCATCGTTCGCCAATCGCGCGATGGATAGCCAGCGACCATTCATCGAACAATGCCGCGCGTCCATGTTGCTCCGCCGCGCCTGCCGCGCGCGCCGTATAGCCCAGGTCCGCGCCCATACCGAGCCGATCTTGAACCTGGATGTGAATATCCAGCGCGGCCAGGTACTCGGCCAGCGCGTCCTCCGGCTTGCCTTCGGCCAGGCGCAAATTGCCCAGCGACTGCCGGGTGTTGGCTTCGCCGAGGCGGGCGTGAATCTCGCGGTAGAGGGGCAGGGCGGTGTCATAGTCGCGCCGCGCGCCGTCCAGATCGGCCACGCGCACCTTCAGGTCGCCCAAGGCCTGAAGCACATTGGCTTCGCCGCGTTGATCGTGCAGCGCGCGGCAGACTGCCAGCCCGTCCCTGGCGGCGCGCAGCCCGTCGTGGGCGCGGTCGGCCAGCAGCAAGAGCTGCGGCAGGTAGGAGGCGATGACGGCGGTCGGCGAAGCCTCTTCATCCTCGCGCTTGCGCCGCGCCGGGCGCTGCAGGTCGAAGCAGGCGATCAGGTTCTCGTCTTCCAGTTCCAGGAGCAAGCGGGCCAGCCCGGCCTGCGGCGTGCCCATCATCTGGTAGAGCGATTGACCCAGGCTGGCAAAATGCTCGGCGGCGCGCAGCGCGAATCGCTCGCGGTCATCGGCCATCAGCAGGCGTCCGGCATAGTCGGTGACAAAGGGAAAGGTAAACCAGTGGTCGAGTTCGCCCAGCCGGAGGTGCTCGACCAGCGAGTGACGGACGAGCGTGTCCATAGGCGGGCGCCAGCCCTGGCCCCAGATGGCGTCCAGGTCGGCGGGCAGCGCGCCGGAAGGCAGCAGTCCCATCAGCGCGAACAGCCGGAGCGCTTCTGGGCTACGCTCACGCACGTAACCGACCGAGACGTCGAGCGAGATGCGCAGGCTGGTCACGGCGTCGCGCTCGTCTTCGGGCAGTCCTTCGATGGCCAGGGCATCCACGCGCTGCGCGGCCAGGCGCTCGCGCAATTGGTCGAGCGTGAGGTTTTCCAGGAGCGGCGCGGCCAGCGCGATCGCGTGCGGATGGCCGCACAGAAATTGCAAGACGGGATGTCGGGCCAATGCTTCGAGCGGGTCGAACTGTGCGGCGTCTGGCCCCACTTCGGCCATGTGGATCGCACGCGGCGCGCGCATCAGGAACAGGCGGGCCGCGTCCAGCGGGTCGAGCTGGCACAGCACGTGAACCGTCTCGCCCGCGCCGGGCAGCCCGCCGCCCACAGCCTGCCGCGAAGTGAGGAGCAAGTGGACGTGCCGGGCGTGTTGGAGCAGCCGGGCCAGGAACTCGCGAAACGCACGCGGCGCGCGGTGCAGCGGGTCTTCGGCGTTATCCAGGACGAGCAGGCAGCGGCGCGGGCGCAGCGCGGCAAATAGCTCATCGTCGTCCCGGGCCTGAATCTTGAGCGCGCTGGCGATGAGCGCACGCGCGGCCTCGTCCGAAGCCGCGCCGCGTAGTGAGGCCCAAAACACGCCGTCGCGAAAGGCGCGTCGCGCGTGGAGGTAATGCGCGGCGGCGGTGGCCAGCGCTGTCTTGCCGATGCCGGGCGCGCCGCGCACGGTGACCACTCGCTCGTCCCACACACTGGCGACGACCTGGTGCATGTCCACGTTGCGCCCGACGAAATGCTCCGGCATGGCGGGCAGGTTATCGGGCGGCAGCGGCGGCGTGGCGTCGCGCCACGCGCCCGGCGGCGCGTCGGCAAATGGAGCCACGTCATGATCGCCGTCTTCGGGCAGCAGCAGGAATTTTTCTTTTTCATGCGCTGCGTCGGGCAGGTGGGGAGTGGCGCGAACCTGCTCACGGCCGATCTCGAACGCCTGCTGGACGGTTTTGCCCACCAGGAGCGCCAGGTAAAATTGCCGGGCAAACTGGCGAGCCGCGATATCTTTGACCGGGTCCTCGCAGCGGACAGCAACGACGTGCGGCACGCCAGCGGCGACGAAGGCCTCGCCGGCCCGGCGCGAATGGCACGCGCTGACAAAAACCAGTTGGACGCCTTGCGTGCCGCCCGCGGCGAACAGATCGCGCAGCAGGTCGGGCGGCATGGGGTGCAGGCCGCCTCGCCCATCTTCGAACGCGAGCAGGTCGGGATGGCCGTGCCCGGAATAGTGCAGGGCGCGGCAGCCAGGCAGCGTGACGAGCGTGCGGAGGTTATCGGCGGTGGCAGCTTCGACGCGTATCTCGATGGCGCGCCCGGCCTCGGTCAGGCTATCAAACAGGATCGCGCGCTCGGTTTCAAAGTCCAGGGTGTCAATCGGCTGGCCCTGCCATGCCAGCGGGGCGGAATAGAGAATGGCGAGTCGAATCGGGTCGGGCATGGCAGCCTCCTGGGTGTTTGGCACGGCGCGCGCAGGTGGTCATTCATCGCCACATCACGCGCTGCACACGTGGATTGGGCCTGGTCGGGCGGTGGTCGGCGTCATGGGTGCGGCTCACCTGGCATTTACATCACCGCGACATACTCGGCAAACGAGCGCGACTTGGGCACAGGCAGTTTGTCTTCTTGCAAGCCTCGCACGTGCATCTCAATCGCCTTGTGCATGTTGCGGGTCACCTGTTCGCGCGTCTTGCCCGTCGCCACGCAGCCTGGCAAGTCTGGCGAGTAGGCTGAATAGTTTCCGTTTGCCTTTTCAATGACGATAAGAAAGCGGTGCATATTCACCTCTTTTCTTTCGGTTTCTTCAGTTGAGCCTGTTTGAGCACGCTGTTCAGCGTTCCAGGGGACAGCTCATCAGAAGGATGCCCGGCGATGGTTACACGGCCTGGCTTGGTTGGGTGTTTGTATTGCCGATGCGTTCTACAATTCGACGTCCGATAGGTTTGTCGAGCTTGGTCAGATCGCGTGTAGCGGCGTCCAGGATGCGAATGCGGTACACGGCATTTACTCCAGGCCGAGTTGGCGCACCACGTCCTCTAAAGGCTTTCCGCGTTCGCCTGCCGCAACGGCTTTCCGTTGGCGCAAAAGCCTATCACGCACCGATTTGCGGATTTCTAGTCCTTCATCGGGATCGCCGAGCAGCTCGAGCAACTTTTGCTCGATGAGCGTTTCCATCATTTCACGCAATTCACGTTTTGTCATTGTGGCGACTGTAGCAGCCATTTCTTTCTCCTTCATCACCCCGTCACGCGCTGCGCGGGTGTCGTTCGTCTCGATGGTTTCGTGTCTATGTCATGGTCGGCATCGTCGTTTCATGCCGAGGGGGTAAGCTACATAGCCGTCAGGATGTTTTTCGACGACAACTTTGATTTGCTTTACTATGTCACCCCTGTCTTTCATAAGAGGCTTACCTGCACGTCTATTGTAGGACAAAGCAGTAGGTGTGTCAACAAAATCAATCGCTCTCTCGTCTCAGGAACCGGATCGTCTGGCTCAGCCCGACGATGGCCAGCAAGCCCAGGATGCACGCCAGTCCGAAATCGGGTTTGATCTGGAGCCCCAGTGCGAGCGCAGCGAGCAAAAACCCCAATCCATCCACGATCAACAGGCGCCAGAGATGTTGACGCTCCAGCTCGCGCGCCTGTTCGGCCTGCCCGGCGCACGCCAGGCATTGAGCAAAATGATCCAGGTTCCACGCAGAAAGCGCGGCCATCATGCCCAGCAGCGCCCAGCCGACTCCCCACCGCAGTTGAAGGCCAATCGCCGCCGTGCCCACAAAAACGACCAGCGCCACAGAAGCCATCCAGCCCCAGCTATATCGCTGCCCCACCTCAGGGCTTTGCTTCGACCAGCGCCGGTCACGTCAGCATCCCGTCAACCATCAAACTGCACATCACTTGAGCGCGTCCACGATGGCATTGACGTTATACTTGATCATGTCAATGTATGTGGGTGCAGCGCCTTTGGCATCCGTGACTGAGTGCGTGTACAACTCTGCCACCACCTTGATACCGGTCTCCTGTGCCAATTGCCTGGCGAGCTGCGGATTTGCGCCCGTCTCTAAAAAGATGGCCTTGATGCCTGCCTGCTTGATTTGGGCCGTCAATTGCGCCAGTTCTTGGGCCGAAGGCGATGCCCCTGTGCTGACGCTGGGGATGATCGTCCCCACGATCTTGAAGCCATAGCGATCGGCAAAATAGCCCAGGCTCTCGTGGTTCGTCACCAACTGCCGGTTCTTGTCCGGCACTTGCTTGACCTGCTCGACGATCCACTTGTCCAGGTCTCGCAATTGCTTGATGTAAGCCTCGGTGTTGGCGGTATAGGTCTTGGTTCCATCAGGGTCGGCCTGGCTCAGTCCATCGCGGATATTTTCCACGTATTTGACCCCAAGATTCGGGTCGAGCCAAAAGTGCGGGTCGCCCTCATGATGCTCTTGATCAGCCCTTTCACCTTCTTTAGCCTGGCGGCTTTTCAATCCGGCGGACGCTTCGATCACTACGCGCTGGCCGCCCACATTCTTGAGCAGCTTGTCCATAAACTCTTCCAAGCCCGCACCGTTAATAATGAGCACCTGGCTATCTGCCACCTTTTTCACATCGGCGGGCGTCGGCTCAAAGCCATGCGGGTCCACGCCCAGCGGCATGAGCGAGTTGACCTTGAGCCGGTTGCCCGCCACGTTTTGCGCTATGTCGGCCAGGAACGTTTCCACTGCCAGCACGTTAAGCGCGGGCGGGGAAGCGGGCGCGGCTGTGGACACTGCCGTCGGCGCAGGCAGTGGTGTCGCAACAGGCGCGCAGCCTGCGATCACGGTGAGCGCAATGATCGCGCTAAGCATACGATAGAAAGACGTTCGACGAAACATATCCTCTCCCTCCCTGTATTGAAAAATTGTATCAATTAGAACGGCACCCACAAGAGCCTATCCGAAAACTAGCGGGCAGGCTCCCACGCCCGCCTTCTCCCCCTGCGAAGCGGGGGGAGTTGGAGAGAGGCGGCGGCGTGTCCACTCCGCTTCGCTCCGGGATGCTTCGCGAGGAGCCACCTGTGCTGGGGTTTCGGGTGCGCAGCGCCCCCTCTACTTACGGGTCTGGCACTGCGGACACAGACCGGTCAACTCCAGCAGGTGCTCCTCAATGTCGTAGCCGGTTGCCTGGCGCACGCTGGCGATGAGCTTGTCTATTCCTTCGCACGGAAATTCGACGACGCGCTCACAGCGGCGGCAGACGACATAGTGCTGATCGCCGCCCGCGCGCGCATAGTCGTGACATTGGCCTCGACTGTGCACACGCCGCGCCACACCCAACTCGTCCAGGATTTCGAGGGTGCGATACACGGTCACCAGCCCCAACCGTTTGTAAATCTTTTTGCCGAGCCGGTGAATATCCTGCGGGCTGAGGCGTCCATCGTGCTCGGCCAAAACACTTAGCACCGCCAGACGCGGCTGGGTGACTTTGTAACCGGCCTCGCGCAAAGCTTGAGCGGCAGGAGTTTGAGCTACATCAGACATGGTTTTTTATTGAAAAAAGTTTTCATTTATGGAGAAATTGTATCACCCCACGTGGAGCATGTCAAGTTGCGCTCTCGCGCGTGGGGTCAGTCCAGGCGGACCTGGATGCCTTGTCCCTCTGTCACCTCGCCGACGATCCAGCAGGCCTGCCCCTCGCTGGCAAAGAGCGCGGTCAGCCGCTCAACCTTGTCCGGCGGGACAGCGACGAGCAGTCCACCGGACGTTTCGGGAGTGAACAGCAGTTGCCGCATCTCGTCGGAGATGCCCGGCGCAAACTCGACATGACGTTCGTAACACTGCTGATTGCGGCATGCCCCGCCGGGAAACAGCCACTGCTCAGCATAGCCTTTCGCGCCTTCGAGGAAGGGCAGCCGATCAACATGGAAGCGCAACCGCACACCGCTTTTCTCGGCCATCTCGTACCCGTGTCCCAACAGCGCAAAGCCGGTGATGTCGGTGCAGGCATGGACGCCGATCTGCTGGACCAGGCGTGCTGCCTGTCGGTTGAGCTTTTTCATGCTCTCGACGGCGGCCGCCACGTGAGCCGGATCGGCGGCATCGCCTTTGGCGGCGGTCGTGATGATGCCCACGCCCAGTGGCTTGGTCAAGGCCAATACATCGCCGGGCCGCGCGCCGGCTTTGGTCAGGATGCGGTCGGGGTGAATCAATCCCATCACGGCCAGGCCATACTTGGGTTCGTTGTCGTCTATCGTGTGGCCGCCGGCCAGCACGCCGCCGGCTTCGCGCACTTTTTCCGCGCCGCCGCGCAAAATTTCAGAGATGATCTCTGGGGGCAGGTTGGGAGGAAAGCCGCAGATATTGAGCGCGAGCGCGACCTGGCCGCCCATGGCGTACACGTCGCTCATCGCGTTGGCGGCGGCAATCGCGCCATAATCGTAGGCGTCGTCCACCACCGGCGTGAAAAAGTCGAGCGTCTGGATGACGGCGATCTCGTCGCTGATTTTGTAGACCGCCGCGTCGTCGCTGATCTCTAGCCCTACCAAAAGCTCTGGATAGTCTTGGGCGCGAAACAGATTTTGCAGCGGGCGCAGCACCTGCGCCAGGGCCTCGGGGCCCATCTTGGCCGCTCAGCCGGCCGCGCTGGTCAGAGCTGTCAAACGAATCTTGTCCATCGTCACCTCAAACAATCGGGTATTTCCCACTTGACGTGGGTCACACTGTCATTGCGAGGGCGCGAAGCGCCCGAAGCAATCTCCGGCGACAAAAATGAGATTGCTTCGCCGCCTTCGGCGGCTCGCAATGACAGGTTGCAGGGACTTACCCACACTATGTGGGAAATACCCAAACAATCAGACCTATCAGGTTCTACAATCTTTACAGGCTCACCACCTTGCCTGCGCGCAGCAACGTCTCGGCAATTGTGTACATATTGGAAATCTCGCCAACGGCCACTTTGTCTTTCAGTTCATAGTGTCCCAGGCAAGTGCCGCACGCCAGGATTTGGATGCCTTGATCACACAGGCCGCGCAAATCCTCCAGCACAGGCGAACCTTCGATCACCAGCTTGACGCCGCTGTTGAAAAAGATGATGGTATCAGGCAACGGCGATACCTCGCCCAGCGTATGGAAAAAGCCTCTGATGAGGATGTGTCCCAGTTCCTCATCGCCGCGTCCCATGAATTCACTGGGAACGGTCAGCACCAGCGGGCCTGCGGCAGGAGCAGAGGCCGATGCTGAGCTGGCCTCTGCCTGCGGCGCATCGCCCCGACTGATGTTCAAGTAGATGCCATCTTCGCGGTTTTCCGTTTGCACCTGGCAGCCAGCCTTTTCGGCCATGCGGGTCACGTTTTGCCGGGCCGTTTCGTTGTCTACAATCGTCGTCACCGCCGCGCTTTCCTGCAATGCTTTGCGGGTCAAGATCACGGGTTGAGGGCAAGGCAGCCCTCTGGCATCAATCGTCTTGGTCATGTTTGCCTCACTCATGGGCAACCGCAAGGGTTGCCCCTACGTTGGGCAACCGCAACCCCCATACGGGGGCAGGTGGTTGCCCCTACTTTTACCGCAACACGCGCTCGTCTCCGATTCGCCGGGTGAGCCTGATTTCGTCCAGATGATTGAGTAAAGCCATCACATAGCGGCGCGTGGCTTGAGGGAACAACTCCCGCGCTTGAGCCAGGGTGATGCTCCCTTCGCGTTCGACCCACTGCGTAATCCTGGCGACCATCTCATCATACACCGGGCGCATAAAAATCTCCTCATCCCCCACCTTGACCAAGTTTCCGCGATCCATCAACGTCCGCAACAGTTCGGCATCCACACCATACTCGCGAGCCGCAACCGAGATGGTCGGCGGAGTATAGGGCGATTGGCGATGCGCTTGCAACAAACGATGGACACGATCTTCTTGTTCAGGCGTGAGCTTGACCTGAAAGTCAGGCAAGCGGACTGTGGTAATGTCCTCGACGAGCGCCTTGGCCTGCACGGTTTGGGAAATGACGTGAGGAAAGAGGGCCGCTTCCATATCCAAGCGGCTGCGCAAATCCTCTTTGGGCATGCCGCGGCGGAGTGGATAGCGACGGTGATGGTCACGCACCAGGCGAGTCATCTCGTCCAGGAGCCGCTGCCATCCGGCTTGAGAGACGAGATAGACCCCAACGGCCGGCAAAGCATCGTGGGGGTCTGCGCCCAACACTATCACTTCTCGGGCAGAGATCAGGTTGTCAACGGCCTGGCTGAGTTCAGCCAGAGTGAGACCCGTCCATTCCAGCAGGCGTCGCACCTCGACGGGACGTTTGTCTCCCAGCGTCCGTCGTAGAACCTCGGGGGGATCGCCACGCTCCATCGTCTCCAAAGCCGCAATGATCGAGGCACGATGGCGCGTGTGGCGCAAAGGATAAGGGTCAATCACCACGCCACCACCGAGGGTGAGACTGATGGCCGAATGGCGCAACACGAAACGGTCTCCCCGTGCGACCACAGTTGGCTCGGTGAGCGAGAGTTGAGCCAGTCCGGTTTCGCCCGGAGCAATCGCCTCGGCATCGAGCAGACGCACCTTGACCTCGACATCGGCTGAACCGACAAACAGCCTGGCGATGGTCTTGTCTTTTAACCCACCCGGCACGTTGGGCAGGCAATGCAGCCGGGCATCCAAACGCTTGGTGGGCTTGAGACAGCCAGGGAGGGAGAGCACATCACCGCGTTTCACGTCATCCACTCTCAGATCGGGCAGGTTGACCGCGACCCGCGTGCCAGGCTGAGCGACCTCCAGGCTGCGCTTGTGCGTCTCCATGGCGCGGATACGGCTCTGCCGTCCAGCGGGCAAGATTTCGACGGCCTGCCCCATCCGCAAAACCCCGTCAATGAGCGTGCCGGTCACCACCGTGCCAAAACCCGTCACGGTGAACACGCGGTCAATCCACAGGCGAGGCCGTTCCAGATTGGCGCGAACAGGCAGACCCACCAGCACCTGGTCCAAAGTCGTCACAAACTGTGACAGCCCCTGGCCGCTGACGACAGACACAGGCACCAGCGCCGCGTTAGCCAAGGTCGTGCCTGCCAATGCCGCTCTGGCCTCCTGGATTGCCATGTCCAGCAGTTCTGAATCCACCAGGTCTATTTTGGTCACGGCGACCACACCGCTTGACACCTGCAACAGATCCAGGATAGACAGATGTTCCCGGGTCTGGGGCATCACGCCATCGTTGGCAGCGACCACCAGGATAGCTGCGTCAATGCACCCAACGCCAGCGAGCATATTCTTGATAAAGCGCTCGTGGCCGGGCACATCCACAATGCTGATCTGCCGTCCGCTGGGCAGGCGAAGCCAGGCAAAACCCAGATCAATCGTCATGCCTCTAGCTCTTTCCTCCGGCAGCCGATCCGGGTCAATCCCCGTCAAGGCTTTGACCAGGCTCGATTTGCCGTGATCTATGTGTCCAGCGGTGCCAACCACGTGCACACCTGAACCTCCCCGGGGTGATCTATACTGGTCGGAAATGATTTCAGTGCAATCGGAGTCAAGGCTTTAGCCGGAATTAGCCGCAAGAACCGGCTGAAGCCTCGATTCCAATGCACCCGTTTGATTTCTGCTCAGTATATCGAGAGAGGGCGGAGGGAATCGAACCCCCCATGGCTCGCAGCGCGAGTCCAACGCACGGTTTTGCAGACCGCGGGGAACCCAGTTCCATCGCCCTCACTCACTGTCAACGAATCGCCTTCGGCGCAACGAATAAACGAATGAACACATCCGGCGAGTTGATTCGTTTATTCGTTCGATATTCGTTGACAAGAATTTCCGTCCTCTTCTAAAGGCTGTGAAACGACCGGTAAACAGATGCGATTCAGATGGCATGAACTCCTGCTATGTCCACCTGGCCGGCTTGCACGGCCCGAAGGGCCGCCTCTTGACAGGTCAATTCTATCCGCACGCACACGCCGCAATCCGAGCTGATGTGGCGGGGCACCGGGATCATTTTGCAGGCGATGCCCTTTTCTTGCAGCAGCTTTTCGATCCGCATCGCGTGGCTGGTGGAATGGACCAGAATGACTGCGTATTGATTTTGTCTCATCGCGCTCCTGCCAGTTGCCGCACCGCATCGAGCGCCGCCTCGACCTCTTGGGCCGTGTTGAACGCCCCCAGCCCAAAACGAACGGTGCCGACCGGAAACGTACCGAGCGTCTTGTGAGCGGCGGGCGCGCAGTGCAGCCCCACGCGGCACAGGACAGCGTATTCATCATCCAACCGCAGTCCCACTTCCGAAGGCGCCACGATTGACCCGTCAATCGCGGCGATGTTGAACGAGACGGTCGCCGTTTGACGATTCGCGTCCAGACCACCATACACCGTCACGCCGGGGATGGCGCGCAAGCCATGGATCAACTGCTGCGTCAGCGTCACCTCGTGCGCGCGGATGTTGTCCACGCCGCGTTCCATCACCCAGCGCAGGCTCGCGCCCAGCCCCGCCAGGCCCACGGCATTGGGCGTGCCGCTCTCGCACTTGTCGGGCAGAAACTCGGGCTGCTCTTCGCGCTCGGAGCGGCTGCCCGTGCCGCCGCGCCGGAGCGGCTCGATCCGCTCCACATCCACCCGCTCGCCGATGATCAACCCGCCGGTGCCCATCGGGCCATAGAGTGACTTGTGGCCTGTAAAGGCAAGCAGGTCAATGGCATCGGCCTGCACATCAATCGGATAGGCCCCCGCCGTCTGCGCCGCATCCACCAGCAAGAGCACATTGTGTCGGCGCGCGATGCGCCCCACCTCGGCCACAGGCAAAAGTGTGCCAACGACGTTCGACGCATGATTGAGCGCGATCATGACCGTGTTCGATTGGATCGCCTGCTCCACCGCAGCAGGATCGAGGGAGCCTTGTGGCGAGCATGGAACGACGGTCACCTGAACCCCCTCGCGCTCCAGTGCGCGCAGCGGGCGCATGACCGAGTTATGCTCCATGCTGCTGGTGATGACGTGATCGCCGGGGCGCAGCAATCCGCGCAAAGCGAGATTGATCGCCTCGGTGACGTTGGCCCCAAACACCACGCGCAATGGATCAGGCGCGTTGAACAGCATCGCGATCGCCTCGCGCGCGCCGTACACGACGCGGGCCGCTTCGACGGCCAGGCGATGACCAGAGCGTCCGGGATTGGCGCCGATCTCGTTCAGATAGCGCGTCATCGCCTCCGCCACGCCGGGCGGCTTGGGCCACGACGTGGCGGCGTTGTCAAAATAGATCATGTTGCGCTCACGTTCTCCACGAAGACACACGAAGGAACACAAAGACAAAAAAACTTTGGTGTACCTTCGTGGCCTTCGTGGATCAGTTACTTGGAGATGGTCAACTTGAACTCGTCACCCGTTTGCTCAACCGCCACTTTATAACCAGCCTTTTCGGCCATGCGTCGCACGTTCTCTCGTGAAGTGACCGTTTCCACCAACACCTGAATTGGGAATTGCCCTGCCTCGATGGCCTTTTTAGCCAGGATGACGGGCTGAGGACAAGACAGACCGCGAGCGTCTACGGTGATCATACTATGCCTCCTATGCAGTTT
Source organism: Thermoflexales bacterium (assembly GCA_034434835.1). Classification (GTDB taxonomy): domain Bacteria; phylum Chloroflexota; class Anaerolineae; order Fen-1058; family Fen-1058; genus JBGLNJ01. The sequence goes on along the minus strand of DAOTXX010000198.1, from coordinate 16,312 downwards.
TTTCGCGCATGGTCAGGCCGATGAGCAGGCACACGACCAGGCCCAAGATCACGGCGACCATGCCGGCCTGCGTCAGGCCGCCCACCTGCACGACGCCTTGCGTCACTTTGTCGGCGCTGCCCGCCAGTGTAAAGTTGTGAGAGACCCCTGCGCCGACAATCATCCCCAAGACAAACACGGCGGCGTCTCCATCGCCTTCGCCGGAGAGGAACAATTGCCGTCCGGGGCAGCCGCCGGCCAGCGCAAACGCCAATCCTGCCAGCGCCATGCCCAAGAAATTCCACAGGTGGCTGCTGTGCGCAACGGGCTGTCCGACAAAGCCAAACTTGACCTGCCCCAAAATCAGATTGGTGATGAACGCCACCACCAACAGCGCGCCGACGCCGCTGATGAGATGCGTCTCGCCCATCAGGACAACGTCGCGGATCGCGCCCATCGTGCAAAAGCGGGTGCGCTGCGCCAGGAATCCAATGATCAATCCCACGCCCAGCGAGATGAGCAGCGGCGCGTGAAGCGAGCCGGGGCCGCTCTTGCTGAAAAAGATCGGGCCGCCTTCGCTGAACACAGGCGCAAAGATGAGCAAGAGCAGCAGGCCCAGCATGATCAGGGGCATGATCCAGCCGACGGCGGTGTAGGTCTTGTAAGAACGACCCAGGCTGTAGCCGGATTTGAGGAAAAAGACGCCGATGGCGACGCCCGTCGCCAAACCGGCCAGGCCGAGGATGGCGTTCAAGTCGCCGCCGGCCAGTCGCAGCAGCGCGCGCCACGGGCAGCCCAAGAACGCCAGCGCGCCGATCATGGCTAACATGCCCAAGACAAAGCGCACGATGGGCGCAGAACCAGCGCGCGCGCGGAACTCGCCAAAAGCATAGGCCGCGATCATGGCCCCCAGCACAAAGCCAATGATCTCGGGGCGAATATACTGGACGACGGCGGCGCGGTGCAGACCGAGTGCGCCTGCGATGTCTCGCTCAAAGCAGGCGACGCAAATCCCCATGTTGGGCGGATTGCCCAGCTTTTGCAAAAGTGGGGCCAGGAGACCGATGACGGCTCCAGCGAGGATGATGCCCCAGCGCGAGGCAAAAAAGCGGGTCAAACGTTCGGACATGGTGTATCCCTCCTGTGAGTTTATTATCCACGCGCCCGGCGAGGCTGGGACTCGCGGGGGCACGACGTGGTCACAAAAAAGCCGTCGCCCACATACGCGGGCGGCGGCTCAGGCTGATACACCACGTTGGTTCAGGGTGCGGCGTGGTCACCGCCCCCCGACGTATGCTGGCTGGCTGATGATCGCCCACCGGCGATCACGGTCATTTGTCAGGTTTGGCGGTGATAGAACGCAAACACCCTCTGACTCCTCAAACGCATTGGCACAAGTTGCTGTTGCAACGACGCATGTAGAAATATATCACAACGATGCTTAATTGCAAGTGCCAAATGTCATCAAAATACTCAGGGCTTCCAGGCTTGCCAGACTTTGCCCACCAGCGCCGGGCCGGGCTTGAGCGTGACTTGACCCGGCTGCCAGCCGGACGGCGTCACCTCGCCCGTTGCGCGGACGTGCTGGAACGCCTTGACCTGCCGGATCAATTCGTCGGGATTGCGGCCCACCTCGGGCGTGAGAACTTCCATTGCGCGGATGACGAAATCGGGGTCAATGATAAAGCGCCCGCGAATGTCCACGCCGGCCTCTTCGTCATACACGCCATAGACAGCGCCGATCTTGCCCCCGCCATCCGAAAGCATCGGGAACGGCACGCCGCCTTGCACCATCTTGGACAGTTCCTCGTTCTGCCAGATCAGATGGACAAAGCGGCTATCGGTGCTCATGGCTAAAACTTCGGTGTCGAGCTTTTTGAATTCCTCGTAGCGAGCGGCGACCGCCGCCAGCTCTGTCGGTCAAACGAACGTGAAATCGCCTGGGTAGAAACAGAGAACGATCCACTTGCCTTTGTAATCCGAGAGCTTGATAGGCTTGAAGCCTTCGCCGACAAAGGCATTGGCTTCAAAATCGGGAGCCGGTTTGCCGACGCGCGCTAACATTTTGGCGACCTCCTGTGTTACGGGCGCTCCACTCGGAGCAATGGGGGCCGAGGGAAGAATTGGCCCCTTGGCGGGTTTGACGCAACCGTCTTTCATTTCAGGCATAGTGACCTCCCGTTCGAAATGAGATGACAAACTACGCGGATACGATAGAATACCGTCAGGCCGACGGTCACACTGATGGAAACCAAAAGTGAGGGACGATGATGTGTGTGAGCGCCGCCCGGTCACTGACGAGGCGGAGGCGTTGTTGTGGAGGGTGTCCTGGGCGGCGGTGTGTCATCGTCATAGATCTGCCAATCCAATTCGATGTTCACGAGCCGCTCCGGTCAAACCGGAATTCCAATTTAAGGGTTGCACACCACTATTATAATATGACAGATTACAGCAAAAGTCAATATTTAACACAGTATCATGGTACACGGCCATATTCACAGCTTGATCATACCAGCGCCATCAACTGCGCGCGGCGATCCGCAAACGCCGGGTCGCTAGCAACGACCGGACACTCTTCCACCGTCCGCCTTTGCTGCAACAGGCCGAACGCAAACGCCATGCACGTCGCTTCGCCGCACCGCTTGCAATTGGTCTGCGGCAGCAGCGTCCACACATCCAGCGGGCGCGGCGCGCGGCGCATGGTCGTGACGGGCTGGATCGTGTCGCCTTTGTCCCAGCACTGGTTGAGCAAATCGCGCACGGCTGCCAACAACTCCAGCCCTTCCTCGCCGTCTTTGACCTGCGTGATCATCACCTTGTCAGGATAAAACGTGATAAAGCCCGGCTGGCGGCGCAGCGTGAGCGTGCCGGCTTTGGGGTTGAACGAGATGATGTTCGGCGCGACCGCCGCCACGAGCGGCAGAACGCCGTCCAGATCATGCGAGGGCTGCGCGACCACGATGATCTTGCCCGGCTCGGCCAGGCAGGGCAAAGTCTTGATCAGCGTCAACGAATCGAGAAAGGCCATGCTCCTCATCCTTGCATGTCACCCTGAGCAGAGCGAAGGGTCTCAATCCGTAACTACCCAGCCTGTCATTGCGAGAACCTCAAGCCTGCCTGCCCCCTTTGGGGGTTGGCGGGCATGTGTAATAGCAGAAACTTGTGCTTGGCGTGCCCGCACGGGGATGAATCCCCGTGCTACCCCCACCCCAGCCCTCCCCCACACGCAGGGGAGGGCGCAGCGCCTGATGAATCGGGCTCAAAGCTGGCTTCAGCCAGCGTCGCTGTGTAGCCCGCCTAGTTCATCGGCGGGCGGGCACACGCCGACATAGACGCAAGTTTCTGGGCAGCCGCTGCAAGCGGCGAAGTAATCTCTTTTGCCGAGCGGAGATTGCTTCGGCCTTCGGCCTCGCAACGACAACTCACTCGTAACTACTCAGCCGTCATTGCGAGGAGGCCCGCGAAGCAGGCCGACGAAGCAATCTCAGCGATCGAAGCACAGAGATTGCTTCGCTTGCCTTCGGCAGGCTCGCAATGACAGCATGTGCGATAGACTGGGCTGTGTAGTTACGCTCGCTCAGACTGACAATCGCACCCTCAACCTTGTTTAAAGATATTTCCACTCACCTGCGTGATGTCTGTCCCAGGCACCTCGATCATGACTTTTCAACCGCCTTCCAACAGGTTGCGCACCTTGCCTTTGAAATGTATCTGCAAGAATTCGAGCGCGCCCTCCGCGTCCTTGTCAATCAGGATGCGGCACAGCTCCACCAGTTCCGCGTCTTCGAGCGTCAGACCCTTTTTCATGGCGTACCTCATCCAATCGCCGGCGCATCTATGACGATGTCTTGCAGCGCGGCGAGCTTGTCAGCATGCTGCGACTCGAACAGCGGCGGACAATCCTCCAGCTTTTTCTGCGACGCCACCAGCTTGAGCGCAAACGTGTAGCACGTCGGATGACCGCACTGCTTGCAGTTGGTCTGCGGCAGCAGCTTGTACACGTCCATCAGCGTCGGGCGGCGGCGCACCTCGAACGACGGCGTGATTTCCGCGCGGCGTTCCCACGTGCGGTTGACCAGCGCGACCAGTCCGTCGAGTTCCTTTTGCGCGGCCTCGCGGTCCACCGCGTTGCTCACCGCGATCTCGTAAGGATGAAAGGCGATGTTGTGCCCGGCCTTTTTCCAGGTCAACGCGGGCGCATCGGGAAAGTACACCGTGCCGCGCAGCGTGGCATTGAGGTACGGCAGCACCTCGCGGATGTCTGTGACCAGCCGCGCTTTGGCCATGAAACGCTCCGCGCCCGGCTCGCACGGCGGGGTCGAAACTTCCAGGTCGTATTTTTCGATCAGCACGATTTCCTCCTGAGCGGTTGATTTACCCTCAATCCGATCGTTGCGCCAGGACTCGCACGGCCAGCGCAAACAAGACGACGGCGAACGCCGCCAACACGATCAGGTCGAGCGCAGCGCGCTGTAGCGAGCCGCCGCTGAGCGCCGCGCGCAGCGCCTCGACGGAATACGTCAGCGGCAGCAGGCGGGCGACGATTTGCAGGCCGAGCGGCAGCGAGTCCACCGGCACGAACACGCCGCCCAGGAACATCATCGGGAAGCGGATGAAATTCGCCAGCGTCTGCGCCTCGAACACTTCTTTGACCGCCACCGAGACGAACGCCCCCAGCGCCGAAAAGGCCGCCGCCGAAAGCAGCAGCGCCAGGATGAGCAGCAGCCAGTCAATGCCGCCCGCGCCAAAAACGATCAACACAATGATCAACACCACCAGCGTCACCGTCAGCCCAAACGTCATCCCGCCCAACAGCTTGCCGGCCAGCAGCGCCGGCAGACGCACGGGCGCGAGCATCAACCGCTCCAGCGAGCCAATGCGCCGCTCGAACACAATGACAATGGCTTCCATCGAGCTGGTGCCAAAGAGAATGGTCAGCGCCAACAGCCCCGGCACCAGCGCGCGCACATCGCCCGGATCGCGGATGGCAAACGCCAGGATAAACGCAAACGGGAACAGGATGCCCCAACTGATGTTGGGCGGCTTGAAATAGTACGCGCGCAAGTCTTTGAGGCCGATGTAAAACATTCCGCGCAAATCATCCGCCAACATTGCCGCCTCCCTTGCCGCCTTTTTCGGCCAGCATGACCTCGGCGCTCAGGCCGGTCAATTTGACGAATACATCTTCGAGCGTCGGGCGAACCGTGTTGATCGCCAACACGCGCCGGTCGCCGGCCTGAGACAACGCGGCATGGGTTGCACGCGCGACGTCGTCATCCTCGACGCGCCTGATTTCCACATGACCGTTGGCATCGGCCAGCGTCACCTCGACCGCCGTCTTGCCTTGCGCGGCGGCTTTGAGTCCATCCACGCTGTCCAGCGCGACGATGCGCCCTTTGACGAGGATGGCGACCCGGTCGCACAACCGCTCGGCTTCTTCCAGATAATGCGTGGTCAAAAAGACGGTCACACCCTCATCGCGCAGCCCGGCGATCATGCGGCGCAGACTGCGCGCACTCATCACGTCCAGCCCTGTGGTTGGCTCGTCGAGGAAAACCAGCGGCGGGCGATGTGCCAGGGCCGCTGCGATGGTGAGGGCGCGCTTCATCCCGCGCGAAAGTTTGGCGAAAGGCGCGTCACGCTTTTCGGCCAGGCGAAAGCGCCCCAGCAGCGCTTCGGCGCGCGGCTTCCATTCCGCGCGCGGCACGCCATAGAGCTGCATCGAAAACACCAGGTTGTCGAACGCCGATAGCTCGTCGTACAGGTTCGACATTTCCGGCACGACGCCGATGCGTTTTTTGATGCGGGCCACGTCGGTCGCCAGATCAAAACCCATCACTTGCGCGCGGCCAGAAGTCGGGCGAGTGAGGCCGGTCAACATGCGGATGGTCGTCGTCTTGCCCGCGCCGTTGGGGCCGAGAAAGCCAAACACCTCGCCTTCGCGCACGGTGAACTCGATCCCGTCCACCGCGCGCAATGGAGCGCGTCCCTTGTCGGCCAGGTATACTTTGGTCAATCCTACAACTTGAATCGTATCGGTCATCTCTCTCTCGATCTGTCACCCTGAGCGAAGCGAAGGGTCTCATTTTTGCGGCAGAGATTCTTCGCACCCTTCGGGCGCTCAGAATGACAACAAGCTGGCGTTTAACAGCTTCATGAAATCTACAGCAGGCCGCCTCGCCGCGGCGCGCACAAAATGCTCTGTCCCAAAGAACAATCGCTGCCGCTCCTCCGGCGCGCGCATCATCGGCGACGAACTCAACTGCGTGGCGTGGCAGCGGATGGCGGCGAGTTTTGTCTCCCACACGGGCAACACGTCCACGCTCAACGCGATCGCTTCGTCGGGCACTGCTTGGACGCGCTTCATCTCCAATCGCTCGGCCAGGCTGCGCGGCACGGCGACGGTATACAATGCCGCGATGCCGGGCGCGCGGCGAAACGCCTCTGCCGCACAACGCCCGATGGCGACGTGATCAGGATGTCCTGATAATCCATCTGGCCCAAAGGACAGCATCACTTGCGGGCGAACCTCATCCACGACCTTGAGAATCTGCGCAATGACCTCTTCGGGATTAGCCTGGCTCAAGTGACCGTCGTCGTAATTCAGGAGGCGCGGCGGCTCGATGCCCAGGGTCGCACACGCGCAGCGCAATTCGCGCTCGCGCACGGCGGGCAATTCGTCGGGCGCGCACAGCGGCGGGTCGCCGCACGAGCCGGACTCGCCGCGGGTGGCAGTGAGCAGGTGGACGCGGACGCCGCGTCGCGCCAGCAGCGCCAGCGTCCCGCCCGGACGATACGCTTCGTCGTCGGGATGGGCCAAGACGGCCAACAGGCAACGCTCACCCACGTTTAGCCGCTTTGCGGCGCGGTCTTTCACCGAGATCCTCGGTACCAATGACAATCCCCCAGCGCGGCAAGACCTTGCGGTGCAGCACCAACACAAGCGCCGAGACGCCAAAGGCCGCGCCGAACACCAGCAGCGAATTGCGGAGGCTATCCATCAGCGTCGGGTCAATCAGCAGCACGCCGGCCAGCACCAGCATCACTGTGCCGCCCACCAGCTTGAGCATACGGCCTTCCTTCTCCTCGAGCCGGCTCGCCCTCAGCGTGACGACGGCGGAGAGAAAAACGGCCAGCTCATCAATCATGAACAGCAGCAGGTACAGCCCCAGCAGCAGACTGAATTCGATCACGCCGACGTTGTGCGCAGCGACAAGTTTGGTCCACAGGATGGGCAGGCCCGCTGTGCAGGGCATCTCGATCACGGTGATCCCTCCGGCCATCGCCGCCGTTGCACCGATCAGCGCCAGCCCCGACTGGCCCGGCGAGAGGATGTTGCGAATGTTACGATAGATGCCCGGCTTGCGCTCGTCGGAAATCGTGAGCGATACGCCTTTTTTGAACCAGAAATAATCTTTGATGTTGATCGCCGCCATGATCAACGCCACCAGCGCCACCGCGATCCTGATCCACAGCGCGTAACCGATGAAAGCAAATACACTGAACAGTCCCAGGATGATGAGGCCATACAGACCCGCGGCCACCAGCAGATACGTCAGACCCACCGCCAGCGCCTTTGTGCGCGAGCCGGTGTTGATGACCAACGCCAGCAGCAGCGAGATCACCCACAGCGAACATGGATTGAAACCATCCACCACGCCGATGATGGCAGTGCTGACTGCCAGCGAGTATTGGTCGAGATCCACCTGTCCAAAGATGGGCAGATCGATCAAGTGCCGTTCCGGCGCAGGCGCTTGCGGTTGAGCTGGCGCGCTAGATTGTGCTACTGCCGCCGGGGTGGCCGTAGCCGTGATCGGCGGCTGAGCCGTCGCAGATCGTGGCGCAGCCGTCGGCAGCAGTTCTCCCAGGCCCGGCAGCTTGGGATAGTCCACGCCGCCCGCCGCCAGGTGCTTTTCGATCAGAGCGGGCAACTCAGCCGGGATCTGCGCCGAGCCGACCAGCGCCTTGTCCCCGATGACGAGGAACGGCACCCCGACGTTTTGCTGAGGGATATTCAGTGCTGCCGCGACCTGGTACAATTGGTCAACGTCTTGCTGAGACTTGACTTCGATCAAGCGAACATTCAGTTGCTCCCCATACTTTTGCTGGAGCGGCGGCAGCACATTGTTGATGACCTCGTGGCAGTGCGGACAGCCCTCCATCCAAAACAACACCGCGCGCGCCACCGGCCTGGGCGTCGGCGTGGCGCTGGGCGCGGACGTGGGAGTCGCGAGCGGCGCCTGGCCCGGTACGATCCCCTGCCCGGCATCCCGACAGGCCGATGCTAAACACGCTTTCACCGCAGCTTCGATCTCGCGTCCGATCTGATCATTGTAGCCCACCCAGTAACGCTCGCCGAGGATGGTCGTGGGCACCGCGCGCGGCTCGAATCCCAGCGACGCCGCCACTTTGTAAAACAGTTCGCGGTTTTCCGGCGAGTTCCACACCTCGAACGCTCGCACCTCGACGGTGGGATACTGGCGAGTCAGGTTTTCCAGGAACGGTTTTTCGGCGGCGCAGTGCGGGCAGCCATTGCCCCAAAAGAAGTAGATGATCGCTTTGGATTGCGGCTGTTGGGCTGCGGTCGAGTTGGTAAGTTGCGCTGCTGGAGTGACTTGCGCCAGGAGCTCCTCGTCACAGATGTGACATGCTTTTATAGTCGGTGCGGGACGCGGCTTGCTCGTCGCTGCCTGAACAGGAGCAGCGGAACATTGCAATAGCAGTGTGACCAGCCACAGGCTGGCGATTGCGGTGATAAAGATGTGTTTCTTCACTGATCGATTCTCCTCTTTCAGCAGATCAGACTCCCATGCCCGCGAATCGGCGGCATGTGAGCCGCCTCCGCTTGATCCGGGCAGCAGAGCGGGCTCCCACGCCCGCGAATCGGCGGCATGCCCACTCCGCTTCGCTGCGGGGTGCTTTGCAAGGAGACGCCTCTGCTCGCAAAATTTTCATGCCTGATGCGACCGGGGACGTCCGCTTCCGCCGCGCCGCACGGCGACGATCTCGGCCAGGATCGCCAGCGCGATCTCTTGCGGCGTCGGCCCGCCCAGGTCAAGCCCGATGGGCGCGTACACACGCACAAGCTGCTGCTCGGTGAAACCATCCGCCACGAGATGTTCCACGATGGTCCGGCACTTGCTGCGGCTGCCGATCATGCCAATGTACCGCGCGGGTGAAGTAATGACCTTGCGCAGCGCAGCTTCATCAGAAACGTGATCCGTCGTGATCAGCACGACGTAGGAATCCTCGTTGAGAGCCACTGCATCCAACTCCGGCACAGTCGCGCGGCCTGGCTCGACGTCCACCACAATCACCTCAAAGCCGACCGTCTCGCCCATCGCCTTGAGCGGACGCCCGATGTGGCCCCCGCCGACAATCACCAGCTTGGGCGGCGGATTGTACGGCTCGATGAACACGCGCACGTCGCCGCCGCACAGCGTCCCGATGGCCTCTGCTCCTTGTTCCTTCAGGGCATAATGCACGATGCGCGGCTGACCATCGGCGCGGGTCTGGCGACATTCGGCCAGGATCACTTCTTCCAGCTTGCCGCCGCCGACCGTGCCCGCCGTCGTGTCGTCGGCGCGCAGCAGCAGCTTGGCGCCCACTTTGGCCGGCGACGCGCCGTTTACTTCGATGACGGTTGCCAGCACTGCAGGTTGTTTGGCTTCGAGAGCTTGCGCTAATGCCACGATTGCTTCGTTCATGACTTGCACTCAATGTAGCCTTTCGGTGTGATCCAGAATCTGGCCCGACAGGTACGCCCGCACCGCATCATCAATCGTTGGAATGTCGGTGATGATCGGGCGGATGCCAGCCTGCTCCATGCTCTGGTAAGCCCCGGCCCCCATCCCCCGTGCCAGGAGCACCTGGCAATCGGCGATGGCGGCGGCCATCCGCGCGTGGCGCGATTGGGCGGCCGGGTCAAAGCCGTGCCCGCGCGGGTCAGCCCCGTGCGCCTCTTCTGCGTGCGGCTCGCCGGCAAACTGGGCGTGGCCCATTTTGTCACGGGTCTCGCGCGAGACGATTTTACCATCTTGTACGGTGACGACCACATAGAACGGCGCGCGGCCAAAGTGCTGGCTGATGGTCACGCCGTCTTCGGACACTGCTGCGATTTTCATTTCGTTTCTCCTCCGGCTTGAGATGTAAACAGCATTGGTGGTCATGTTTTGATCCCCCATTCCCTCATCGAAGCATCCCGCGAATGATCAGGTCCACGGCTTCGTCTTCATCGAGGCCGCGCGCCAAAAGCGATTCCAACTCTTTGCGATTGACCGTGCCGATGGCGGCTTCGTGCGTCACCTGGGCCTGGTCGTCGCGCACGATGACGAGCGGCGTGTTGCGCGCTTCGGCCCGGTCGCGCACGATCTCGGTGCAGCTCATGTGCCCGCGCGCGCCGGGCGCGTTGCCTTCGGCGGTCGTGTAAACCTGGCTGAGCGCTTCGTCCCGCACGGCCACGCGCGTCTTGGTCAGCCCGCGCGCGCCGCGCCCGTTCAGCCGCACGACTTCGCGCACGGTGATTTTGTCGTCGCCTGTGCCATACGCTTTGGTCGTCAGCTCGGCCAGTGCGTCCGCGCCCACATTGACCACGTAATCCAACTCCATCAAGCCGATACGCCCGCGCGTCAGACTGAAGGTGGTGACAAAGCGACCGCCATCAGCCACGTTGACCTCAGCGTGTGGTCTCACTTCTGTCCCGCCCGTGGGGCCGTGGTAATGCGCTTCGGTGTAGGTCAACGACGCGCCCTCGCCCACGCGAATGTGCGCTTCCATCACGTGTTTCACCTGGACGGCATTGGGGAACGAGCAGTGCGCCAGGAACTCGACCTGCGCGCCCGCGCCGATGTCGTACCCGGCCACGATCTCTTGCAGCCCCTCAGCCGGGATCACGCCGAAGCACAAATGCACAGGCCGCTCGATTTTTGCGCCCGGCTCGACGGCGATGTTCGCCTTGACGCCATGTTCGAGTGACTCGGCTTTAAAGTGAACGCCGGGGATCTCGTGCGCGGCCAGAATCTCGTTTGCGCTGACCACCAACGTCGCCACTTCAGGCAACTGCAAGGCGTCGGGGTTGCCGCCCGCTTCACGATAGGCTTCGAGCATGGCGGCCATCTCGTTTGCCCAGCCGGGACGCTGGCCCAACGCGTGTTCTCGAACCGTCGCTGCGCTCATGCGGACTCCTCCGCTGCAATTTTGGATCTATTGAGACTGACGGGCTGTCCATTACTCGCCAACGCAGCCTGCACTTCGGGCCGGGTCGCATCCCACGGCTGCGCGCCCAACGATTCCAGGTGCGGGCGGCAGCGGCCGGCGTAATACCGGCGCGCCTCGGCCGGGTCGCCTGTAAACAGGACCGCGCCAAAGCACATCAAGGAAGCGACATCGGCCATCGTCACCAGATCGTCCCGGTGGGTGATGAGCAATACCGCGCTGCCCTCGTCGGCCAGGCGGCGGATCAGCCGCTCGATGTCTCCGAGCGAAAGCACGTCAATGCCCGAATCGGGTTCGTCCAGGATCGCCAGCCGGGGCCGCATCGCGTACACGGCGGCCAGTTCTACCCGCTTGCGCTCGCCGCCCGAAAGCGTTCGATCGGCGGCGCGAAAGCCATAGACTTTGGCCGGCAGCGCGACGGCTTCCAGCGCGGCGATGACTTGGTCACGCTCGTGCGCCGGGTCGCGCACGCCGACGCCAATGTACTTGCCGACGGGCAACCCTTCAAAACGGGCCGGTTCTTGCCAGGCCAGCGTGATGCCCCGCCTCGCCCGCTCGGTGATCGAAAGACCGGCCAGGTCGCGGCCATCGAAGAGGATGCGTCCCGAATCCGGCGTATAGCCTTCGCAGCCCATGATGGTGTATGCAAGCGACGACTTGCCAGAGCCGTTCAGTCCCAACAGCACATGAATCTGACCGGCCTGCACCATCAAGTTCACGCCGCGCAGGATGTCGCGCCCTTCACGGCGCAGGGATAGATTCTCGATGCGTAACAATGGTTCGGTCATTTGGCTTCCGTTCATGATTCGGTCTATTTGTGTCAGTGCGAGATATATCTTATACCACACCTGGACGAGCCGGTGAAGCAGCCAGCTTTTTGAGATTGCGTCGGTTGACCAGGTACAGTCCCAGCGCGAGCAGTCCCAGAAACGCCACCAGGTACAGCGCGATCAGCCAGATGCTCGCCCCGTCCACCCATGAGCCATAGATCAGCCCGGCCAGCGTGCTGAACAGCGCCACCCAGCCCACATACGTCCACGCCCTGAGCCGCCCGATGATGGTCGAGATGATCAAGATGCTTTGCAGGCTGAGCTCCGGGTCGGCCATCAAGTAAGCCAGCAGCGGGCCGCGGTGCATTCCCAAGCTCAGGAACATGTTGGCAATCGGCACTTCGACCAGCGTGGGGAAATACATGAACACGCCAAAGGCCACGCCCGCCAGGTTGCCCAGGATGGTGTTCTGGCCTGCCAGTGATTGAATCCATTCGGGCCGGATGAGCTGGCGGATGACGCCCACCACGAACACACCGACGACAAGCAGCGGAAAAATCTGCTTGACAAAGCGCCACGACTCCCACAGCCAGTCGCGCACCTCCTGTCTTTCCAGGCGATAGCGCGCCAGGTAGAGCAATACGGCCAGGCTCGCCACGACGCCAAAAAATTTGCCCGTGAAGAGAATCTCCAGCCCGCCCGCATGCGGATTCATTCCGACCGCCGCCACCAACAGCGTCAGCGCCACCAGGCCCAGCGCAGCCCATGTCCAGCCATTGAACCCTTCGATGATGTTATCTAATCCCTTCCACGAAGCCAGCCCAATGAGAACCAGCAGGCCGATCAAGATCGCGCCCTGCGCCGTCACACCTTCTTCACCCTTGCTGGCGTCGAAGGGCACGAGCTGGTTCAACGCGGCCTGGAAACGATCCATGCCCGCGATGGGCAGCGTCACCTGGCTATAGGTGTTCGTCAGCAGGTTCAACTTGAATGTGCCCGAAAGCAGCAGCGCCACCAGCACCAGTAAGAAAATTAATGCGGCGCGGCGCATCCGGCTTTGCCCGGCGAACAGCGCATCGGTTTCCTGATCGTGGGCCATGTCCTGGCGGCTGAAAATCAGCGCCATGATCATGCCGATGCCGATGCCAAACGCCAGCGAGAGAAAGAAGCGAGCAAACGCCAGGTCCACGCCGATGACGCCGCCTGTGTACACCAACGCCAGGACATTGGCCGCCGGCGCAAAGAACAGGAACGTGATCGCCGGCCCCAATCCCGCGCCCTTTTTATGAATGCCTGCAAACAGCGGCACGATAGTGCACGAGCAGACCGCCAGCACCGATCCCGCCAGCGCCGCGGCCGGATAAGACAGATATTTGGGCGTGCTGCGCCCCAGAAAGCGCGTCACCGTGTCTTTGGGGATCAGCGCCGTCATCGCGCCGGCGATGAAAAAGGCCGGCACCAGGCACAGCAATACGTGCGCGGCCAGATAAGCCACCAGGTTGCCCAATCCACCTTGAAGCAATTTGATCACAAAAGATAGTATGTCCATGGTTGACTCCTCGTTCGCCCGCATAGGCGAAGACATTCAAAATGTCGTATATATTCTCGCAAAAAAGAGAGGGGCGGTCAGACGACAACCCGAACCTGACATTTGGGACACTCGCACGCGCCCACCTTGGGCGTCAGCGCGAACGCGGCCACGCGCTTCTGGCTGCTCTTGGGCAGCATCGCCTGCGCTGCATCTATGACATCGTACACTTGGGGCCGCGTGACCTGGTAAAAGACATTCCACCCTTCGCGCCGGACGCTGACCAGCCCGGCCCCCCTCAGCACAGACAACTGCTGCGAGATGTAGGCTTGCCGCAGCCTCAAGGTCGCTTCCATGTGACAGACGCACTCTTCGCCCGTGCGGAGGATTTCCAGGATCGCCAGGCGGGTGGGGTGCATCAACACCTTGAACAAAGCTGCCAGATCGTCAAAAGCATCCATGGCGTCACCTCATCAAATGGCATCATCTGTCATCATTTGAGCCGCCGTGCGTAAAACGCAGCGTACTCTCGCCTCAACGCGGCCGCGTAGAGCGCCTCGATGTCCGGTTTAGGTGTGATATAGTTTTTCTGCGCGCGCACCATGCCCAGCAACTCGGCGTCCGTGGCCTCTTCGGGCTTGCGGCCCATCACCCATAGTTGTTCAAATACCGCGCCCAATCCCATGATGCCGACAGAGCGGCCTTCCCGCAGGCAAAGTTGCGTCACGCTGTCGTCGCTCTTGGGACAGCACACGCCCGTCATCATCGGTTGACTGCTCATGGCATCCCCCGTGCGCACCATTCGCGCAGCGCTTTTTCGATCCGCTTCTGGCCGCCATAGCCGGCCGAGATCATTTGCCCATCCACGGCCAACCCTGGCAGCGCGAACAGCCCGAAGCACACGATCTGTTCCAGGTCATCCACGCGCTCGATCGTCGCGTCAAGGCCGAGCCGCGCCACGACAGTCCGTACATCGGCTTCCATGTGTTTGCACGCGGCGCAGCCCGCGCCAATGACCTGGATGCGCATGGTTCTGTCCACACCTCCGCCGACGCGCTCACTGGCTGCCAGCCAGCATCTCCGGCGCAGACGAGACCGCTCCGCCATACAGGCGCTTTTGGAGATAGAACGCCACGTTCACCAGGCCGATCATCACTGGCACCTCGATCAGCGGGCCGATCACCGCCGCAAACGCCGCGCCGGAACCCAGGCCAAACACCGCCACCGCCACCGCAATCGCCAGCTCAAAGTTGTTGCTGGCCGCTGTAAAGGCCAGCGTCGTCGTCTTGCGATAGTCTGCGCCAATCTTGTGCCCCATCCAGAACGAGACCAGGAACATGACCACAAAGTAAATCACCAGCGGGATAGCGATGCGGACGACATCCAGCGGGATGGTGACGATGAGATTGCCCTTGAGCGAGAACATTACAACAATGGTGAACAGCAAAGCGATCAGCGTCAGCGGGCTGATCTTGGGGACAAAGGTCTTGTAATACCACTCCTGGCCTTTGGTGCGCACCAGAAAGGTGTGGGTGAGGAAGCCTGCGATGAACGGGATGCCCAGGTAGATGAACACGCTCTTGGCAATTTCGCCAATCGTCACCTCGACCAGGCTGCCCTTGAGGCCGAACAGCGGCGGCAGGACGGTGATGAACACGTAGGCATAGATGCTGTAGAAAAAGACCTGGAACAGGCTGTTGAACGCCACCAGCCCGGCAGCGTATTCGTTATCGCCCTTGGCCAGCTCGTTCCACACGATCACCATCGCAATGCAGCGTGCCAGGCCGATCATAATCAGCCCGGCCATGTATTCGGGATAGCCGCGCAAGAAGACGATGGCGAGCACAAACATCAGGATTGGGCCAATGATCCGGTTTTGCAACAGCGAAAAGCCCAAGACCTTCCAGTTGCGGAACACATCGCCCAATTCCTCGTAATGTACCTTGGCCAGCGGAGGATACATCATCAGGATCAGGCCAATGGCAATCGGGATATTGGTCGTGCCAATCGAAACGGCGGCGTTGAACGAATTGACCGCGGCCGGGAACAGATAGCCCAGCCCCACGCCCACGGCCATCGCCAGAAAAATCCACAGCGTCAGAAAACGATCCAGCAGCGAGAGCTGCCCGACGACGCCAGCGCGTTTTCTCGCGCCCGCTGATGCTAACTCGGCCATGTTGTTCTCCTTCAAGAGGCAAGATGCACCCTTATTTACTTGTCTACGCTAATACACTCGTCAGCCAGGTCGTCACTTCGGCCTGGTTGGGGATGCGCCCGGCGCACACCAGCTTTTCGTTGATGACCAGGCCGGGTGTGGCAAGGATGGGATATTTTTGGATCTCGGCGTAATCGGTCACCTTTTCGATATACGCCTCCACACCGAGCGCCTCCACAGCCTGCCGCGCGATCTGCTCTACTTTTTTGCAATTCGCGCAACCAGGGCCAAGCACTTTAATCGAAAGCATGTTCATTCCTCCAGATCGAGTTTGTGTTCTCGGCGCGACGCGCGCCGGTTATTTCCTTGCGCACTCGGAGCACACATCAGTGTTCCGATTCGTTCAAGAGTTCAGACGGTATCTTCTCAAAAAGCTGGGGCGGCTCCCACGCCGCGCCCCCCTCCAACTCCCCCCGCTGCGCAGGGGAAGAAGGCGGGCGTGGGAGCCCGGCCTGCTGTCCCCGAAATATTGAGACCTAACTTTTGGGCGAAATTCCAGCGATTCCAAAATAGGATACCCTGGAATTTCGCCCGAAAATCAGCCAATCTCAAATTTTCTGAGCAATTTTGCTAGGCACAGGGCCATTTCCGCAGCATATGGGTGAG
>DAOTXX010000197.1:0-28310 GCA_034434835.1 Thermoflexales bacterium | reverse complement strand
CTCACCCATATGCTGCGGAAATGGCCCTGTGCCTAGCAAAATTGCTCAGAAAATTTGAGATTGGCTGATTTTCGGGCGAAATTCCAGGGTATCCTATTTTGGAATCGCTGGAATTTCGCCCAAAAGTTAGGTGTTAGCCAAAGGCATCGTCGCTTATCTGGTGAACCATCGCGTTTGTTTTCCTCAGCGATTCTACGTCTGGCAATCACTGGTCGCTCCGCTGCTGGCGGGCGCGGCTCACTATGCCGTACTGCGCTGGCTCGCTGGACTGATCTGGCAGGCCGATCAGATGACCAGCGTCCTGATCTTTTTTATCGGCATCTTGCCTTCGTTCCCGCTCTTTGCATTCTTGGATGGTCTGTTTGGCGGTTGGGATGACGAGACGTTGGGCGAGTTGCGCCGCGCTGCCAGCCTGAGCAGTCTTATGCGGCCGTTGGCATGGGTCTTTTGGGCCTCGACCTGGTTGGGCGCGCGCGTCAGCCCGCTGCACGGACGTTTCCCGATAGACATTCGCGCGGCGGCGCTGAGCGAGGCCAGGTCGCTGACCGAGGAGCGAGTCAAGCTATGATGAATCTCAAATCGCAAATCTCAAATCGCCAATCTCCAAAGGTGGTGTTGATCACGGGAGCTTCGTCGGGGATCGGCAAAGCGTGCGCCGAGCATCTGGCGGAGCGAGGTTATCGTGTATACGGCACCAGCCGCCGCGCCAGCCCAGAAGGGTCCCAAGAGCCAGCCGGGTTTACTCTGATCCAGATGGACGTGACCGACGACGAATCGGTCGTACGAGGCGTCGGGTTGATCGTGGGCCGCGAAGGGCGGTTGGATGTGGTCGTCAACAATGCGGGCGTCAGCCTGGTCGGGCCGATTGAGGACGCGACGATGGACGAGGCCAGGGCGCTGTTTGAGATCAACTTTTGGGGCGTGCTGCGCGTCTGCAAAGCAGTTCTGCCGATCATGCGGCGGCAAGGTTCAGGACATATCATCATTGTCAGCTCGCTGGCTGGCCGGGTCGGTACGCCATATCAGGGGCTATACAGCGCGAGCAAATTTGCTTTGGAAGGCCTGGCAGAGGCGTTGCGGGTCGAGGTCCGGCACTGGGGGGTCAGGGTCGCGCTGATCGAGCCGGGCGACTCGCCGACGGGACTGGGCGATCACCGGACGCGAGTGTTGAGAACGCAAGCCTATGCTCCGTATTATCACAACGCCATGCAAGTCTATGAATACGACGAACGGCACGGCTACCCACCAACGAAAATCGCCCAGCGGGTCGAGCGGGCCATTCGGTCGCCCCATCCCCGGATGCGCTACATGTGCGGGATGCCGCTGCAAACGGTTGGGGCTGTGCTCAAGAATTTCGTCCCGCACGAGCTGTTTGAATGGGCGATGGCGCAAGTCTATAAATTCTAAATGGGAGGCAACATGGAATGTTCACTGGCAGGCAAGGTCGCGCTCATCACGGGCGCATCGCGCGGCATCGGCAAAGCGATCGCGCTGCGGTTTGCCCAGGCGGGGGCAAAAGTTGTCGTGTGCAGTCGCAAGCTGGATGGCGTTCAGCCGGTGGCGGACGAGATCAAGTCCGCAGGTGGCCAGGCCATTGCAGTCCAGGCGCACGTCGGCAAGTCGGACGATGTGACGACGCTGGTCGTGCGGACGCTGGAGGCGTTTGGCCGTGTGGACATTGCGGTCAACAACGCCGGCACCAATCCGCACTTTGGCCCGGTGTTGACCGCCGACGAGGGCGTGATCGCCAAGACGTTCGATACCAACGTATTGAGCGTTTTCCGCGTGTGCCAGGCTGTTGTGCCGCACATGGAAAAACAAGGCGGCGGCAAGATCATCAACGTCGCTTCGGTGGCCGGGCTGAGGCCTTCGCCGGGCATGGGCATCTATTCTGTCTCCAAAGCTGCGATCCTCATGCTGACTCAGGCACTCGCGCTCGAATTGGGACGCGCCAATATTCAGGTCAACGCGATTGCGCCCGGCGTGATCAAGACGCGCTTGAGCGAGGTGCTGTGGCAGACGCCGCAACTCGCGGAGGCGATCCTGAGCCGGACGCCATTGGGCCGTTTTGGCGAGCCGGACGATGTGGCCGGGCTGGCAGTCTTTTTGGCTTCGCCGGCGTCCGACTATATCACGGGCGGTGTGTTTGTCGTGGACGGTGGATTGAATGTGTCGCCCTCGATAGGGTAATGCCGCTGTGGAGTCCCAAACTTGTTTGGGTCATTCTGCCCTCAACCAGTTGAGAACTCGAACGCAACTGCTGGACTCCCGAACTTGGGCCTAGTCCGCCGCGATCGGGTGTGCGGCGTGGCCGAAGGCACTGCCTTCGCCTGCCTATCCACAAAACCCAGAGTCCCGAACTTGTTCGAGTTTGGCCCCGACAAGTCGGGGAGTCCGTGGTATTGCAGGAGGTCAATATGCGCTTTGGCATCATGGCCATGCAAATGAATTTGCTGATCCCATCCGGCCTTTCGCCGGAGGGGGCGATGGCGCATATCGTGAATTTCGATCACACTGCGCTTGTGCGCCATGTCGCGGCCTCCGGATTCCGGGTGATCGAGTTGGGCGGCGATCTGGTATTGTTCTTTCCGCATACCTATTCCCCGCAGGCCATTGAGCGCCTGGCCGCGCTCAAGCAAGAGTTGGGGCTGACGTACACGGTTCACCTGCCGCTGTGGTCGGTTGAGCCTTCGACGCCACTTGCGCCCGTGCGGCAAGGCTCGACCCGCGCGGTGATCGAAACCGTCAATGCCACATTGCCGCTGGAGCCGCAAGTCTATGTGCTGCACGCGACAGGCACACTGGCGACCGAGTTTTACCGGATGCGTTTGCCGGAGCTGGCTCATGGGCTCATCTTGCGCCAGTTTGCCAGTTACGCCGGCGAAAGCATCAATACGGTTCTGGCCGAGACCGGCCTGGCCAGCCGCCGACTTGCCATCGAGACGATCGAGTTCCCCTTCGACCTGACGCTTGACCTGGCCGATCAATTCGACCTTTCGATCTGTCTCGACACGGGGCATGTGCTCTCTGGCTTTTCCGGGCCTGTGGAGCTTTTCGATGCGCTCGAGCGCTGCCTGCCGCGCCTTGCCGAGATTCATCTGCACGATTCGCCCTGGCTGCGTCCCGGACAAGAGATCGTCTACGGGCGGGATCACCAGCCGCTCGGCCAGGGCGATCTCGACGTGGGTTGCTTGCTCGACCGGTTGGCCGAAGCGCGATTTACCGGGCCGCTGATTTTCGAGTTGCGCGTCGAGCAAGCGCTAGCTTCGCTGGAGGTGATTCGCGCCATCCGGCCAGACCTGATATCCAATACCTGATACCCCATGATCTTGCTCTGGCTTTTGCTCTCGCTCATACTCATCTTGCTGGCGGCGGGTCTGGCGCTGTCTTTCCTGTTCACGCGCCGCCACACGCCGGATGAAACACGCAGCCCGGCCGAGTACGGCCTGGCTTTTGAAGAGGTCGCCTTTCCCGCGCGCGATGGAGTAATGTTGCGCGGCTGGTGGATCCCGGCCCAAACAGAGCGAGGGAGTTTGGATCGCGCGGTGATTTTCCTGCACGGCCAGGGCGGCAGCATGGACCCGGATGTGCAATACGTCCCGGCGCTGCATACAGCAGGCTTTCACGTGCTGATGTTTGATTTCCGCGCGCACGGACGGAGCGAAGGGCGTGTGAGCACTGTGGGTTATCTGGAGCGACAGGACGCGCTCGGCGCGGTGGATTTTGTGCGTAGCCGAGGTATTGAGCGCATCGGCCTGTTGGGCTTTTCGATGGGCGGGATGGTCGCCATGTTGACAGCGCCGATCTGCCCGGAAGTGAAGGCGGTGATTTCCGATGGCGGCCCGGCGCGCTTGATGTCCGCGATGACAAGTTGGGGCGTGGAGCGGGGAGCGCCATACTGGCTGGCGGGCGCGCTCGCCTGGCTGACGCTGGCGGCGACCTCGCTGCGCTTGCGGGTCAATCTGTTTCGCTACGAGCCGATCTGCTGGGTGGGGAAAATCGCGCCGTGCCCGATCTTGTTCATCCACGGCGAGCGCGACCAGTATGTTCCCGATTTCGATGCGCTTGTCGCTGCGGCAGGGCTGCCCAAGCAGGTGTGGCGTGTGCCAGAAGCGGGACACCGGACGGTGGATCAGCTTTACCCGGACGAGTATCGGCGCCGTGTTGTTGCCTTTTTCGACCAGTATGTTTGAGTAGTAGATTGTGCCAGGACCATCTGTAGAGTATAATGATGACGCAGAGAGATAACACGAGTCGAGGTGTGTCATGCCGATCATCGGTGTGCAGGAGTTGCGAGATCGCGCGGCTGAAGTGCTGCGCCAGGTGCGAGAAACGCACGCAGAATATATCATTACTTATCAGGGCAAACCTGTCGCGCTACTTTTGCCTGTTCAGACTGAGCGGCAACCTCCAGTTGGTGGGTGGGAGACATATATTCGATTGGCTGAGCAGGTGCGACGCGACTGGCCTGCGGAGCAGGACACACAGAACTTGCTCGACAACATCAGGCGGTAAGCCTTGATGTTTACCGTTGATGCCAGTGTGCACATCAACGCTCTGAATGTCTCCGAAGCAGGCTCGACAGAGAGCCAGGCTTTTCTCGTTCAATTGTACACGCGCGCCTGGCCTGTTTTTTCCCCCACGCTTTTGTTGGTCGAAGTCGCGGCTGTGATCGCTCGAGCCAAGAACGATACCGAACAAGGAATAGCGATGGCACATGCGATCTATGGCCTGCCAGGGCAAACGTGGGTTCCCCTTGACGATGCGCTGGCTGAGGAAGCCATCCACCTGGCAGCCGAGCGACGGCTGCGTGGCGCAGATGCGATCTATGCCGCTGTCGCGCGGCGCTATGGGGCAATACTTGTCACGCGAGATCGTCAACAGTTGGAACGATTGTCCTCTGTCCTGCGTATCATGACGCCATTTGAGGCTTTGGTTCAGTTAGCCGAAATGGCAAAGGCAAGCGAGAACCGGGAATGATCTCAGGCCGCATGATAAACTGAGCAAAGGAGCATCATGCGTCGCGTCTCTACCTGGTACATCGTGGTCCTCAACGCCTATTGGGTTGGCTTGTCTTTCATGTGGAACAGTCTCCACGTGATCATCCTCCCTGCCGTGCTGTTGAACTTTGTGCCGGACTCGCAAAAGAACAGCTACCTCGGCCTGCTCACGTTCTTTGGCTTGATCCTGGCTCTCACCATTCAGCCGATCTCGGGTGCGGTGAGTGACCGTTGGACTTCGCGCTGGGGACGCCGCCGTCCGCTGATCGTCATCGGTACGGCGATAGATTTCCTCTTTCTCGCCCTGTTGGGTTGGGCGGGTGGACTGTGGATGCTGTTCATCGGTTACATTGGTCTGCAGATCAGCTCGAATGTGGCGCATGGCCCGGCGCAAGGGCTGCTGCCGGATCGCGTGCCGCCCGAGCAGCTCGGCTCGGCCAGCGGGATGAAGAACATGCTGGATATGGCCGGGTTGGTGGCTTCGTCGCTCATCGTAGGACGGATGGTGCCGCCGGACGTGCGACAGCCGGTGAGCGCGATGTTGGTCGTGGCTTTGCTTCTGGCTGTGGGCGCGGCGATCACAGTGGCCGGCGCGCGGGAAGAGTCCACTGGAGCCGGGCGCGTGGGCGGCCTGCTCTCTGGCGTGCGCCGTTGGGGCGAGGTCTGGCGCGAGGTGTTTCACGTCGAATGGCGCGCGAACAGGGGGTATTGGTGGCTGATCGCTTCGCGTTTTTTCTACCTGTTCGGCATCTATGGCATCCAGGTCTTTGCCCAGTATTTTATCCGCGATCGGCTGAACGTGCCGAACCCGGTTCAAGCGACGGGTGACCTGATGGCGGCCATTGTCATCGCGCTGATGGCCTTTGCGCTTGGCGCGGGCTGGCTGTGCGATCGCTGGGGGCGGCGGCGCGTGCAGGCGCTGGCCGGGATCATCGGCGCGGTCGGCGCGTTGTTGCTGCTGGCTGTGCAGACGCCCGCGCAGCTCTTGATCTATGGCAGCGTGCTGGGCGCCGGGATCGGCATTTTCCTTAGCGCGAATTGGGCGCTGGCAAACGATCTGGCCCCGGCCGGGGAAGCTGGCAAGTTTCTGGGGTTGACTAACCTGGCAACCGCAGGCGCGGGTGCAGTCGGGAGATTAGAAGGGCCGCTGATTGACATCTTGAACAACACGTGGCCCGGCCAGTGGCGGGGCTGGACGATGCTGTTCACGCTGGGCGCGATGTGCATTTTGATCAGCACGGTGTTGCTGGTCAAGATACCTGAAGCAAATACCAAGTCTCCAATCTCAAATGTCAAATCTCCGATCTGATCAGCCCAGGCTTGCGCTTTCGGTTCTGCCGGGCAAGTATGCAATTTGCAGGTTGCTGCCTGAGGCGCCTTTACCCCGCTGGGCCAAGGGCGGGTTGGTGTCCATCACACGCACCTCCGAAGAATTATCTGTGGTTTGCGAACAAAGGCACGTTCCACCTGCGGCATTCTGTGACAAGGATTGGCGCTGCCTAAAAGTCAAAGGGCCGCTCGACCTTTCGCTGACCGGCGTCATGGCCTCGCTCACTGCGCCGCTGGCCCAGGCGGGCATCGCCGTCTTGGCTATCTCGACCTACGACACGGACTATTTGCTGGTCAAGGGGCGCGATCTCGATGCGGCCATCCGCGCGCTGCACGATGCAGGTTTTGAAATCTGAGATGTGGCTGCCCGAGGAGGTCATTGCGTTGGCAAGCGCGCGCCAACGCAATGACCTTTTTGTTGCATGATCGGACACTACCGGCGCAGCACGATAGGCAGGTACACATTGGGGTTCACATAGATGGACACCGGCCCATAGATGTTGTTATCCTCGCGTCCCTCGACGATCCGGCCATGCTGCGATGAGCCATATAGAGTCGGATCGGGGTCTCCCTTTTCACCCCAGAAGGTATCCGCCTGAACATACAGCCACTGCTCGCCTGCGGTCGGGATCGCATAGGTGTAGATCAAGCCCCGCGATTCGCCGGGCGCAAGCTCGTCAACCCAGGCGTACAAAGCCCAGCGGGCGGCAGGGTCAGGACAGTAATTGGTCATCGTCGGGCAAAGGCCAAGATAGCGGTCGCCCGGCCCGGTGGGCGGAGGCGAGCCGGCAGGCTTGACGTACAGGTCGGCGCCGAGCCCACCGATGCCACCTGGCCCCTGCGTTGGATCGGGACCCTGATTCTGCACGGTGACCCAGACGGTCATGACGCCGCCCTGGCGAAAGCGCGTCGCGCTCGCCGTCAGACCCGTCATCACAATGTCCGCGCCGCGCACGATGTCAATGTCGGTGGCGACGTTGTTGTTCGTGGGCGTTTCCGTGGCGTCCGGCATCTCGGGCGGCGGCTCGGCGCTGATCTGCACGGTGTTCGTAATGGTCATGTACCCGGCCGGCAGATCGCTGGGAACGTTCAGCGTGAACGTCACCCAGCCCGATGCCCCAGGGGGCAGATCGCCAATCAGGCGGGTGTACACCCCGGCCGAGACCATGTTCCACCCGGGCGCATCGGCGATCAGATGGGCCGCCGGAGAAAAGATGTCGGTCAGTACGACGTTGGTCGCTGTGATGTTGAGCGGGTTGAGCGTGTTGGTGTAATACAGTTTGTAAATTGTTGTGCTGCCCAACGGAGTGTAAGAGGCCTCGTTCGTCTTGGCCACTTGAACGTCAAAGCGAGGCACAGCGATTTCAACGGGCGCAGCGGGGCCGGTGCCGGGAATCATGCCCCATTGCGATAGACCGTCGAGCTGGTTATAGTACACGCCATCCGGCGTATCGGCGGCCACCAGCGCACGCAAGACCAGCGTTGTCGTCGTGTGCGCCGGGACGTTCAGGCTGGGCCACACGAGTTGCGACCCAACGACCGAAGGTGATGGGCCGCTCACCATGCTGACAAAACTAAAGTAATTGGGCAAGGTATCGGTGATGCGCGCGGTGATGCCTCCGTCTTCTGGATTCGCCAGGACCAGCGTGTACGTCACCTCACGTCCAGGTTTGACCTGGGAGGGTTCGGCGGATTTGCTCAAGCGCAGCGTGGGCACGCCGCGCACGGTGACGGGTGCGATCAAATCGGTCGAGGGGATCAGGATGTTATCGGAGCGCGCATCCACGCGATTGTAATACGTGCCCGAAGGGACATTGTTGGCAATCCGGACGCGGAAAGCGAGCACCTTTTTGTACTGTTCGCCGCTCTGGACGTTCCCCAGCGCCCAGACCAGCGGCGATGCGGAGAGTGGCACATCGCCGGCTACCATGCTTTCGAACGTAAAGCCAGATGGCAGCGTATCCGTGACCCGAACGTTGTTGATCGTGCTGCCCGAGAGATTGATGAGCGTGATCGTATAGATCACGGTGCTGCCCGTAATCGTCTCGGTCGGCGTGACCTCTTTATTGAGGCCAACGCCGGGGATCACGGTCACTTTGGCGTCTGCGTTGGGCGTCATCGTGATCACCCAGCCGGCAGGCAGCGTCGCCGTGTATTGGCCTGGTCCTATCGGCGGCGGGTCGGTGGCAGGCAAATTGGGATACGTGCCGAACTGGGTATCGGTGCGCGCGGTAAAGCGCAGACGCAAGTTTGCTCCGGGGCCGAGCGTCAGATTTTGCCAGGCGGGCGGGTCGGTGCTGACCGGCTGTGGATCGCCGCTTTGCATAGAGACAAACTTCCACCGGTGGCCGGTCAGGCCGGGCAGTGTATCGGTAAAGCGCGACATGGTGACCGTAAAAGGCCCATCGTTCGTCAAGGTGAGGTCATAGTTGAACAGGCCATATGGCCCGACCGTACTGGGGTTGGCTGTCTTGTTGCTCATCCTGATCTGGGGCGGCTTGACCGGTATTTTAATTTTGGCGAGCGGGACACAAATGAGGGGATCGCTCATGCTGGACGCTTTGACCCAGTTTTCATAGTTAGCACCCAATGTGATGGGGGCCGTGACCGTAAACGCCAGCGTGCGCACACCACTGGCTGGAATGACTTGATCGATCCAGATAACGTTGGGCGGGATGGTCGAGGCCGGGGTAGATGTGCCGGGCAAGACGCCGCCATACTGAAAGCCGTTGGGGAGCGTATCGGTCACTCGCACCCCGCTGATGGGCGAGGCAGTGTTGTTGCTCAGGACAATCGTAAAAGTCACAACACCGCCGGGCAGCGCCGCCGATGGGTAGGCAAGTTTGCTGGCCGTGGCTTGCGGGTGAACCATGACGTGTGCAGCATCAGCGGCGTTGACCCAAAAGCCGGCCAGCGTCGGCGGATCAATAATTCTCATTCCAAAAGTGTAAGCCTTTTGTGGAATCGAGCGAGGCAAATTGTCGCATGGCTCGGTGGTGCTCACTACATGGACCGGAAAGGTGGTCTGGTACTGGTTCTGGTGATTCGCCAGCAACGTTATCAAGGTCGAATCTGTATAGATCGGGCTGGCGCCATAGTAAAAGCCAGATGGCAAGACGTCGGTAAAGCCATGCATCGTCGCGTTGATGCCGCCGATGTTGAATTCTATCACCGTGTATTGGATGTTGCCTCCCAGAACCACGCTCGATGGAGCGACAGTCTTGTTATAACGGAAGGGGACCTGCACCAGCACAGGCGCCAGCCTGTCTTGTTTCACAATATAGGTGTCGGGGCTGTAACCCTCAATAGTGTTGTAGCAGGTAGCATTCAGTCCTCCATAAACGATGGCAGAAAAGACCATGCTCGTCTGCGCATATCCTGTGAGCGTAATGCCTTGCCATACGGCTTTGTTAGGGGCAGGGACGCTGGGCATCTGTCCGCTGATCAGCCTGTCCCATTGAAACGCGCACCCAATGCCGGAGGGCAGCGTATCGGTGATTCGAATGTCCCGGATCGTGGTCGGCCCGCTGTTGCTGATGGTGAGCGTGTAAGTAACCGGCAGGCCATACAACTGCGCTGAGGGCGTGACGATCTTGGGCGTCAGGATTTGTGGCACAACGTACACCTTCATGCTGTTGTCGTTGGCATTGTTTATGGGAAGCCCGACCTGACCGTAGCTTCCGCTGACCAGGTTGGAATACTCTTTCTGCGTCTGATTCGTGTCAATGGGCATATACGGCGGGACAAAGGCGCGGAACGCAAAAGAATAGATGCCCCAGGCTTCAATCGGCGGCGTGTCCCAAATGACCAGGTTCAAAGTGGTTGATACCAGAGTGGGCGGATTGGGCTGCGAAATCAGGTCCACGTATTGGAACATGGCCGGGGTCGTGCCATACCGCGGCAGCGTATCGGTGATGCGCAGGCTGCTGACCGTTTCCGTGAACGGGTTGTACACGTACACGGTATAGGTCAGCACGCGGTTCGGAAAGGTCCGGCTGATGCTGCCAGTTTGCTGCGGCGGAGAAACGGTCCAGGTCGTTTTTTCAAAGACGTTGTCAACTGAGAAACCGGCGTCGTTGTTGCATGGGATAGGTTTGGGCAAATGGTCGGCCAAGGCCTGACAATTGGCCTTGGGATTGTTCATGCCGCCAAAGGGTCTGGTAGGGGTTACGCGCGCCGTAAATGTCACATAGGCGAACGAGCCAACCGTCACTGTAGGCACGTTCCACTGGATCGTCCGCGTCGTCGGATAATAGGTAGCCCACCCGGCAGGAATGGCAGAATAGTACATCAGGTCGTTGGGCAAAGTCTCGCTGATCAGGACGTTGGTTGCGTCTATGGCGTCGCTGCGGGTCTTGTTTTCCAGCGCCAGCGTAAATGTGATCAGGCGACCTGGCCGGACGGTGCCCGGCGTCGCTGCTTTGGTCAGCCGCAAGACGGGGCCAATGACGACGGTATTGACGTTATCGCTGCCGGCGGTCTTGTTGGGCGTCGAGGTCGTAATCACCACATTGTTGCCCAGAACAGTCGAACTGCCACTATAATCGGGCTGCAGCGAAGTCGAGATGAACATGGGGATGCGAAGAATCCCGCTGCTGCCGGCGGGCATCGGCGCCAGGCTGAACTGGGCGAATTTCACAGGCTGCGTGATCACCGTAACGGAAACTACATTGACGTTGCCTTCGGTCTCGTAGGCGCCGGTATAGTCTTGTTTGGTCCAGGTATCGGTGATGATGATGCCGTCCAACAGCCCGCCCGTGGCGTTTGTCACCTGGATGGTATATGTGATAAACTCGCCCGCAAAGGCGGTTTCAGAGCCTTGTTTGTCTATTTGTAAATCAAAGGCCAGCGGCTGAGCGGGCGCGCTTTGCGCCGGGGCAGACGAGCGCAGCCCGAGGAGCAGCAACACCGTCAGTCCGATTGCTGCGAGGACGGCCGTCATGAGGCGCGTCAGGCCAGACCGCGAGTCGAATATGGATGAAGCCATGTGGATTCTCCTTTCATCGGCGTTGTGATAGATTGACTTTACAAAGCGAGGGCAGCGGATGGCCGTTTTTTAGCATACCATCAGGGCGTGGTGATGTCAATAAGACTTGGCTACTAACAACAGACATTCGAGTAGGGGCGACCCTTGCGGTCGCCCGCATTTGGGCAGGCGCACTCCCTAAAGAGGGAGATAGGCCTGCCCCTACCTCGATGTGGCTATTCATGCGGAGCGCGGTTTGGGTTTTGGAATGGTCACTGGAGTTCAAACCCCTGTTCGAGCAATACCTGACGCAAAAACGTGCGGGTCGGCTGCGAGACGCGCCGCGCCGAATGTTCGAGCCAGCCATAGTTTTCCATTTCACCCGGCTTGCCCGGCACGGGCACCTGACGTCCCTCGTAGATGCCAGTGGCGATCATCGCCTGGTCGTAATCGTATAGAGCTTCGTCCTGGTCGCGGTTATACGTTTCCCAGTGCAGCACAGCGCGCGTGGCGAGTCGGGGCCGGATGCGCGGCGCGCGAGCCGGCCAGCCGACCGTCATGCCCGTGATCGGAAAGACGAGCCGGGGCAGGGCCAGCAGGTCAATCACTTCACGCGGGTTGTTGCGGATCGAGCCGATGTAGCAAATGCCCAGGCCCAGCGATTCGGCTGCCAGCGCGGCGGTTTGCGAGGCGATGGCCGTATCCACCGCGGCCAGCAGGAAATTTTCGACGTACTCGGCGACTTGGGTATAGCCGCGCAGTTCGCAGACGCGATCCAGCCGATGCAAGTCGGCGCACCAGGCCAAAAAGACCGGTGCCTGAGCGACGTGCTTTTGATCGCCGCATAGCCCGGCCAACCGCGCTCGCTTGTCGGCATCTGTGACGACGACGACGCTCGTCATTTGCAAATTGGATGAAGTCGAGCTGCGCTGCGCGGCGGCGACGATCGTCTCGATCATATCCGGGGGCACCGGATCTGGCTCGTACTCTCGGACTGAGCCGTGACGATGGATCAGCTCAATCGTAGGGTTGCTCATGATATCCTCCATGCTGGTGTCGAGTGGATTCGATTTTGATTATAACATGCGCATCTTCTCCATAAAAGTGGCCGTAACAGGCATCATCGGGGCAAGCTCAGATTTGGCATTAAAGGCCATTCTGCGCTAGAATCAAGGCCACTTGACCCTGGCGCAGGCTTGGACCTGCGCTCGATCCGAGGCCAACCATGTGGCAAAAGTATTTCACTCCTCCCTCTGTGGAGACCGCGCTGCAGATCCTCGCCCAGTACCGTGAAGACGCGCGTATCATTGCTGGAGGAACAGACCTTCTCGTCGAGCTGGAACGCCAAATCAGGACGCCTCGCGTGCTGATTGACATCACGCGCATCCCCGGCCTAGACAAGATCACGCGAAGCGATGGGCACCTTCACCTGGGGCCGTTGGTCACGCACAACCAGGTCGCCGGATCGAAGGTGTGCGTCCAGAAGGCTTATCCGCTGGCGCGCGCGTGTTGGGAGGTGGGCGCGCCCCAGATCCGCAACCGTGCGACGGTCGCGGGCAACCTGATCACCGCCAGCCCGGCCAACGATACGATCACGCCCCTATGGGCGCTCGGCGCGACGGTCACGCTGACCAGCGTGCGCGGCGAGCGGGTATTGAGCTTTCCCGAATTCTTTCAGGGTGTCCGCACGACGGCGATGGAGCCGGACGAGATCCTCACTCGCATCAGCCTTCCGGTGATGAAGCCGACCGAACGAGGGACGTTCATCAAGCTGGCGCTGCGCCGCGCGCAGGCGATCTCGGTCGTCAACGTCGCCGCAGTCGTGCGCCTGGCGCGAGGCAAGATTGCCGAAGCGCGCATCACGCTGGGCAGCGTCGCGCCGACGATCCTCCGCGCCCGGCGCGCAGAAGAGCACCTGGTGGGCAAGCCACTTGCCGATGACGTAATCGCCGTGGCGGGCGAGCTGGCCGCCTCCGATTCGCGCCCGATTGATGACATTCGTGGCACGGCGGAATATCGCCGCGAGATGGTGCGCGTCACGACGATGCGGGCGTTGACGCAATTGCGCGAGGGCACACAACGCCAGGATTATCCGGATCGGCCGGTGATGCTGGAATCAAACGTCAAACGTCAAAAGTCAGATTTTGAGGCGACGTTGATCCACGAAGAAGAAGGCCCTCAGCCCATTGTGACGACGGTCAATGGCAAGCGATATGAGGTATATGGCGCGAACGACAAAACGCTCCTGCGGATGTTGCGCGAGGACATGGGCCTGACCGGGACGAAGGAAGGTTGCGCTGAAGGCGAGTGCGGCGCGTGCACGGTGTTCATGGACGGCCAGGCGGTGATGTCGTGTATGGTCGCCGCGCCGCGCGCGCATGGCGCCGAGATCGTCACCATCGAGGGGCTGGCGCGGGGTGACGAGTTGCATCCGGTTCAGCGGGCGTTCATCGAAGAGGGTGCGGTTCAGTGCGGTTATTGCACGCCGGGCTTTTTGATGGCCGGGGCCAAGCTCCTGGAAGAAAAGCCTTCCCCTTCGCGCTGGGAGATCGAACAGGCCATTGCCGGAAACCTGTGCCGCTGCACGGGATACTACACGATTGTTCGAGCGATTGAAAAAGCAGCAAGTCAAACGTCAGGCGTCAAACGTCAGGGGAAAGCACGCTGACGTTTGACGTTTTACGCAGGAGGATTCATATGGGATTCCGTTTCGATGCTCAGGATCGCAAAGCCGGGAGAAAAGGCGGGCCCAAAAAAGCCAGCGGGCTTGGGATGATAATAGTCTTTATCGTCCTGACGATTTCCATTGTCTTGGGTTGGCGGGTTCCGCTTATTGTGCCGTTCCGCGCGTACTTGCCCGCCATTCCTGAAAGTTGGTATTATCCCTTCGTGCCCAATTTGAATGTTCTCCCCATTCAGCTTGTTGTCGGCGCAGTGGTGTTTATCCTTCTTCAGTTCATCGTCGTGCTCTTTTCGGGCATTCTTTTTCCGCTTGAGCCGGAAGACAAGTACGACAAGGATGGACACTATATCGGGAAGACTAGACCATGACGACAAACCTCATCGGTCAATCCCTCACTCGTGTTGACGCCGTTGGCAAGGTGACGGGCGCCACATTG
The DNA here is from genome assembly GCA_034434835.1 of Thermoflexales bacterium. Classification (GTDB taxonomy): domain Bacteria; phylum Chloroflexota; class Anaerolineae; order Fen-1058; family Fen-1058; genus JBGLNJ01. The sequence goes on along the minus strand of DAOTXX010000197.1, from coordinate 13,896 downwards.
TACCCGGGCGATCTGACGATGCCGGGGATGTTGCACATGAAGGCGTTGTTTGCACATCGGCCCCACGCGCGCATCAAGCGGATAGATACGAGCCGCGCCCAAGCTGCGCCGGGCGTCGTGGCCGTGTTCACGGCTAAGGACGTGCCGGTCAACGAGTTCGGGCTGATCATGTTCGACGCGCCCGTGTTGGCTGGCGACGTGGTGCGCTGGATCGGCGAAAAGGTCGCGCTCGTCGTGGCCGAGACGGAAAAGCAGGCTGCTCACGCGCTCGATCTGATCGAGGTCGAGTATGAGGATTTGCCGGTCGTCTCCGATCCGCGCCAGGCGATGCAGCCGGGCGCACCGCAGCTTCACCCGGATAAAGAGAACAATGTGCTGATCCATTACCGCATCCGCAAAGGCGATGTGGACGAGGCGTTCAGGCACGCCGATGTGATCGTGGAAGGCACGTATCACACGCCATTTCAGGAGCACGCTTTCCTCCAGCCGGAAGCAGGGTTGGCGTATATGGACGAACAGGGGCGCGTCACCGTCCAGGTGGCGGGCCAGTGGACGCACGAAGACCAGCATCAGATCGCGCACGCGCTGGGTCTCCCTCTGGAACAGGTTCGTGTGATCTATCCGGCTATCGGCGGCGCGTTTGGCGGACGCGAGGACATGTCGGTGCAGATCATTTTGGCGCTGGCGGCGTGGAAGCTCAAGCGCCCGGTCAAGATCGTCTGGAGCCGCGAAGAATCCATTATCGCTCATCACAAGCGTCACCAAATGTTTTTCCAGGCTAAATGGGGCGCAACGAAGGACGGCCAGCTCGTGGCCGCTCAGGTCCAGGCCATCAGCGACGCCGGGGCGTATGCCTACACCAGCACCAAAGTCCTGGGCAATACGACGTTGATGTGCACCGGGCCGTATGAAATCCCCGACGTCCAAGTGGACTCGTATGCGGTTTACACGAACAACATCCCGACGGGTGCGTTCCGGGGCTTTGGCGGGCCGCAGGGCTTGTTCTGCGCCGAGCAGCAAATGAACAAGCTGGCGGAAAAACTGGGCATGGACCCGGTTGAGCTTCGCCTCAAGAACGTGTTGCGCGAAGGTTCGATCCTTTCGGTGGGCACGCCACTGCCGGCTGGCGTTTCGATGCCCGAGGTCACGGAACAAGCGGCCGAGGCGGCAGGTTGGAAGTTTCACAGGGGACAGTGGCGGCGACCGGGCGTGCCTTCGTCCACGCACAAGAACAAGCGCTATGGCATCGGCTTTGCGTGCGGCTTCAAGAACGTCGGCTTTAGCTTTGGCGCGCCAGAGCTATGCGCCGCGACGATCGAGCTGCGCGGCAAGTCCGAGATCGAAGAAGCGATTGTGTATCATTCCGGCGCGGACTGCGGCCAGGGCGCGCATACCGTCTTTACTCAGATGGCTGCTGAGGCGCTCGAATTGCCCATCGAGAAGATCAAGCTGGTGGTCTCTGATACGGCGTTCACGCCGCCTTCGGGCAGCGCGTCGGCCAGCCGCCTGACGTTCATGGCGGGCAACTCGATCCTGGGTGCCGCCGAGATCGCGCTCAAAAAGTGGCGCGATGAAGAACGCCCGGCGATTGGGATGTATCAATATCGTCCGCCCAAGACGACGCCGTTCGATCCCGAAACCGGCAAGAGCGAGCCGAACTTTGCCTACGGCTATGTAGCTGAAGCCGCCGAAGTCGAAGTGGATACCGAGACCGGTCACGTGCGGCTGCTGCGCGTGTGGTGTGCGGATGACGTGGGCGCGGCGGTCAATCCGCAATTGGTGCAGGGGCAGATCGAAGGCGCGGTCGTGCAGGCGCAGGGGTACGCGATCTTGGAGAATTTCGTACAGCAAGATGGACGGACACTCACGCCGTATCTGAGCACCTACCTTATCCCGACCGTGCTCGACGTGCCGCAAGAGGTCAATTCGCTCATCCTCGAATATCCCGATCCTATCGGCCCGTTCGGCGCGCGGGGGATGGGCGAGATGCCGTATCTGCCGCTCGCCCCGGCGGTGATGGCGGCAGTTCACGATGCGACTGGCGTGTGGTTCGACGAGTTCCCGCTCACGCCGGACCGGGTGCTGGCTAAGCTCCGAATGACGAAAGACCCCTTCGTGTGACGAACGATAAAGGACGAGTGTCCCAGACCTGTCCGGTCTCGCAGACCCGACGGGTCTGTTTTGTGTAGGATTCAACGATGACGAACCAAGAAAGATTGTGCTACTTTCGCTTGTCCTGACTGTTGCGAGTGGCGCGCTGGAAGCCACGTTGGTCGGTCTGGCCCAGTGGTGGGCTATGCGTCCCTGGTTTCCTGCGATCACTCGCCGGGCCTGGTGGCTCGCCACGCTGATCGGCGCGCTCCTCGCCTACGTCTTGGGCTATTTGCCTTCGACCCTGATGAGCCTGGGTGAAGAAGCCACTTTGCAAGCTCCGGCGGCTGAACCATCGCTGGGGATTGTGTTGCTGCTCTCCGCAGGATTGGGCGCGGTGGCTGGAGCGGTGTTGTCGTTCGCTCAGTGGCTGGCGATGCGCAAGCGCGTCAGGCGCGCGGGACGGTGGATTCCTGCCAACATGCTGGCCTGGCTGGTCGGGATGCCGATAATCTTTTGGGGCATTGAGACCGCGCAAAAGGGTCAGCCGATCTATCAGTCCGCGTTGCTGTTAGCAGGCGTTTTGTTGCTGACCGGGGCCGTCGTCGGCGCGATTCATGGAGCGTTTCTCGTTCGAATGGCGCAAGAGTAGGTCACGCTTGCCCGCAGGGGTGCGCCAAGCGTGACCTACAAGGTGATCGGAAAAGCGAATTTGCTTCTGCTGAGAGGCAGATTACTTGAGCGCGCCGTGTTCCTTGGCCAGTCGCTCGAACCGGGTCTGCGCATCGGTATTGGGCAACGCCTTCTGTGCGCCGATCAATTCCTGCCCGGTCACTTTGAGCACGAGCAGCGCAAAGCCCACGAGGACTTCTTCCGGCTCAAAGTTGCAGTGGCCGTAGCGGAGGATGGGGATGTTGCTGTACATCAAAGCCGAGCCTTTGCTCAGCACCTTCAGGCGATACAGCGGCTCGTGCCAATAGGGCACGATCGGATCGCCAGTCGTGTGGAGGGTGACGAGGGGCTTGGTGAGTCGTCCTGATGTCTGATAGTTGTTGGCAATGTTCGTCAAGGCCGTCGAGTTGGCTTTGAAGCGTGCCACGCTCCGGTTGAGCCGCCAGTCGTTCTCCGAGCCGGAGTACCAGCGCAATTTGTTGTCGAACGGATTGCCGCCCAGCTTGGTCAGGCCATCGTTCGTGGCAAACACGTTGTACCACAACAGGCCCAGCACCGTCTCGGTGATCGTCGCGCCGTTGGCCGGGTCGGTCGGCGCATTGGTCACCTGCAATAGTTGTTGAGTGGCCGACGGATTGGCGACGATGGCGTTCGCGATCTGCAGCGTGAGCGTGGGCGTCCAATTCGCCATCACCGCAGGCGGGATGGTGATATTCGTTTCTGTCCAGCGCGGGAGCGCGCCGGGGAAAAAGTAGTCAAACACCACGCGAAAGTCGCCCCAGTAGTTGATCTGCCTGCGGAAATCGCCCACCGGCCCACAGACGGCCAGCCCGCCGCTAAAATCGCCCGGGTGCTTTTCGATAGCGAGCGTCGTGATCAACCCGCCTTCGGACGCGCCAACCAGGTAGATGTGGCGCGGCGTCGAGTGAGCGGCCTTGAAGATGTTCACGACATCGCGCGTATCTGCGATGCCCTGGATCACTGCCAGGCCGTTGGCGCTGTAACTGCTCATTGCAAAGGCAAAGCCGAGGCTGTTGACCAAGTCGGGCAGGTACGTGCCGTCGGGCAATCGCAATTGATCCTCAGGGATCGCCGGAGGCTGGCCGAGATTGGGAACATAGCCATGCGCGTAAACGACCAGGCTGCCGTTCCAGGGCGTGGGAGGCTTGGGCATGCAGATGCGATAGACCGCGCCGCTGGCTTGTGTCCCGTCGGTGCAATTGGGCACTGGCTGAGCCGCGAGCGCCGGGATCGCTGGCATGCTGGCGAACAGGATAATGACAACAATCGCTAATCGGATCAGTTTGGACATCTTTATCTCCTTTCCTGGTTTCACAAGGGGGTTGGCTCAGCTCAAGGGTCGAGTTATCTAGCCTCCTTTCTGGTTGCCACTGGTTGGGCACGCCTCACCATACAGTCAGCCTTTTTTGATTATACTACCACTGTCAAGTGCGCCGAGTGCGGGCCGATTTCGATAGATCAGCGCAACGGCCACCACGCAGCCTATCAACGTCAGGAGACTGGTCGCCCCGCCAAGTTGCAGCGAGGTTGGCACAAAGATAAACTCAACGCGATGCCGCCCTGCCGGAACTGGCACTGCGCGAAAGAGCACGTCGGCTCGCGCGATCTCGACCGGCGCGCCATCCACCGTTGCGCGCCAGCCGGGGTACCAGGCGTCCGTCAACACAAGCCAACTCGAGCTGTCGCTGTCGGTCTCGATAACGATGCGCTCTGGCTCATAGATCAGAATCTCGGCTTTGGACGGCGCGCCTGGCAAGACCTGCCCGGCATTTGCCGATGTTCCATTCAGGATCACGATCCTGGCCGGGTCAAAGCCCGGATCGCTCATCGCGGCCAGCGCAGCCGCATCATCGTTGACGACCCGCGCTTGTGACACGACAAACGCGCGCGGCAGCACGTCGAGATTCTCGTAAATCTTGACATCGCCAGACTGGACAAGTCGGAAGCGCCCACGTCCCGACAGGACCAGCGATTGAAAGCCGCCCGTGCGCTCGTCAATCAGCGATGCGCCGCGCATGACCAGTTGACCTTGCAGCAGGGTAGGCCTCACGACGATGGTGGTGACGACTCGCGGGCGCTCCAAGCGCAGCCGCGTCACGTAATCGTTGACTTTAGGCTGATCGCGCACAAAATGCCCGCCCACTCGCGCCGGACGATGCGCCATCGTGCCCGTGTCAACTCCCTCCGCCGTATCCACGCCTGCGCGCAGCGTAAAGGTTTCGGTCGGGCCGTCTGCGAAGCCGAGCGTGACTCGCGCCACAGGTGCGCCATCCGGCAAATTCGATGCTCCTTGCAGATACGACACGAGGCCAAGCGCCGTTGCCTCAAAGGGGGGGACGTGCGCAACGGTTGCCTCGCGCCTGGCTGAAACCCCTAGCGGCGTCGTGAACTGCAAATCGTAAAACACGTCGTCGAGCCAGGCATCGAGCGTCTTGTCGGTGATGATGTAGCGGATATTCATGAGTGACAGCCACCTGGCCTCGGGCACGTCACGCAAGTTTTCGCGCAGACGACCGTCTGGCGCGATCTTGTCCGACGGCACAAACAGCGATTGGAACGTCACATAGTGGCGCAGTGGCAGCACCCCGCCGTCGTAGCCATCGGCAGCAAACAAGCGATAGTACAGCGACAGGTTCGGCCCAATGATCTCTTTGTGCTTGGTGGCGATCAGCAGATCGTAGAACGCATCCAGCGAAAGCTGATCGGCAAAGATGCTTTCCAGCTCAGCCTTGTCGCCGGGATCAAAAAAGATCGGCGAGACGGAAAGAAAACGAGATCGATCGGCGCTGGCCAGCAGATACGCTGCCGGCGTGCGCAGATCGGTCAAGGCATCGGGAGCGGTGGGGTGGTTGTAGTCGAGTGGACGGCTGGCAAAGAACAATTCGACGACGAGCAGCGCCAATACCCAATACCCAATACCTGATTTGTGCCGGATGATTGGGTATTGGATATTGGGTATTGCATCGAGACCGATACCCACCAGCGATGCCGCGCCGAAAGCATAGAGGACAAGCCAGCGCGCCGGGACGCGGAACAAGTTAAAGCCGGGCACCCATTTGATAAGGAGCGAGTAGATCGGATTGTATCCGCCCAGCGCCAAGAGCAGGCCGATCAGCGCCACAACGCACAGCGCGCGCCTCTGAAATTTGAAATTCGAGATTTGAGATTTGCTTCGCCAACACGACCACGCTCCGATCACCATCAACGCCAGTCCAATGATACCGACGTATGCCACGTACTCACTCAAGATCGTTTGGCGATAATTGGGCAAAAGCGATTGGAGCAGCGTGAGAGGATTGAGCGAGAAGGACACCGCCTCGCGCCAGCTCAGACCGCCTGCGCGCATGGACTGGCGCGTCAGTTCGAGCGTGGGGATCAGTTGGACGGCGGCAAGCAGCGCCCCCAGGATCGCCGCGCCGATCCAGGTGACGACCCGTCGGGCCAGATCGCGGAAATTTGATTGGCGGGTTACAGCATTTTCGATCGCGGGCCACAGGGCGTAGAGGCCCAATCCCACCAACGAGGTAAACACCGACTGCGTATGACCGGCCAGCAGTTGCAGAGCCGCGACGGCTGCCAGTGCGAATACGAATCGCCACTGTTTCAGAGCCAAATCAAAGAACACGAATAGAAACGGCAGCCAGGCCAGCGCCTGGAGTTGATTGACGTGCGCGACCTGCGCGCTCAGGTATCCGCCCAGCGCAAACGTCACTCCGCCGAGCCAGGCCGCCAGTTGGCTCAATCCCAGGCTGCGCCGGGCAAATAAGTACGTGCCTGCTCCGGCCAGCCACAGGTGCAAAATGATCGTCAGGTTGATCGCGCGAGTCGTCGGCAGCCAGGCCATCGCCAGATTGAGCGGATACAGCACCCCGGTCTGGCTGTTGGCAAAGAATGGCACACCCATGAACAGATACGGATTCCAGAGTGGGAGACGACCGTGGCGAATCGCATCGGCGGCGTAGGACCAATTGGGGTAAAAGTAGAGGAGCATGTCGCCGCGTGCGAGGATGAGGTTGGTGAAGGCAAGCTTCCAACAGAATGTCAGACAAACCGCAAGCAGCCCAAGATAGGGCGCAATATTGACGAAAACAGAAGCGAGTCTGCGCGCGGCAAGAGATAGCCTGGACATGACGTGACCCTGCGCCGAATTCTACCACATGACTCCAGGAAAAAACCGAGTTGAACCGCAAAGACAAAGAGCGCCAAGCCTTGCTTAGAACGGATTCCTATTGCATGTGCACAGGTTGCCTTCAAATTGTCATTGCGAGGAGGTCCGCGAAGCGGGCCGATGAAGCAATCTCTAACCTGCGTGGAGATTGCTTTGGGCGCTGCGCGCCCTCGCAATGACAGAATCCAGAGAGCAGTCCCGCCTATTTCCCTTGAATTTGGTACAGGGTGAACGTCGGCTGGCCGTGACGATTTTGCGTCGAGAGCGCAGGAGCAAGGACAAATCCTTCCGCGGCGATGGCGCGCTCGAGGCGCAGTGTGGACTCGCTGGCCGGGACCACGATAAAGCGCGGCGATGTCCGGCCAAAAACACGCAAATCCTCTGCCAGGGCCTGGGGCGTGGCAAAGTAAGCCAGGTATGTCCGGGCGTCCCACAAATAGTAACGCAGCGTCCAGCCCTGCCAGTGATCGTACACGACCGTGCCGTAAGGATACTCGCGCAGGTAATCGGTCACTCGATCAATGCCGTCCTGCGCCCCATGATCGCCGCCGATCGGCAGTGCGCTTTGCCAGGCTTGGGTCGCCGAAGGGGTCATCAACCCGATGACAAGCACCACAATGCTGGCCTGGCGTAGGGGCAACCCTCGCGGCTGCCCTCTCTGGGCGGCCAGGATGGCCCGACCAGCCAGCCTCCCGATCAACAAACACGCAATCGGGACAAGCCCCAGCAGGTATCGGTCCCAGATCGGAAACGCCAGCAGCCAGTGCAGGAACAGGTAACCCAACGCAAAAGCGATCAAGGTCAGATCGAGCGTGGCAGTGGATGTGCGGGCGTTACGAGTCAAGTCATAGATCAACAACAGCGGCAGGCCGATGACCAGAACGATCAGCAGCGGCCAGCCGAAAAAATGCGGCAGCAAGCTTGCCCAGCCGATCAGGCGCGGCATCACCTCGCTGGCATAAACGGGTCGGATGCCGCCATAGTTGATCGTCTGTTGAACCCAGAACGGCGCGCCGCCGCGCAACCAATCCCAGGCGAGGACCACGATCAGGGGAAGCGCGAGTCCGGCGGCCAACCGGCCGCTGACCGCCGACCGCAGGCCGCCGCGCAGGGCGCCCCAGATCGTGACCAGCGGCAAAAAGACAAGCGCCTGGACTTTGGTTGCGGCCGCCAATCCCAGCCAGACGCCAGCCCAGCCGGGCCGCCGATGTGTCGCGGCCACGAGCGCGGCCAGCACCAACGTGACCATTAACGGGTCCAAGAAAGCAGTCGGCGAAAACAGAATCGCAAAAGGCGAAAGCGCCAAAGCTATCGCTGCGACGATCACGCTTGTCTTGTCCCCATCCTGTGCAAAGGGGGCCGGGGAGGTGAGGGCCAATCGCCACATCAACGGCACACTGAGCGTGCTTGCCAGCAACCCGATCAGCCGCGCGGCGACCTCGACGCGCCCCAAGATCAAGAACGCCGCTGCCATCAGATAAAACAACAGCGGTGGCTTATCGGGCGCGACCTGCGCGAGCAAAATGTCCCGACCGGACGCAATCGAGAGCGCCCACGAAGCGTACAGCGCCTCGTCGGCATGAAAGCGATTTACCCACAGCGGCCCCAATCGCAATCCAAAGGCAACAAGGCAGAGCAAGACAAGCAGCAGATTGAGCGGCGCTGCCGCCACCTGGTCACCTGGTCTCCTTGCCACCTGGTCACCTTGTCAATCCACGAACCGATACTTGATCAGCGTCCACAGCACCGTGAACCCATCGCGCCAGGAGATTTTTTTCCCCTCGTAAAACTCGCGCCCATAGTACGAGATCGGCACTTCAAAGATGCGGTTGCCGCGCTTGAGCACTTTGGCTGTGATCTCGGGGTCAATACCCCAGCGATCCGATTTGATGTTCAGGCTTTTCGCCACGTCGGCGCGCAGGACTTTGTAGCAAGTCTCCATGTCGCTCAGGGTGGTGTCGAACAAGAGATTGGTGATAAGCGTCAAGAACTTGTTGCCCATCCAATGCCAAAAGAGCATGTCTTTGCGTGGACCGATAAAGCGCGAGCCATAAACGACTTTGACGCGGCCCTCGACGATGGGACGGATGAGCGTGGGATAGTCGCGCGGGTCGTACTCCAGATCGGCGTCCTGGATGATGACAATGTCGCCCGTAACGCGCTCGAGGCCGCTGCGCACCCCGGCGCCTTTGCCGCGATTGCAGTCGTGCAGGACAAGCGTCATATCGCCTCGTTGCGCTTCCTCATGCAAAATCTCGCGTGTGCCGTCGGTTGAGCAGTCGTCCACGACGATCAACTCATTGACCAGCCCCACCTCGCGCACCTGTCGCAGGATGTCGCGGATGGTATCCTTTTCGTTGTAAACAGGCATGACGACTGACAGTTTCATCACCATGTCTCCGGGTCGGAACTAATTCTTGATACGTGAGACGTGATGCGTGAAATCACGGTTCACGTGTCACGTTTTACGAAAGAATTATACAAGCCAACCAAACAACCGGCAAACCAACTAGCAAACCATCCCACTTTCTGCTACAATGTCCCGCAATGAGACTTTGTCAAGTATTAGACATTCGGCCCGGCCAGGCTGTTGCGTTCGTGGGCGCGGGTGGCAAGACGACTGCTATCTGGCGCGCGCAGGCCGAACTGGCCGCCGCAGGCTGGCGGTCGGTGGCCACCACCACGACCAAGATGATGGAGCCGATCTTGCCGGGGGATGGCGTGTTGATGCTGTCCGCTCGACCCGAGGCGGCCCGCATGGCCGATTTGCTCCGCTACGCGCCGCGCCTGGCGTTAGCCTCCCGCCGATTGGATGAGCTTCAGCCCATTCAAGGCGATCACCCGGTCCCTTCGCGTCCGTTCAAGCTCGATGGCCTGCCGCCTGAAGTACTCGGCGAATTGTTCGCCCAACTGCCCGGCGTCACATGGCTTATTGAAGCGGATGGCGCCAAAGGGGCCGGTCTCAAGATCCCTGCTGCGCACGAGCCGGTCATCCCGAAGCATGTGACGACCGTCGTCGTGATGGCGCATCTGGATGTATTAGGCCAGCCATTGAACGAGAAAACGATCCATCGGGCTGCCGATGCCCTCCGCGTTTTGGGCCTGTCGGCTGGAACGCCGATCACCTCTGCGATATTCGCGCGTGTGCTGACCGATGAGTTGCTGGGCTTGAAGGGTGTGCCGGAACCTGCGCGCGCTGTCGCGATGCTCACGCAGCGAGACACGACGCTTCACCCGGAAGCGCACGCGCTGGCCAAGCAATTGTTGCGTGCGCGATACGAGCGCGTTGTCGTCGCCGCACTGCGCGCGGATGAGCCTGTGTTGGCAATCGAAAGACAAGACCCGAAATGTCCGAGATCGCTGCGATCATTTTAGCCGCAGGCGCGTCCGAGCGGTTCGGTCGGCCCAAGCTGTTAGTGGATTGGCACGGCAAACCGCTCCTCGCTCATGTGGCCGATGTCGTTCTGGCTTCACCCGCCCGGCCGGTGATCGTCGTGGTGGGCGCGCATGAGCCTGCGATCCGCAGCGCATTAGGTGATCGGCCGGTGCAGATCGTCGCCAATCCGAACTGGGCCGAGGGGATGAGCGCGTCCCTCCGCACGGGCCTGGCCGCGTTGCCCCCCGATGTCGTTGGCGTCTTGTTTGTTTTAGCCGATCAGCCCAACATCACGCCCGATCTGCTGACCGCGCTCATCACGCACTTTCGCGAGTCTGGCGCGCCGATCGTTGAGCCGCGCTGGGGCGACCGGCCCGGTAACCCGGTTTTGTTTGGGCGCGAGCTGTTCGGCGAGTTGATGCAACTCACGGGCGACCGTGGGGGGCGACCTCTCATCTACAAGTATGCCGATCGCGTGGCAGTTGTCCAGGTGGACGACTTGGCCGCGTTTCAAGACATTGATACGCCGGAGGATTACCAATTTCAAATGTCAAATCTCAAATACCCAATACCCAATACTCGCCTCCCCCTTGAACACCTCGCCACGATCCACGCCGTCGTGAGCGACATGGACGGCGTGCTGTGGCGCGGCAATCAGCCAATGCCTGGCCTGACCGATTTCTTTGCGTTCCTGCGCCAGCAGAACATTCGCTTTATCCTGGCGACGAACAATGCGACGCGCACGGCTGCACAGTACGCCGCCCGGTTGGCCGAGTTCGGTGTGCAAGTCTCGGAATCCGAGATCTTGCCTTCGTGCGATGTGGTTTCGGATTACTTGAAGACTATTGCCTCGCCGGGCGCGCGTGTGTTTGTCGTCGGCGAAGCCGCGCTGGCCGAAAGCCTGGCCGCGCGTGGCTTTGTGATCAGCCAGGACGAAGCCGATTTTGTGGTGGCCGGGCTGGATCGGCAGGCAACGTATGCCAAGCTCGCGCGCGCGACCAAATTCATTCGCCAGGGCGCGCGCTTTATCGGCACGAACCCCGATCGCACCTGGCCGGGCGAGCACGAGATCACACCGGGCGCCGGGGCGATCCTGGCTTTCCTGGAAGCCGCGACCGACGTCAAGCCGTTCATCGTCGCCAAACCAGAACCGGTCATGTTCCAGCAGGCGCTCGCGCGGATGGGCAGCCGGCCGGAAGAGACGGTCATGATCGGCGACAGGCTAGAGACCGATATTCTTGGTGGTCAGCGCGCGGGATTGAAAACGATCCTCGTGCTTTCGGGCATTCATCAAGAAGCCGACATCGCCAGGTATGATATTCACCCCGACTGGATTTTCCAGGATATTGGCGAGCTGACCAGAGTTTGGCAGAAACTGGTGATGTGAAAACCATGGACGCGCACGTCGCCTTGCTCGATTTGAACCTGGACGGTCTCCAAAGCCTGTTGCGGGACTGGGGTGAACCGGCCTATCGTGCCCGCCAGCTCTGGCATTGGCTGTATCGAGAGCTTGCCGCGTCGTTTGACGCGATGAGCGATTTGCCCAGACCGCTGCGTCAGCGTCTCGCCACCGAGACCGTCATCGGGCGATTGACGCCACTTTTGACGCAGCGCTCGTCGGACCATCAGACATGCAAAATCTTGTTCACTTTGCCCGATGGCGCGCAGGTCGAATCCGTGCTGATGGGTTACGAGCGCCGCCGCACGACGTGCATCTCTACCCAGGCCGGGTGCGGGATGGGCTGCGCCTTTTGCGCGACAGGGCAGGGGGGCTTGCAGCGCAATCTCACTTCAGGCGAGATCGTCGAGCAAGTCCTCTTTTTCGCTCGTGAATTGACCCTTCGCCCCTCGCCATTGGCCACGCGAAGCGGCCATCCGCCACGCGAAGCGGCCATTAGCAATATCGTGTTCATGGGCATGGGCGAGCCGTTTGCCAACTATGATCAATTCATGAACGCGGCCCGGCGACTCAACGATCCCAGTGGCTTTAACTTTGGCGCCCGGCGGATGACTGTGTCAACCGTTGGGCTTGTGCCGGGCATCCAAAAGCTGGCAGGTGAGGACATCCAGATCAACCTGGCGGTCTCGCTTCACGCGGCGACGGATGAGCTTCGCAGCCAGCTTGTGCCGATCGACAAGCGTTACCCGCTCGATGCGCTGATGCAGGCCGTGCGCGAGTACATGGAGCGGACGCATCGGCGCGTCAGCTTTGAGTGGGCGCTCATCGAGGGTGTGAATGATACTCCTGAGCAGGCTCACGCGCTGGTGCGGCTTGTCAAGGGGATGCTTTGCCACGTGAACCTGATCCCGCTCAACCCGACGAGCGGCTATGCAGGCGCCGCCTCGACGCGCAAGCGGATTGCCGCGTTCCGTGCCGTGTTAGAGGCCGCTGGCATCCCCAACACACTCCGTTTGCGACGAGGAATTGATATTCAAGCGGGGTGCGGTCAACTCCGGCAGAGAACGAATGAGCAGGCGCGCCGGTAACCGGTCACCGATCATTGATTGACTGATTACGTATCCCAGTGTATGATTTGCCCGCCAAAACAAAAACGCCGGCTCTACAGAGAACCGGCGCCTGAGCGAGTCCAGACTATTTCACTTTGATCAGGGTTTTCAGGCACTTGGCGCAGACGTTCACCCGACGCCGTTGACCGCCGATGTAAAGTGTATGCTTTTGCAGGTTCGGCTTGAATGTGCGCCGGGTCGCCCGCTTCGAGTGGCTGACATGATGCCCGAACTCGGGGGCTTTGCCGCAAATATCACACTTGGCCATGGTATTCACACCCTTTCTTGAACGGATTAGAGCGCCGAGATGATACCACGAGAGACAGTTTGATGCAAACCGCATTGCGTGCCGCGTATTTCGCATGGGCCGACTGAGGCAATACGCACAATACGCAGCAGGCAATAGAGGTACCCATGTCGGAAGAAACTTTACTCGGCAAAATCGAAATATCGCCCACTGCCATTGCCACACTGGCCGCGCAAGCGGTCCTGCAATCATATGGTGTCGTGGGCATGGCGCCCAAGAACCTGGCTGACGAGCTGATGACGGCGCTGGGCGATGCCGCCCATCGCGGCGTCGAGGTGCGCGTGGACGGTGACCGCATTCAGATTGACCTGTACGTCATCGTCGAGTATGGCACACGTATTTCGTCGGTGGCCCGCAGCATCATGAACGTCGTCCGGTACACGGTGGAGCGCGCCTTGGGCGTGCCGGTGGCGCAAGTGAACGTCCACGTGCAGGGCCTGCGCGTGAGCAGTACGGATGCTTAGGAGCTTTTGTGAGCGAGAGCGTTCGTGATCCCTCCTTGAGCACGCCAGGCGATGGACGGCTGTTGGCGATCAACGGCTATGGGTTGAAGGAACTCGTCAAAGCTAGCCTCGCGTGGCTGCGGAGCCATCAGCAAGCCATCAATGCTCTCAACGTCTTTCCGGTTCCCGATGGCGATACCGGCACCAACATGCTCTTGACGATGGAGTCCGCCTGGGCCGAGGTCGAAAAAGCGCCGCTGGATCGAGTCGGCCCGGTCGCGCGCGCCATCGCGCATGGATCGCTGATGGG
>DAOTXX010000196.1:0-1790 GCA_034434835.1 Thermoflexales bacterium | reverse complement strand
GTACAGGCCGCCGCCGTTGTGGCTGACGGTGTTGGTGACGACGGTGATCCGGTCGAGCGTCACGTTGCCGCCCTGGTTGTTCAGCGCCGGCCCCGGGTCGGTGCTGCCGCCGTTGGCGCCGCGCAGGGTCAGGTCGGTGATGGTGACGGTGGTGGTCAGGACGTGCATCAGGCGCTGGTTGGGGTAGCCGGCGCCGGGCTCCAGGAAGGTGCTGTCGGCCCCGGCCCCGATGATCGTCACCGGCTGGGTGAGGTCCAGGTCGCCGGCGGCGGCGGTGTCGTCGCCCGTGTCCACCGTCTTTGACCGTCCCCGGTGACCGTCCGTGCTCCGGTATAGGAGGCGGCGAAGTCGGATCCCGCGTCTTCCCATTTGCTGGGACCATTTCCCTCAAGGAACTTCCCACAAACTTCGCGGGGTATCAATACAAGCTGGGCCGGCGCTCCCAAAGGCTCGATAAAATGTCTCAAGATCCAGCTCGACAGTTTCGATAGGCCGCATATAGCGCTCATGCCCGTTTGGCCCAAGACCAAAATCCGGGCCAATAAATCGATCATCGTTTAGCAAAAAGACCTTTCCAGGAGACCAGAGCCATAATTCGGGGCCACTTTCTTGGAGACAGAGTTGGTAATTGGAGTCATCGCCCCTGTTTGCCTGACCTTCATACAACGCGGTAGTACCTCGTTTTGGATAATACAGAAGAAAATGGAAAAGATTCGAATCAGGATCGACTGCCATCCAAACCTTTTCCGGTTTACCCTGAGTCGCCAAGAGCTGATGAATGGGATATCGCACCTCAGTGCCACGCGGCAATACCCAGATCAGATTAACCACTCCATTGACAACGTCGTAGTTAGTCAGGCCTTTGTTTCTGTGACCTGCCACTGGGTATTGGACATCAAAGTTCTCCAGGTAATAACTAACACCGTTCTGGGTGTCGGTGCTACTTTCGCCCGATCCTATGTGCGAAGCGAAAGCCGCCAGGAACTGGCGTGCCGTCTCCCAAGATGTCTCGCCGGGTATTAGCCCCCACCAACAGGGTAGCTCACATCCCGCGTTATTGCGAAACAATTGAATAGTTTGGCTCACTGCTTCGGTTGGTGACAATGTGGGGATGGGTGTCCAAGTAGCCGCAGGAGCCTTTGTAGAAGTGGGCGCAGACTCACTCGCCGAGGAGGTCGGTGGCGCTGGCGACACACGAACGGTTTGTGTCGGAGTAGAAGGCTCTGATGTCACGACGGCTCGACACCCGCTGATTGCGAGCATGGTTGCTACCACTACAAATCTGCGGAGCTGCAAGGCAAGATGTCCGTACATTTTTGTTACCGTCCCAGTGCGAGGTCAACCCAGAGTGGCATATTCTGATTCATCCACTGCTGGTATTCCGCGCCCCGTTCAGTTACCTTTCCTTGCACGTTCGTCCTCCACGTGTCATAAGTCCAACCCACAAACATATCCGCGAATATTTCCCCAGATGTAAGCTCGCCGCTCTGTCGCCAGACACCGCCTTCTGCTAGTCCCTCCCGATCTGTCCACGGCAGTGCGTCTCGCGCTGGCTTATAGGTGGAACCATTGGCTCTCGTCTGTTCAGTTGCGTTTTCAAAGGCGTGTCCCAACTCATGGACCACATTGTTCCTTTGTTTGAGTGGCCGCACATCGAGCCGCCAATCTGCTGACATTGACGCGAACTCAATGTGTCGAGTCGAGTGGGTAAACCCGAACTGAGGCGCGCAATCCGCACAGTCTTTTGGCTTGCAATCGGGGCAGTTCGGGTCCCACTCAAAGATCATAGG
>DAOTXX010000195.1:0-4882 GCA_034434835.1 Thermoflexales bacterium | reverse complement strand
GCATCTCATCCCCCGGAATCTCGGTGTGGTCTTGCGCCCATACTGTACCACACTCCGGGGACGGTCGGTTAGCCGGGGTGATCTGCGACTCGGATCATCCGTTCAGTTGTTAAGGTGCGAAATACAGGCTAAGGAAATATCGCCTCATATGTTCAAAGTGGCACATCCCGGTGGCCCTGGTTGATTACGAAGAGAGGCTTTCAGCCATCGATGTACTTGCAAGCTGGGTCAGCAAACTGGATGTCTGTGGCGTCACTCTGCCAGCCTGCTCGACCTTGCCTGCCGATTGCCATGCGCATCCAGGTCGAGGGGAAATAGAAGCGCAGGCCGCACTTCAAACTTGATTGATTGACGACTTTGTGTGTGGTCTGACTCGAGTAGCTACTCATCAGCGTATCGTATTGATGATTGACGGGTATGAGCGAACAACAACTATTGAGCACTGGCTGTGCGCTCTAGCGCAGCGACTGCCTGAAAATATCCTCCTGATTGTCGCAGGGCGAGTCATACCAGAGTGGGGGAAAAGATGGACAGACTGGCGAGCCAAGGCAGAGATTATCGAACTCGAAGCAACGGAGGACTTGAGCAAACTTATCAGTCTCTATTTGCCCTATGCTTGCACCTAACGCGTTGGTCAAAATCGGCCCAGCACTATAGCGGCCGGACTGTGTTGGCATACGACCTCGCCGCGGCCTGACGTTCATCGCGCCGCTACAATCGCACGCCTTTGATTATTGACGTATTACGTCGGCCGGGCGCAGTCGAGTTGTCACTGATTCTGGCGCTTGGTTCTACGACTCGCATATGCTCAGTCCATGACCTGTTAATGTAGGAGAGGTTCACACCTGCATGGAATCAGACAGTGCCATCTGGCGTATCCCTGCGTTTCCGTCGCGCTAGGATGTACAGCAGCCCATACAAGCTCTCGACAATCAAATGCGTTTGGCTTCCATCGCAACACCTCGAAATGCCGATATGGCAGCATCTGGGGGTGAGACTGCAATGGATTCTGAAATATCCATGAGATTGTGTTGCTTGCGATAGTAGATGCGGCTGTGGACTCTTTGTTGCTCTGTGACCTGTATGGCCCACCTGGTCGCAAATCCTGCTTTCATTGTATGCGATGCTTGTCTAAGTGGCTCACTTTGTCTCAGTGTAGGATGTGTTTGCGAGAAAAATAAATGACCGAGAGGGCAGTTGGATGCGATGGGCGTGTGATGCGATTCGACATTGGTTGCTCAACCATGCAAAAACAGGTCGCTTGGACGAATGGCAAAGTGATCTCATGTCAGTAGTCACAGTGACAAGGCTGTGGTGGACACAAGTGTTTGTGAAGAAAAAAGTCAGAATGGGGGCGTACTTGAAATGATGCTGGCGTTTGGTCCGAGGACAGGGCCGCCGTCAAGCAATGTACACGGTAAGTGGCTGGGACTCGTGCAAGTTCTTCAAAGCCCTTGAAAAAGCACGAATGTTCTGGTATAATCCCAACATCTTACCAAATCAGGCTGGTAGAACTCTAAATCGTCAGGCCACCCTCAAACGAGTGGCCGGACGGTCTGAGGTAGGGGCTATCGGGTTGGAACTCATAACCCGGAGGTCGTTGGTTCGAATCCAAGCCCCGCAATCAAAGGCACTCACCGGTGCCTTTTTTTGTTGCTCTACTCGGCTCAACCTTCGTAAGGGTGAGTCAATTACGGCGTCCCGTCACTTGAGAATGATGGGCAGGTACACCTGGCTGGCCCAGGGGACGATCGTTCGGTTCAGCCGAAGCGCCGGGTCGCCCAACAGGGTGAACGTGTCCAACAGGTCGAGATGTTGACCGCTGGCGGCCAGCGCCAGTTTCCCGGATAGGGCTGCCTGTCCCACTGTGCTGACTGTATCGCTGAACACGGCCCGAAAGAAACCGTCATCCAGCCGATCGTGACCGGTGCTCACGCCCAGGCCCGTCGCGCCCCATACGGCCACTGCTCCGCCGCCGCTCAACTTGAGCAGCTCCTCATCCAGCGTCGGCTCGGGCCGCTGAAACGCCCCGGTGAAGCACGTCATCTCCACCACAATCGGCCAGCGGCGATCGTGGCGCAGCAGCGGCAGATCGTCCAGGTGAAAAAATCGCTCGGCGGCCCATTGCTGCCACGACGAATGGCCGGTGAATTGCGCGATCAACGCGCCCGCGTTCCACATGTTCAGCGTCGCCTGTTGAGTGGCAGTGACTGTCGTCGTGGGCGGCGTGAAATAGATTCGCTGCGCGGTAAAGGGTAAGGTCACGTAGGTGGTGGCGATGATGTCCGACTGCGCCGCAAAGTCGCCGGCCGCGTCGGCGTTATCGGCGACGAACGCCACATTTGCGTTCCAGCCGCCGGGCAACGGATGGGTTTCGTACTGCACGATTTTATTCACGATGGTCTGCGCTTCGGTGAGTGTCTGAACTGGCAAGCGACCGATCAACATATCAGGCAAGGCGTCCTCTCCATCCACTGCGACGTAACGGTTATCGGCTGCCGTCTCTCCAGCCCAGGGGTCCACATCGGCCAGGTAGGGTGGGATCAAGGTCGGCGGCGAATCGGCGCGATAACGCTTGGGGTCAAAGCTCCCATCGCCCACCAGCAGCACATAGCCTGGACGTGGACTCCAGGTCGCGTAGGCGTTGGCGATGAATGAGTGGATCGCGGCCGGGTCGGGACGGCCATCGCCCCATTCGTCATAGATGCCCAGCACATTCACAATCGTTGTAGTCAGCCCCTGAGCTTGACGCAGGTCTGCCAGGGGCGTCAGCGCACTGACAAAATCGGGATGCGTGATGACGAGCATATCTGCGCCTCGAAAGCCGCCGCTGGCGCGAAAGCCCCAGAGCGTCTCGGCAAGGCGAAGGCGTGGACTGGTGATGCCATCGGGTGCGGTCACAAGGTAACGACGTGATCCGCCTTCCGGCGGGTCGCTCCAGGTCACCGTCTGACCTTGCGTGTGCCAATCCGTCAGCTTTTCAGGACGCAAAGGATCGGTGATGTCATAAACGCGATATGGGCCGGCACCGGCCAATGTCACGGTGTACGTTCGCGTGGTTGGCGCACCGCTCAAAATGACGGTTGATCCATCCGAGGCTTGATTGCGTGCATAGCGGATCGAAAAAGCGTCCAGCCACGCACCCTCGACACTGACGCCGGGCAAGCCGGGCAACGTCAACGTGAGGGTGTTGACGCCTCCATGCAGCAGGCCGGGCGTGATGGTCCATGTAGCCGTGATGACCTGTTTGCCGTTCCACTCGATGTGGCCCAGGGGTGTGTTGTTCAGAGCCGTCTCCACACGATGGTCTGGGTTGGCTGTGATGACGTCGGTGTAGCCGATGAACCATACTGTCAACGTAGCGGCTTGCGTTGCATCCACAGCCATCGGCAGGGTGATGGGATACGAACCGGTCGCGCGGTTGGGGCGTCTGAGATCATCCCACGTCCAGCGGTCGCCGTCGCGTCCGGCCGGGAGGCTGCCGCAAAAACAGTCGGGTGTATAGATCGCATTGATCTCCCGCGTCTCGTCTGCCCAGGCGATACCGGGCGGCGCGCCCGTAGGAGCCGCCGATCGGTTCGACATGCGCAAGCCAGACGTGTCACTCCGCCAAAGGAAATAAACATCGGTGGGTGTCCAACGGCTCGGGCGGGGGTCGGCGTAAAAGAGCAACCGCTCGTCGGATTCAAAGAGGGCGTCGTCATCCCCTTCCCATTCGAAGGCGACCTCGTTTCCAGCGCGGGTCAGGTGCAAAGTGTGCGGGTCAGTGTTTTCGGTCGGAAAGCCGACATTCTTCAAAGCTTGATAGGTGATAGCCGTCAGGCCGGGCGCGCTCACTTCAACGGCTGTTGTGGCCGGGCCAGCGCCGGTTGGATTGCTGATTGCTAATTTTTGATTTCTGATTTCGATAGCGGGGGGTCGGCGATCAGCGGTTAGGTCTGAAACTTGAGCAGGATTGATGACGGCGGAACGAACAATAGTCAACAGCGGGTCGGGCGGCGCAACAGAGGATGGAGTATCGAGCGATCGTCCAAAGGAGAGGGAGACGCGCAGGTGCGTGGTCAGGCGCAGACCTGTCTCGGTGGGGCGGACCGGGTAGAACGTCAGCCGGGCCAGGCGGACGCCCCGCACGATACCTGCCTCTTCCAGCGTAACGGGCGTGTCTGCCTGGCGGGACGAAGGACGAGAGACGAAAGACGACCGGGAAGACGATAAAGCGCCTCCAATGGGATGCCCGGTCTTATCACGCTGGACGCCTTGGGGAGTTGGCGCGACCACTAAAGGGCCAGGCAAAGGTATCTCGTTCTCTTGGATCGAGAGCACCTGAAGAGTAGGGAGCGCGTCAGCGGGCAAAGCGATCAGGGTGGAGGTGAAAGGCACTTGCGGCGCGCCGGGTTGGGCGGTCTGCGAATAGCCGGACATTGCCACGCCAACTGTCCCGTCGGCACGCGGGATGATGTGCGCGTCGGGTGTGTGCCATTCCAGGATCAGGCCGTCCGAGGTATGAACGACAGTTAGGTGTAACGCTGCCCGATCAACCTGTGACACGGCCAGGGCGCTGCCGCCGACGCTGTGGACGAGCACGCATCCCAAGATGATGATGCTGACGAGCTGTTTGCGCCACGCAGTCATTGTTTGTCCACAATTCATGGGTGTCAACTTTAGCCCCGGTGTGCGGCCTTTAGGCCGTAATTTCGCACGCTGAAGCGTGCCCTCCGGCCTTGAGTTGACACGGATGGTCCACAATTATACTGTGCGCGGCCCCAAGTTGCATCTTTTGTCGTTGCGAGAACCTCATGCCCGCCTGCCCCCTTTGGGGGTTGGCGGGCATGTGTAATGGCAGAAACTCGTGCTTGGCGTGGGCGAAGGCACTGCCTTCGCC
>DAOTXX010000194.1:0-20432 GCA_034434835.1 Thermoflexales bacterium | reverse complement strand
CCCGGACGGGCGCGCGAATCCGAATCAATTGATGATCAACGAGCGCACACTTGGCGATCTGGCCGCGCTGCGCCAGGCGCTGATCACGGCGCACCCAGGCTCAACCGATGACTTGCTTATTGGATTGCAGTTGACCCATTCGGGCCGCTTTGCGCGCCCAAACGGCAAGCGAGGTCTGGAACCCAAGATTCTGTATCATCACCCGCTGCTCGACCGCAAGTTCGGGCTGCCACCCGACCATCCCTGCATGAGCGACGACGACATTGCGCGGCTGGTGGAGGACTATGTGACTGCGGCGGAGCTGGCGCACCGAGCAGGCTTTGCGTTCGTGGACATCAAACACTGCCACGGCTACCTGGGCCACGAGTTCCTCAGCGCCGTGGACCGGCCTGGACGTTACGGCGGCAGTCTGGAAAACCGCACGCGCTTTTTGCGCGAGATCGTCGCTGGTATCCGCGCTCGCGTCCCTGGATTAGAGATCGGAGTGCGCGTGAGCGCGTTCGATTTCATCCCATTCCGTGCTGGCGCAGATGGGATCGGCGAACCAGAGCCATTCGAAGGAGGCACGTATCGTTATGCCTTTGGCGGCGATGGCACCGGCGTGGGCATTGACCTGGCCGAGCCGCGCGCGTGGCTCGATCTGTTGGCGTCGTTGAACGTCCATCTGGTCTGCATTTCCGGGGGAAGCCCGTACTACACCCCGCACCTTCAGCGGCCCGCGCTGTTCCCGCCTTCGGACGGCTACCTGCCGCCGGAAGACCCGCTGGCTGGCGTGGCCAGGCAGATCATGGTGACGGCCGCGCTCAAACGACATCGCCCCGACCTGTTGATCGTCGGCTCGGGTTATTCGTACTTGCAGGAATGGCTGCCCCATGTGGCGCAGCGCGTCGTGAGAACCGGCCAGGCCGATTTCGTCGGACTGGGCCGCATGGCGCTGGCCTATCCAGAGATGTGCGCCGATGTGTTGGCTGGCCGTCCGCTGCAGCACAAGCGCATCTGTCGCACGTTCAGCGATTGCACGACCGCGCCACGCAACGGCCTGGTGTCGGGCTGCTATCCGCTCGACGAGTTTTACAAGCGTCGCCCGGAAGCCGAACAACTCAAAGCCATCAAGCAAGTTAAAATCTGGACTTTGGCAAGTGCCAGATCTGGCGGCCGTAGTCACGACTTTAGTCGTGTGAACCGCCAGGGGTGGGGCGACTGAAGTCGCAACTACGGAATTTGCCAAACTCCAGTTAAAATCAAGCCCATTCCGCGCCGGATGCGGCCAACGCCATAGTCAAATCCAAGCGCCATGAATTACAAGCGTCCTACGATCGGATTCCTGACCGCCAATATCCACATGGGCGCAGCGCAAACGCTGTGGCCCGGCGTCATAGATGCCGCACAACAGCACGATGTGAATCTGCTGTGTTTTCCCGGCGGCGGCTTGCGCATCGAGACCGATTTCGAGTCGCAGCGCAATGTGCTTTACGACCTGGTGAACACCGATCACGTGGACGGCCTGGTCAGTTGGGCCTCGACCATCGGCGTGGCACTCGACCGTGACGAGGTCATTCGCTTTCATGGGCGCTTTCACCCTCTGCCAGTGATCAGCCTGGCCCTGCCGATGGAAGGCATCCCCGCCCTTTCGGTCAACAGCTATGATGGGATGCGCGCCGCCATCGTCCACCTGATCGAAGCACACGGCTTGCGCCGCCTGGCGTTCATTCGCGGGCCGGAGGGCCACTATTACGCCCAGGAACGCTATCGCGCCTACACCGATGTGCTGGGAGAATACGGCATCGCCTTCGACCCTGACCTGGTCACCCGCCCGGTGCATTGGGAGGCCGGTGTGGAGGCGATGCAGATGTTGTTGGACGAACGCAAGTTGCGCCCGCAGGACGACTTTCAGGCCGTTGTGGCTGTGAGCGACCTGCTTGCGCTCGCCGCGATCAAGACACTGCAATTGCGAGGGTTCCAGGTTCCCGGCGACGTAGCCGTGGTGGGCTTTAACGATTCGGCGGAAGGCCGATTGACCACGCCGCCGCTCACTTCGGTCGCGCTCCCCTTGTACGAGCAAGGTTATCGCGCGGTCGAGATGCTGCTGGCCCAACTCGCTGGCGAGGCAGTCCCCGAGCAAGTGCTTTTGCCCTGCGCGCTGACCGTCCGCCAATCGTGCGGCTGCCCTTCGCAATCGGTGGTGCAGGCGGCGGTAGGGCCGCTCCAGTTTGGCGCTGAGAAACTGGACGCGGTCTTGGCGGCGCGGCGCGATCAGATCATTGCCGAGATGGACCGGGCCGTCGCCTCTGTCGAATGGGCGGCTCAACTGCTCGACGCCTTTGCCGCCGAGTTGAACAACCAGTCGAACGTCTTGTTGCCCACCCTGGAAAACATCCTGCGCCAGGTATCCGCGCGGGAAGGCGACCTGGCCGCCTGGCAGACAGCTCTCTCGGTGCTGCGTCGTCATGCGCTGCCTTACCTGGATGAATCCGCGCGCGCCCGCTGCGAAGATGTGTGCGGACAGGCGCGCGTCATCATCGGCGATATGACGCAACGGGCGCAGGCGTACCGTCAGTTGCAGGCCGCGTGGCAGGCCGAGACGCTGCGCGAGATCGGCCAGGCGCTCATCACGACGTTCGATGTGAACCAGTTAGCCGACACGCTGGCTGAACAATTGCCGCAGCTCGGCATTATCAGTTGTTATCTCTCGCTGTACGAAAACCCGGCGACCTCTCTCGACCAGGCCCGACTGATCCTGGCCTACACTGAGCAGGGGCGCATGGCGCTCAAGCCGGGTGGACAGCGATTCGCCTCGCGCCAGTTGGTGCCCGAAGGCGCGCTGCCCCGGCGGCGCTACAGCTTTGTCGTCGAGCCGCTCTATTTTCAAAACGAGCCAATCGGATTCGCGCTCTTGGAGATCGGGCCGCGCGATGGGACGGTGTACGAAGTCTTGCGCGCACAGATCAGCAGCGCGCTCAAGGGCGCGCAGCTCTTCCACGAAGCACAGCAGGCCCGCCTGGCCGCCGAAAAAGCCGACCGCATCAAGACGCGCTTGCTGGCGAATGTGAGCCACGAGCTGCGCGCACCCCTCAACATCATCCTCGGGCACACCCGCGATGCGCTGAGCGCAGCCACGCCCTACGGCATCACCCTGCCCCCGGCCTTGCTGAACGATCTCCAACACATCCAACACAGCGCCGAGCATCAACTCCGCGTGATCAATGACCTGCTCGATCTTTCGCGCGCCGAAATTGACGAGCTTGACCTGTATCTGGAGCTGTTTGACCCGCGCCCCCTCTTGGAAGAGGCGTTTCACAGCATGGCGGATCAGGCGACCGCGGGCGAGATCGAGTGGCGTCTGCAATTGCCCGATCGACTGCCAATGCTCCGGGCGGATCCGGTGCGCCTGCGGCAGGTCTTGCTCAACTTGTTGAGCAACGCGCGCAAGTTCACCGAGCAAGGTCACGTCACGCTGGGCGCGGAGGTGTCCCCGCCCCATTTGCACATCTGGGTCGAAGATACCGGACTGGGCATCCCGCCCGATCAGCAAGAGCGCATCTTTGAGCCGTTTGTGACAGGCGAGCACGACAGCCGCCGCCTGGAGGGGATGGGGCTGGGTCTCTCGATTACGCGCCGACTGGTCGCGCTGCACCGCGGCTCGATGTCGCTCGAGAGTCAGCCTGGGCAAGGCAGCACATTCCATGTCTATTTGCCCTTGCCTGGTTCCGACGAATCAGAGGCCCTGGCTCCGGAGCGAGCGCAGCCCGTGCTGTTGCTGCTCTCGGATTCGGGTCAGCCTGCTGACGAGATCGCCGAGTTGTGCCAGCGCCAAGGGCTAGAGCTGCGCCGCCTGCAAGCCAGCGACGATCTGGATGCGATACTGAGGCAGATTCAACCGGCGGCGCTGGCCTGGGATTTGTCCAACGTCCGTCCGGGCGATTGGGCGATGGCGCGCCGTCTGCGCAGTCACCCGCGATTGCGCCACTCGCCGTTCATCTTGTATGGACCGGCGCGCCTCGGCCTCACCAGCGTGGTGGTCAAACCAACCAGTGGACAGGCGCTGCTCGACGCCATCAGCGCTGCCTGTCCAGCGCAAGCGCCCGGTTCGATCTTGATCGTGGACGACGATCCCCAAGCGCGTATGCTTTACCAACAAGTGGCGAGCGAAGGACTGCCGGGCTATGTCATCCGCACAGCCGAGAATGGTCAGGCCGCCTTGAACAGTCTGGCGATCGAGACCCCCAGTCTGGTGATTTTGGACTTGATGATGCCCGACCTGGACGGCTTTGACGTGCTGGACCGAATGCGCGCTGATCCGCGGACACGCCAGGTGCCGGTGGTGATCCTGAGCAACAAATTGATCACGCTGGACGACGTCAAACGATTGGAGCAGCACGCGCTCGTCACACTGCAAAGCAAAGGCGTCCTGTCCGATGCCGAGATCGCCGCCGCGCTGAACCGCGCCCTGTTCGGCTCCGAGACACTTCCCCAACAAACCAGCGCGCTCGTCAAACGCGCTGTGGCTTATCTGCATCAAAACTATACTCGACCTCTCGCGCGCTGGGAGATCGCAGAAGCGATCGGCGTGAGCGAAGATTACCTCAGCCGTGTGTTCAAAGGCGAGTTGGGCCTTGCGCCGTGGGACTATTTGAATCGCTACCGCATCTACCAGGCCCAAGAGCTGCTGCGCCGAACCAGCGATAGCATCCGGGCTATTGCCCACCAGGTCGGGTTCAAGGACCAGGCGTATTTCTCCCGCGTGTTCCGCCATCTCACAGGCGTCTCGCCCCAGGCGTTCCGTAAGGCCCAATCCGGTTGATCCCCCCTGCCGTCCCCCGGTAACGTGGCTTCAGGTCGCTTTTCTCCAACTGTTGTACGCCAAAATCCATCCAGGCCACGCTACAATGAGCTTGGGCATCGTCAACGGATAGATAACGAATCAACGAATCGCGCGCGTGCCCAAGCTATTCGTTGATTCGTTTGAAATTCGCTGACGCAGTTTCTATAGATGTTCAGAAAAAGATTTGTGGTAGGGGCAAGCCTTCTTCGACACCCAAACCAGGAGAAACCAGGATGCAGAAGCAAAACTGGTCAGTGCGAATGGCGGATTCGGTGATGCGGCGCGGTGTGCCTTTTCAATGGCATTACGAGCACGGCCTGGTGCTCAAGGCCATCGAGCAAGTGTGGCTGAAAACCGGCGACCCGAAATACTATGACTATATCCGGCGCGCGGTAGACCCATTCATCAGCGCTAACGGCCACATCAAGACCTACTCGATTGAAGAGTACAACCTCGACCAGATCAATCCGGGCCGGATTCTGCTTCTGCTATACCGCACCACGAAAGATGACAGGTGCAAAAAGGCTGCCTTTCTTTTGCGCGAGCAGTTGAACAGACAGCCGCGCACGAGCGAGCGCGGCTTCTGGCACAAACAGATTTACCCACATCAAATGTGGCTCGATGGCATCTACATGGCGTCGCCTTTCTATGCCGAGTTCGGCAAGATGTTCGACGAGCCAGCCGCCTTTGACGACGTGGCGCACCAGATCATCCTTATCGCAAAACACGCGCGCGATCCCAAGACTGGCCTGCTCTATCACGGCTGGGATGAGAGCAAACAGCAGCGTTGGGCCAACCCCGAAACCGGCTGCTCGCCGCATTTTTGGGGACGCGCGATGGGCTGGTACGTGATGGCGATTGTGGACGTACTAGACTATTTGCCGCGTGACCACGCCCGGCGCCCAGACATCCTGGCGATTTTCGAGCAGACGATCGCGGCGCTGGTCAACGTTCAGGATCAAGCCACCGGTCTGTGGTATCAGGTGCTCGATCAGGGCCATCGTGCAGGCAATTATCTCGAAGCTTCAGCTTCGTGCATGTTCGTCTATGCCATTGCAAAGGCCGTCCGACAGGGCGTCCTGGTCACGACCTTTCTCAACGTGGCGCGCAAAGGTTATCGAGGCATTCTCGACCGCCTGATCCGGGTGGACCCTCAAGGCCTGGTCAACCTCGAAAAGGTTTGCAGCGTGGCCGGACTAGGTGGGACGCCATATCGGGACGGCTCGTACGAATACTATATTGGAGAGAAAACCGCGACCAACGATTACAAAGGTGTCGGCCCGTTCATCCTCGCCAGCGTCGAAATGGAACGCCTTGAGCCATGACACGCCCCGGTCCGAACGCTCTTGACGTGTTGGAGTACGGCGCCGTTGGGGATGGTCGAGCGCTCAACACGCGGGCCTTTCAGGCCGCCATCGAAGCGTGCCACCAGGCCGGGGGCGGCACGGTTTATGTTCCTGCCGGCCGCTATGTCACCGGCTCGATCTTTTTGCGCAGCTCCGTGACCGTGCACCTCGACGCGGGCGCGCAGCTTTTGGGCAGCGAAAATCCGGCGGACTATCCGGTCATTGATGACCGCTGGGAAGGAGCCGACCAGAAAACTCATGCACCATTGATCGCAGGCCATCACCTCGACAACATCGCTATTGTCGGACGCGGCACGATTGATGGCCGGGGCACCTGGTGGTGGAAGATGCATCAGGAAGGCAAGCTCGTCTATCCCCGACCGCGCCTGGTCTCGTTCTCCCGCTGCGTCAACGTCCTCATCGAAGGCATCACGCTCACCAACTCGCCCAGTTGGACGATCCATCCGGTTCGCTGCGAAAACGTCAACGTAGACAAAGTGACGATCCTCAATCCGGCGGATTCGCCGAACACGGATGGCATCAACCCCGACTCGTGCCGCAACGTGCACATCTCGAACTGTTATGTGAGCGTCGGCGATGACTGCATCGCGCTCAAATCCGGCAAAGAGGACAACGGCCGCGATCGTCTTGCGCCTTGCGAAAACATTACCATCACCAACTGCACGATGGCGCGCGGTCATGGCGGCGTGGTGATCGGCAGCGAGATGAGCGGCGGCGTGCGGCGCGTGGTCATCTCCAACTGCGTCTTTACGGGCACCGACCGCGGCATCCGGCTCAAGTCCCGACGTGGGCGCGGCGGCGTGGTCGAGGACATCCGCGTGACCAACATTGTCATGGAAAATGTCCTGTGTCCCTTGACGATGAACCTTTACTATGCCTGCGGCGCATGGGGCGACCCGACCATCGCGGACAAGCGACCGCATCTGGTGAGTGAGGGCACGCCGCAGTTTCGCCGCATCCACTTGAGCCATATCACAGCGCGCCAGGTCAAATACGCAGCGGGCTTTCTCTTTGGACTGGCAGAGATGCCGCTCGAAGATGTGTCCTTGAGCGACATTTCGATTGCCCTGTCGCCGGACGCCGAGGCGGGCTATCCCGAAATGGCCGACGACATGGAACTGATGCAGCGGGCAGGGTTTTACATTCGCAACGCGCGCAGGCTGTACCTGCACAACGTCCAGGTCACGGGTCAACGGGGGCCGGCACTGACGCTGATAGATGCCGCAGACGTTAGCCTCAGCGCGAGCGCTACCCCCACGCCGGATGCGGGCGCGTCTGTCATCTGTATCCAGAACGTGCAAGGCGCGTTCGTGCACAATTGTCAGGCCAGCGCAGGCACAGATGTGTTCCTGCGCGTGGAAGGTGAAAACACCCGCGACATCGTGCTCAACGGCAATCACCTGACGCGCGCCAGGCAGCCGATCCACATAGCCGAAGAGGTCCGCGCTGGCGCAGTCACCGGGTAAAACGAGTGTCCCGCAGTTTTCTAACTGGCGGAAGGAGGGAGGTACACAAACCCAGACAGAACGATACAGCATAGATCGCATGTCAAATAAGCCTATGAGAGCGCTGAAAAACCCCTTCTTTTACCACCGAGCACGCAGAGAGCGCAGAAAAAACCTAATAAAACTCGGCGTCCTCAGCGGCCTCTGCGGTAGAAAGATGACTTTTTCAGTGGTCTCCTATGGAAGCATAGGGCCAGCAAAGAAAGGAGAAGAACCCATGCGTCCCTTGATGCATTTCGTTCGTCATTCACGTTCCGTTTTCCTGGCCGTGGCGCTGTTGGGCGGGCTTGTGCTCGCGGCTGCGCTATTAGGCGGACTGGCGCGTGGCGCGCCGGCTGTCGTCGCCGCGCCCTCGCAGGCGCTGGCATTGGGAAGCCCCGGGAACGAAAACTGGGCAGCGTTCGATACAGGGCCGAATGGCAATGTCCGTGTCCTAACGTTCGATAGCGGAGGTAACCTGTACGTGGGGGGTGATTTCCTCACCGCGGGTGGTGTGACAGTCACCCGAGTTGCCAAATTCGATGGCTCAACATGGTCGGGGTTTGGCGATGGTTTGAGTGGCGGCACCGGCAGAGTCCACGCCTTGGTGGTAAGTGGAAGCACAGTATATGCAGGAGGTACTTTTATTACCACCACAATTGATACGCCAGTTACCGGAGTCGCCAAGTGGAATGGCTCAGCTTGGGAGCCGTTGTGCAATGGGACAGTCTGCGGTGTGAGCGGCGGGACACCTGCTGTCTTCGCCCTGGCAATGGACAGCGCAGGCAATCTGTACGTGGGAGGCAACTTCATCACTGCAGGCGGCGTGACAGTCAATCGAATTGCCAAATGGGATGGCGCACAATGGTCAGCGTTAGGCAATGGCTTTGACAATGGACAGGTCAACGCCCTGGTCGTGAGCGGGACAGTAGTGTATGCGGGGGGCACTTTTACCGCCACTGGCGGCGTGCCGGTAACTCGCACTGCCATGTGGGATGGCGCACAGTGGCAGGCGCTTGGCACAACTGGTCCCAACGGTACTGTAAACGCCCTGGCGCTTGACAGCAAGGGCAACCTGTATGTGGCAGGTAGTTTCTCTAGTGTGGCCATTGGGGGTGTCATCACGACAGTCAACCGTATTGCCAAATGGGACGGAACCGCGTGGTCAGCATTGGGCACCTGCCCGAACTGCGGGTTGACCGGCGGTTCCACTGCCCGCGCTCTGGCGGTTGATAGCGCGGACAACCTGTATGTAGCGGGCAATGTCATCTCCGTGGCAGGTGGCACTATACCAGTCTCCCATACCGCCAAATGGAACGGCTCAATATGGTCGGCGCTTGGCTCAGGGTTGAACAATGATCAACCCTATGCCCTAGTTTTCCGGGATGGCTACCTGTACGTCGGCGGTAATTTCACCGCCACTGGAGGTGTAAGTACTACACGAATTGCGCGCTGGACAGCGGCGGAAGGAAGAGCTATTACTGGCGCTGGGACGTATATCTTCTATCCTCCTACCCAGTTGGTGACGACTACTCTGCCGGTCACGATTACCGTCACGACGCAGGGCGATCTGGCGCGCATCAACATGCAGCGGTTCAACACGAATCATCCCTCTGCGACCGCTCCGCTCCAGACCGGCTACTATTGGCAGCTTGAGGGGCTGAACGCCAGCGGCAACCCGGCCACCGGGTTCACCGTCAATCTGACCTTGCCTGCAAACGGCTTTACGCCGGACGTCAGTGACAAGGTATGCTACCATACCGGCAGCGATTGGAACTGCGCCATGAACTCGTACAACGCGACGAGCATCACGCGCAACGGGATCACGTCGTTCTCCGATTGGACAACAGGGAATTTCACACCGACCTACACATATCTACCGATAATAATGCGCCAGTGAATTGTTTCGGTCATCCTCCCGCAGGCTCTTGGCCTGCGGGAGGATGAAAAAGAGGGTAACTGTCCAGCGGGAATCCGTCAACGAATTGCCTTTGGCGTAACGAATAAACGAATCGCTGACGGAGAGGTGTGACCATCATTCGTTTATTCGTTTGACATTCGTTGACCGGGGCTCGCCTTTAGAAAAGGCATTGGCTGAATAGTTACGATGGAGGCTGCTATGAGACGCCTGGCTTTTGCGGCTGGATTGGGACTGATCGCAGTTTTCATGGTTATGGTTGCGCTTCAGGGAGCTTTGCCGTGGGCAAAGGCTGCTGCGACTGCCTTTACCCTGTTCAGCGACGACTTTGAAAGCGGGTCGGGCAACTGGACGCCGCAAAATGACACCAATGTGTCTATAGTCCTTGATGGTGGAACCCAGGTCTATAGCGTAACCAATGGCCCTGGCAGCATTGCGCGCACACTCGTCACGGAAGCCTCTGTACCTGGATCGTCAACCTGGAAAGACTATGCGGTCCAGGCCAGGGTCATGGTAAAGTCTGGGGGCACCAACTATGCGATGCTCATGGCGCGTGTCCAGAACGCGGCCAACTATTACTTTATGACCGTGCGGCTCAACGGCCGAGTGGAACTTAGAAGGTATCAGAGTGGCGCCACCACATTGGGGACTTGCAGTAGTACTACCATCCCTAGTTGTAACATTGTAGGAGATACATGGTATACAGCGACGCTGGAGGTCAAAGGGAATACCTTGCGTGCTCTGATAGACGGGACGCCTGTGTTGACTGGGACCGATGACACCTTTGCTGCTGGCTCGATTGGAGTCGGCACGGACAGAGCGACCGGCTGGTTTGATGATGTTATCGTTATTGACCTCAATAACTATACTCTCGCCGTGACGACCACTGGCACAGGTGATGGCGTGGTCACAAGCGATCCGGCTGGAATTGTTAATTGTGGCACCACCTGCTCGGCTGAGTTGGAAGCTGGCACCGTCGTCACGCTCACGGCCACGCCTGATGCGGGTTCGAGCTTTGCGGGCTGGATGGGCGGCGGATGTATTGGCACAGGCGATTGCGTCGTCACCATGAACGCGGCCAAGTCTATCGCGGCAGTGTTCGCATCGGCCAGCCAACCCATGCTCCTCGTCCACAAAGCTGGCACGGGCAATGGCACGGTCACGAGCGTCCCGGCGGGGATTGACTGCGGCATCACTTGCACGGCCGGCTTTACCACTGGCACGGTCGTCACGCTCACCGCTGCCGCGGCAAGTGATTCCGAGTTTACCGGCTGGAGCGGCGCGTGCGGGGGCGGCTCGCCCACGTGCACCCTGACGATGGATGCGTCCAAGAATGTCACGGCGACGTTCAGGCTGGCGCCTCGCTTGAGCGTGAGCAAAAGCGGCAACGGCAGCGGCACGGTCACCAGCGACCCGACGGGGATTGACTGCGGCGTGACCTGCGCGGCCAACTTTGACTATGGCGCAGTCGTCACGCTGACAGCAACGCCCGCAGGCGATTCGCTCTTTACGGGCTGGAGCGGCGCGTGCGCAGGCGGCGCGTCTACGTGCGTGGTGACCATGACCACACCTCAGAATGTCATAGCGACGTTCATGTCGTTGACGCAAACGCTGACGGTCGGCAAATTGGGAAGCGGCAGCGGCACGGTCACAAGCGACCCGGCAGGGATTGACTGCGGTGCGACCTGCTCGGCCAGCTTTGCCTATGGCACGGTCGTCACGCTGACGGCCGCGCCCGCGGGCGATTCGACTTTCCTGGGATGGCCCGGCGCGTGCTCCGGACGGGGGGTATGCGTTACGACGATGACGGCAGCCAGGAATATCGCTGCGGCGTTTGCGTTCAACTATAGCCTGCCTTTTACAGACGACTTTGAAAGCGGCGCGGGCAAGTGGACGCCGATGGCCGGCAACTGGTCGGTCGTCACAGACGGCACGCAAGTCTATAGCCAGAGCAACCCTTCGGGCATGACGCGCTCCATCGTCGGCTCGCCGGATTGGACTGACTATACCTTCCAGGCCAGGGTCAAGCCGATGGGCGGCGCATACGCCAGTCTCATCGCGCGCTACCAGGACGACGACAACTATTACTTTATGGCCTTGCGTTCCAGCAACAAAGTCGAGTTCAAGCGCATGTTCCCTGGCGGTTCACAGGGCCTGGGGAGCACGAATTATACGTTTGTCCCTGGGACCTGGTACACGGCCACATTCGTCGTCAGCGGCACGACATTGTACAGTTACATCAATGGTGAGTTGGTGCATACGGTTGTGGATAGCTATCCCAACCCTCTTATGGCCGGTATGGCAGGCGTCGGCACGCTCGATTCGGGCGCCGAGTTTGACGATGTGGTCATCACCATGATCCCGGTCACGCTCACAGTGAGCGTGACGGGCACGGGCAGCGGTCTGGTCACCAGCACCCCAGCCGGGATCAATTGCGGCGCGGCGTGCTCGGCCGGCTTTATGCGCGACTCGGTGGTGACGCTCACGGCTACGCCCCAGGGCGGATCGAGCTTTGCCGGCTGGATCGGCGCGGGATGCGCAGGCACTGGCGCGTGCATTGTCAGGATGGACGCGGCCAAATCGGTCGTGGCCGTGTTCTCATCACCAAGCCAACCCATGCTCGTCGTCAACAAGGACGGCAACGCTCCCGGCCTGGTCACAAGCGTCCCGGCCGGGATTGACTGCGGGACGAATTGTTGGGCCGGCTTTGCTCAGGACACTATCGTCACCTTGACCGCGACAAGCGTCCTCTCTTCGACGTTTACGGGTTGGAGCGGCGCATGTGTGGGCGGCTCGCCCACGTGCACCTTGACGATGGACGCAGCCAAGAACGTCACGGCGACCTTTATGTACGCTATCTATCCGCTCACCGTGACCAAAGCAGGCAATGGTGCCGGCACAGTCACCAGCGTACCTCCTGGCATTTCCTGTGGTCTGACCTGCACGGCGAATGTGGGCGGCATCATCACGCTCACCGCTGTGCCTGCTGCCGGCTCTGGTTTTGCAGGTTGGACAGGAGCGTGCAGCGGCACCGGGCCATGCGTCTTGTTCATGGACTCGGCCAAGAACGTCACGGCGACTTTTAGCATCTACTATGTCTATCTCCCGATCATCCACTCGTACATCCCGACGATTACGCTGTCTCCAGTGTATGTCGCCACGACAGGCAACGACTCGAATCCTGGCACGATCACCGAGCCGTTCAAGACGCTGCACAAGGCCGTTTCGATCGCCGGGCCAGGCCAGACGATCTATGTGCGCGGCGGCACGCACTATTACACCCGCACCATCGTCTTGAGCCAGAATGCCAACAGTGTCAATATGCTCAAGATTCTGGCTTATCCGGGTGAGCATCCGGTGCTCGACTTTTCGGGGCAGGTCTACTCGACTACTTCGCGCGGGTTCGAGATCACTGGATCGTACTGGCACCTGAAGGGGCTGGAAATCCAGTACGCGGGCGACAATGGCATTTACATCAGCGGCCATCACAACATCATCGAGCAATGTGTCCTCCACCACAACCGGGATACTGGCCTGCAGATCGGTTTGGGGAGCACTTCGACCAATCCGGGCGGAAACCTGGCGGCTTACAATCAGGTCATCAACTGCGATTCGTACCGCAACTATGACCCGCCCGACGGCGGTGATGCCGATGGGTTTGCCGCCAAGCTGCACGCCGGCAAGGGCAATGTCTTCAGGGGCTGCCGCGCCTGGGAGAACTCGGATGACGGATGGGATTTGTTCGATGCAGATCACCCGGTCGTCATCGAGGATTCGTGGACGTGGCACAATGGCGACAAGACGCTCTTTGGGAATCCCGATACGTGGGGCGGGAACGGCAATGGCTTCAAGTTAGGCGGCAATCGGAACCATGCCAGCAATGTCCTCACCCGCTGCATCGCCTTTGACAATGTGTACGTGGGCGGCAAAGGCTTCGACCAGAACAACAATCTGAGCGGCGTCAGAATCTATAACAGCCTGAGCTTTAGCAACACGATCAACTATGCCTTTGCCACAGCGCCCGATGACGGCACCCAGCACGAGCTAAAGAACAATGTCGGCTTTGGCGCGGTCAGCTCCAACGCTAACCTGGCAGCGGGCACGATCCAGGTCAACAACAGTTGGAACCTGTCTGTCACGGCTGATGCCAACGACTATCTTAGCTTGTTAGTCAGTCTGGCCCAAGCGCCACGGCAGGCCGATGGGAGCTTGCCGAACAATGATTTTGCCCGGCTGGTGGCGAGCAGCGACTTGATTGACAAGGGAGTTGACGTGGGCCTGCCATACTGTGGCGCCGCCCCGGATCTAGGCCCGTTCGAGCGATGTCCATAGCCCTCCCCCATGGGGCAGGCGACTTTCCTCCTTCCTATGCCTTTCCCTTCCCCGGCGCAGTCTCCCAGGGAAGGGAAAGGCGATCTTGGCCCTGGTAGGAGCGTCCTCATGGGCGCGATTCTCGCCGTTGCAGGCAAGGCGCTCCTACGCCATATATACTGTCAACGGCCACAGGCTTTCATTTTCAAAAGACGACAAATCGGCCCAAAACACGTTCATTTCCTGCCAACTTGGCGATTTCAAAGTAACTTTTGGGCGGGAATCCGTCAACGAATCGCCTTCGGCGCAACGAATAAACGAATCGCTGACAGAGGGGCATGACCTCCATTCGTTGATTCGTTTGATATTCGTTGACAGGAACTTGCAAGCCTTTAGAAAAGGCATCGGCTGAATATACTGAGCAGAAATCAAACGGGTGCATTGGAATCGAGGCTTCAGCCGGTTCTTGCGGCTAATTCCGGCTAAAGCCTTGACTCCGATTGCACTGAAATCATTTCCGACCAGTATAGTTACAAAATGAAAAGTTATGACCGTGCTGAGTATAGAACTCGCTAACTCGATGCGTCCAGTACACATGATCCATGACAGGTGAAAATGACAGAGACTCGATTCGCCTTACAAGCGCACCTCGATTTCCTCTACGAACACAAGCCCAGGCGGCTCGCGTTCCGAGCCACGACCTTATCCGAGTTCCAGCAATGGCAACAGGAACTGCACTCGGAACTCGTCCAGTTGCTCGGCCTGGCCGGTAGAGCACCGGTCCTTGTGAAAGTAGACAAACTGCAAGCGATTGATCGCGGAACATACGTCGAGGAAAAGTACAGCCTGGACGTTGGCGAGCAAGTCACCGCGCCGATGTATATTTTGGTGCCCAGGCATGCGCCGCCGTTCAAACCGATCCTCGTCTTTCACGGTCACGAGCCAAGCGTCCAGTACATCCTGGGCAACTATTCCGATGCCGAGACCGCGCGCGAGCATCTGGCCAAAGACAACAATTATGCCCAGGCTTTGGCGCAAGCGGGCTATCTGGTCTGCGCGATCGAGCAGCGCGGCTTTGGCGAGCGCGTGACGAACGATACGAGCGGCGGCCCATTCCCTCGCTCGTGCCGTCACCTGTCGTTCGAGTATATGCTGCAGGGGCGCAATCTGCTGGGCGAGCGGTGTTGGGATGGCCTGTGCGCCATCAACTATCTGCAAACCCGGCCCGATGTCCAACGCGGCGTGCTGGGCTGCACCGGTCACTCGGGCGGGGGCTGCACCGCGCTGTGGCTCTCGGCCATCGAGCCACGCATCACGGCGGTCGTGCCTTCCGGCTATTTTTGTTCGTTCAAGGCTTCGATCCTGTCCATGTCGCACTGCGAGTGCAACTACGTGCCGGGCATCCTGGAACTGGCCGAGATGGGCGACCTGGCAGCGCTCATCGCGCCCCGACCGTTCTGCGCCATCAACGGCGAACACGACCCGATCTTTCCCCTGCACGCTGCCCAAGCACAATTCGAGACCGTCCGGCGAGCCTATGAACTGCACCACGCGGTCGAGGCCTGCGCGCTAGAGATCCACCCCGGCGCACACGCTTACCATCATCCGTTGAGCCAGGCCTGGTTTGCGAAATGGCTGATATTGGGTATGATGTAAGAGTGGCGAAAGCCAAGATACTAACCTGGAGGCTACTATGAAAGTGGTGACCTTTGGAGAGATCATGATGCGTCTGGCGCCGCCCGGTTTCCAGCGGTTCACACAGGCGCGCACGTTCGAGGTGCTGTATGGCGGCGGCGAAGCGAACGTCGCCGTCTCGCTGGCGAACTATGGCGAGGCCGCCGAATTTGTCACGCGCCTGCCCAAGAACGATCTGGGGGACGCCTGCATCGCGTTCTTGCGCTCGTATGGCGTGCTCACCGATCACATCGTCCGCGGCGGCGACCGGCTGGGCATCTATTTCCTCGAAACGGGCGCGGCCCAACGCGCCAGCAAGGTCGTGTACGACCGCGCCGGGTCGAGCTTTGCCACCATCCAACCCGGCATGGTGAATTGGAAAGCAGCCTTTGAAGGCGCGGACTGGTTTCATTGGACCGGCATCACTCCTGCCGTTTCGCAAGGCGCCGCAGAGGCCTGCCGCGAAGGCATCCAGGTCGCCCGGCAGATGGGGCTGATCGTGTCGTGCGACATGAACTTTCGCGCCAAGCTGTGGAAGTGGGGCAAGTCCGCTGGCGAGGTGATGACTGAGCTTGTCGCCCAATGCGACGTGGCGATCGGCAACGAAGAGGACGCGGACAAGGTGTTTGGCATCAAAGCGCCAGAAGCCGACGTGACCGCCGGGAAAGTGAGCGCAGAAACGTATCGCTTTGTGTGCGAGGAGCTGGCCAAGCGATTCCCCAATCTCAAGACCATCGCCATCACCCTGCGCGGGTCGCTTTCCGCCAGTCACAACACGTGGTCAGGCGTATTGTGGGACAAGGGAAAATTCTACACCGCGCCGACCTATGACATCATCCCCATCGTGGATCGTGTGGGCGGCGGCGATGCGTTCATGGGCGGGCTGATTTACGGCCTGCGCAAGTTCACGGGCGATCCCGAAAAGGCGCTGCGCTTTGCGGTGGCGGCTTCGTGTCTCAAGCACAGCATCCTGGGCGATTTCAACGCCGTGACGGTAGCCGAAGTCGAGCAGCTCATGGCGGGCGACGTGTCCGGGCGCGTGTCGCGCTGAGGGTTGAGGGATGCGACTGGTTACTTTTTCTCACCAGGGCCGGGTTCGGCTGGGCATGATGGTCCCGCGGGACAGCCAGGATTACGTGTTGGACCTGACGCCATTCAAGCTGCCGGCAGACATGATCGAATTTCTGAACACGGGCGAAGGGGCATTGGCTGCCGCCCAGAACGCCGTCGCCTCAGCCGATGAACGTGACCTGGCGCCCGCAGCGGATGTGACTTTGCTGGCGCCGGTCCCGCGTCCAGGCAAAATCATTTGCCTGGGGTACAACTATGCCGATCACCTGGGCCAGGGCAAGACCGAGCCGCCCGAGTACCCGACGTTCTTTTGCAAGACAGCCAACACGGTCATCGGCCCCGGTCAGCCTATCGTCGTCCCGCGCGTGACGAATCAGGTGGACTATGAAGCCGAACTGGCCGTCGTCATCGGCAAACGAGCGCGACACGTCACACAAGCGCAAGCAGACAAGCATGTGGCAGGTTATACGATCTTTAACGACGTGAGTGCGCGCGACTATCAAAAGCGCACCACCCAATGGATGATCGGCAAGTCGTTCGACACGTTCGGGCCGATGGGGCCGGCGCTGGTCACGCCCGACGAGATACCCGACCCGCCTCAATTGGAGCTGTGGCTGACGCTCAACGGGCTGGAGATGCAGCGCACCAACACCCGCCACATGATCTTTTCCATC
Source organism: Thermoflexales bacterium (assembly GCA_034434835.1). Taxonomy (GTDB): domain Bacteria; phylum Chloroflexota; class Anaerolineae; order Fen-1058; family Fen-1058; genus JBGLNJ01. The sequence continues at coordinate 3,111 of DAOTXX010000194.1, read as the reverse complement.
CCATACCTGATCGCCTATCTCAGCGACGTGATGACGCTGGAGCCAGGCGACGTCATCTCGACCGGCACGCCGGCCAAGACCGAGCTGGCGCGCAGCGTCCCACCCTTTATGAAACCCGGCGACGAGGTCATCATTCACATTGACCAGATCGGCGAGCTGATCAACCCGGTCGTCGCCGAAGTCTAGCAAGAGAAAGGAATTTCACATGGCACGTTTTATGCGTTTAGAGGTCGTCAATACGATCCTGGAAGTCGGCCTGGTGCCGCTGTTCTATAACGGTGAAGTCGAAACGGCGATCGAGATCGCCTCGGCCGTCGCGCGCGGCGGCGCGCGCGTCATCGAGTTCACCAATCGCGGCGAGATGGCCTATCCAGTGTTCACAGAGCTGGTCAAGCATTTCGCCAAGGCTGACCCTTCGATCATCCTGGGTGTCGGCTCGATCATGGATGCGCCGACGGCGGCGCTTTACCTGGCGGCCGGCGCGAACTTTATCGTCGGGCCGAGCTTTAACCCAGAAGTCGCACGGCTGTGCAACCGGCGCAAGATTCTCTACATGCCCGGCTGCGCCACCGAGACCGAGATCGCAACCGCCGAAGAAGCCGGCGCGGAAATTTGCAAAATCTTTCCCGGCGAAGCGGTGGGCGGGCCGGGCTTTGTCAGCGCGGTGATGGCGCCGTGCCCCTGGCATCGCCTGCTCCCCACAGGCGGCGTGGACGCGACGGAGGCAAGCATCTCGGCGTGGATCAAGGCAGGCGCTGCGGCGGTGGGCATGGGCAGCAAGCTCATCACCGCGCAGGCGGTCAAGGCGCGCGATTTCGACAGCATCGCCAGCAAGGTCGGGCAATGCCTCTATTGGGTTCAAAAGGCGCGCGGCGTTCCGCTCTTTTTGGGCATCGAACATCCCGGCCTGTACTCGCACCGGGCCAGCGCCGACGAGATCAGCGCGTGGTACGAAAAGACGTTTGGCTTTGCGCGCAAGGAAGGCGGCAGCTCTTTCTTTCTCTCCGGCGCCGGGCCGGGGCGCATCGAGGTGATGAAAGCGCCCGCCGAGACGCACGTTCACCTGGCCGTGCGCGTGTCGAATTTTGAAGAGGCCGTCGCGGCGCTGCAAGCTCAAGGCATCGGCATCCAGGAACCGAACATCAAACCGGACGCGAAAGCCGCGTATCTGGATGTGACGGACCCGGATGGTAATCCGGTCCATCTGCTATGGAAAAAGTGATTGGCGAATTAGAAAAAATGTGATTGTTTACTGGTCGTCTCATAGCCTTTAGAAGAGAGCAGGTCCCTGTCAACGAATGGGACACCGAATAAGCGAATGGGCGCATCCGGCGAGCTGATTCGTTTATTCGTTCGATATTCGTTGACAGGAATTGCGGGCTTTTCTCAAAACCTTGCGAGTCGGCAAACAGCTACAAGAAACGAAAGGAGTTTGGTATGTCATACTTTGAAGTGGTCCCGAACGCGGCAGGCTTGAATCGTGTGCCGAACAATCCGTTCAAGTTGCTCGATTTCAGTTACCTGATTCTGCCCGATGGCGAAACGTTCAAAGCTTCGACGGGCGACCGCGAATACCTGGCTGTGCTGTTGGGCGGCAAGGGGACATTCACCGTCAATGGGCAGACGTTTGCCAACGTCGGCGGACGCCCCAACGTGTTTTCGGGCAAACCCCACTCGGTCTATCTGCCGTGCGAGACGAGCTATACCATCGTCGCGCAGGGGCGATTGGAGATCGGCCTGGTCAGCGCGCCGAGCGATTTGAAGACGGCGCCCTATGTCATTGGCCCGGAAAAGGTCACCACTGGTATCTGGGGCGCGGCCAACTTTACCCGCAACTATCATCAAATCCTCACGCTCGCGGGACAGCCGGATTTGCCCGCCAGGCGACTCATCGTCGGCGAGACGTTCACACCTTCCGGCAACTGGAGCACCTATCCGCCGCATCGCCACGAGAAAGATGATCTGCCGCGCGAAGCCTATCACGAGGAGTTGTACTTTTTCAAAGTCAACCCGGCGGACGGCTTTGGCCTCACACGCTACTATAACGAAGAGCTAGACACAGGCTTTGTCGTGCGTGACAATACGATCTTGATGGCGCCCAAGGGCTATCACACGGTCGTCAGCGCGCCCGGCTACATGACGTACTATCTATGGGCGCTGGCAGGGCATCACCGTACTCAGGCGACTGTGGACGATCCGACGCTGGGCTGGGTGTCCCGCACCGTGCCGATGCTCAAGGCGCTGGGACATTAGACTCTGAAAACCAGATGAGTCTGCTGTCAAGGAGTTTGCGATGATTCTCGATAGCTTTCGATTGGATGGCCGCGTCGCGCTGGTGACGGGCGCGCGTCAGGGGTTGGGACAGGCGCTCGCGCTGGCGATGGCCGAAGCTGGCGCAGAGGTAGTCGGGTTGGACGTCGGCGATGTGGCGCAAACCGGCGAAGCTGTGGCAGCGCTGGGCCGACGCTTTATGCCGATCCAATGCAACCTGAGAAACGCATCGGTCGCTGACCTGAACCAGATCGTCGAGCGCGTCGTCGCCGAGATGGGACGGTTGGATATCCTGATTAACAACGCGGGCATCATCCGCCGCGCGCCCGCCATCGAGTTCAGCGAGACCGACTGGGACGATGTGCTGCAAATCAACTTGAAGGCCGTTTTCTTTCTCTCGCAGGCGGTGGCCAGGGTCATGCTCAAGCAAGGCGGCGGCAAGATCATCAACATCGCTTCGATGCTGTCGTTCCAGGGCGGCATCATCGTGCCCTCGTACACGGCGGCCAAGAGCGGCGTGGCGGGCATCACCCGCGCGCTGGCCAACGAGTGGGCCAAACACCACATCAACGTCAACGCCATCGCGCCGGGCTATATGGCGACGGACAACACCGCTGCGCTGCGCGCCGATCCCGTTCGTTCCGCGTCCATCCTCGACCGCATCCCGGCCGGGCGCTGGGGCGCGCCGGATGACCTCAAGGGGATCGCTGTGCTTTTGGCTTCGTCGGCTTCGGATTACATGAACGGCGCGATCGTGCCGGTGGATGGTGGCTGGCTGGCAAGATGAGAGAATGTCTGGCGAAGTGGGCACACGAGTGGGGCGAAGGCACTGCCTTCGCC
>DAOTXX010000193.1:0-25356 GCA_034434835.1 Thermoflexales bacterium | reverse complement strand
GGCGAAGGCAGTGCCTTTGCCCACGCCAGCAAGTTTCTGCTATTCCACATGCCCTCCCCCTGCGAAGCGGGGGGAATTGGAGGGGGGTGCGGGCATGAGGTTCTCGCAATGACACTTAACTCCGAGTCGCCATCGTTTCGTTCGCGGCCTGCTGACGCACAGCCTCCAGCGCTTCATCCAACGTCACGATTCGGAAGGTGACGCGATCCCCCGGCGTCAACTGAGCCAACAGCGGAAGGTCAGGGCCGATGACGACGGCGATCTGCGCGTACCCGCCGGCCGTTTGACGGTCTGCGCCCAGCACAATGGGCTGACCGTCCGCCGGGACCTGGATGCTGCCCATGGTGACGCCGCACGAGATGACCTCGGTCGTTACGCGCCGCTGTAAGGCGGGACCTTGCAGGCGAAGGCCCGTGCGATCGGACGCCGGCTGAACCTGATACTCCCCAGAGACCAACATCTCGTGCGCTTGGCGCGTAAACTGTCGCCATTGTGGACCGGGCAATACGCGCACTTGGGGATGGTCCGAGTAGCGCGGTCGCAGAGCAGGAGGCCACGTGCGCCCGGCGCGCAGCGGCATATCGCCGCCCAACCCGGAAGCGATCAAACGATCCCCGGGCCGCAGCGCCCGGCCTTCGAGTCCTCCAAAACTGCCGGCCAGGCATGTGGAAGCCGAACCCAACACGCGCGGCACGCCTATGCCCCCGGCCATCGCCAGGTAAGCGCGACATCCCCAGCGTCTCCCGCCAAAGCCGAGCATGCTGCCGCGTCGCACGTACACCGACATCCAGCCCGGCAATTGCCAGCGGTGTCCGTCGGGCGATTCGACCCACAGCGCAAGGTCGGCGCCGGTCACGGCGATCAGCGCGTCCTGTTCAAACTGCAACTGCGGCCCGGCCAGTGTGATCTCCAAAACGGGCGACTCGGGCGAGTTGCCCACGAGCCAGTTCGCCGCGCGCATGGCGGCCCGATCCATCGCGCCGGCGACCGGGACACCGCACGATTGAAAACCGAATCGCCCGCCGTCTTGAATGGTGATCAACAGTCCGCCTTCGATGATCTCGGCCACAGGCAGACCGATGACCGGTTCGAGAGGCATTGGCTCTCCCCAGTCCGGGCCGTTGGTGCCCGGCTCAGCGATCAGCCCGGCTTCCGCGGGCGTCGAAGGACTGAAGCGCACCTGATCGCCTGCCTGCAAGCGCGAAGGCGGCCGGCGCGTCGGGTCGAAAAATTTCCAGCCCGTGCGCCCGATCAGCCGCCATCCGCCGGGCGTGGCCGAGGGGTAAAGGCCAGTTTGACGTCCGGCGATCGCCACTGACCCGACGGGCACCCGCGTTCGAGGCGTCGAGAGCCGTTTGACCTGGAGCCGCCGGGACGTTCGACCCAGGTACGGAAAGCCCGGCGAAAAGCCGACCATGTACACGCGATACGTCTGGCGCGTGTGCTCGGCGATCACTTGCTCAGGCACAAGACCGGTTTCGGCCGCAACCGATTCCAGGTCGGGGCCATATTCGCCACCGTAGGCGACAGGGATGACGTGCAACCGGCCGGGCACATTGGCTTGCGGGGGGAGCGAAGCGAGTTTCGCTTTCACCCAATCCTGCAGCTCGGCAGGTGGTAAGGTGAGGGGATCATAGTAAAGCGTCAGTGACCGATAGGCTGGCACCGATTCGATCAAACCAGGTAGTGGTGAGGCGAGGATCGCGGCGTGGAGCGCGTGCACCCAAGCGTTGATCGCCGGAGAGATTCTATCGCCCAGCTCGACAGTGAGCGCGGACTCGCCCAGGGGATGAAAGCGGACGGTCACAAGCGTTTGACCTCGATGCCCGCCGCTTGCAGTGCCTCGCGCAGCGCTCGAGCGTTCTCGACTGCGGAAGGATTGTCTCCGTGCAGGCAGATCGTTTCGGCGATGATCGGCACGCGCGTCCCGTCCAGTGCGATGACGCAGTGGTCCTTGACTATCATCACCGCTTGAGCTGCTGCTTGAGCCGGGTCCTCGATCACCGCGCCGGGCCGGCGCCGCGAGGCCAGTGTGCCATCGGCGTTATAGCGCCGGTCGGGGAAGGCTTCGGGCACAAAGCGCAAACCGGCAGCTTCGGCGGCTTGCTGCATCGCCTGGGACCCGCTCAAGCCCACGAACGCAAGCCGTCGGTCGAAGCGAGCCACGCCGCGCGCGATCGCCGAGGCCAGAGCGGCATCCTGCGCCGCCATGTTGTAGAGCGCACCGTGCGCTTTGACGTGCGAAAGCGTCACGCCATGCGCCTGGGCAAAGCCCGCGACGACAGCCACCTGATACAAAACCATCGCCTCGACTTCGTCCGGCGTGCAGGCCATGTCCCGGCGGCCAAAGCCAACCAGATCAGGCAAACCCGGATGCGCGCCCACGGCCACGCTGTGCCGGACCGCGAGCGCGACCGTCCGGTCAATCACTTGTGGGTCGCCCGCGTGAAAGCCCGCTGCGATGTTGGCCGAAGTGACGTAGGGCATGATCTCGGCATCCGCGCCGATGGTGTACGCGCCAAAACTTTCGCCCATGTCGCAATTCAAGTCAATGTGCATAACGCAGCCTTTGGCCACAAAAGAACACCAGGAACACCCAAACGTGATTACTCGGCCTTATCTACCGCACATGCTGTCCTTGTGTGTTCCGGGTTTGTCAAAAGCTCATTCTCCCAATCGGCCTTGCTGCGCGTCTAGGAGACTGTCGGAGAAACCCGTTTTCTCGGAGAAAACGGGTTTCTGACGCCACCACTTTCAGTGGAAACTATCAACTCTCCGAGAGGCTGCTAGGCGCACAGTTGGTGTCCGGGATGATCTCTGAACTCTGGCGATTCGATCTCGGCCAGCAATCGAGCGGCGTACGTAGGCCGAACGTGGCGCTCGCGCGCTTCGATCAGCAGTGGGACAATCCGACACGGATCAGGTGGCCCGATCAGCGTCCGAGCCTTGAGAAGATAGTCGTAACGGCGCGTCTCACAGAGCGCGAGCAGCTCTTGGAGGCAGGATGCCAGGTGTTCGTTTTGTCTCAACTCGTGGTAAGCCAGGCTCAGCCATAAACGTGTGGCCGCGCGTCCAAAGCTATCACCGCAGTCGCGAAATGCCATCAACACACGCCAAAGGATCTCGATAGCTTCTAGAGTTTGTCCCACAAGCACACTACTGGCGCCCAACATTAGCTCGGTGAGCGCCGTGATCCACGGGTCGCCCGCCCAGCGTCCGGTCTTGACGCCTTCTTGGGACGCGCGGCGAGCGGATTCGAGATCGCCCAGGAAGCCATAGGCGCGCGTCAGTCCCCACATGGCTTCAGCACGGATGCGGCGCACGGCGAGTTGATCGCTCAGGGCGAGGGCAGTTTGATAGCAGCGGACGGCCTGGTCGCGTCCCTCGCCCTGACCCTCTTCGGCAGGCCGAGGGGCTGATCGCAGTTGCCAGGCGTGGCCCAGTCGGATGTTTCCGACGGCGGTGACGAACGGCGAGTCGCTCAGCTCACCAATGGCGATGCCGGCCTGCGCGAGCGCCAAGGCTGGCTCGGCCTGGCCCTGAAGTGAGTGAATGAGCGAAAGGATGAGCACGGCTTCGCGGTGCGCGCGCGGCGGATGAGCCTGGTCGTGCCCGGCTGCGGCGCGTTCGGTCTGCGCCCATCCTTCCAGGATGCGCCGTGCTTCGTCGAGCTGGCCGGTGCGCAGCTTGATGTGCGCGCTCAAGGTATCCTCGCTGGGCACCTCGTCGCGCAGGGCGCGTGCCTCAGCTTGTAGAGCTTGGGCCTCGTGCGGCCTGCCCATGTAGAGTTTTTGTTCGGCCACCTGCTCCAACATCTGTGCGCGGCTTGCTCGATCCTCCGCGCGGCACACCAGTCGCCAGGCCTCTCGCAGCAAGTCTTCGGCCTGAGCCGGATGAAGTGTGTCGAGATAGACCATGGCCTGCCCATGCAGAGCCTGACTGATGCCGGCGGCTTCGTCGCGCGCGCGCCAGACCAACTCAGCTTGCTGATACCAAGCCAGGGCCTGGTCAAAGCGACCGCGCAGGCGATAAACATCACCGAGGTAAGCCTGCAGGTGTGGATGCTCGGCCCGCACGTGGGGTGGGATCGCCTCAATCCACGTCGCTAACGTCTGTAGTCGGCCAGTTCTCAAGTAGAGGTCGCCCGCGCGCTCGATTTCGGCAGCGGCTTGGCCAAAGTCGTCGGCGGCGAGCCAGTGATAGATAGCCTGTTCGAGATCATGTCGGGCGTGAAAGAATTTGGCCGCGCGGCGATGCCGCTCACGTGTCCACTCTGGTTCAGCGTCCGGGTGTTCACGCAAAAAGTCGCGCCAGAGCTGATGATGGCGATAGTGGCCCTGGCCAAGCGCGATGACGAACAGATCAAGTTCATGCAGCCGTTCGAGCATGGCCGCGCTGCCGTTCGATCGGGTAACTGCGTCAGCGGCTTCTGGGGTCAGCTCCCGCAGCACAGCCGTATCGCGCAGAAACTCGGCCACGTCAGGCGGCTGACGGTCGAGTACCTCGCGGGCCAGATGCTCGAACAGCGCGCCGGACGTTGCCGGGTCTGGGGCAAGTAAAGCGGCGCTGTTTCCCTTATCGTCGCGCAAGCCTTGCCACACGAGCTGCAAAGCGATCGGCCACCCCCCGGTTTTGTCGGCCAGTGCTGCCACTTGCCCCGGGGCCAGCGGCATCCCGTAGGCGTTGCGAAAGAGCGCGTCAATCTCGGCCGGCTGAAAGGCCAGCTCTGGCTGGCCGATCTCCATGACCTGGCCTTTGGCTCGCCACGAGTCGAGACTCGGAAAGTCGGATGGTTGACATGAGGCGAGGATCACGTGCAAATTGGGTGGCAGGAGGGTGATGAATCGCTCGATCAGCGCGTTGACCTTGGGGGACGCCGCCACGCAGTGATAATCATCTACGATCAGCCAGGCTGGTTCGTGGAGCGCATCGGTCAGTGCGTTGATCAACGCATCCACCACCTGCATCCACTGCCCAGAGTCACCTGCGCTGCCAGCTTCTTGCAGAACCGCCCAGGGCGCTTGGGAAAGATCGGGCCATTTCAAGTAGAACGCTTGGATCAGAAACGAAAGAAACTGTTGCGGATCACTATCGGTCTCATCGAGGCTGTACCAGGCACAGCGGCGTGAGTCGCTCATGCTCAGCGAAGCGAGCGCGGTCGTTTTGCCGTGACCGGCGCCGGCTTGCACGAGCGTAAGCCTGTAATCGAGCGACTCGAAGAGCCGGGCGATCAATGCCGGGCGAATCAGCACCCGGCGGTGAAGGCGAGGAGGAGTGAGCTTGGTGCGATGAGTGTGCGTGTCCATTGAGCTTACCGTCTCAAAAATCTCTTGTCCAGTTCTTCCAGGCGCACCATCACAAACACCGGACGACCGTGGGGACAGGTCGCCGGAGAATAGACCTGAGTCAGCTCGTCCAAAAGCGCCTGCTGCTGATCCAGGTTCAGAGCATCGCCGGCTTTGATCGCGCTGAGGCAAGCGGCCTTGGAGGCGAGCCGGTCGCGCAGCGCGTCACCTTCGAGCGCGCGGTTGCGTTCGTGTTCCTCCACCAGAGCCGTGACGAGTTCCAACGGACTGAGCGAGATGAAATCTGGCAGCGCCATCACACGGAAGGTGTTCTCGCCGAAAGCTTCTATCTCAATCCCAAGCGACTGATATTCCTCGAGGTGTTCCTTGACGAGCGCAGCCTCCTTCGGCATCAACTCTATCTGACCTCCGACCTTTGACTTCCGACCTCCGCTCTCCGCCGTCAGCCGTTCGTAAAAGACTTGCTCTTGGGCGGCGTGCTGATCCACGATCACCAGGCCGTCTGCGCTTTGCGCGAGGAGGTAGGTGTTGTGGATTTGCCCCACGGCTCGCCACGGCCCAACGTAGTAATCGGCGCCCGGTTCATGCAGGGCAAGTGTGACTGGCTCTTCCGTGACATTGGCAAATGACCAATCCGTCTGGCCCGGCTGGACGGTCAGCGGAAATCCGCGCAGCGCCTGTTCGACGGCTTGCGTGACCGCGCCATAGATCGCGCGCTCCTGGGCAAAACGCACCTCGGCCTTGCGCGGATGCACGTTCACGTCCACCCAGCGCGGGTCGAGGTCAATGTGGATCACGGCGAGCGGGTGGCGATTGGGCGGAAGTCGTCCGACGTAGGGACGCTCCAGCATCACGGCGAGCAGGCCCGAACGGATCGGACGGCCGTTGACGTAGAACATTTGCCATCCGCGGCTGGAGCGCGCCAGCGTGGGCCGTGAGATCAAGCCGTGCACGCGCAAGTCAATGCTCGTGGTGTTCACCTCGACCATCTCGGCCGCCACGTCGCGTCCCCAGGCGGCGCCGATGCGTGCCAGGCCTTGCGCCGGCGGCAGGTGGATCGTCTCGCGTCCGTCCACGACGAGCCGAAAGGCAATGGGCGGGTAGGCCAGCGCATAAGTCAAAAGCGTTTTTTGGATCAGCTCGGTCTCGCGCGTCGGCGATTTGAGGAATTTGCGCCGCGCCGGCGCGTTGTAGAACAAGTTGCGCACGGTCACCTGCGTGCCGACCGGCGCGCCAGCAATCTCGACTCTTTTTTCTCCATGCTCCACGCGCACGCGCGTGCCTTCGATCTCATCCTGCGTTCGCGTCAGGATGTCCAACTGCGAGACGCTGGCGATGGCAGGCAGCGCCTCGCCGCGAAAGCCCAGCGTGCGGATGGCGTTCAGATCGTCCGCTGTGGCGATCTTGCTGGTGGCAAAGCGTTCGACGGCCAGCGGCGCATCGGCGCGCGACATGCCGCCTCCGTTGTCGCTGACGCGGATGAGCGCCAGTCCGCCTTCGCGGATCTCGACCGAGATGGCTTTGGCGCCTGCATCAAGCGCGTTTTCGATCAGCTCCTTGACGACCGAAGCGGGCCGCTCGACGACTTCGCCCGCGGCGATGCGCTCGGCGATGGATTGATCGAGGATGTGGATGAGGTTCATGGCTGATAGCTGATGGCAGATGGATGGTTATGCGACTATATGACCATTCGACTTGGTGACCGTTCCTTGCTGGAGTTGGTTGAGTACGTCTCTTTGCAAAGCCTCGGGCAGCTTACAAGCTTGCATCCCTCGACGTATCAGGTCAAGGTCGCCGCCATGTACTTGCATGTATTGGATCAGCGGAGTGTAGACGCCGTTGACTTCATAGGCGGCATAGTATTGCTGCGTGTCCGGCAGATGTGACAAGTGTACTCCCTTCCTGATTTGAACAGCGCCGTGCGATTTGACGTTGACTATCCGACCAAGCGACCGCCTGACTCCTTGACCATCACCTGCATTTCGTTCAACAGATTCAGCGCCTGCAGCGGCGTCATGTTCGCAATGTCCACGGCTATCAATTGTTGCAAGATACTCCGCCACGTCTCGACCCGCGCGTCGTACATCGCGCGTTCCTCCCGCACCAGTCCATGTTCATCCACAGCTAATGTCACCTTGTCACCTTGTCTCCTTGTCACCCTGTCAGTATCCCGGCTTTCCTCCAATCTTTCCAGCACCTCTTCCGCTCGTCCGATCACGCGCTCCGGCACCCCCGCCAGCCGCGCCACGTGAATCCCAAAGCTCCTGGCCGCGCTGCCCGGAATCACCTGGCGCAGGAACACGATCTCATTGCCGCGCTCGCGCACGGCCATGGTATAGTTCTTGACTCCCGCACCCAAGCTCTCTTCCAGGCGCGTCAGTTCGTGATAGTGCGTGGCGAACAGCGTTTTCGCGCCGGTGACGTTATAGATCTCTTCCGCAATCGCCCATGCCAGTGAGATGCCGTCGTAAGTCGAAGTGCCGCGTCCCACTTCATCGAGCACGATCAGGCTGCGCGGCGTGGCGTGGCGCAAGATGTGGCTCGCTTCGCTCATCTCGACCAGGAAAGTCGAGCGGCCCTGCGCGATGTCGTCGCTGGCGCCCGCGCGCGTAAAGATGCGGTCGGTCAGGCCGATGCGCGCGTAACGGGCTGGGACAAAGCTGCCGATCTGCGCCATCAAGACGATCAGCGCGACCTGCCGCACAAACACGCTCTTGCCCGACATGTTCGGCCCGGTGAGAATGAGCACGCGCTGCGAGTCGTGATCGAGGCGCACGTCGTTGGGGACAAAGCTTTCGCCTTCCGGCAGGAATCGCTCGACGATGGGATGTCGCCCCTCGCGGATTTCGATCACGTCCGAGTCGTCCACGAGGGGCTTGGTGTAACCATGGCGTGCAGCCGCTTGAGCGAGCGCGCACAACGCGTCCAACTGCGCCAGAATCCGCGCTGCGCTCTGCAATCGAGCGGCGTGACGGGCCACCTCGCTCCGCACCTGGACAAACAGATCGTACTCCAAATCCTTGATGCGATCTTGCGTGGCGAGGATGTGCGCTTCTTGCGCTTTGAGTTCGGGCGTGACGTAGCGTTCGGCATGCGTGATCGTCGCGCGGCGCTCGTAATCGTTGGGGATGAGCTTGGCTGCGCTGCGCGGCACTTGGATGAAAAAGCCAAACACTTGGTTGTAGCGCACGCGCAGATTTTTGATGCTAGTGCGCTGGCGTTCCTGCTCTTCGAGATCGGCCAGCCATTGCTTGCCGCTGGAGGCTTGTGCCCGCAAATCATCCAGCGTTGCATCGTAGCCGCGTTTGATGAGGCCGCCTTCGCGGACAAAGATCGGCGGGTCGTCTACCATCGCGCTGTCAATCAGCGCGAATACGTCTTGGAGTTCGTCGAGGTTGTGTCCGAGACTGTGCAGTAGGGGCAGCCCTTGCGGCTCTGTCTGGGCGACCGCGAGGGTTGCCTCTACCAATTGCGTCTTGATCTGCGGCAGGCGCACGAGCGCGCGTTTGAGCGCGATCAGATCGCGCGCGCTGGCATTGCCAAAGCCGATGCGTCCCACGAGCCGCTCGACATCATAGAGGCCGTCGAGTAGTCGGCGCAGGTCCTCGCGCAGAAATGCATCGCGGACGAGTTCGTCCACCGCGTTGAGCCGCGCGTGGATTTGCGCCAGGTCGAGCAGTGGTTGCTGCACCCAGCGTTTGAGCATCCGCGCACCCATCGCCGTCACGGTCTGGTCGAGCACGCCGAACAAACTGCGCGGCGATTTGCCGTCCGCGTGCAGAGACGCGGTCAGTTCCAGGTTGCGGCGTGTGGCTGCGTCGAGCGTCATGTAATCGGAAAGCGAAAACGTCCAGAGGTGATTGAGATGCAGAAGCGCGCCCTCACCCCGACCCTCCCCCGTTCCACGAGGGAGGGTAGGAGTAGGCTGGTTGCTCTTGAGGTAATGCAGCGCCGCGCCGGCTGCTGCGATGGCCAGCGGCAGATGCTCGCAGCCAAAGGCATCGAGCGTCGAGACTTTGAGCTGCTCGAGTAGAGCGCGCCGGGCTGTTTCGATCTCGCAGGCCGAGGCTTCGATGGGCGAAAGCCGCGCAGGACGGATCGCTTTGAGGCGCGTGGTAAAGGCTGCGTCGTTGATGAGAGCAGGCGGTAGGACGTATTCGCTGGGTTGGACGCGCTGCAATTCGTCGAATAGTTTCGCGTCCGCGTCTGTGCCTTCGACCTGCGTCGTGGCGAATTCGCCTGTGGAAAGGTCAACCAGTGCGAGGCCGATCCCCATCCCCGCTTCCCCCGCGCGCAGGAGAGGGGAGCCGCGCACGATCGCCGCCAAATAGTTCTCGTTCTTGGCTTGCAGGAGCGCGTCTTCGACGACGGTGCCGGGCGTGATGACGCGGATCACGTCGCGCTTGACCAGTCGCTTGACCTTCTTGGGGTCTTCGAGCTGCTCGACGACCGCGACTTTGTAGCCTTTGTCAATCAGTTTGGCGATATAGGATTGGACATGGTGATGCGGGACACCCGCCATCGGCAGGCGCACGTCTTTGGAAAACGAGCGCGAGGTCAGGACGAGTTCGAGTTCACGCGCGGTGGTTTTGGCGTCGTTTTCGAACGTCTCGTAAAAGTCGCCCAGGCGGAACAGCACGATCGCGTCGGGGAAGCGGGCTTTGATTTGCCGATACTGCGCCAGCATCGGCGTCATGCGTTTGTCGTCCATGCGCTCCATTCGCTGCGTAAAGACCCTTGAGGTCTCCGAGACCTCAAGGGTCTGGTGGTTCAAATCCGCTGTAGCCTGGCTCTCAGTGCCGAGAGACGCTGGAGCAATCCCTCGATCTGACGTAAAGCCTGGTCCACGCGCTCCAGTTCACCGCGCACAAAGCGCGTGTAGGGCGCGATGCCTTCCTTCATCCGCGTGATATCGTTTTCGGCCTCGTGATTGAACTGCGTGGTGAGTGCATCCAGCAATTTGATGCGCAGGGTCTCCATCTTTTCTTTGAAACGTTCTTTAGCTTGTTTGCGCTTGTAGGGAATGACGAACAAGCCGACGACGGCCAGCGCGCCCGCTGCCAGGATGCCCGTGATGTCGAGCGTGGACGAGGTGATGAGGAACGTGACCAGCGCGCCCAGCCCCACAGCACCGGCCTCGATCAGCGCAACCTGCGCCACCGCCATTTCGACGTGCGCGGCCAGCTCGCTGGCTTCCTGGTTGCGGTCGTAGGTTTCGACGATCGTCTGGGCGGTCTTGCCGACCGATTCGATGAGCGCGCGGCGGCGCAGGTCCAACTGCGTGCCGCTCTGACCGACGATCTGATCGGCATAGCGCGCCTGCCGTCGTTGCAGGTACGTCATCACCTGCTGCCATTGGCGCAAGTCCTTGTCCACCAGCCAGTCAATCATACGCTGGACGCGCTCTTCGATCTGCTGCGGCACGTCGGCCAACACCTGCTTTTCGAATTGCGCACGCACGCGGTCACCGCGCGCCAGATCTGCGATCCGGGTCAGGCGGATCGTGCTGTCGAAAAAGTCCAGCCCGCGCGCTTGCAGGCGGCTCAGGATGTTTTCGACTTCGGCCAGGCGCGGGCCAAGCTCACTTTTCAGCTCTTGCTCGTAAGCGACGATCACCGATTCGACGGCGTTGACCGTCTCCTTGTCCTCGTTCAAGGCGCTGGCCTGCTCAGATATGTCCGCTTGCACCTGATGGACAATGTACTCGGCCACGCCCAGCGGACTCTCGAACTTGAGCCTCAGCCGGGCCGCATCGTCGAGTGTGGTGTGAATATAGCTCGCCAGCTCATCCAGGCGACTGGCCCGGCGCAACTGAGCGCGCTGATCCGGATCGGGTTCGGCCTGGGCCGCCTGGGCCAGCCGCGCCGAGACCGCAAAGAACTCGGGCGTCGAGCCGAGCGCCTGCTGCGCATGCTTGAGCACAAAATCGCGTACCTCGTTTTGGGCCGCTTCGTTTTCCAGAATGTCAATCTTGTTGAGCGTCATGACGACTTTTTTGCCCCAGGCGCGGATGCGCTCGAGGAATTGTCGCTCGCTTTCCGACATCGGCCGATCGGCGGAGGTGACGAACAAGACGAGATCGCTGCGCGGCACGAATTCATCGGTCAGGCGCTCGTGGTGACGGATGACGGCGTTGGTGCCGGGCGTGTCCACGATGTTGATCTCGCGCAACAAGGCCAGCGGGTGCGTATACACGCTGAAATTTTGGTCCACGATCTTTTCTGCGATGTGCTCATCCCACTTGACCAGCGTCACGCGAGAGGTGGTCGGCGTCACGCCTTCGGGCAAGATATTTTCACCGAGCAGCGCGTTGATAAGCGCGGACTTGCCTGAGTTGAACTCGCCCACGACGACGAGCAGAAATAGCTCGTCCAGTTGCAAGATGGCCTGCTGCAGCGTGTCGAGCGATTCGCGCGGCGCGTCAAGCTCCGAGAGCGCCAGGCGGATTTCGGCCAGCGCCGCTTTTTCATCGCGCAGCAAATTGGCCTGTGCTTCGGTCAGCATGGATTGGAGCATGGACCACTCCTGTAGGACGCTTGAGGGCGAGTCAATTATACCTTCGGCTGTGGAAAAGGCGCAAACTTGGGGCAGCGACCGTGCGCAGCGAAAGCCGGTGCGAGGGTCGCGCGTCTCGTGCGACGAGTTGCGCGCCGGGCAGTGGCTCATGGTCTGCGTCCAGGCCACGTTGCCGGTCGGATCATGCCAGGGGCTGCCGCGCGCGACGTGATTCCACGGCGGCGCGATGTTGAGCGGGTTGCGCGTCGGCATGTTGGCGTAATCGCTCCAGTTGTACCAGTCGGCCACCCACTCGGAGGCGTTGCCGATCACGCCGTAGGGGCTTGCGCCTTCGCGATACGCCCCCACCGGTCGCAGGCCAGGGCGATAGCTGTTTGGCGCGACCCGCATAGCTCGTGATCCACACTGTTGTGGGCCAAAGTGGCGCTTCAGTATTTGCAGGCGTGTTTATCGCAGGTGTGCCAAAAAGTCATCTCGGCGATCCGCTCAGGCCCAAAGGGCAACAGAGCGCAGGTCGCCAACCACGGATCGTCGTTGAGCATATGCGGTCTGTTATCAGCGGTCATTTGTATGATTCCGCTTGCAGCGCAGACGATACCTTGCGAAGCAATCTCACCCGCTACATTGAGATTGCCTCGCCGCTTCGCGGCTCGCAATGACAAAGGGCAGCGCAAGTTCGCCCCCAAACTGAAATGCTCCCCGGTAGCACAGTCCTGTTTACATGTCCCAAGACTTGTGCTATAGTATCTTGCGGGTGGGCAATCAGTTGATCCAGTGATTCGTTTGTAGCGATCCTTACCTTATCTTTTCTGTTCCTCGCCCATTTCCCACTTATTGGGCACGTTCATCTTTGACAATCGCCCATGATGGTCATCTGCGCAATCAGGAAAGGAGATCGCCATGTATTCGCTCAAGCTTTTCTCCCTGCCGCGCCTTGTCCTCATTCTGAGTTTGCTGCTGGCGATGTTGGGAATCCAGCCTGCGATGGAAATGAGCCAGGCCAGTACAGCGGCTGATCCCCCGCCGCCGGAAGATAAGGTGCCGACGGTCGAGGCATTGCCTTCAACGCCACCTGCGCCGCCTACCCCACACATGATCCATCTCAAATCGCGCGAGTTTCAGCCGGGCCAATCCGATCTCGCGTCGCTTCAAAAGCTCTTGCGCGCGGATCGAGGGCGCATCCACATTCTCGTCCAGCTCGATTTCATCCCGCGCCAGGCGGCCAAGGACGAGCTCAAAGCGCGTGGGCTAGAGCTGTTAGCGTATGTGCCAGACTATGCGTGGATCGCATCCGTGCCGGCTAATAACCCGGCCTCCGCGATGCAGTTGCCCGGCGTGACGTGGGCAGGTGAGCTGACGGTCGAAGACAAGCTCGATCCCGCTATTCGCGACGGCAAATGGGGTTCGTGGAACCTTGCGCCGGATGGAACGGCAGCGGTGTACGTGGCGATGCACCTGGACGAGACGCTCGACACAGGCCGCCAATTAGTGGCGGCGCACGGCGGCAAGGTTGTGGGCGAGGTCAAAGGTATCAACCTGCTGGTAGCCGAAATGCCCAGCGCGAACGTGCGCGCTCTGGCTGCGCAAGATGCTGTCCAGTGGATCGAAGCGGCCGGGCCCGCGCTGGACGAGGGCAACGACGGCATTCGCCAGCAGATCGGCGTGGACACCGTGCAGGCCGCTCCCTACAGCCTGGATGGCACCGGCATTGATGTGCTGGTGTACGATGGTGGTCAGGCCGGCGCGCATACAGACTTTGGCACGCGCTTGACGATTGGCGCAGGCGACGCTTCTGGCGTGAGCGAACACGCCACGCACGTGGCCGGCACGGTCGGGGGAAGCGGGGCCAATAGCGCAGACCAGGGCGGCGCGGCATTCCAGTGGCGCGGCATGGCCCCCAATGTTGACCTGTTCTCGTATGGCTACCAGTGGAACGGCGTTGGGTACCTTTTCTACGACAACCCCGGCGATATCGAAGCCGACTGGGCCGCCGCGCAAAACTCGTATGGCGCCGACCTGGGCACCGCCAGCCTGACCTCTAACGTTTACAAAAACTATACGACGAGTTGCTGGCTGATGGGCAACTATGGCACAACGTCAGTCCTGGTGGATCAGATGGCGCGCGGCGGCAACAGCACCGTCGGCCTTGGCGATAAATACATCTCGACCTGGTGCAACGGCAACGAGCGCAACAGTCCATACTCCTGTAGCAATACCTACAATTCGATCTCGCCGCCTGCAGCCGCCAAAAATCCTATCCACGTTGGCGCATCGAATACAAACAACAATACCATCGCCAGCTTTAGTTCCTGGGGACCCACCGACGACGGGCGTATCAAGCCCAGCATTGTTGCCGGCGGCTGCCAGACGACCGGCGATTTTGGCATCAAGTCCACCGACAACAATCCCGCCAACTCGTACACGGTCATGTGCGGCTGCTCGATGGCCACGCCCGCCGTCGCGGGCAGTATCGCTCTGATGCTGCAGCACTATCGCGCCGTGTACAACACTACCGGCAACTTTTGGCCGTCCACGGCCAAAGCCATCCTCATGCACACCGCTGACGACCTGGGCAACCCCGGCCCGGATTACCAGTGGGGCTATGGGCAGGTGGACATCCAGGCCGCGGTTGACTTGATCTCGCGCAAGGCGTTCCGGCAAGACAACGTCTCGGCCGGTCAAGTGGATGTCTTTTACTTTATCGTCCCCACCAACACCGTGCCGGCCAAAGTGACGTTGGCATGGGATGACTTTGAAGCGACCTTTAATGCCAATCCCACGCTGATCAACAATCTCGACCTGGAACTTGTCTCTCCCAGCGGGACGATCTGGCGACCGTGGATACTCGATCCGGCCAACCCGGCCAACAATGCCACGCGCGGCACAGATAATCGCAATAACCAGGAACAGGTCGAAGCGCCCACGCCCGAGATCGGCACATGGCTGGTGCGCGTCAAGGGCACGACTGTTCCGCAAGGGCCGCAGGATTACACGCTGGTCTGCGAGGGCTGCAAGCCGCTCAACCTGGGCGTATGCCAGTCCAAGGTGGATGGGACGCTGATGGCGTTGTCGCTGCCGCAAGCGCAGGGCCCAGAGGTCGGCGAGGGAGAAGACACGCCGAAGGCGGCCGTGCCCGCCGTGACAGCCGAGCCCCTCACTGCTGGCGAACAATGGCAACGCGCGTTGGAAGCTCGACTGGCCGGCCCGCAGACAGAAGCACAAGCACGCCAGGCGCGCGAGGCGTTAGAGCTGATCGAGGCCGCGCGCAACGCCGGGCCAGAAGCCGTCCTGGCGCTGCGAACCAGGCTGACCGGGCGCGCGCTCGACCTGGCCATGGACGAGATCCAGAAGGCGCACGAGCATCTATCCCGGTCTGCCCCGCCGCCCCCGCCCACCCGGCCCATCACCCCGGAGGAGGAGGCCGCAGCCGTGCAGGCACAACAGGCCGTTGAAGCCGCCAACCGCGCTCGCGCTTTCATTCGACACGACGTTTCGCAAGAAGGCCGATCGCCAATCCCCGATACCCAATACCCACCATCGAGTCCAGCCGCGCCCGCGGCCGATCGCACTGTGGGCAACGGCTGCACGTATGCCACCATCGCCGCCGCGATCACCGCCTCAAGTCCCGGCGATCGCCTGTTGATTGAAGGCGGGCGGACGTTCACGGAGAATCTCACCGTCAACAAGAACCTGACGCTGCAAGGCGGCTACAATGGCTGCGCCAGCGGCTCCACCGCGCGCACGACGATCAACGGCAATGCCAGCGGCTCGGCGATCATCGTCAACCGCAGCCTGACCGTCACGCTGCAAAACCTGAACGTGACGGGCGGCAACACTGGCTTCGAAGGCGGCGGTATCCGCTTTGCGTGGGGCGATGGCACCGGCTTGCTCACCCTGACCAACGTGGATGTCTATTCCAACACAGGCGATTGGGGCGGGGGCATCTGGGTTGGCCTGAATGCCCAACTGGTGGGGACAAACGTCAACGTCTACAGCAACACGGCGACCGCCTTTGGCGGCGGCGTGCGGCTATTTGGCGGACGCGCCACGTTCACGAACACCAACATCTACAACAACGCTGCGCCGCTGGGCGGCGGCGTCTATGCGACGAAAGAAGAGGGCATCGCGCCCGCCTTGGAACTGCCCTCTTCCGCCGACTTGGACAATAACACTGCCTTGAGCGGCAGCGGCCTGGGCGGCGGGCTGTATCTGCGTGAAGGCACGGCCTCACTCGCCGATTGCTCCGACATCTACAGCAACGACGCGATCGACGGCGGGGGCGCGTACTTGATCACCAGCACTCTGACTATGAATGGCTCCTGCTCTGAGATCGACAGCAACACCGCGACCGGTAACGGCGGCGGCGTCTATGCTCAAGGCAGCACGGTCAACCTGGACGACGAAGCCGATCTATACAACAATGATGCGGGAACCGATGGCTCTGGCTCTGGCGGCGGTGCTTACCTCGATGACAGCAACCTGTACGGCGACAAGGCGTCTATCCGTTACAACACTGCCGATGACTATGGCGGAGGGATATATGCTACCAATGGCTCGTCGGTGGATATGGACCTGGGCGGCTATGCCTGTTCCAGCGTGCGCTGCACTCAGTTGAGCTACAACACGGCGACCAGTATGTATGGCGGCGGCATCTATGCCATCCAGAGCAATGTCTACCTGGATAACACTTTTATCGAGAACAACACCGCCAATCTGGGCGGCGGTGTGTACGCGACAGGCAGCGGCGTGTACGCCAATAACAGTGTATTTGCGCGCAACAATGCCACCAGTGGAACCGGCGATGCGATCCGGCTGATCAGCTCTGCCACCCTGTCCGGCTCTGGCAATACCATCGCCTATAACGATGCGGGCGGCGCCAGCACCGGCCAGGCCATCGGCATCAGCGGCGGCAGCCTGACGTTGGGCTGTTCCATCGTCTGGGGGCATAGCAGCAGCATTGACGCGACTGGTCAGAACGTCACCTATTCAGACATTCAAGGCGGCTATGGCAATTCGACCAACCTCAACGTCAATCCGCTCTTTGTGGCGTCGGGCAGTCAGGACTATCACCTGCAAAACACCAGCCCTGTGATCGATCGCTGTGTAAGCGGTTCAGGCCCGGACTTTGAGAACGAACTGCGCCCGATCGTGCGAACGACGGCCGCCGCGCCGTATGATATGGGCGCCGATGAAGTGGGCGGGATCGATCGGGTGGGCATCAATGGTGCGTGCGCGTATGGCACGATCCAGCAAGCCGTCAACGCCGCGAACGATGGCGACACGATCCGTGTGGCCGCCGGCGTGTACTTCGAAAATGTGAACATCACGGCGGGCAAAGCCATCACCATCGAAGGCGGCTACAACAACACGTGCACGGCCACCGGTGCGGACACAACGCGTATCGAGGGCAGCGCCGGATCGGGCAGCACGATCGATATTCTGGGCGGCACGACCCGGCTGCACAATCTGCAAGTCGCATGGGGCAGCGATACGGGCGGCGGCCTTGACGTTGGTGGAAACGGCCAGGTCACACTCGACAATACCGATGTCTTCAATAATCACGGCGACTATGGCGGCGGCATCTGGCTCGACACCGGCACTGCTGTGACGATCACGAACGGATCGGAGGTGCATGACAACACGGGCCAGTCCGATGGCGGTGGCGTGCGCGTCTGGGGTAAGTTCTTTGGCTACAGCAACGATTCCGACATCTACGACAATTGCGCTCCGAATGGCGGAGGTTTCTCGGTGCCCGGTGGGCACCTGGCTCTGAATGCCGCCGATGTGTACGGCAACCAGGCCGCGGCTGCCACAGGTAAAGGCGGCGGCATTCAAGTCACGGACAACGGCGCGGTCACGCTGACGAACAATGTGTTCGTCTACTTTGGCAACACCGCTTACGACGGCGCCGGGATCTATGCTGACAACGCACGGATCAATCTGACTACTGCGACCTTTAGAGATAACACGGCCGCGAACAATGGCGGCGGCCTGTATCTGACGAACAACAGCACCCTGCATGGCACGGCGTCCAGCATCGGCCAGGAAGCCACGGGTTTGTACAATGAAGCGGTGCGCGGCGCCGGTATTTACGCTATCACGAGCACCATCGACTTTTCCGGCAGCATCATTAACAATCGCGCGACAAGTTCTGGCGGCGGCCTTTATGCCGCGAACAGCACAGTCACCCTGACCAACGCGACAGTAGGCGGCACGGGCGCTAACCTGCCTAACCTGCTTGGCCCCAGCGGTCACGAAGGCGCAGGCCTGTATCTTGCCAACAACACACACGCGCTGCTCAACAACACAGTCGTGAGCAGCAACACGTTCCAGTCAACCACGTACACATACGGCGGCGGCGTGCTGGTAGACGCGGGCAGTGTGCTGACGTTGACCAACAGCCGCATCGAGCGTCACTTTGCGCCGGATCCCTCCAATGGGCGCGGCGCGGGTCTATACGTGCGCAACGCGACCGTGACCTTGGATAATAGCCAGATCATCAGCAATACGGCCGGCACCGTCGGCGGCGGCGTGCGGCTGTACGGCGGCACTCTCAACGTCACGAATGGATCGTCGCTCGTCAACAACCAGGCAACGAACGGCGAGGGCGGCGCGATCGCGGCTACCTATAACATCACCACACCCGACATCAACATCTCCAATGCGACGCTGCAGTACAACACCGCGGCCACGCACGGCGGCGCCATCTACCTCGACAGCGGCACGCTGGACGCCACCGGCTGGTGGGACTTTCGCTGGAATCATGCCGGCGGCCACGGCGGCGCTGTCGCTGTAACCGGTACTGGTGATGCCGACTTTTCGGCGGGCGGTGACCGCGCCAGTTATCTGGCTGTCAACCAGGCCAACGGCCACGGCGGCGCGCTCTACGTCGCCAACAGTGACACCGTGCAGTTGTATGCCATCAGTGGACAAACGCTCAATCTCAACACCAACACCACCAGTGGGGATGGCGGCGCGGCTTACGCGAACAACGGCGCCTACTTTGACGTTTATGGACAAGTCCAGGCTACGTCCAACAGCGCCAACGGCAACGGCGGCGTGTTCTATCTGAGCGGTGGATCGCGGCTGTGGCTGGACGATCACGTCACAACGCGCCCGCAAATCTGGGTCAATCACGCCGACAACGGCGGCGCGATTTACGCCAGCAACAGCCCGCACGTCAACTGTGACGGAGCAGACTTCGGGAGCAGCAACAACGGCAACTCCGCCACAGCCGGCGACGGCGGCGCGGTCTACCTGAGCGGCAGCACGTTCAGCGCCGACAACTGCATCTTCCGCAACAACCAGGCGACCGGCAACGGCGGTGCCATCGCGGCCTATACCTCCACGCTCTCGATCATCGCCAGCTATGTCACAGCCTTGGCTGCACCGCAAGCCGATCGCCTTAATCCGAACGCGCCACAGGCCACTGGCTGCAATCCACAACTGGGGCCGTGCAGCGCCTTCGTCAACAACCACGCCGACAGTGATGCAAACAACAGCGGTGACGGCGGCGCGATCTATGCCAGCGGCAGCCCGCTGACGTTGACCTATTCCTACCTGCACCGCAATCAGGCCGCGCGCGGCGGCGCAATCTATCAAGCGGGCATGGGCGCGGTGGGTCAGATCAACACCACGCTCATCTACAGTAACACCTCCACGACGAATTTCGGCGCAGGCATCCGCAGCGAAGGCGGTACGGTCACCATGACGCACGTCACGCTGGCCAACAATGTGAACGGCGCGGGCTATTCACAAAGCAGCACCACGGGCTTTGCGAAGAACAGCATCGCCTGGGGCAATACGAACGGCGGTTTTTGGATAACGAGCGGCCCGCTCACCGGAACGTGCAACATCGACCAGAGCAGCAATGTCGGCACGAATGTGAATCCGTTGTTCGTGTCACCCGGCGCGGGCGAAAACTATCACCTACGGCTTGGCTCGCCCGCCGTCAACGCCTGCGCAACGGGCCTGCCCAGGGATCTGGACAATGTGACTCGTCCTTGGGGCAGTGGCTATGACATGGGCGCTTACGAGTTGGTGCCTCGCTTCATTTACTTGCCGATTGTCTTGCGGCAATAGACAGGCAGCACAATCAACAACACCCCCGAAAGGGGGTGTTCGTTTTGACGTGTGTCTTGCGTTGCCGTTGCGGCCTCGTTCCACGAGCTGTGATAGCGATGTTCGTCATTCGTCGTAACTACTCAGCCGTCATTGCGAGGAGGCCCGCGAAGCGGGCCGACGAAGCAATCTCAGCGATCGGAGCACAGAGATTGCTTCGCCTGCCTTCGGCAGGCTCGCAATGACAGATTGTGCGGTAGACTGGGCTGAGTAGTTACCATTCGTCATTTATACGATTCCGCCTGCAAGGTAAACAACCTCGCGTACGTCCCGCCTTGCGCCAAGAGCTCCTGGTGCGTGCCGCGTTCGGTGATGCGACCCTGCTCGATCACAAAAATCCGATCGGCCATGCGGACAGTCGAAAAGCGGTGGCTGATCAGCACGGCCATCTTGTCCGAGGTCAGCTCGCGGAACTGTTGAAAGACGCGCAGCTCGTTTTCCGCGTCGAGCGCGGCGGTCGGCTCATCGAGCACGAGCACCTGGCAATCGCGCATGAACGCGCGGCCCAAAGCTATCTTTTGCCACTCGCCGCCGGAAAGGTCGCGCCCTTTGGAAAACCAGCGGCCCAGCGTCGTCTCGTATCCTTCCGGCAGCGCGGCGATGACGGGATCGGCGCCGCTCTTTTGCGCCGCCCTCACGATGCGCGGCCTATCTTCGACGGCCTCGATCTGCCCAAAGCCAACGTTCTCCGCCGCCGTCAGATGATAGTGGACAAAGTCTTGAAAGATGACGCCGATCTGCTGGCGCAGGTCGCGCAGGTCATACTCGCGCAGGTCAACGCCGTCGAGCAGAATCTGCCCCTCGGTCGGGTCGTACAGCCGCGTGAGCAGCTTGATGAGCGTCGTCTTGCCTGCGCCGTTGGGACCGACGAGCGCGATCTTTTCACAGGGATGGATGCACAGGCTCACGTCCCGCAGTGCATACTCGTTCTGGCCGTCGTACTTGAAGAAAACGTTGCGGAACTCGATGCCGTGCTGGATTGCTTTGGGCACCGATCGCGGGTGCGCCGCAATCACCATCTGCGGCTTGAGTTCGAGGAAAGCGAACAGGTTGCTCATGAACAGGCCATTCTCGTACAGGTCGCTGAGGCCGTAAAAGATGGACTCGAACAGGTTCTGGCTGCTGCGAAAGATGCCCAGGTAGAGCGTCATGTCGCCGAGCGTGATGACGCCGCCCACCGCGCGCCAGACGATCCAGGCATACGCGCCGTAATACGTCAGTGTGGCGAGCAAGCCCCAGCCCAACGAGACCAGGCTGCGTTTCTGCGCGATGGCGCGATCCTCGCTCACAAACTTCCAGAACAGGTTGGCATAGCGGCCCAGGAGCGGCTCGCCCAATCCGAATAGCTTGATCTCTTTGACCGCGTGGTAGTCGGTGAGCAGATATTCGAGGTACGACAGCTTGCGCGATTCTGGCGCGCGCCAGGTGAGCACGCGAAAATGCAGCTCGGCGAACTGGCTCTGCGCGATGAACGCGGGCAGCGTCGCCGCGAACAGAATGACGGCCAGCAGCGGGCTGAATCGAACGAGCAGCGCCGCATACGACAACAATGTGACGATGTTTTGGGCGATGTAGAACCCGCCGTTGACGATTTGCAGGCTGCGCCAGTCGGCCTCGCGGCGGGCATTTTCGAGTTTGTCATAGTATTCGGCGTTTTCGAAATGCGAAAGGTCAAGCTCAAGCGCCTTGCGGATGATGCGCTGGTTGATGTTGAGGTTGATCTGCGCATGCAGAACGTGCTCGGCCAGCGAGCGTGCCTGGCTGTTGGCCGCTTGCGCCACGAGCAGGACAAACTCGACGGCCAGGTAAGGCAGGACGGCGCGCAGGCCCGCTTCCGCTCCGACGTGCGCGTTGATCGCGTTCACCACCCCGTCCACGATCAACTTGCCCACCCAGGCCTGTCCCACCGGCAGGAACGCGCCGACGAAGGTGCAGCCCAGCATCGCCAGCGCCGACGGTGGGTGTGCCTGCCAGACGAGCGTAAACGCTCGGCGGACATTAATCGCCGCGTCCTTGACCTTGACGCGGCGCTCGTTCACCCAGCTATGGAGTTGTGACCAACGTCCAGTCATCGAGGGTTACGCCGATGTTTCCTCAAACGCCAAAGGGATGCCTTCGGCAGCGACAGCGCGGTACAGAGGAAGATGGGGTTGTCGTGTATCGGTCCAGCGCGACTGGGCAAATATCCGTGTGGACAGCACGATGCCATGCTCTAAGGAAATGTCAGAGGCGATTTGCCATAGCTTGTCGCGCAAGTCGTCATCCTCTACATCTACCAGCACCAGCAAATCAATATCTGATTCAGTATCGCCATCTCCGCGTGCTTTGGAGCCAAACAGCGTGACGGTCAGAATGCGATCAGGGAAACGGTCGCGTATTTGCGCTACGTACTTGGTGATAGCTCTCTGCTCATTAGGCGTCAGGTGAGCCAGTGTCTTCATTTTAGCGATACCCATGTGCGCCCAGAAACGTCGTGCAGCCGAGATTGTAGCGTGCGCTCTGCAGCGCCTCACGTGCGCCATCCAGATAGACCAGGACCGTGTCACGATTGAGCTTTTCGTCCCTCACGGTTATAGAATAGCACATTCAGCGTGATAAGACAACCGAGAGTTTTCTGCTCGTGGGTCAGAATGACCAGGCGGTGGTCCGCGGTCTACTTTTGAATGAGCAGCTTGTCCACCGCGGCAGAGAGTTCGGCCAGCGTCTGGACTTGGAGGATCACGTCGCACAGCGGCGCGTACTTGAGCATGTCGCTATCGCCGGTGCCCCATAGCATGGGCACTTCGGGGTTAAGCCAGATCGTGCGATGGCTCCGCCGCGCCAGGTCTCGAAAAATATCCAACCTCGGATCGTTATAGTTGTTGCGCCCATCGCCGACGACGATGAACGTCGTGTGGCGGTCTAGCTTGTCCAGGTGCTCGCGCGCCAACATCTCCAGGCTCACGCCCAGGTCGGTATTGTAATAACCCGAAGGCATCCGCTCCAGCACCTCGGCGACTGCTCGGTTGGCATCGCGGTTTTGCATGTCCGGCGTGATATATTCCAGGTGGTCAATGAACGCAAAGGCGTGCGTCTTGCTGATCTGATCTTGCATCGCGTGGATCAGGCTGAGCATCAGCTCGGAGCAATGGCGCATCGAGGTGCTGATGTCGCAGATGACGACAAGCCGGGGTTTGAGCTTGCGGTCGCGGTGGCGGATCTCGATGGGCACATTGCCATGCTTGAGGTTGGCGCGGATCGTCGCTTTGGCATCCAATTGGCCGGTCTTGGCTCGCTTCTGTCGCAGGGCCACGCGCGTCCTCAGCGCAGCGGCCAATCGGCGCACCTCTTTGCGCAGCCTGTCCATATCGCTATCGGAGAGCGCGTTGAAGGGGCGGTTCATCAATCCCTCAAGACCTTCTTCATGAGGACGCTCGGCCATATTTTCAGCGATGCGTTGCCCCGCGTACTGGCGCAGTTGTTCTTGGAGCGCCTGCTGATTGGACTGCAGGAGGCGCCGCAGTTGTTCGAGTCGCTTTTTGCTCATGCCCATCTGGGCCAATAGTTCCGTAAGCTCCTGGATCGCCTGCTGGACTTCACGGAAGCGCAAGGCTTGTTCCAGCCGCCGCGTCATCCAATCGCGGTAACGCAGGTCGCCGATGTTTTGCAGGCCCACCAACTGGCCGAACTCGTCCAGCTCTTGTTGGCTGAGCTTTTCCCCGCGCAGCAGCTTTTCCAACATCTGGCGCAAGTGCTCGCTGAACTGGCGCAGGGCTTGCGCCAATATGCGCGCCTCCTCCGGCGTGAGGTCTTGCGTCAGGTTCATCAGCGGCGGCGGATCGGTGCTATCAAAGAATAATGGGAACAGTTCCTCGAACGTCGAAAGGTCCTGGGCTTCCTTGACCAGGGTTGCCCGCAAACTGAGCTTGAACAGCTCCCGCTCCTGCACGCCCAGGCGATCCACCGCGTTGAAGGCGTCGGCGCTTTCGGCCAGGCTGATCCGCACGCCGCCTGCTCTCAGCGCGGAGATGAATTGGAGAATCCGTTCTTCCATCGGATGACCTCGCGAGTCAAACGTCATGCGTCAAACGTCATGACGTTTGACGCATGACGCATGACAATCAATTCCTTCGCCGAACCTGATACTGGCTCAAGTCGTCATCCATACGGCGCGGCCTGTCAGGGGAAGTGAGGGCTTGCTGCTTGACCCGCTGCAAGTCGGATTCGTGTTTGAGCAGCACGCTCAGTGTCGTTTCCAATGTCTTGGGGTCGAGGCTCTGGGCGTTGAGCGACACGAGCGCCTTGGCCCAGTCGAGCGTTTCGCTGATGCTGGGCGACTTGCGCAGATCAACCGCGCGCAAACGATGCACCAGCTCGACGGCCTGGCGCGCCAGCTTGGGCGCCAGTTCCGGCACCTTGAGCCGCACGACAGCCATCTCCTGCTCGACCGAAGGGTAATCAATAAAGAGGTAGAGGCAGCGGCGCTTGAGCGCCTCGGAAAGCTCGCGTGTGTTGTTGCTGGTGAGCACGACAAAGGGCCTGTGCACCGCCACCAGCGTTCCGATCTCGGGCACGCTCACCTGAAAGTCACTCAGCACTTCGAGCAGGAATGCTTCGAACTCGGCATCAGATCGGTCAATCTCGTCAATCAGCAGCACCGTAGGCTCTTGGCTGAGGATCGCCTTGAGCAGAGGCCGCTGAAGCAAAAAGCGCGTCGAAAAAAAGACGTCTTCTTCGGCGGCGAGTTTATCCGCTGCGGCAGCCAGGCTGGTTGCTCCTGTCAGCGTTTCTTGCAGTTTGTCGCGCAAGAGCTGCGTATAGAGCAATTGCTTGGCGTATTCCCACTCGTAAAGCGCTTTGGTTTCATCCAGACCTTCATAGCACTGCAAGCGGATCAGTTCGCGGCCCATTGCTCCCGCAATCGCCTTGGCCAGTTCGGTCTTGCCGACGCCCGCCGGACCTTCGGTGAGCAGCGGCTTGCCGAGTTCCTGGCTCAGGTACACCGTCGTCGCGATTTCGTCGCTGGCGATATATTGCTGTTCACCCAGGCAGTCTTTGACTTTTTGTGGTGAGCTAAAAACGCGTGTCGTGTTCATGCATCTCCCTTTTTCTTCCACACCGGGACACGAAGCAGCACGAATGTGAGTTTTTCCTTCGTGGGCCGTGGTGGATCAATCGAGTCTGTTCCCGTGTGGGGACCTTGGCTGTGAAAGGGGAACGGAGCGTATTATGCCACAAAAATCATTTTGGTGCTTGGGGCAAAAGTGTGGGTCACGTCTCAGACGTGACTGTCAGAATGTTGTAACTACTCAGCCCAGTCTACCGCACAGGCTGTCATTGCGAGAACCTCATGCCCGTTGGCGGGCATGTTGAACGACAGAAACTCGTACTGGGCATGCTCGCGCGGCGATGAATTCGCCGCGCTACGGAGCGG
>DAOTXX010000192.1:0-80466 GCA_034434835.1 Thermoflexales bacterium | reverse complement strand
GCACTTGCGTGCCGGGCACCTCTTGAACCGCTACTTGTGGTGGCTTCATGAATCGTCAAGCCGCAGGGACGCGGACATTTAGTGTATAATAGCTTCGGCAGGAACAGAATGCACACCCTATACAGGGTGTCTAGGGACAATCCAGGATCAGGGAGTGCATCTTGAGCGAAGAAATTGTATTGCGCATGGAAGGCATCTCCAAAGCCTTCCCTGGCGTCCAGGCGCTGGATAGGGTGGACCTGGAAGTTCGCGCTGGTGAAGTGCTGGCTCTGGTAGGTGAAAATGGGGCCGGCAAGTCCACGCTGATGAAAATCCTCAGCGGCGCCTATCGCAAAGACGCAGGCCGCATCGTCCTCGGCGGGCGCGAGGTGGAAATCGAAAGTCCGTACCACGCCCAGCAGCTCGGCATTGCTATCATTTATCAGGAGTTCAACCTCACCCGAAACCAGACAGCCGCCGCCAACATCTTTATCGCGCGCGAGCCGCGTGCCGGTGGGCTGGGCCGCTTCCTGGGGTTCGTGGATGGGCAGCGAATGGAGGCCGAGGCCCAGCGTGTGCTTGACCGAATTAAAGCGCAAGTGTCGGCCCGGGTGCTGGTGCGTGACCTCTCAGTCGCCCAGCAGCAGATGGTGGAGATCGCCAAAGCCCTGGCGGTGGAGGCCCAGATCATCATCATGGACGAGCCGACCGCGGCTCTGGGCGAACAAGAGGTGGAGACACTTTTTGAAATCGTGCGCGGCCTCAAGGCGCAGAACATCTCGACCATTTTTATCACGCATCGCCTGGAAGAGGTTTTCCGCGTGGCCGACCGGGTGGTGGTGCTGCGCGATGGCCAGCGAGTGGGCGAGTTGCCCATCGCTGAAGCCACCACCGACCGCGTCGTTCAGATGATGGTAGGCCGCACCCTGGACGACATCTTTCACAAAGAGTCGGCCAAGATCGCCGAGCCAGTACTGGAGGTGCGTAACCTCTCCCGCCAGAAGGTGGTAAAGGATGTTAGCTTTACGTTGCGACGCGGCGAGATATTGGGTTTTGCGGGACTGGTAGGTGCCGGGCGCACCGAAACGGCTCGATTGCTTTTTGGAGTAGATGCTAAAGATGGCGGTGAGATTCTGGTGGACGGCAAGTCGGTGCTGCTCAATTCGCCCAGCGACGCAGTAAACGCCGGCCTGGGCCTGGTGCCCGAAGACCGGGGGCTGCAAGGGTTAGTGCTCAAGTTGCCAGTGTTGGAGAATATCACCCTGGCGACGTTGGATCGCCATAGCAAGGCCGGCTGGGTGGATCAGCTCAAAATGGCGCAAACAGCGAGCGATTACGTGGATCGGCTCTCCATTCGCACCCCCCACTTGCGTCAAAAAGCCATGTTTTTATCTGGCGGCAACCAGCAAAAGGTTGTGCTGGCCAAGTGGCTGGCCTCGCAGCCCAAAGTGCTGATCATGGACGAGCCGACGCGAGGGATTGACGTGGGCGCCAAGGCCGAGGTGCACACCTTGATGAGCCAACTGGCCCAGTCCGGGATGGGGATCATTATGATTTCGTCCGAACTGCCCGAGATCTTGGGCATGAGCGACCGCATCGTGGTGATGCACGAAGGCAGCGTCGCCGCCATCCTGGATCGCGCCGAGGCGACTCAAGAATTGATTATGGCCTACGCGAGTGGGCAGATAAAGCAGCGTAGGGAGGATCGTAACCCATGACTCAAGCAGCGGTCAAACCCGCCAAATCAAACGTGCAGCAGGGGTGGTCTTGGCGAGAGGTGGTGCGCGCCCAGGAGATCGGCGTTTTTGTCATCTTGGTGGCGATGGTGGTTTACCTGAGCGTCTCGACCACGACCTTTCTCACCAGTACCAACATTTTCAATATTCTGCGCGCCTTTTCGTGGATCGCCATCAGCGGCTTTGGCGAGTGCATGGTCATCATCACGGGCGGCATTGACCTTTCCGTTGGCTCGGTGATGGCGTTCTCGGGGTTGATTACGGCCATGCTGCTAGCAGCCCACGTCAATGTGCTGCTGGCGCTCCTGGGCGGTCTGGTCGCCGGCGCCCTCGTCGGCCTTCTCAATGGACTGATGATCACCAAAGGCAAGTTGCCGCCCTTCATCGCTACCCTGGGCACGATGTTGATGGCGCGCGGGCTGTGCTACGGGCTGACAGGCGGTTGGCCGGTGCGAGATTTGCCGGAAACCTTTAGCAATCTGGGGCAATACGATATTCCCGTTGCTGGAGTGGGTGTACCGGTGCCGCTGATCTTTATGCTGGTCATCGCGGTCATTGTGGCCATCTTTCTCACGCGTACAGTATGGGGCTATCGCATTTATGCCGTGGGGGGCAACGAAACCGCCGCTGGGCTATCGGGCATCAATACCGATCGGGTCAAGATCATGGTCTATACCCTGGCCTCATTCCTCACAGCCATCGGTGGCCTGCTGATGACCGCCCGGCTGGGCGTGGCTTCCCCCACGGCGGCCCAGGGATACGAGTTGGATGTGATCGCGGCAGCGGTCGTGGGCGGCACCAGCCTGGCAGGCGGCGAGGGCACCATCTTGGGCGTGCTCATCGGTGCGGCCATCATGCAGGTGCTGCGGACGGGGCTGGTGCTCAGCAACGTGTCCGCCTATTGGCTGCAAGCGGTGCAGGGGCTGGTCGTTGTGGTGGCGATCATGCTCGATCAATTGCGCAAGCGACGGCGCTAAGAGCCTGTTGAACGAACATAGACTCACTCAACTCCGCTCCGGTTGGGGCGCGCTCATCCGACGCCAGGAAACAGGCGTGGTGGCGTTGCTGCTGGTGATCAGCTTGATCCTCAGCCTGCGCACCAACACTTTTCTCACCTCCGACAGCATCTTCAACATCCTGCGCGCGTTTTCCTGGATCGCCGTAGCCGCATTCGGCGAAGCGCTCGTGCTTATTATCGGAGGGATTGATATGTCGGTGGGCGCGGTGATGGCGCTGGCCGGCATCGTCAGCGCGCTCGTGCTTCAAGCGGGCGCGAATGTGTCTGTAGCAGTCGGCGCGGGGTTACTTGCGGCGGCGTTGGTGGGCCTGGCGAACGGTTCGGCGATCAGCACGCTCAAGCTGCCGCCATTCATCGTGACACTGGCGACGATGAGTGTGGTGCGCGGGCTGGTATTTGGTCTGGCGCGCGGTTGGCCCTTGCGGGACTTGCCCGAAGGTTACCGACGGTTGGGCCAGTCTGCTTTGAGCGTGGGGCAGTGGTCGGTGCCGGTGCCGGTACTGATTATGCTGGGACTGGCTCTGCTGGTCACGCTGCTCTTGCGCTATATTGTTTTGGGCCGCTATATTTACACTTTGGGGCGTAGCGAGTCGGCGCTGCTGGTCTCGGGTGTAGACGTCGAGTACATCCGGCGAGTGGTGTACACCTTGTCTGGTCTGTTGGCGGGCATCGGCGGGATTATGATGACGGCCCGCCTGGGCGTTGCGGCGCCCACTGCCGCCACAGGTTACGAGTTGGATGTGATTGCAGCCGCCATCATTGGCGGCGTGAGCCTGTTCGGCGGCGAAGGCAACATGCTGGGAGTGATGTTGGGTGCAGTGTTGATGCAGGTCTTGCGTTCTGGAGTGGTGCTGCTAGGTTTCCCTGTCTACTGGCAGCAAGCCGCGATGGGTACACTGATCCTGGCAGCCATCATTGTGGATCGTCGCCGTCATCTGCGCCCGGAAGGAATGTGACGGATGACCGCTTCGCGGAACGAAAGACCAAAGACGAATTCGTCGCGCGGAGCGGTCATCCGCCTTTCGTCTGAGAGCCAAGCGCGATGAATACACGCAAGCTTGTCATCTGGGTCATGATGACGGTAGCGTTGGTTGCCTGCCAGCCGCCTAACCATCAGGCCCTGCAACCTTATTCCACGCCCACGCCTGCTCGGCGCGCGCTGACCATCGCCTGGATTCCCAAGGCACTCAATAATCCCGTTTTTGAGTTGGGCCGGGAGGGTGCGCTGCAAAAAGCCGCCAAGCTGACCGCCCAGGGGCCGGTACCGGTGAAGGTGCTCTATGTGGGGCCTGTCGCTTCGGACGCCGCCGAGCAGGTGCGTGTGCTGGAAGATGTTATCAGACACGGCGTAAACGCCATCGCCATCTCGTGTGACGATCCTTCTGCCTGCGTGGAGCCGATCAACAAAGCTGTGGCTTCCGGCATCCCCGTCATCACCTGGGATTCGGACTCGCCGGAGAGCCAGCGTCTGACTTATCTGGGCATCAACAACTACGAGGCAGGGCGCACCGCTGCGGATTTATTGGCGCGCGCCTTGAAGGGCAAAGGTAGAATCGCCTTGCTAACTGGTGTGCCAGGCGCTTACAATCTAGAGGAGCGCATTCGCGGCTTTAAAGATCGCATCGTCAGCTATCCCGACATGCGCATTGTCGCTACTGCCGTGAGCAACGATGACATCAATGTGGGGGTGCAGGTTGTGGAAGAGACGATGCAAGCCTATCCTAACCTGGATGGCTGGTTCTTTGTGGGACTTTGGCCCTTGATTGCCGAACGTGGCTCGATGCCGCTGTGGGAAAACGCGGCGCGCCACCGTGGCATGAAAGTGGTTGCTATGGACACGCTGCCGGTCGAGCTTGAATTCCTACGCGATGGTTACCTTTCGGCCTTGATCGGGCAAAAGTATTGGGGCTGGGGCGCCGACGCAGTGCAGATGCTTTACGATCACCTGCTTTATGGTAGAACGTTCGAGTGGTTTACTGATTCGGGCATGGATATTGTCACCATCAACAATGTGCAGGCGATGATTGACGCCTGGAAGAGCAATGACTTTACTCATCCTTTGCCCGATCCTTTCACGTCAGATCCGTTCAAGTAATTGATCACCTCCCAAAGCCATGCAACCGCTCTTGCGAATCATCAATCTCTCCAAGAAATTTGGGACGTTGCCCGCACTGGCGCAGGTCAGCCTGGATGTCTCGCCGGGTGAAGTGGTGGGACTGGCGGGACGCAGCGGGTCGGGCAAATCGGTGCTCATCAGCATCTTGGGCGGGCTGTATGCCCCAGACAGCGGCGATGTATATTTCGATGAGCAGCGCGTGAACGCCTTTCGCCCGCACACGATGCGCGCGCTGGGTATCGAAGTCATCCATCAAAAGGCCGAACTGGCGGACGATCTAGATATTGTCAGCAACATTTTCTTGGGCAGTGAGTTGGGCCGGTCGCTCGGCGGACAATGGCTGCGTCGTCCCGACCAGAAACAGATGGAGTGCCAGGCCGCCCGGATTCTCGATCGGCTGGGGGTGCGCTTTGGGTCATTGAGTGAAAAGGCCCGTAACCTTTCCGGCGAGCAGCGTCAAATCATTGCCCTCGCGCGGGCCCTGGTTCGCCCGGCTCGCCTGCTTGTTGTGGACGAGCCGCTGGTGACTTTGAGCTTTGCGGTCAACAAGACGCTGCTGGGCCTGGTCCAGGCCTGGCGCGATGAGGGGCGCGCGGTCATCATCGCCAGCAGCAGCCTGGACGATCTGTTCGCCGTGGCGGATCGCCTGGCGGTCTTTCGGGATGGGCAAAAGGTGGCCGAGCGTCTCACTGATGCGACCAGCCAGGAAGAGGTCGTGGCGCTCGTGGTCGGATCGCCGGAACATGAGCCGGTCACGCCGGTCATCTGGGCGTTGGACAGTTATTATCGCGCGCGCGAGCAGGCCGAACAGTTGCGCCATCAGCAAACGCTGCTCGAAAGCAGCCTGGCGGCGCAGGATTCGCTCAACAAGCAACTTTTGGAACAACTGTCGCAGCAATTGAGTGCCTTGGACAATGTGAACGTGGCTTTGCAGGAAGCCCAGCGACGCTTGATGACCGAGCGCGAAGAGGAACGCAAACTGTTAGCGCGCGAGCTGCACGACGATATTATCCAGGACCTGCTCAGCGTGAGCTACAGCCTGGAAGACATGAACGGTCGAGTGCAAGCGCAAGCTGGCCCGCCTGATCCCGAACTGGACGAGCTGCGTGCCACGATCCGCCAACTGATCGCCAGCCTGCGCCGCATCTGCGGTGACTTGCGTCCGCCGACGATTGACAGCCTCGGCCTGGGCGCGGCCATTCAATCATACGCGCAGGATTGGTCGGAGCGGACCGGCATCGCGCTCAAACTGGAACTTGCCCCGGATCTGGGCCGCTTGCCTGAAGATATCGAATTATCGGTCTTTCGCATTGTGCAGGAAGGGCTGAGGAACATTCGCAAACATTCAGGCGCCAGTCAGGTGACGTTGTGCCTGGAACACACCTCGCCGCGCAATCTGCGGATCAGCATCACGGACAATGGCCGCGGCGTGCCCGAATCGTTCGACCTGCCCACGCTGATCCGGCAAGGACACTATGGCCTGCTGGGTGTCAGCGAGCGGGTGGCTCTGCTGGGCGGGCGACTGCAGCTCCGCAGCCAGCCCAGCGGCGGTCTGTCCCTCGAAGTGGAAATCCCCCATCCCCGCGCGAGTGTTGGGTAGCAGCCTGTCGGCGAGTGGACAGCTTCCGCTGAAAATGGTGGCGCCAGAAACCCGTTTTCTTGGAGAAAACGGGCTTCTCTGTTCCCCGTGGGGTCTTTTCAGTCGCTCCGGAATGTGCTACAATCTTTGCCGGTAGCTATTCAGCCCGATCTACCCTGTCATTGCGCGCGCCCCGCCGAAGGCGAGGGCGCAAAGTAATCTCCACATAGGCGCGAGATTGCTTCGTCGGCCCACTTTGTGGGCCTCCTCGCAATGACGGCTGAATAGTTGCCTTTGCTATAGATCATGCGTGATAAGCAACAGGCGACTCGTGTCAACCGACTTTTCTCACCTGAAAGCGATTCCGTTGTTCGCCGCGCTCAAAGATGACGAGCTGGCGTACATTGGAAGCATCATCAAGCAGACCACGTATCCGGCCGCCCAAACCATCGTCAGACAGGGCGAGCAAGGCGAGACGTTTTACATCGTCGTCGCCGGGCAGGTGCGCGTGGTTCGCCAGGATGAAACTGGCGCGAAGGCGACGATCCGCCTGCTGGGGCCAGGGCAGTTTTTTGGCGAGATGGGGTTGCTGTATGGCGAGTTGACCAATGCCACGATTGAGACGGCGCTTCCTACGACCCTCCTTTACGTCGAAAAGGACAATT
The DNA here is from genome assembly GCA_034434835.1 of Thermoflexales bacterium. Classification (GTDB taxonomy): domain Bacteria; phylum Chloroflexota; class Anaerolineae; order Fen-1058; family Fen-1058; genus JBGLNJ01. Next base: position 73,373 of record DAOTXX010000192.1, on the reverse strand, counting down.
TCAATGCGATGGTGGCCCGTTTGCCGGGCGTCCGCCAGCAACTCGAACAGGCGGCGGGCCGTCGAAGCAGGATGGTGGGGCTGGGACACTTTGACTGGCAAATGCCCGACGAGATCGTCCTGTGGCTGGCGCGCCGCAGCATCATCCCGCAGATGGCCGAGTCTCTGGGCGGGTTGATCTTTTGGCATGGGATCGCTCTGGCGCTGATCGTGGTTTCCGTGCTCGATCTCCCGCGCATCGGCTATTTGACGCCGACATGGCAATGGGGCCTGCGCCTGGTGGCTATGTTGATACTTGGTTTGGTTTGGCTCTGGTATATCTTGGACTGGACAAACGATTATCTTGTGCTGACGAACCAGCGTATCGTCCATTTTGAGCGTTATGGGATTGTGCGCGAGACGCGCCAAGAAGTTCCGGTGGGAGCAGTGCAAAATGTCATCTTGTCCCGCGCAGGTCTGCTGGACGTTGCGCTCAATCTGGGGGACATTACGGTTGACACGATCGGAGGCAGACTACACTTTACGAATATCACAGGGGCGCAGTACCTTCAGGAACGTATTCTCGATCAGCGCACGCTGGCTCAACTCGAAGCTCGCCGCGAGGAACGCGAGGCTATTCGCCAGGAGCTGCTGAAGGTGCTCAAGCCCGAGTCGCTCGCCGAGCCGCCTCCGTCTCCACCTCCGTCCCCAGATGCACTGGCGGCTCTGGCGCAGCTCAAGCCTGTGCCTGCTCCCCGCCCCTCGCTGAGGGAGCGGCTGCATCTGTGGTACCAGGTGCGCACCGAAAGAGGCGACGAGATCACGTGGCGCAAGCACTGGCTGATCCTGCTCAAGCGACTGAGCGGCCCGATTCTTTTCGGAGTGATCGGAATAGTCGCCCTCGTCCTGGCCGTCAGGTTGTTGCCTTCCGGCGCGGCTCCAACGTCCGCCTGGGTCGCGCTCGCCTCGTTAGGGATTCTTTTCCCGGCTCTCGTGTGGGGATGGTGGCAATTCCTGGTCTGGGGCGGCGACATTTACACCCTGACCTCGGAGCGCATCATTGACATCGAGCGATTGCCCTTCGGCATTCGAGAGACACGGCGCGAAAGCAACCTCGATCGCATTCAGGACATTGACGTGAGTGTCCCCAATATCCTGTCCCGGCTGTTTGACATGGGGGATGTGTACATCAAGACCGGCGCGGCGGGCAGCGATCTCACTTTTCGCTCCGTCGCCAACCCCCATCAAGTGCAGCGCGACATTTTCCATCGGCTGGCCGAGGTGCGCCGTAAGGAGCAGGAGATACGTCGCCGGCAGGCGATGGAAGAAATGACCAAGTGGTTATCTGTGTACAACGAGTTGACGACCAAGCTTTAGGGATTGGAGTTGGACAAGGAAAGACTGGAATGTGGGAGTGGGGTAGCGATGGCAGTGCGAAAGATCATCACAACCGAGAATCCGATCTTGAGGCGCAAAGCGAAAAAGATCTCCAAAATCACGCCCGAGCTGCGCGCCCTGGCCGACGACATGGTCGAGACCATGCGCCAGGCGCCCGGCATCGGATTGGCCGCACCGCAGGTCGCCCAATCGGTGCGGCTGCTTGTGGCCGAGCTTGAAGAGAGCCAAGAACAACCCGGCAGCGGCAAGCTCTATGTCGTGTTCAACCCGGAATACGTCTACAAATCCGACGAGAAGGTGGATGGCGTCGAAGGGTGCCTTTCGATCCCCGGCTGGGCGGGCGAGGTGTCGCGCCATCACAAGGTTGTGATCAAAGGCCTAGACCGGCACGGCAAGCGCATCCGGGTCGAAGCGGAAGGCCTGCTCGCGCGCGTGTTCCAGCACGAGATCGATCATCTGGACGGCGTGCTCTTTACCGATCGCATCAGCGACCCCAAGAAGATTTGGGAGATCAAGCCGGGTGAGGAAGAACAAGTCGAACTCAGGCATGCGGCCGTGCCTTCGGCATGATCAACGAGCATGCGTGTCAACTTGAGGTTGGAGTGCAGGCTTCAGCCTGCATAAAACGCGGCCTGAAGGCTGCACTCCAGCCCGGGCATTATCAGAATAATTTGTAAAACTGCAAAAGGCCGCACTCCGGGGCTAAAGTTTACACCAGTGGATCAACGAGAACTTCCCGCAGGTTCACAACCTGCGGGAGGTTGATTCATTTCACCACTGAAAACACCTCCACCGCCGTATCGAACCGCCCGAACGGCGGCATCAGGTAAACGCCCGCCGCCATGTCCCGCAGTTCCAGCAATATTTCCTGCGCGATCTTGATCCCCTCTTGCCGCCCCCGGTCGCCTGCCAGTCGCATCCGATCGCGCACCGCATCGGTGAGCGTGACGCCGGGCACTTCGTTGTGCAGGAACTCGGCATGGCGCGCCGAAGCCAGCGGCAAAAGGCCGACGAGTAGCAGCAGCTCGAGCGGGCCGTGCAGCGCCTCGTATCGCCTCAAGAACCGGCGAATGATCTCGGGATCGAACACCGGCTGAGTCAGCGCAAAATCCGCGCCCGCTTGGATCTTTTTGCGCAGTGTTTTGATCTCACGATCCACGTCCGCGGCGCCGGGGTCCAGCGCCACACCGACGGTGAAGGAACACGGTCGCCCGATGGACGCGCCTGCGCTATCGGTGCCCCGGTTGAATTTCTGCTTGATCAGCTGGACCAGGCCAGAGGGCACCACGTCGTAGCTATCGGTCGCTTGGGGATAGTCGCCGATGGAAGGCGGGTCGCCCATCACGACGAACAGGTTGCGGATGTGCAAGGCGTGCGCCGCGAGCAGGTCGCCCTGCACCCGCAAAAGGTTCCGTCCGCGCGTGGGAAAGTGCAGCACGGCTTCGATCCCAACTTCGGTCTGCACCAGGTGCGCCACCGCCCATGCGCTCATCCGCATCTGCGCTCGCGGCGTGTCGGCGATGTTGACCACGTCCGCGCCCGCCTGCTTGAGCATGAGCGCGCCGGCCAGCACCCCGCCCACGTCGAAACCTTTGGGCGGACTCATCTCGACGCTGACGACAAACTGGCCGGCCGCCAGTTTCCTCGCCAGCTCGGTCGGCGGTTCGGGGGGCAGCGGCTTTTCTTCGTGGGGGGCCGGTGCGACGATGGTGACGCGCGGTGGTCTGATCCCGCCCGGCGCGAGCCTCAGGGCGTTGAGTGTGAGCCGCATCGCGCGAATGTGATCGGGGGTCGTGCCGCAGCAGCCGCCGATGAGGGTCGCCCCGGCCATGACGAATCGCCGCGCGTAATCCCCAAAATATTCCAGCGTGGCCGGGTACATGATGCGTCCGGCCGCCGCCTCAGGCCAGCCGGCGTTCGGTTGCGCCGAAATATAGGGCAGACCCTTCGGGTCTAGAATTTCCAACGCGGCGCGCATCGCTTCGATCACCGGCAAGATGCGCGCCGGGCCAACGGAGCAATTTGCCCCGATGACCGCTACGCCCATCTCGGAAAGCGCAAGCGCGACGACCTCTGGCGTGTGGCCGAGTGGTGTGCGCCCGTCAATCGTGAACGTCATTTGCGCGATGATGGGCAGATCGCACACGGCCTGCGCCGCGCGGATGGCCTCCTGGATTTCGGCGAGATCGCCGAACGTTTCGAGGATCAACACGTCCGCTCCAGCTTCGCACAGCGCCGCGATCTGCTCGCGGAACGCGGCGTGGGCCTCTTCTGGCTCCAGCGGCCCGGTGGGCGCGAGCCGGATGCCGATCGGCCCAACGGACGCAGCGACGAACGCTGTCCGCCCGGCCGATTCGACGGCTTGCCGGGCGAGTCCTACGCCGGTCGCATTGATCTCGGCTGTTCGGTGCGCCAGGTTATGCTCGGCCAACTTGAGGCGGTTCGCGCCGAACGTGTTGGTCTCGATGATTTCGGCGCCAGCAGCCAGATAGGCGCGGTGAATGTCCGAAACGAGTTCGGGTCGAGTGAGATTGAGCGCCTCGAAGCAAGACTCGAACGACGCGCCGCGCGCATACAGTTGTGTGCCCATCGCGCCATCGCACAAGATCGGGCCGCGCGCGAGACGATCCAGGAAAGATTGGCCGGTCATAGAAAACTCCTTGCGTGTTTAACCGCCAAGACGCCAAGAGCACAAAGGGCTGATTCGGCTTTTGGCGTCTCGACGGCGGCAATCAGCTACAAAGGCGACTGATCCAATCCGGTGCGGTTTCAATCGCCGCCTGGGTGTAACTGTTCGGGCCTGTCCGCCGCGAAATGAATTGGGTGTGTTTCAAATGAGTTGAAACCCTGGCGATTGGGGCCCATTTCGGGCATTGGGAAGCGGCTTGGCGCGCTCTTTCAACTCAAATGAAACACACCCAAATGAATTGGGTGTGACCAAAATCAGTTGGTCACTGCGACAGGACAAGTCATTCCCGCGAAAGCGGGAATCCAGAAAGCCACAACTGGATGCCCGCCTTCGCGGGCATGACAGCGATACGATTTCTCAGGGTAACTGATCAATCAACCAGATTTGGTCACACCCAAATGAATTTCACGGCGGCTACGTCAGACCTGCTGAAGCAGGCCGGGGCCGGTCTCAACTGGCTTGAGCCAGTTTTCAGTATCAGCGGGATGATGAATCATCCCGCCGGGCGCGGGCTGAACAGTTACGCCTGGGTAGTCATACGAAAATCGTCAGGCTACCCTCTCTGAGGCATTGACTTGAGCGAGCGAAAGCTCACCAGTTTTTGCTGTTGCTCGTCCCACAGGTTCAAAAAGATGCAATGCAGGCTGGCAAACAGCGTGAGCGGCTTGACGTGCAGGATCGGGTTTTCGTCATAGCATTTTTGGAGCAAATAGTTGGGCGTTTTGGGGCTGAGGTGGTGAATGTGGTGCAGGCCGATGTTGCCGCTGAACCATTGCAGGACGCGCGGTAATTTGTAATACGAGCTGCCCTGGAGCGCCGCCCGCGTAAAATCCCATGCATCGCTTCTGGCCCAGTATGTATCCTCGAACTGGTGTTGGACATAGAACAGCCACACGCCGGCCGTAGCCGCGAACAGCGTCATGGGGAATTGCACAAGCAGGAATTCCCTCCAGCCCAACCACAGCCCCATGAGCACCACGATCCCGGCCATGGCGGCATTGGTCCAATAGACGCTGGCCCGCTCGCGCCGGAACTCGCGCGGCGTCCCCAAGGGCAAGCGATGTGAGAGAAAGAAGGTGTAAAACGGGCCAAAACCGAACAGGACAAAGGGGTTGCGGTACAGGCGATAGCCCAACCGCTTCCATTTCGACGCACCCAAGTATTCGCGCACGGTCATCGTGTAAACGTCGCCCACGCCGCGCTTGTCCAGGTTGCCGACGCTGGCATGGTGGATCGCGTGCTGCCTGCGCCAGTAAAAGTAGGGCGTCAGCGTCAGCACGCCCAACACAGAGCCAAGCAGATCGTTAGCTCGCTTGGATTTGAAAAACGAGCCGTGTCCGCAGTCGTGCTGAAAGATGAACACGCGCACCATGAACCCGGCGCCCAGCACCGTCAGCCCCAGCGTCAGCCAGTACGAGATCGCTAGAGCGCGATAGGCCAGGTACCAGGTCACGATCAACGGCACGAACGTATTGACGAGCTGCCAGAGACTTTTCTGCAAGTCGGGCGTTTGGTATCTGGCGACGGCTTTCGCCCAATCCGATCGAGTGACTTGGGTGTCCATCAGAGCTTCCTCCAAGGGTAACTGTTCAGGCCTGTTCGCCGTTGCACATTGTACATGACGCGGTTCCACTCATACCTCACCGCCTTATCAAGGGCAGCCAGGTACGCCATAGAGGCAACTCCAGTCGCCAGGCGCCCAAGGCTGTGCCGGCCCATAACATTCGAGGCGATCCTTGATCGCTTGCCAGAGAGAGCGTCCTTTGCGCCTGAAGTCCAAACGGCATCCACCTGGTCTGCTCAGCATCCCAGCGATACACACCATCCCCAGTAGCAGCGTAGGGAACGCCTAAAGTATCTACTGCCAGTGCATAGACACGCAAGGCTTCGCCGCCAGATAGCCCAACCGACCAATGTTCCCAAGTGTCGCCGCCGTCAAGGCTACGATAAACACCCTCTCCACTCGTCCCGGCGTAAACAGTGTGGGGATGCTTGGGATCTAGGGTCAGAGCATTCACTTCCCACAATGCATCGTGTAGCACTTCTTCCCAGGTTGTGCCGCTGTCCTCACTGCGATAAACTACTCCATATTTGCTCTCCCCGATGCCGCCCACGTAAACGCGGGCAGGGTTGTGAGGATCGGCAGCGAGGCTCAACAAGAACGCTACCGGCGCACGATTGACTTGCTTCCATCCCATTTTTCCCTCGGCGGCTGGCATACGCTTGAACACAAATCCTCCCCGGTGAGTGCCTCCATAGTCGAGATCGCCGCCTGCATACGCTACCGTGGGAGATACTGGAGAGATGGCTATCGCCCGCACAGGAGAGACATGAGCAGGATGAAGCTTGTGTTCCCAAGTGCGTCCTCCATCCAGCGTTTCGTACAGGCCGCTGGGACCTCCCGCGTAGGCAATCGTGGACGTGAAGGGTGCGACAGCCACAGCCAGGATGGGCGTGTCGGTGAGGGTCTGTCTCCACGTCAAGCCGCCGTCGGCACTCTGGAATAGGCCGCCGCGGGGTTTATCGGCGCCGGCATACACCACGCTGGGATCATTGGTGGCTATTGCCCAAGTGTTGACTGCGGCCGGGCTGCGGATGCCTCCATTACGTTCCTGCCAGGAACTGCCCTGGTTGAGACTTGAAAAAATGCCAAAGCCGGAGGGGCTGGCATACAGGCGGCCAGGATGGGCCGGGTCGGTCACCAGTACATCCACGTAGCCGGGCAGACGAGCCAGCGAAACCCACCAACTTTCGCCCCCGTCATCGCTCCGATAGAGAGGGGGCTCGCTGGAGGTATAGGCGCTGACAGCGTACGTTGTGCCGTTCGAATCCACGGCCAGGCGATGAGGTTCAGCAGGGAGTTTCCGGGGCGGCGTATCTAATCGTTGCCAGGTATCCCCCCCATCGGTGCTGCGCCATACTCCGAAATGATCAGACGCGAAAAGATGATCAGGGCGTGTTGGGTCGAGAACCAATCCATAGATCGCAACCGAGGCTAACATCCCCAGTGGCAAACTGGTCCATGTCTGCCCACCGTCGCTACTTTGCAGGAGCAATGGGAACTTGCCTTCCACGTATGAGCCGCCAACGTAAATGATGTTTGGATCTTGAGGATGAACGGCAACGATGGTCAGGGAAGCGACACACCCTACAAAAGTCATGCGCCAGGTGAGACCGCCATCCTCACTGCGGGCCACGCCCCAGTAGCCTGTGTAGCATCCTGCGTCTGCCGGTGCGATCTGTCCGCCCGCATAAAGCAGAGTGGGAGAAACCACTGCGGCAACGCTGCCCACGGTGTAGACTCGAGTCCAGGACAGCCCGCCATCTACGGAACGAAACAGCCCATCCGGTGCGCCAGCATAGACCACAGCTGAATCGGTTGGATCCACTGCTAAAACGCGCACAGCGGCAGAAAAAGTATAGACTGACTGCCACGAGAGAGCAGCGTCCCAACTGCGGAAGAGACGCTCTCCAGCTTCACCTTGCATCAAAGCGTACACTGTATCAGTGGCCGAGGGCGCCACCGCAATGGCATCCACGATTCCGCCTGGAATACGCGGGCCATCCAGCAACACCCAACCACTGCCCTGAGGTGCCACCAGGCTCGCTCCTGTCAGACACGGCATGATCAACAGACTTGCCATGCCAATCCTAATGAGGACACGTTTCGTGGTCATGGCGGTTGCCCTCCTCTTTGCTCAATGCGACTCTCGCTGCATCAACTGCTCGACGCGGCTGCCGCCGATGGCAAGATATCGCGCATCAGGATGATGCACAACGATGGCAGCCGTGTTCTATTCCAGTAGGCTAGCAGCCTGTCGGAGAGGAAACTGGCCGGGCTCCCATGCCCGGCTCCTCCCCCGCTTCGCAGGGGGAGCTGGAGGGGCGGCGGCATGGGAGCCGCCCCTTGCAGAGTTTCGCACCGGAAACCAGGCTATCTCAGATCGAACAATGCTCGGAGCCGATCGTTGACCTGTGCTTGCATTCTTGGGGATAGACTACCCAACTCTCGCTGGATCAAGGCTGTAGTGGCTGTCATCAGACGATGCAATTGGAGGGTGGACGAGACGCGTAATCCTGTGGCGGCAAAATCGTTGTCGCCAGAGTCAATCACCAAATCGGTCGCCAGTGGAACTGCTGGAACGCTGCTGGTGATGAAAGCGAGAACGACGTGGCGATGCGGCCCGATAGGTTCCGTGAGGCACACGGCCGGTCTAACCTTGCTGCTGGAAAGATCGTCAAAAGGAAAAGGCACAAGGACGACCTTATGCCTGGTCATTGAACGGCTTTCCATCGGTCACTGTGTAGAGGTCCTCGGCTGCGTCTTTCAGATATGCAAAAGCCGGATTACGCGCTGCGGCTCGCAGCCATTCGCTCTCATCCCATTCCTCAACCAGAGGATACAGAACGATCACGCGCACACGCGTTGGACTGGGAATAGGTAAAGTGCCATCCAGCTTCAATTGATGATGTTCGTCTACTGTGCCTGTCATTTCTATTGCGGTCAGTGTGATGCTCATCGGTGACTATCTCCTCCTGTCTGATGTATAGCCTGGCTACTCATATCCACCAGTATACCCCACTCGGCATTTGTCTGCATCTAAAGACCAACGACGACAGCAGACATCAATGTTCGTCATTCTGGCGGCGCTGCGCGGCGCATCAACTGCTCGACGCGGCTGCCGCCGATGGCAAAATAGCGCGCGTCGGGGTGATGCACGACGACCGCCGCTGTGCTCTGCTCCGGCACCAGTTGAAACGCGGCGGTGAGGCTCATGCCCAGCGCGCTTTCGGCGGGCAGCAGTTTGAATACCTGCGCATGATCCTCCAGATCGGGGCACGCGCCATAGCCCCACGAGTACCGCTTGCCTCGATCTCCAATTTCCAATTCCTTTTTGATCCGGCGGTGCAGCCATTCCGCGGTCGCCTCGGCCGTTTGAACGGCCAGCCCATGCGTGTAATATGCCTCGCTGTAATCGCCCGCAGCCTGCAACGCATCAAAACGCTCTGTTGCGCCGTGCCCCACCGTCACAACTTGCAGCGCGACCACGTCCACTTGCCCCGAATCTACCGGCGCAAAATAATCCGCCACGCTCAACCGTTCCTGTTCCTCCTGTCTTGGAAAAACAAATTTCGCAATGACCTCCCCATGTTCTTGTATCTTCTCGTCACCTTGTCTCTTTGTCACCTTGTCACCTTGTCCTGCCCCCCCATCCTTTTGTGGCTCATAAACCAGGAGAGTCTCTCCCTCCGAGTTGCATGGAAAATAGCCATACACCGCTTGCGGGCGCAACCATTTCTCGCGCTGCGCTTGCGACTGCATCCGGCTCAACCGCTCTTCGAACTCGGCGCGTAATTTTTCCCATGCTTCGCCATGCACATTCTTGGCTCCCCATGAAAGCCGGAACAATTCATCCTTGTCCAGATAGGGGAACACCTCCAGGAGGGGAATGTCGGAAAGGATGCGCGGCCCCCAGAACGGCGGTCGTGGAATGTCCACAGCACGCCAATTTGACCGGGCCGGCTGTGGCGCAGCTTTTTCGGCTGATGTCCCGGCCAGCTCGCGTTCGGCTTCCTGGCGGATGCGCGCGAGAAACGCCGGTCGCCTGGCGTCATCGGCAAGCGTATCCAGCGTCTCCAATCCCTCGAACGCATCCTTGCAGTAAAAGACGCCTGGCTCGTATACGTGACTGTCTACAAACAGGATGCGCCGACCGAATCGCCGGTTGATCGCCGCGCCGCCGATGAGCACAGGGAATTTCAGCCCGCGCTTGTCCAGTTCTTGCACGATGAGGGGCATCTGCTTGCTCGTGCTGACCAGCAAGGCCGAAAGCCCGATCGCGTCCGCGCCGACCTCGACCGCCTTGTCAATGATGACGTTGGCCGGCACCTGCTTGCCCAGATCGAATACCGTGTAACCGTTGTTGGACAGGATCGTCCCGACCAGGTTCTTGCCAATGTCGTGCACATCGCCATACACCGTTGCCAGCACCACCTGGCCCTTGGTCACGCCCTCTTTCTTTTCCAGAAACTTTTCCAGATGCGCGACGGCTTTCTTCATCACCTCCGCCGATTGAAGCACATAAGGCAGAATCAACTCGCCCGCGCCGAATTTATCGCCTACTTCTTTCATGGCCGGGAGCAAAACTTGATTGAGCACCCACACCGGGGGGTGGCGCGTGAGGCAATCGTCAATCAACGCCTCGATGCCTTCCTTACGGCGATGAACGATCTGCCAGTGGAGTTTTTCCTCTGTCATCATCCCGACGGTGGGATCAGTAATAGCCTTGCGCTCCTCGCTTTTCGTTCCTCGCTCTTCGAAATAAGCAATGTAGCGTGGCAAAGCATCAGGCCGCCGATTGAAAATCAAATCTTCAGCCAGCTCGCGCACCTGCGGATCGATCTCGGCATAGGGCACAATCTGTTTGGGATTGACGATCGCCATATCGAGTCCCGCCGCAACGGCGTGATACAGGAACACCGCGTTGAGCGGGCCGCGCGCCGCGCTGCTTAGCCCGAACGACACGTTGCTCACGCCCAGGCTGCACAAAACGGCGGGCAGTTCGCGCTTGATCGCGCGGATGCCTTCCAGCGTTTCCATTGCGCTGCGGGCGAACTCGGCGTCGCCTGTGGCGAGCGTGAACGTCAGCGCGTCGAAAATCAGTGCGTCGGGCCGCAGACCGTATTCATTCACGGCGATGTCGTAAATGCGCCGCGCGATTTCGAGTTTCCGCGCAGCCGTTTTCGCCATGCCGGCCTCGTCAATCGTCAGCGCGATCACGGCAGCGCCATAGTCGCGGCAAAGCGGCAGCACCGCCTCGCATCGCTGGCGACCATTTTCCAGGTTGATCGAGTTGACGATGGGCCGCCCGGGGCAGACTTGCAATGCCGCGCGGATCACCTCAGCCTCGGTCGAATCAATCACCAGCGGCAGCTCGACCGACTGCGAAAGCAGCCGGACGACACTTTGCATCTGTGCGGCCTCGTCGGCGCGTTCGGTGAGCGCCACACACACATCGAGCGAGTGCGCGCCGCCTTCGACTTGATCGCGTGCGACCTGCAAAAGGCCTTCATAGTCTTCGTTCAACAACAATTGCCGGGTCGCTTTGCTGCCTTGCGTATTGATCCGCTCGCCGATAAGATGCGGCGGCGGCTCCTGGCGGAGCGGGATCGCGCGCATGGCCGAAGCCGCCATGGGTGCCTCATCTATTTGCACTTTGAGATTTGAGATTGAGTATTGGGTATTGTGTATTCTCTCAATAACGGCGCGAAGGTGATCGGGCGTCGTGCCGCAGCATCCACCGACGACGCGCACGCCCAGATCGAAGACAAATTCCGCCAGCGTTTCGGCCATCGGTTCAGGCTCGAGCGGGTAATGCGCCACACCGTCCACGTTGATCGGCAAGCCCGCGTTGGGGATGATGCTGACGGGCTTGCGCGTGTGCGACGTGAGATAGCGCGCTGGCTCGCGCATGTAATCCGGGCCGGTCGAGCAGTTCAAGCCAACCACGTCAATCGGCAGCGGCTCGAGGATCGCCAGCACAGCGGCAATGTCCGTACCCAACAACATGCGGCCTGTTGTGTCCAACGTCACTTGGACTTGGAGCGGCACGCGCACGCCTGCGCTCTCGAAATATTTGTGGATGCCGTACACGGCCGCTTTGACTTCCAAAATGTCTTGCTGTGTTTCGAGCAGCAGCACGTCCACGCCGCCTTCCACCAGCCCGCGCGCCTGCTCCGCAAACACGTTGGCCAGTTCCTGGAACGTGATGTTGGAAAGCGTCGGGTCAGAGGACGAGGGTAACCTCCCGGTCGGCCCCATCGAGCCGGCCACGTAACGCGGCGTGCCCGTCTCGCGCGCGAAGCGATCGCATACGCGCCGCGCCAGCTCCGCCGCCGCCCGGTTGATTTCCACCACACGATCCGCCAGCCCGTACTCGCGCAGTGTGATGCGGTTCGAGCGGAAGGTATTGGTCTCGACCACTTTGCAGCCCACGCTCAAGAACGAGGCGTGAATGTTTTCCACTACCTCAGGCTTGCTGATGACGAGATGATCATTGCAGCCCCAGAGTTTTTCGCCGCCAAAATCGGCGGCGGTGAGGTTGAGCTTTTGGAGATTGGTGCCCATCGCGCCGTCGAACACGACGACGTGATCGGCCAGTGCGTCGAGATAGCGACGGTTGGTAAACGAACAAGTCATTCAGGTCTCTCCTTGTGCCTGTTGACGTTAAAAATCAGACCTTGTATAATCTAGTCATGCGGATTGACGACATCGTTTGCCCGGCCAACATTGAAGAAAAACTCGAATTCAAACACCATCTCACAGCGGCAGAAGCGCGTCAAGCTTTGCTGAACCATCAGCGGATTCGGTTTGCTGAGAAAGGTCACATCCCCGGCGAGGACGTATATGTGGCCTTTGGACGAACTTGGGGCGGACGGTATTTATCGGTGTTTTTCGTGTACAAGCCTGGTACAGCAACCGCCATTATCATCAGTGCACGCGATATGACCTCCAATGAAAGAAAACGATATGGACGACCATAGATTGAGCAGTATCTCGAAATCCAATACTCTTGAAGGAATGGCCGAGTTTTGGGACGCCCACGACTTTACCGAGTTTGACACCGATGCGCCGGATGTTCATTTCGATATTTCTTGTGTTGTCCCCCTTGACCCAGATCTGTTCTCGGCTGTCGAAAAGCAAGCCCACAAGCGCGGTGTCAGTGTCGAGACACTGGTCAATCTTTGGCTGCAACAAAAGGTGCTCGAGTTTTCCTCTGCGCCATAGCCTTGCGCTGAAGCAGTCGTCTGGCGTGAGGACGTGCGCTCCCCCTCACTTTTTCGGTGGGTTCTTGGCCTGCGCGAGAACGCGCTCGAACTCGGCGGTAAACGCCTGCGCCAGGGTCGCGTCATCCACGATCAGCAGGTTTTCGTCGTTCTCCTCGTTGGCGTTCTGCGAAAAGTTGAATGAGCCGAAAATCACCGTCTGCCCGTCCACAATAAATACCTTGTGATGCATCAGGTACGGATTGCCGTCTTGCCACACGTCCAGCCCGGCCGCTTTCATCGCGCCGTACTCGCTGAACCGGGTCTCGGAGCCTGTCGTCTCGAACACCCCACGCACCTGGACGCCGGCCTGGGCGCGATCCATCACGGCCTTGCCAATGTTGTCGTCGGTGAACGAGTACGCCATGAAATCAATCGTCTTGCGCGCCTGGCTGAGCCGGGCGATGATCTTGCTTGCCACCTTGTCCTCTGGCGCAAAATAGTTTTCCACGGTCACGCCCTGGATCGTCAGCTTGGGCGTTGTCCCGCCGGGCTTGCGCTGTGGGCCGAACCTGGCGTCCTTGAACATCTTTTCAAACGTGACCGTATAGTTCCTGGCTAGCTCGGGCGATTGAATGATGATGCCATTGTTGTTGTAACGGTATGTGTCATTTGTCGTGAAATTCCACGATCCCATCCACACAGCCTTGCCATCTACGACAACGAACTTGGAGTGCATGATGGCGTTCGAATTGCCGCCCACGACCTTGATGCTCGCCTGTTCGAGTTGCTTGAACGCAGCGTTCTCTTTCGGGTTTTGAAGCACATCGTCAATATCGGTGACGACGCGCACCGTTGCGCCGCGTTTTTGGGCGTCCATCAAGGCCTGCGTCACGTTCGGCAAGTCGAGCTGATAGATCGCCATGTCCACGCTGGTTTGTGCGGTGTTGATGAACGCGGTCAGCTTTTCATCCAGGCTGCCATGATGATCGGATTCTTTGTCGGGATACTTGGGCGCAGTAAAGTAAACTTGATGCCAATCGTTGCTGGCAACCGGGGTGGCGCCTGATGGCAGGAACGGCGCGATGAGTAGCCGACACAGCATTGTGACGAACAGCAATGCGCCCACAATGACTAGCAACAGAACGGCGACGATCGTCCCCATGCGGCGGTTCATTGTTTCCTCCACGCCTCGGCCAGCCGGGTCGTCAGCGCCCGGATCAGCCCCATGCGGTCGAGGGGATTAGTCGCCGTTCGACTGCGCGGCAATCCCAAGGCCTGGATGGCTGCCGACAGCGTCGGCATCTTGCCCCCCGCCAGCGAATCGTTGATCTTGTACATGGCTGGCCGCAGGCGGGTCACCTCGGCCTGGGCGATCTGGCGCGCGGTCGCCTCGTCGCGCACCCGGGCCAGGCGGTCCTCCAGCCATCGGATCGCCCAATCTACAAGCAAGTTGGCCTCCTCATCAGTGAGGTTCGAACGAAGCCGCTCATCTTCTATCAGCTTTTCCGCTGCGCTCTGGACTAGCTTGTCGTATTTGCCCATTGTGATCTCCTTGTCTTTGGGGGTAGTGACCCGATAACTGCTCAGCCTCTGTGGGTTCGGTCGGTTCGCCCAAGATGGCTTCGGCCTGGTCGGATAGAACAGCCTGCGGCCTGGCTGCGCCACACCTTCAAAGTGATAATACCACAGGATTCGACTCGCGCAAGAATGTGACTTGCTCAACTGCGCGTGACAGGTGTCTGATGAAGGCATGACAAATGTCATTGACGGTGTTCGTTCGACATGATATACTCTTTGAATAATTGAGAATACTTCTCAATAACAAAGGAGGGAAAATGCTGCCGGGTCTGGTGCTCGCGCTTCGTGAGGGCCTTGAAGCGACATTGATCGTCGGGGTCCTGTTGGGGGTTTTGAGAAAGTTGGGACGCGCCGACCAGGCGCGCATTGTCTGGTGGGGCGCGGCAAGCGCGGCGGTGTTGAGCGTACTCGCTGCCGTGGGTCTGACGGCGGTAGGCGCCGAGTTGGAAGGCGAGGCGGAGGAGTTATTCGAAGGGGTGGCGCTTGTGTTGGCTGCGGGCGTTTTGACCTGGATGATCTTTTGGATGCAGCGACAGGGGCGTTTCATTCGCCGCGAGCTTGAACAGCAGGTACGCCAGGCTATCTCGGCAGGATCGGAACGCGGGCTGTTCACGGTGTCTTTTGTGGCGGTGTTGCGCGAAGGGATCGAGCTGGCTCTGTTTCTGACGGCGGCGGTCGTGACCAGCTCTGCCGGGCAGACATGGATCGGAGCGGTGTTGGGATTGGCGCTGGCGATCGCTTTGGGATGGGGCTTTTTTGCCTCGACGGTGCGGCTGGACGTGCGCCGATTTTTCCAGGTGACGGGTGCGATCTTGTTGGTGTTTGCAGCAGGCATGGTGGCTCGCAGTATCCACGAGTTCATCGAGCTGGGATGGTTGCCAGCACTGATAGAGAACGTTTGGAATACGGCGGCCTTTTTGAGCGACGAATCACTGCCGGGCCAAATCGCGAAATCGCTTGTGGGCTACCGCAGCCGCCCGACTCTTGCCGAAGTGATCGGCTACGTGGCGTATCTGGCTGTGGTGCTGATGCTCTTGTGGCGAATGAGCCGTTTGTCCTCCCCGATGCTTTCGGACAACCGCCACGCGGCGTAGAGAACGCTCCACCCGATTGAAACGAACAGGGCAACCTGCACGGGTTGCCCTGTTTTCATTGTCCAACGCGCTCAGCGCACGAGCGAGATTTTCTCGGTCACCATCAGGAACAGGCAGCCCAGCACGCTGACGTTGAGAAAGAGCATCAACGCCAGGACAAAGCGTTGAAACGGTGTGAGTTGGCTGACGATGGGGATGCGGACTTGGCGCGGTTCTTCAACCGGAGGCGGCGCAACGCTGGCGATCTCGCGCAACGCGTCGAGCTCGTCGGTTCGGCTGGGAGCGGGCGCTTCCTCGGGCAGGGGTTCCGGCCCGGGCGGCTCTTGCCATGCCGCGGGCTGTGGATGCTGTGCGGGTTGACCATAGGGTCCGCCAAGCTCCTGGGGACGCAGTTGCCTGAGCCAATCGGGCAAGTTTTCTTCTTGTGACATGCCGACCTCCTCGAAGGGCGTTGCGCTATCTAGGATACTTTAACCTGCGTCAAAAGTCAAATCTTATTTCGAGCTGCAACACGCTCTTCGATCTGTACTGTGCGTGGTCATCTTTTGCGTTTCTGTTTTGCCGTTGCATCTGTCAGCGAATGGGAAACGAATCAACGAATAAGCACCGCCGGTAGCCCCATTCGTTGACAGAAACCTCTCAACGGCGCTCACTGCAATCGCGCCTTGAAGGCGCTCCTACTTGATCGATGGCCCGGCCGTCCAATCGTAGCCGATAGTCGGGTCGTCGTGCGGGAGGCGACCCTCGTCGGAGGGATCATACGTGTTCGACGTGACGTAGAACAGGTGGGCCGTGTGGCCGATCGCCTTGCAGCCGTGCGCCACGCCGGGCGGGATCTTGAGCACGCGGGGCGGGTGGTTGTCGCCCATGAACAGTTCCATCGTCTGACGGTACGTCGGCGATTGAGGGCGCAGATCGTGCAGAACCACTTTGAGTGGGCCGCCGATGACATACCACCAATCCACTTGGCGCTGGTGAATGTGCCAGGCCTTGGCCGTGCCAGGGTACATGAGCGAATGGCTCCACTGACCGAACCCTTCGCCAAAGAACACGTCTGTCGCGCGAATGATCTCGCGAAAAAAACCGCGCTCATCGGCGTGCGTCACCAGTTCCTTGATTTCCACCCCCTCAATCATCCGTCCCTCCATAGCGAATTACGAGTGACGGTATTATAATCTTGCCTGTCTCAGATGTCCACAGGAACCCGGCTGGCCCCGGCGGCGTCTCTCGAGCATAAAGGGAAAGGAGTAGTCATGTTGCGATTTCGGTGGTATACAGCATTTTTGTTGGTCCTCTTGACGGCGTGCAGTGTGATGTCACCGGCTGAACCGACGCCCTTGCTTTTGCCCTCACCCACTCGCGCCATTTCACCTCTGCCGACGCGCGCGCTCTCGCCCTTGCCCACGCGCGAGGCCTCGCCGCTTGCCACGCCTCGCCTTTCGACCGAGGCCGAGACGACGGTGCAAGCAGCCATCGCCGATCTGGCAGCCAGGCGCAAAATCCCGTCGGACAAGGTACAAGTCGTTTCGGTCGAGGCGGTAGATTGGCCGGACACCAGCCTGGGCTGTCCGCAGCCGGGGATGTTTTACGCCCAGGTCATTGTGCCCGGTTACAGGATCGTGCTCTCGGTCGAAGGTCAACAGGTGACGTATCACACGGACCGGCATGGGCACGTCGGCACGTGTCCCAAGTGATGGGGGAGAGTGTGTCGCGGCTTTTGATGCGTGGATTGGGTCTGGCAATCCTGCTGACCGCTTGCAGCGTGATGTCCGAGGTCGAGCCGACGCCGGGGCTGGCGCCTTTGCCCACACAGCCAACGTCGCCTCTGCCGATGCGCGGAGTATCGCCTTTGCCGGCTGCTACTCCTTCACCTGGCAGTGTGCCAACGGCGACGATCCGATCGCAGCTTGGGGTCGTCAAGCGCGCAGTGGCAGATTTGGCTGACCGACTCGAGATACCAATCGAAGCTGTCCAGATCATTAGCGTGACGCAGAATGATTTCCCGGTTGATGATTTGGGGTGTGGCGCGGTACGACCTGCATTTGTGACAGGCTGGGAGATCGTTTTGGAGGCGAATCATCAGCAGTATATCTATCACGCGCATGGAGGGCAACTGGTGGCCTGCGACACGAACCAGTAATCTCGTGTGCGGCGCAGATGTTGAAAACAGATAGGGTAGGATTCTGCGCACCTGTCAGCCCGGAAGCGGTCATGAGCATTGTGGTCAGCCACAGCGCATCCTCGGCCAGTGTCCGGTTCAGTGGCGGTGGGCTGCTGTTGGTGGCCATGACTTGGAGGTAACTTGCCTGCCGCGTTCGGTCTGAGCCTCGCCGCTCCTGGCGGGTCACAAACCCGCCAGGAGCAAAAAGGTCATTCTATGACCTGTCCCGCACCACCAGCGGCAGGTACACATGAAACGGAGTGCGGGTGGTCAGGGTTACCTGGCTGGAACCGCCGCTTCCCATGGCTTGGATGATGGCCTCATCCATCGTCCCATCCAGTATAGTGGTCGGTATCGTCACATAGACCTTCAACTCCCGCCACCCACCTTGCGCAACCATCTGACTGGTCCATGAGAAAGCCGTCGGCCAGCCGGGGTTGGCCCGGGTGATGGTGATGGTGTCCACGATGTTTCCCGTGTTCGTCACCCGCAGCGTGTAGGTGACTGTCGCTCCAGCATATGTCGCCTGCTCAACCATCGCTGCCCCCAGCGCCACGCCATAGACGCTGTTGGCCGTGGTGGTCAGGGCCACAGACGCCGAGGCGGGGGGTGTTCGCGGGTCAGAAAGCGGCCGCGCCGCTATCTGAACGGTTGCCTGCGACCCCCCAGCCGCATTGGCCGGAATGGTCACATACACCTCTGCTACTGTTCCTTCTCCCATCTCCAGCGCTACCGTGTCGGTGGAAAGGGAGGTGGTCCACGGCATGCTCCCCAGGCTCAACCGGAAGACATCGCTCAGCGTCCCCGTATTTGTCAGGCGCAGCGTGTAGGTCACTGTCCATCCAGGATCGCCACTTTGTGTCGTCATGTCCGGCACCAGAGAGAGGGCATAGTTCTCTACATCGAGCGACTTGCTCACCACCGCGCTGGTGCAGAGGTTGGAAGCCGTCAGCACGGCGGTGTAGGTGCCGATCGCTGTATAAGTGTGAGATGGGTGGGGGAGGGTAGAGGTGATGCCGTCACCGAAATCCCACCGGTAGGCCGTGGCATTGCGGCTCAGGTTGGTGAAGGCTGCTGCCCGGTTGACCAGCACTGGCTGCGGCCCGTAGGTCAAGTCTGCGCTCACCCCTTCGGCGGTCGTGGTGACTGTCACCGGCAGCCCGGTGGTGGGGGTGGGCCATTCAGTTGCGGTGACTGTATAGGTGTCGTTGACGATGAAGGTGCCGGAGGGGACACAGGTCACAGTGATGCCGTAGGTAACGGACAGGGTACCTCCGGTCGGGACGGTGAGGTCGTGCCAGGCGACTGCGTCACCCTCCAGCGCGCCGCCGTCGCTTGCCCAGGCAAAGAGCGTATGGGTGGGAAGGGTATCTGTGAGAGTGACTACTCCTGCCGGGCCACCCGTGTTCGTGACGGTCAGGGTATAGGAGAGGAACATCCCCGCCTCGACCGGACCGACAGGGGCGGATTTCCCCGCACTCAGATTCGGGGGGAGGGCAACGGTTACGGTGAAGAACGCCGCCGAGACAGGCCCCCAGTTCGCTGCGGCATCCTGTCCACGCACGAAGAGGATATGCCGACCCGGGCTCAGTGCCGATGTGGGGACAGTCGCGCCCACCGTTTCTATTTTCTGGTTGAACGCTCCATCCAGCGCCGCCATAGGATATGAGATCGGCAGAGGGGCGGTGATCCAGGGTGGGATGTCAATGTAGTACTCGGCCGTGACGATGTTCTGAGTTGGTTCCGTACCCTCGGAGTTGTTATAGCGGGTGTCGTCAATGGCAGCGCTCAGAGAGATCGGCTCTCCAGCAGCTACACTTGCCGGTCCAACTGTCACATTTAGGGCATCGGGGCCGCTGGAGGTCATGTAAGGGGTGCGCACCACCTTTGCGGCGTAGAGGAGCGCGGGCAGGTTATCCGGCACGATGACACTTTCGAAAGTGGAGCAACTTTGGAAAAAAGAGGTGCCGACCTCGAAGGTGTAGGCCGCCAGTCCCAATTCGCCGTAGGCAAAGTCGTCGGTAGTTCCGTCCGTAGGGTAGAGGCTATAGGACTGGCCGGGTGAATAACCGTTGAAATAAGCGAACTTGCGCCCCAGCGTTTGCAGGGCTGCTCCATTGGGAGCCGGAGAAGAGGTAAAGCCCCAGGGCCACAATACCAGTTCGCCGTAACTGTGAATATCCAGGAAAACGCCAGTCGCTGTGATGGGAGCCGCGGTCTCCAGGGGGTCTGCGCGTTGATCAGGGAATTGCGCCCGCACATAGTTGATGACGGCCTGGGTCTCCGGCTCCGATGCTGCCGCCGGGCCGTGATAGGTCTCCGCACAAGGACTGCCGCTGGAGCCACCACAACATGCCCAGTAGAAGGGATAGTTGCGGTTCAAATCTGTCCCCCAATCGTTCGGGTTTGTGCATCCATCGTCATTGTCGGTGTTCTTGCGCCAGTATGCACCGCCCTCAGCGATCTTGCGGCCATCGGGATTGCCTTGGAGCAGCAGATGGACCTCGTGATGATCCAGGAGCCAGGTCACATCAGGATCGGAGTCGTACTGATTGACCAGATATTCAGCAAAGCGGATGAGCAGTTCCGCCGGGGCGTACTCCCGAGCATGGATAGAAGCTATGACGAACAGCTTTGGCTTGGGACCGGGGACGGCAGAGTTGGTTAGACGGAGCACCATCAGGTCGTAGCCGGGGTTGCCGCCAGAGGTGACTTTTTCCCACGAGTCCCCGATGTCGGTCCAAGTTGCCAGGTCAGGGTGCGCGGCGGCGATGGCCGCTGCGGTAGCATAGGTTTCTTCCACTGTACGGTAACAAGGATAACCGGGAATACCGCTGACCTGGCCGGGGAGAAGAAGGTTAGGTTGATTCAGTAACGCCGTCCGTTCGGCATCCACCTCCACCCGATAGTCCTGGGCCAGCAGCCACTCGTAGCCGGCACTGTCCACCGACACAACCAGATAGCCCAGGTCGGGGTGCACCTCCCAAGGCTCCATTCGGGCGGCCAGTCTGTTCAGCATTTGCCGTCCGGTGTAGTAAACCCTCACGACCCAGGGGCCCTCACTGGGAGGTAGAGTTGGGGTCTGCGGGGGCGGGGAGAGAAGGGCTGCGAAAGTCAGCAGAGTAGCGATGACCACCGAAAGCAAAGTTGACGAGAATCTCATAAGACCTCCTGAGGTGACGGTCACCTCACGGCGTTGTCCGTAGCACCAGCGGCAGGTAGAGTTTAAAAACCGGCGTGCGGGTGTTCAGCGTCACTTGAGCGTACCCACCGCTGCCGGTCGCGCGGATGAGCGCCACATCTTCTGCGCCCGGCAAGAGGTCCGTTGGGAGGGTAATGGCCACTTTTACCTCCCGCCAACCGCCGCGTGCAATGGTCCAGACGCTCTGGGAGAATGTCGTCGGCCAACCGGTGTTGGTGCGGGTCAATGTGATGGTATCCACCACGTTGCCAGTGTTGGTGAGCCGCAATGTATAGGTGATCGTCTCGCCCGGCCGGGCGGCCTGGCTCGGTTCCGGTGCGTTCAAAGCCACCCGATAGACGCTGTTGGCCGTGGTGGTCAACTGGCTTGAGGCAGCGGCCGCCGGAGACCGGGGATCGTTCAAAGAGCGCGCTGTGATCCGCACGGCGGCCTGCGCGCCTCCGGCTGCGTTCGTTGGCACGGTGACATAGATCGGCATCGCAGCACTCTCGCCGGACTCTATCGCTATCGTGTCTGTAGCGAAAACCGTCGTCCAAGGGGTGCTGCTCCGGTTCAGACGGAAACTATCGCTCACGGTGCCGGTGTTGGTCAGCCAGAGGGTATAGGTGACCGTTTCACCGGAATCCCCGCTCAGGGTCGCAGTGGAGGGGGCTAACGTCAGCGCGTAATTCACGATCTGCAGTGTCCGGGTGGCGATCACAGCCGGGTGACAGATGTTGCTGGCGGTCAGTGTAACAGTGTAGAGACCCGTGGCGGTGTAGGTATGGGTGGGATGGATCGCCGTGGCGGTCGTGCCATCGCCCAGGTCCCAGAGGTAAGCAGTAGCATTCTGACTCTGGTTAGTGAAAGGGACGGCCCAGTAGACAGCGCCAGGATTCGGCATCGAGAAAGCCGCCGTCACGCCTTCAGAGCTGACTGTGGTCGTCACCAGCAGGCCTACGGTTGGTGTGGGCCACTCGGCGGCGGTCACCTCATAGCCATCGTTGACGATCTGGGTGCCAGAGGGCACGCAAGTGACCGTGACGCCGTAGGTGACGGAGAGAGTTCCCCCGGCAGCCAGGGTGAGGCCCTGCCAGACCACTGTGCTGCCCTCCAACACGCCGCCCTGATCAGCCCCGGCGAAAAGGGTGTTCGCTGGCAGAGTATCGCTGATGGTCACACCTGTGGCCTGGCCGCCGCTATTGGCGACAATCAGCGTGTATTGGAGACAAGTGCCGACCTCCACTTGCTCTGGAGCGCCTGACTTGGTGATGCTCAGTTGGGGAGGTTGGGGATGCTCCTGTGGGAAGAGGTGCAAGGCAGGGTCTCCCAGGATGTTATAAGTCTCCCAGTAGTAACGGGCGCTGGAGGGATAGGTGCTTTCCACCGCCGCCAAGCCGGCGTTGGTCATCGTGGAGATCGAGACATCGGGGTAACCGGAGCCGAAGAGAGTGTCGAACGCCCGACGTTCCAGGACGTCATCTTCCCCCCAGTAACTGTAGGTGGAGGATCCCCAGTAAACCAATGCCCCTTTATTCTCCTGCAATACCCATGTTTCCCCAAAGACCTCGGTCTGCCCAAAGTTCCCCGTGAGACAGGCATGACTGGCGACGAAGGGGAACATCCCGGTGTTGGTCAAGTTCCGTACCGCGTTGGAGTCGAAGCTCATCTCCCACCCGCTGTAGTTGCCGTGACCGGAGTAGATGATGGCCCAACGGCCCTGGTTGAAGGCGTTGATCAAGTTGGAATACCCGGCACCATAAGTAATGCAATAGAGTTTATCCCCACCTGGCTGGGGGTTGTTGGGAAACGTACCCGTATAGCCCCGGGGCAGAGTGTGGGTGTTGATCACATAGTTGTGGGTGCCCTCCGCAACATCATAGTTATCGCCATCACAGGAGGCCGGGAAGGAGGCTTTCTTTAACCATGGCTCCTGTCCGGTCAACTGGGCGTAGGTTAGATACTTGTTGACCATAGCGGTAGTCTGCGCCGCAGATCGCACTGGGAAGCGACCACGGCCAATGTCCGGATGCCACTCTCCAGTGCCGCTCGCGTCCATCGTCGCATAGTACAGATCGGTGGAAGTGCCGATTTCAGGCCCGGTCCATGTCGGTATAGTATCTGTGTCGCCGACCAGCAGGATATAAGATGGAGGGATAGTCCAATTTTGATAGGCGTTCCGGATGTATGCCTGGATGGCAGTGGTCGTTGCGCCGCCGGGGATCTCGGAGGTGCGTACCATCGTGACTGTAAAGCCCTGGTTCTGTTTCAGGGTGACAAAGGGCAGCATCGCGTTGTAGTAAGCGTCGGCTGTGATGATCAGATAACCCATCGTTGCGTCGTTTCGCCCGTACAGGCTGGCCGATCTGTGGTTGAGCAGGCTCTCGGCCAGCCACGACTCGAAGGCAGGGGAGATGTAGCGGCGGGCCAGAGCCTCGGTGTGGGCCATATCGCTGCTGGTCAGCCGCAATCGGAATTGGATGTCGTGGTACAGTCGGACCCGACCGGCAGCGGGGTTATATGAGACCGGCCAGACTTCTACCTCCACTGCTCGGCGCCCGCGCACGATAAACTCATCGGTCACGATCACCGGTGCAGCAGGATAAACATCGTCCGTGCGATAGAATGATCGATCTATGGTGAACGACCCTCCCTGCTGTGCTACACCGGTTTTCGGCACAGGGGGTTGCATAGGATAGAGAGGAGCCGAGAGGCCCAGGTCACGCAAAGCGTATTCTGCAAACTCGGCCGCGACCAGTTCCACCTCCACCTGGGCGCCAAAGGGGACCTCCACGTTGCGCCGCAGGATCGGCAAGTCCGGCAGACCCATGTCTCGGCCATGGCCAAACCCATCGCCGAAGAGTCGCACGTATTGTTCTCCCCCTGCTTCTATGTCGGCGGCGAAGCAGCCGGGGATAAGGGCCTGCAACACAATCTGTTCGGAGGACGACGAAAGGACCGCCATAGAGGGTTGAGATGGTGTTTTTCCTTGCTGGAAGGGGATCCAGCGGGGGCCGGATCCAGAGGCACCTTTTGCAATCTCAGCCCCTCCGTTGGCGGAAAAAACAAGCAGTAGCAACAGTCCGGCCACAACAAAGACAAAATAGCGGTTCACTGCTTCTCTCCTCAGGATAGAACTGGCGGGTTTTGCCGCCTCACGAATCTCGAAATGAATTAGCGACGATCGTCAAGCCGGTCTGTGACCAGCATTCGGTAGGTCACAGACCGGCCGAGAGCACAAGTCGCTCATCTCCTCCAGCAGGGTCTATGACCCTGCCGCCATGGAGGGATCGTTGCAGAGTTACGGCCCGTTCCGCACCACCAGCGGCAGGTAGACCCGAAAGACCGGCGTGCGGGTGCGCAGAGTGACTTGGCGGAAGCCGCCGCTCCCTGTGGCTTGGATGATGGCCTCATCCACTGTCCCGGCCGGCGTATTGGTCGGCACTGTCACATAGACCTTCAACTCCCGCTGGCCCCCTGCGGCAATTGCCTGGCTCGTCCATGAGAAAGTCGTCGGCCAGCCGCTGTTCGTGCGGGTGATGGTGATGGTGTCCGCTACGTTCCCCGTGTTCGTCACCCGCAAAGTGTAGGTCACCGTCTCCCCGGCCCGCGCCGTTTGCTCCAACACTGCCGTCCCCAGCGCTACCCCGTAGACAGAGTTGGCTGTCGTCGTCAGCACCACCGACGCCGAAGCCGCCGGCGTCCGCGGGTCAGAGAGCGACCGCGCCGTCACCTGGATACTGGCCTGGGCGCCGCCGGCCGCACCCGTCGGCACCGTCACATACACTTTCACCGTCGTCCCTTCCCCTGCAGTCAGGTACGCTGTGTTCGTAGAGAGGGTTGTTGCCCAGGATGTGCTCCCCAGGCTCAGCAGGAAGGTGTCGCTCAGAGTACCGGTGTTGGTCAGGTAGAGAGTGTAGGTGACCACTTGGCCGGGGTCGCCGCTCCGCGTCGTCGCGTCCGGCACCAGAGAGAGGACATAGTCTTCCACCTGCACCGACTGGCTCACCACGGCCGTGGCGCAGTAGTTGCTTGCTGTGAGCACAACAGTGTACAAGCCTGTCGCGTTATAAGTATGAGAGGGATTGGGAGCGGTGGAAGTGGTGCTATCACCAAAGGCCCACTCATAACCGGTAGCGTTCTGGCTCTGATTGGTAAAGGCTACCGCCCAGTTGACCAGCACCGGCGGCGGGCCGTAGGCGAAGGCCGCGCTCACCCCTTCGGCGGTCGTGGTGACCTTCACTGGCAGCCCGGTGGTGGGGGTAGGCCACTCGGCCGTGGTGACCTCGTAGCCGTCGTTGACGATGAGGGTGCCGGAAGGGACGCAGGTCACGGTGACGCCGTAGGAGACGCTGAGCGAAGAATGGGCCGGGACGGTCAGTCCGCTCCATAGGACATTGCTACCGATCAGACCCCCGCTATGACTGGCCCAGGCGAAGAGGGTATTGGCCGGGAGCGTATCGGTGACGACCACACCCGTCGCAGGACCACCGCCATCGTTGGTGACCGTGATCGTGTAGACCAGCGGCAGACCCGCTTCCACCGAGCCGGCCGAGGCGGATTTGGCGATCGAGACCTCTGGTAGCGGCGGGAGCACCGTCAGCGTCACCGGATAACTCGCGTAGGGCTGGGCCTCCGGGTCGTTGGTGTAAAAAAGCAGGAAACCGGTGTAGACGCCGGTCTGGGTGATTGGGGTAGCGTCAAAGCGCACCGAGACCGGTAACGTATTGCCCGCCGCCACCGTGCCGGTCAGCGGCTCCTCGCTCAGCCAGGGGATATCCACCGGATCGCAGGGTGGCGAGCCAGGATACTGGAAACAGATAGCCAGCCCGTCGGAGAAGACTGCCTGGTTGTAGGAATACTGAAGGTAGTTGTTGCCGCTCCCGCGGATGCCCACCGTGGCGCTGGCGCCATAGTCGTAAGAGGCGTTGCCAAAGACCACGTCGTGGTACTGGAACTTGATGTTGTTGGTGCCCTCGTAGAGGATCAATTCGAAGGTAGCGCTGCCGATATTGTTATAGTGCGGCCGGTTATACCATTCGATAACGAACCGCCGGTTGGGAGCCACGCCCACGGTCTTGTAGTAGACGTTGCCAGTCTCGTCGTCAAGGTCGTCCCAGAAGGGGACGATGAGGTTGTTGGAGGTAGTCGTGCCCAGATCGCCGTTGGTTACTCCCAGGTCGCCGCTGGTGGCGTTGAAAAGCAGGCCGCCGTTGTTGCCCACCCGGATGGCCGTGGAGAAAGTGCCATAGAAGGCGAAGGGAAAGGGCAGGGTCACGTTGGTCTCGCCGTCGTCCGTCAGGTTCAGCGGTGTGCCGTCGGTAGCGTCAATCCACTCGTAGGCCGGGCCGTCGGCGCTGCGGCTGTCCTGGTAGGTGTAGCCGAAGGGGTCGGGGCCGCCGCCGGGTAAGACCGCGCCTCGGGCCTCGCGAATCTGCAAGTCCAACCCGCCAGAACCGCTGTTGCTGACGGTGAGGGTCTGGGTCATCTGGTTCCCAATGCGCAGCGTGGCACTCAGTCCCTCCGGGGGCAGGAGCACCATATGGGCAGTGGGCAGCGCATAGTCCCTACGCAGGAGATTGCTCTGCGGGACCACCACGCCCCCCTCCGAGACCGTGCCATAGAGCGGCGCGGAGACGGTCACGGTGTAGGGGATGCCGGAGGGCAATTGCATCTCGTAGTAACCGTCGGCGCCGGATGTGGTCTGGGTCATCCCCGGCGTTACCTGGATCGTGGCTCCCGATACCGGGTTGCTCGTCTCCAGGCTGGTGATATAGCCCCAGAGAAGCCCATCTGTCGTCGTGGCAGTCAGGGCAAAGTTCTGTACCGTGTCGGTCACCAGATTCACCGATGCGGCTCCAGGCAGATGCAGGCGAGATTGCGCCGTCACGCTATAGGGGCCACCGTACAGGTTGAGCGCGTAACAACCTGTGGTTTGCGGGGTGCTGGTCTGGGTGATCGGGTCGCCGAACGGGCCAAGCACCTCGACCGTTGCCGAAAGTGGAGAGCCGGTCACTGAGTCGGTGATGCAACCGGTGAGTGAATAGAGGGTGGTTTGAGTAAGTGTCAGGTTCTGCGTGGTGATGGTATTGCTCACCACGACGACGTTGGTGACAACCTGCATGGTGTACCCATATTTCCAGGCGGAGACCGAATACGTACCCGGCGAGACCGTCAGCGTGTAATAGCCGCTGGCCTGCGTCGTATCCGCGTAAGCAGTCGTGCCCGTGATCGCACGCACTGTTGCGCCCGGCAGCCCTCCGCCCAGCGTGCCGTCGTACACAGTCCCATCCAAGTAACCAAATTCTTCCATACCGTTATAAATCAACAGAGCAAAGTCCTGATCCGTTGGATCGCCGTTGCCGGGCACGCCATCGCCGGCGATGTTGGTGGCCGTGATGTGCACTGTGAACAGGCCGCTTTGCCCGGCGGGCAGGAACACACTCTCCACGTTATTGCGTGGGTCGGCGCTTCCGCCTGTGATAGAGGTTGCGCCCGAAAAAACATTGCCGCGATAAGTTTGTCCGCTGATGGTAACGGCCAGATCAAGGTTGTTCACATATGAATTGCCCGTGGTCGGGCCGGGCGCGTCGGTCCACGCCAGCGTGACGCGGAAAGGCTTGGCGGGATCCATCACCGTGCCGCGCAGCTCGTACACCTGCCCACTGTTAGTGAACACGCGGCTCTGGTCAATGGCAGTGCGAGGAGTGTCGTCAAACGCCAGGCCCAAAAAGGTCTCACCATAGCCCTGATTGTTGGAAGGTAGGTTGCCGCCCGCGTATGTGCCAGTGAGATAGCGCGTGGCGTTGATCAGGCTGGCCTTGATCATAGCTGGGCTGGGCGCGCTGCCAAACTGATCCTGGTGGAAACGGTACACCAGCGAAGCGGCCCCGGCCACTGCCGGCGCTGAATGACTGGTGCCGGAAGACGCGGCATACAGCGTTTGACCCGAGGGCATGTACTGGTCGCAAACGCCCGAGCCGTTATAGGCCGGGTCTTGCGAAGCCGCTCCCTCGATGTGCGTGCCGGGTGCGACGAGGTCGGGCTTGACGCGCTGATCGTCGGTCGGGCCGCGGCTGGAAAAGCTGATAATATCCTGGGCGTTGTCTGCGCCCGTTGGGCCGATACCGCAGCCATCCGTCCAGGTGGGCCGGACGTTTTCGGCTGCGCCCACCGTCACGACATTCTTGGCATTGCCCGGCGAGCCGGTTGTGTTCGAGCTCGGGCCCGAGTTGCCCGCGGAAAACACGATG
The DNA here is from genome assembly GCA_034434835.1 of Thermoflexales bacterium. Classification (GTDB taxonomy): domain Bacteria; phylum Chloroflexota; class Anaerolineae; order Fen-1058; family Fen-1058; genus JBGLNJ01. Next base: position 45,272 of record DAOTXX010000192.1, on the reverse strand, counting down.
GTGATTTCCTGGTTTCCGGCATACGCGCCGCTGCCCGGCTGGGCGTCGCGCACGAGCGCATCGTAGGCTTGATCATCCGTCGTGTACGCGCCGCCGGTTCTGGCGCCCCACGAGTTGCTGCTGATGCGCCCGCCCAGGGCAAACGTCTGGCTGATCAGGCCGGTGTAGTTGTCGCCTGCCAGACACCACGTGCCGCCATCGCAGAACACTTTGGAGCCGGCCACCCGGCCATACGGGTTGATGCCCAGGCCATAGTTGTACCCGCTGCCGTCTTCGTAAGGAAAGCCAGTCCGGTTGTTGTACCCGGCGACAATAGAGGCGTTGATATTGCCATGTCCATCTCTGCCATTTGGGCCATCGCCGGTCCAATCCACATTGTAAACCAGCCGGTCGGCTGTCGTGGTGATGCCCAACGTGTAAAAGTCGGGATGGAGCGGGGTGGCTGTGCCATTGTCAATCCCATCGTCGGTCACGTCTACGATCGGATAGTCGCTGGCTGTCGTGCTGAATCCGAGCGACTGTAACCAGGCCAGATAACCGGGGCCAGAGGGTTGTGTGCCGCTCGCGTTGAGCGCCCCGGCCATGATCTGCCCTTGCAACTCGTCCGTCTTTTGATACATTGGGCGAGGCTCGACGTTGACCACGTCTGGCAATCCCGCCAGCCAGTGGAGCTGAGCCGAGGCGATGCGCACGCCCAGGTTCCGATAGGTCAGGATCGTTTGTGGTGGGCGAACCACAGCGGTCGCTTGCTTCAAGATCGCCTCGACAGTGTCGCTGGCCCTGGAATGGTTATACACCTGTACGATCACTTCAACCTGGGACGGCAACTTGGCCGGGTCGGTCAGGTCGGGATGGAGCGCATAGAAGGGATGATAGTCGCCCGCCCAACGCAGCGGGGCAAAAGATTGAAGTTGGGACACCGCGGCATCGCGGCCCCAGACCAGATAGCCATAGTCGGGGATGTAGGTGACCACCTCTAGCCCCGCCGAGATCATGGCCGTATACCAATCATCCTGGATGGGGCCTGGGAATTGAACCAGCCACAAGCCAGTTTGTCCAGTGCGAGTCCGGCTCATTCCTGGCGGGATGGTGGGCTCGCCAGCCAACGGATCGAACGCGCCGCTGCGCAGAAACAAATGCAGCCCGGCCAAATCATTCGCAGGGTGGGAAGGGGAGACTTGATTCGCTGAAGACGAGACTGGCGTCAGTGTAACAGGAATGTGCAAGCCGGTCGCCAGCAATGCCAGCGCAAGAACGAGATTCCAAAGATGCTGTTTCATAGATTCCTCACGATTTGCAAGAATACTCCTCGATGTGCAACACTTGGGCCATACCGACTGATTCTGTCATTCCGGGTAACTACTCAGCCCAGTCTACCGCACAGGCTGTCATGGCGAGAACCCCATGCCCGCCTGCCCTCTTTGGGGGTTGGCGGACATGTGTAATGGCAGAAACTCGTGCTTGGCATGCCCGTACCCCCCTCCAACTCCCCCCGCTTCGCAGGGGGAGAGGGCGCAGGGGAGGGAGCCGCGCCCGATGAAACTGGCTCAAAGCAGGCTTCAGCCAGCGCCGCTTCGTAGCCCGCCGAGTTCATCGGCGGGCGGGCACACACCGACATAGACGCAAGTTGCTGAGCAGCCTGCCGAAGGCAGGCGAAGCAATCTCTGTGCTTCGATCGCTGAGATTGCTTCGTCGGCCCGCTTCGCGGGCCTCCTCGCAATGACGGCTGAGTAGTTACCATTCCGGGGCCACAGGCCGAGGAATCTCGTTCACGTAGGGTAAAAGTAACCGTTCAGCGGGAATCCGTCAACGAATTGCCTTCGGCGTAACGAATAAACGAATTGCTGACAGAGAAGCGTGACCATCATTCGTTGATTCGTTTGATATTCGTTGACAGGGCCCCCACAAGCCTTTAGGAAAGGCACTGGCTGAATCGTTACGGATAGATTCCTCGTGCCCACCTGCCCCCCTTGGGGACACTCGGAATGACACACCCGATGAGAGCATTGCACATCAGGTACAAGAATGTCGAGCGCCCAATGTGAGAGGGTCATGGGCGCATGCCCATGACCCTCTGCATGGCTCATCGTGGACTTGGTAGCCGACGGTTCTGGCTACTTGAGCACGATGGGCAAGAAGATGTTATACGGAGCTCCGATCTTGGTCGTCGCTACCAGAGGCAATGTGCTGCTGCCCCAGGCGAGGGTGGCTGTATTGGTGATGGTCTTGCCCCACAGCGTTGGGTCAGCATCCACATCTACCCCGAAGGTAAAGACCCACTCGGCACCCGGTGCGACGTTACCTGACCACTCCATCTGGTCCTGCACCGCGTTGTAGCTAAAGTACTGGTACGGCGGGTTGTAGTTGTGCCAAGAGTAGGTCGTATTCGCCGGAACCGGGTCAGTCAAGGTGACGACCGCCAACTCGGTGCCGGTATTCTTGACGTGCACCTCGTAGACGATCTCGCCGCCCGTGGCAACCTGTGCCGTCGCCGTCTTGTACGAGGTCGAAAGGACCGGGCCAAGCGAGACCTGGCTGCCGGCGCTGGCCGAGGCTGTCGGCTCGACTTGCGTCTCGTGCATCATGTGCGTTGCCGTCAGCGTGCCGGTGTTGGTGATCCAGGTGCCCGGGGCCACCGTGTCTGTCACACGGACGGTGACCTCAATGCTACGCGAGGGGTTCGGCGGCACATCCAGTGTGCCTGGCAGGCTGATGTCGTCCACATCCGCTTCCGCCCCATCAACGCCCACATACTGGATGCCGATGCGGTGCGGCGTCGTCACAGGCAGCGTGGCTGGCAGAGTGAAGGTGCTCTGCGCCCAGGTCCAGTTGGCCGGCCAGTCGCCATCGCACGTGCCCAGCAGGACGTCGTCGCCGCCGCCCAGGGATCCCACCACGAGCCAGACGTTGATGTCATAGTTGTCGTTGGGAGTGACGCCCCAGTAGACGCTGCCCATGGACCACAGGGACACCGGCTCGCCGCCGGTCAAGCCCAGCAGGCCAGGGCTGAGCAGCCATTCGTCTTGCGGGTTCAGCGCGGCGTCGTAGAGGCACGCAGCATCGTACGTCCCACCATGCGGGTTGAGGCTATCGATCTGCCATGTCTCCGCGGTGTTGTTCTGGACGCGCGTCCAGTGCTGCGGTGGCACCACGCCGCCCTCGAACCCTTCAAAGCTCGGCGGTGGGCCGCCGATCGGTAAGGTGCCAGTGTACATCACCTTCTTGGTCGCCGGGTCGTAGGTGGCATTGGTCGCGGTCACGAACGTGGTGTTGGCCGGGATCGGATCGCTGAACTCAAAGTACGCCGCCGGGTCAGAGAGGTTGAACAAGTCAACCGTGTACTTGAGCTCGTTGCCGGGGAAGGCCACTGGCTCATCCACCTTCTTTTCAATGTCCGCGCTCGACTTGAGTCGCTTGATGGTGACCGGGATCTGCTTGAGCTGCGGCGCTTCCGGCGGGCCGGCGAGCACCATGCCGTCGTAGGTCTGCCCACCCATCATTGGGTAGTTGTAGTTGATGGTGAGCGTGACTGGCGTGTTGGCCGCAACGGTGTTGGTGGTCGTGCCGGTGACCGTGAGGCCGGGCACCTTTGACTTGACGATCTTGGTCAGGTTAAAGTGGCCGGCCGGGCCGGAATAGTTGTCAATCCCGACCATGTACTGGCCATTGACCGGGTTGTTGTACAGGATGTGCTCGTTGGCATCCACGCCGGCCGACGAGGCGACCTGCACCCAGGCCGTGCCGGACCGGCGGTAGAGGAACAGGTCAAGGTCTGGGACATCCGCGCTGCTGGTCGTCAGGTCAATGCTGACGCCGTCGGTGACGGTAAAGACGTGCGTCCACTCGATCGTGCCAGCGCCCGTGAACGGCAGCGGCTCGTTGACAAAGTTCTGCTGGTCAACACCGATGAGGTAGGCGCTGGCCGACAGGCCGTTCAACGGCAGAGTGGCCTGCAGCGCCACCTGGCCGACCAGGCCCGAGTCCACGTAAGTCGTGATGGCGAGCGAGTGCGCGCTTTCAGTCAGCAGGCCCACCGTCTTGGTAAAGACGACGTCGAATTTGTCGCCCTCGAACAAGACATTGTGCTGCAGGATGCGGTGCAACCCGCCGAACGGATCCTCCGCACTCGAGACCGGGAACATGACCCATTCTTCGTTCTTGCCGCTGGTAGTGTTGAAGCGCCAGGTGGCGCGGCCGCTGCGATCCACCGCGCTCTTGGCCACTGTATCCAGCACATACGGGCCAAAGAACGGCGGCTCGGACCAGTCACCACTCCAGGCGCCGAACGTGACCGTGTCTAGCTGGGTGTCCGTAGGCCCCAGCACGACCGTGTCAATGTCCGTGCGCGGCGCGGCGTCGTTCCACACGTCTTTCACGAGGACGTGCGCATCCGGCGGGAAGGTGTACTGGGTGCACTGTGGCGTGGCGGCTGTGACCAGAACATCGTCAACGTACACGTCGTTGCCATAACCGCTGATGCCCAGGAAGCCGATCTGCACACTGGGCTGGCCGACGTAGGCGGAGAGGTCCACGGCGTGCTGTGCCCAGCCGGTGGTGCCATCATAACGCGGGATAGCCGCACCCACGTTCGTCCAGGTTGTACCGTTGGTAGAGACCTGTGGCTGCACGCGGTCATTGCTGGAAGAGTAGCCAGTGTCGTGGTACATCCAGAAGGTCAACTGTGGCGAGGTCGCGGCGCTCAGGTCCAGGCCGCTGGTGGTATACAGGCGAGACGATTGGTCCAGAGTTGGACCAATACTATAGGCACGGAATCGTGCCGTGTTTGGATCGCTGTACGCTGCGCCACTGGGGTAGGTCCGGCCCACATTGGTCACCCAAGGCAGTTCAGTATCTGTGCCATTGACAACCGCCGTGGCCCAGCCCGCGGGCAACGCTGGGGCCGTCACTCCGTCAAAGTTCTCGGTGAGCAGCGTGACCGTGGGCGTCACCCAACTCGAGCACTCGTTGTTCGCATCCACGTAAAAGAAGCGCCAGTCGCCCGACTCTTCTCGCCAGCCCCATTCAAAGTGGCCGCGCACGGCCGCGTTGTTGTAGGGCCGGTTTTGGTCGTAGGCGTAGGAAGCTTGGCCGCCCAACGTGAGCGGGCTGCCGTCAAAGTCCGCCGCTACGTTCATCACCACCGGGACGATGCTGGTGTGCGCCGTATAGGTGGGCGGCATACCGGGATCAGCGATCTCGAAGGCAGCCTCATAGTCGCCTGGCGGCATGTTGATTGGGACGTTGACGACGCCGGTAAAGACGGCTGTGCCAGTCGCGGGAACTGTCAGGTTGGTGACGCTGGCGCTCAGCCACGGCACGTCGGCCTTTTGGTAGAAATCAATGCGGTACTTGAGATGCGTAGTGACGCTGGCGCCCCGAGAGGTGAACAGGTGCCGCAGGCCGATGAACAGGCCATCGTGCATCCGGTTCAGCGGATCCTGCACCGTCAGCTCGTTGACATTGGCCGTGGGGCGATTGTAGCCGAACCGCTCATACTCCCAGCGATCCAGTTCGGTGCGTGGATCATCCCAAAGTAGCTCCGGCCCCACATCCACCGAAGTCCACTCGGTGCCGTTGATAAAGTTCACCACGCCGTTACTGTTCTTGTCCTCCCAGACGTTCCCGTCGCCGTTGACGTCCTTCCAGTTGTAGACCATCAGATAGTAGCGCTGGTCATAGACATAGTCCCCATTCACGTCGAACTCGTTATAGGGGAATATCTGGCGGACGACCATCAGGTCGGTGCCAGCCGGGATGGCGACGTTGTACATGGAGGCGTCCATGCCGGCTGTGGCGGTGATGGGGATCAGATACTGGAACGCCTTGTAAAAGTTGTCGCGGTTGGCCGAGCCATAGACACTCTCTTGCTGCGTCATAGTGGGCGTGACCGTAAAGTCAAGCTCCTTGCTGCCGATGAGCTGCAGTGCTTGGTCAGAAATGGCCACGTTGATCGGGCTGGCGCTATCGTTGCGCACGGTAAAGGTCTTGGTATAGGTTCCGCCAGGCTGCACGATTTGGGCAAAGCCGGGATAGAGCGTGCCGCGATAGTCGCCCGGCTCCCACGTGGCCGAGTCGCCGCCCATGTAGATACCATAGTGTCCGCCGGCCACAGCTGTGCCACGGTCGGCGTTCACGGAGCCAGCGCCCTGCTTGAGGACACCATTGTTGATGTCTGTGGCGCTGGACATGAGGATCGCGCGGGCCTGGTCGGCCGTGGGCCACACGCCGTGCTTAGCCTTGTACGCCTGGTAGATGAGCGCCAGGTTGCCCATGGCCGTGGGCGAAGAGCGGCTGGTGCCGCCCCAGGTGGCCCAGGAGATGTTGCCGTCCAGCACACCCCACGAGTCAATGGCGTAATAGTTCAGTTCTTCGGCACCGGCGGCGAAGGACCCGCCTGCCAGCACGTCTACGCCGGCCCCGTTGCGGGCACCCGGCCCGCCGTTGGAAAAGGCCGTATAGTCGTTAAAGTTGATCTGGGTGGTGCTGGTGATCGAGTCCCAACCGGTGGAGCCATACTCGGTGCTGGAGCCAACCATCACACCCAGGCCGGGGCTGGGCGGAGCAGAGGTGCCATAGCCCGGCGCGCCGTTGCCGGTGGAAAAGAGGAATTGCAGGTACGGCGCATAGTAGCGCTGGATCTGCCAGATGTACTGGCCCAGGAAGTCCCAGCCGTCGTTGTCATCGCCGCTCCAGCCGTAGGAGTTGGAGGTGATCTGGATGCCATCGGTGTCTTGGTAGCCCGGGCCGTAAAACCAGTGCCAGCCGGTCTGGTCTACGGCATCCCAACCTACGGCCGCCAGTATGTAGGCGTCGTTGTAGGTGATGCGGCCGGTAAAGGACCAGGCAGTGTTCATGGGCACCAGGTCCGCGTTCGGCGCTGCGCCATAGACGGCGGCGGCCGGGTAACCGGTGCCGGGCAGGTCGCTGAACTTGGGCAACATGCCGTCAATCACGCCATTGGCCACCGCGTTGGAGGCGCACTGGGTGCCGTGGCTGTAGCCGCTGTCCCACGGACCGTGCATCGCGATCAGGTCGCCCGCGGCCGGGGGCGTCAGCCCATAGCCCGCCGGATAGAACAGCCAGTCCATGCCCGGGACCCAGTTGGCCCCGTCGGCGATCCAATACAGCAGGCCGCCGGAAAGATCGGCCTTGCCGTCGCCGTTCATGTCGCGGTAGGCCACCATGTTGTTGTAGGTGGCGGGGTTGCCGGGGGTTGCCTTGGTGAGCGGTTTTTCGTCGCGAAAGTCATAGTCGTCGTCCAGGTCAACCCAGACCGTATCATACACGCCCGCGGTGTTGGGATCGCCGACAAGCACTGCTACCTTTTCGCCCCATACGTAATCGCGCAGGCTTTCGTCGGTGTGAGTGCCCGCGTGCACCACACCGCTCTTGGTCATAGCGTTCGAGATGATATACGTGTGCTCGATACCGGGCACATTGAAATCAATCATCGGAGTGTACTTGAAGCTCGAGATACCGCTTCCGACTGGCGTCAGAGCCGGCTTGGCGCGGGTATCAATGTAGGTGGAGCCGCCAAAGCTGCCGGAGACGTAGGTGGTGCCGAACATCAGGTCGTAAAAGTAGGCCCGCATGGTAAAGGGGTCCATCACCATGGGCCAGCCGTTATACTGCGGCGCCACGGTGCTGGAATAGATCTTTTGCGTGCCCATCAGGTCGGGGTGGGCCATGTCCACGCCGTCGTCAATCACGGCGATGGTCACACCCTCGCCCCGATAGCCTCGCGCCCAGGCGGCTTCGGCCTTGTGTGGACCTTCCGGCTTGACTTCGAACCAGTCCTGAGGTGTGATCTTTTCACGTCCGTCGCCAAAGGCGCGGGCCTGATCCCACGGGAGGCTACCCGCGCGGAGTTTGTCTGCATTCTCACGCAACTTGGCCCAGTCGTCCGGCCCGAAGGTTTGCTTGGCCTTGGGTTCGTCCGCTGGATAAGGCTCGTACTCGTTCCGCTCCGGGGTGGCCGGGTAAATGGCCACGACGTTCGCAAACGAGGCGACCTTGAGCAGGTTGTAGGGCATGATCAGGCCAAACATCACCTGCAGTTTTTGGCCGACTTTGCCAAAGGATGGTTGGGCAAAAAGCTTGCCGTCCACAAAGTAAGGCTTGAGGACATTGACCAGTGGCTGGTCTTGTTGCTTGCCGGGATCTATGTCCTCGCCCGGCTTGACGGCCTCAGTCTTGGCATCTGCCACGGCGATGATGTTGACGATGATAGGCTCACGAGAGACCGCCTGTTCAGCCGGCCCTGGCAGAACGGGGCCAGCCTGCTGGTACAGAGCTCGCAAGCTCGGATAAAGCTTGGCCAGGGCCGCTTCGCCAGATACATGGGCCGGGGTCTGTGTAGGCGGCAAGACTTGAGGCGCCCGTTTTGAAGCATCTGGCGGAGGCGGTTGCTTGACGAGTTCCGTTGCCAATGAGGAGACAGCACCTCGTGGGGCAGGCGCAGCCGCCGACAGAGGCGCAAGGGTCATGGCAAGGACCATTGCAACGTTGAATGCTATCCACAAATAGTGTTTCATGTTTCTCTCCTCGCGTTTAAATCAAATATAGGGGAAAAGGATCACGAGCCACACTGCGTGAAGAGGCCATACTCGGAGCTGGTTTGGGCAGTAACACACCTCCTTTCTGTGACGTGATGGTAAACACACTAGAAGCAAGACTGTACAAGTTGCCGAGGCGATGGATTGTCCGTGACGCTGTGTTCAGTCATGCTATGTGCTGCTTTCCCTGGTCGCTGATCAGAATCCTCGGGGCTTCAAGTGAGGTAGCAATTGAGACGACCTTATTCTGCCACAAATTCAGGTCGTTGTCAATGGTGTTAATGAGCGGATGAGCGGGTGTGCACGCCAGAGAGCCTGGACTGCCTGTGGCCTGCCCCGTTATTTGACGGACAGTCTGCCCCGTGCTATATTCCCTCGCCAAGGAGATCCTCATGCGATTACTTGTGGCGACCAACAACCCGGGCAAGATTCGCGAGTATCAGGCGTTGCTGGCAGGACTGAACCTGGAGCTGGTCGGGCTGGCCGAGGTCGGCATCACGACGAAAGTGGACGAGACCGGCCAGACGTTTGAAGCGAACGCGCGACTCAAGGCCAAGGCGTATGGTCGAGCAAGCGGCCTGCTCACGCTCGCGGACGATTCGGGACTTGAAGTCGTTGCGCTCGGCGGTGGGCCGGGCGTCTATTCGGCGCGATACGCTGGTGAGGGTGCAAGCGATGCCGACCGCTATCGCAAGCTGCTCGCCGCGCTGGAAGATGTGCCGTGGGAAAAACGCACGGCGCGCTTTCGCTGCGTCATCGCGCTCGCGTGGCCGGATGGGCACGTCGAGACGTTTGAGGGTCAATGCGACGGAGTGATCGCCTTCGAACCGAAAGGGAGCAACGGGTTTGGGTTCGACCCGGTGTTTTACATGCCGGAGCTTGGCCGCACGATGGCCGAGTTGCCGGAGGAGGTCAAGAACCGGGTCAGTCACCGCGCGCGGGCAGCGGCGCTGGCGCGCGAAAGGCTGAAGGCGGAAGGCCGCGCTATGCAATCGCCGCAAGGAATTGCCTGACGTGTTGTACAACAAGCTCAGGCTGCTCGAGCATGACCATGTGGCCTGTGCCTTCAATCATCGCCAGCCGCGCGCCGGGGATTTTCTCCGCCAGGAACTGGGCGTATTTGGGCGGCGTCATCTGATCCGCCGTTCCGCCGACGACGAGCGTGGGCGCCGTGATTTGCCCCAATCGGTCTCGCACGTCGAATGCATCGCACGCAGCATAGTCGTCGGCAATGGTGTCCGGGGCTAGGCTTGCCAGTTGATCGCGCCCCAGCTTGACCAATTCCTCAGGCGCGTCCGGCCCCCATGAATAGCGAGTGACCAGATCGAGTGTCGCCTCGGTATCGGTCAGGATGCCGTTGAGGATCTGAGGGGTGACGCGCAGCTTGGCGCCCGTTGCGACCAGGATCAGTCCGGCTGTGCGCGCGGGATGAGTTAACGCGAATAGTTGGGCAATCGCCCCACCCATCGAATGACCGGTGATCACAGCGCGCTCGACATTCAATGTGTCCAGGAACCCGCGCACAACCTCAACATAGTCAGCCACCGACGCCCGCCCGCGCCCGCTCGACTTGCCGTGTCCAGGTAAATCGAGCGCGTGGACCGTCGCGCCCTCCACACGCCGAAGCTGCTCCGGCCACGCAAGATGACTTGACCCTGCGCCGTGAACCAGCACCATCGTCAATCGCGCATTGGGCGAGCGGGTTTCGGCATAGAACAACTCTTGGTCGTTAACGTGGATGAGGGGCATGGCATGTTCCTTTCAGATGAGCCACTCTTGCCTGGCAACCACTCTGGAGTGCAAGCTTTAGCTTGCCACGTGCCGCTTCTGGATTCCCGCTTACGCGGGAATGATGGTGCTTGCGCTTGAGCCATCAGCGGGAGCGTCTTACTGGTTACTGATCACCGATCACCGATCACTGATCACCGATCACTATTCCAGCGATGCAAGATACTTTTCCGTCTCCATCGCCGCCATGCAGCCATAGCCGGCCGAGACGATCGCCTGACGGAACCACTTGTCGTGGACTTCGCCCGCTGCAAATACGCCCGGCACGCTCGTATGGAGCTTGCTGTCCACGATGAGATACCCCTCCTCGTCCATCTTGAGCTGCCCTTTGAAGATACTGGTGTTGGGAATGTGGCCGATGTAGACGAACACGCCATCCACCGGTTGTTCGGACTCGACGCCGGTCTGGACGTTCTTGAGTCGCACCGCTCTCACTGCTTTGTCCCCCAGGACTTGTGTGACGACGGTGTTCCAGACGAATGACATCTTTTCATTCTTCCGGGCGCGCTCCTGCAGGACGTGTCCGGCGCGCAGCGCATCGCGGCGATGGACGATGTGGACCTTGCTGGCGAACTTGGTGAGGAACAAGCCTTCCTGCAGCGCGCTATCGCCGCCTCCGACGACGATCAGTTCCTTGTTCTTGAAGAAAAAACCGTCGCACGTCGCGCAGTACGAGACGCCGCGCCCGACCAGTTCCTTTTCGCCCGGCACGCCCAGCTTGCGGGGGCTGGCGCCTGTGGCGATGATGAGCGATTGGGCTTCATACTCGGCGTTGTTGCCCGTCAACTTGAACGGCGGCTGGCCCAAATCCACTGACGTGATGGTGTCGAATTCCAGCCGCGCGCCAAAGCGCTCGGCCTGCTTTTGCATGTGCTCGGTCAGCTCCGGGCCGGTCAGCCCCTCGGGAAAGCCGGGAAAGTTTTCCACGTCGGTCGTCGTGGCGATCTGACCGCCCAGGTCCGGTCCCGTGATCACCAGGGGATTGAGATTGGCGCGCGCAGCGTACAGGGCCGCGGTCAATCCTGCCGGGCCGGAACCGAGAATGATCACGTTCTCCATGTGCGCTCTCCTATCCGGGTTGATTTTCGTGGTATTTAGATGCACCGGGGCTGCTGCAAGATTCACCCGCGAGGTTTATTATACCAAAGACCTGATGTAACGGTTCAGGTTGCTTGGGTCGGCGCGCTCGCCCACCGATGAATCTCGACCGAGTCTCGCGTATGGGCAAAGAACAAAAAACCCCGACTTGCGTCGGGGCTGAAGGTCTGGCGCCACGCTACAGCGCTCTGACTTCGGCGGCCTGCAGGCCTTTGGGGCCTTGCTCGATGGAGAATTCCACTGTCTGGCCTTCTTCCAGGTTACGATAGCCGTTGCCCTGGATCGCCGAGTAGTGGACAAAGACATCCGGGCCATTGGGCTGTGAGATAAAGCCATAGCCCTTTTGTCGGCTGAACCACTTGACAGTGCCGGTAACACGATCGCTCATTTTTCTGGACTCCTTTTTGTCCCTACGGAATTTTCTGTAGGGCAGAGCGCCCATCTCGGCCCGCGCCGCCAAACAAGACGCCCAGGCTTGTAGCGTAAGCCTGAGCGTGCTTTTGCGTCTTGATGCCGGTTCAGGGACTTACTGCAACCTACGGCGCAAAATGTTACCACCGAACCCATGACCTGTCAAATCGCGACCCTTGCAAGCGCCACTCGCGTAGAGTATAATGCGCATACAAGCACGCAGGTGTTGGCGATTGTGATGGATTGGCACAACAGGAGCATGAACCATGATGCGCTTTGACCGTTTTACCGAGCGCGCGCAAGAAGCCGCCGCGCGCGCCGCTGAGCTGGCCCAACGATACGGACATACTCAGGTGGATGTCGAACACGTCCTGCTCGCCTTGCTGGATCAGACGGATGGCGTCGTCTTGCAGATCCTCGAGCACATTGGCGCGAATGTCGAGATGCTGAGACGGCGCATCGAGGACGGCCTGCGCACCGGCCCCAAGACCTCCATCTATGGCAGCGGCGGGACGGGCCAGGTGTTTGTCACGCCACGCCTCAAGCGCGTGCTCGATCTGGCTATTGAGGAAGCGAGCAAGCTGAAGGACGAGTACATCTCGACTGAGCACATTCTGCTGGCGATGGCTGCCGACCGCAACAGCATCACCGCGCGGCTGTTGGTCGAGGCCGGTGTGACCAAGGATCGCATCTATGATGCGATCAAAGAAGTTCGAGGCGGCCAGCGCGCCACCACGCCGCAGGCCGAAAGCCGCTATCGCGTGCTCGAACGCTACAGCCGCGACCTGACCAAGCTGGCGAAAGAAGGCAAGCTCGATCCCGTCATCGGGCGCGATAACGAGATCCTGCGCGTCATCCAGGTGCTTTCCCGGCGCACCAAGAACAACCCGGTGCTCATCGGCGAAGCTGGCGTGGGCAAGACGGCCATCGTCGAAGGGCTGGCGCAAAAGATCGCCGCCAACGACGTGCCCGAGATTCTCATGGGCAAGCGCGTCGTCGCGCTCGATCTGGGCGCCATGGTCGCCGGATCGCGCTTTCGCGGCGAATTCGAGGAGCGCCTCAAGGCGACCATCGAAGAGATCCAGCGCAGCGAAGGCGAGATCATCTTGTTCATTGACGAGCTGCACAACGTCGTCGGCGCAGGCGCAGCTTCGGGCGCGCTCGACGCGTCTTCGATGATGAAGCCGGCGCTGGCGCGCGGCGAGCTGCAATGCGTCGGCGCGACGACGCTTGATGAATACCGGCAATACATCGAAAAAGACGCCGCGCTCGAGCGCCGCTTTGCGCCAGTGTATGTGGATGAACCGTCCGTCGAGGAGACGATCGAGATGCTGCGCGGCCTGCGCGACCGCTACGAAGCGCATCACAAGGTTCGCTTTAGCGATGAAGCGGTGATCGCGGCCGCCCGGCTCAGCCAGCGTTACGTGACGGATCGCCACCTGCCGGACAAGGCGATTGACCTGATGGATGAGGCGGCGGCCAAACTGCGCGTTGCGCTCTACACCCTTCCCCCCGATCTCAAGCAGATGAAGACGGAACTCGACCGGCTGACGGCGGAAGAGGAGGCCGCCGGCAATGCGCGCGAGTATGAGCGTGCGGCGCGCATCAAGGCCGACCGGTTGCGCTTGCAGCAAGAGTTCGACGAAAAGCGTAACGAGTGGCAGCGCTCCAAGAACCTGGACGAGATCGTGGACGTGAATGACATTGCAGGCGTCGTCGCGGCGTGGACGGGTATCCCCGTGGCGCAACTGGTCCAGACCGAGGCCGAAAAACTCTTGCATATGGAAGAGCGTCTGCGCGAGCGCATCATTGGGCAAGATGAGGCGATCGTCGCCCTGGCCGACGCGATCCGGCGCGCGCGCTCTGGTCTCAAAGACCCGCGCCGGCCGATTGGCAGCTTTATCTTCCTGGGTGCCTCGGGCGTGGGCAAGACCGAGCTGGCGCGCGCCCTGGCCTGGTTCATGTTCGACGATCAAGACGCGCTCGTGCGAATTGACATGAGCGAGTATCACGAAAGCCACACGGTCAGCCGCCTGTTCGGTGCGCCACCGGGTTATGTGGGCTACGAAGAAGGCGGCCAGTTGACCGAAGCCGTCCGCCGCCGGCCCTATCAGGTGGTGCTGTTCGACGAAATCGAAAAGGCGCATCCGGACGTGTGGAATTCGCTCTTGCAGATTCTAGAGGACGGGCGACTTACCGATGGTCAGGGCCGCACAGTGGACTTTCGCAACACTGTGCTCATCATGACCAGCAACCTGGGCACCGAATTCGCGCGCAAGGGCGGCGCGCTTGGCTTCATGCGCCCCGGCGAAGGGCATCCCTCTGCTGAAGTCGCCGCCGATCATAAAAAGATCGAAGACGCCCTCAAGCGCGCCTTCCGCCCCGAGTTTCTCAATCGCGTGGACGAGATCATTATCTTCAACACATTGTCGCTGGAGGACATGGAAAAGATCGTGGACCTGCAAATGAAAGAAGTCAGCGGGCGATTGAGCGAGCAAGGTCTGACGGTGGAGTTGACCGACCCGGCGCGCAAATGGATCGCCAAGCAAGGCTACGATCCGCAGTTCGGTGCGCGGCCGCTCCGCCGTGCGATCCAAAAGCACGTCGAAAGCCCACTTTCGGTGCGGCTCTTGCGCGGCGAATTCCACGCGGGCGATTGCGTGGTGGTGGACACGGACCACGAAGGGTTAACGTTCCGGCGCAAAGAGGACATCGAGCAGCTCGCGAGTGTGCCGCAAGCAGAGTCAGTGTTGGCATAAATGCGGGCATTTTTCAATGGCGTTTCCGCGATTGCCTGGGTCGTTGCGCTTGGCGGCCCCCGACGCTTCACCTCGGACAGGGGCAAACAGCGAGCTGCGGTTGCCCAGCCCGCCCAAGTGGACTGATCAGCCGCCTTGAGGCGGCTTGGTATACTCGGCGCGGCCACCAAGTTTCATTTTGTCATTGCGAGGCCGAAGGCCGAAGCAATCTCCAGCGAGCGAAAGAGAAGGCTTCGCGCCACCTGCCCCCATCAGGGGGTTCGGGCGCTCGCCATGACAGAGCGCGACGGCCAATGGCCTACGGACAGTGTTGGCCTATCATCGTGATTGCCAGTTGACGCCCAGGCCAAAGACGGGTATGATACAAGCCCAGAGCGGAGAAAGAGTGGGCGATTGCGTCGGTGTACACGTTAGGCACAGACATGGTCAATCCGTAGTGGGATGGCCGGAGGATGAGAAATGCCCATGTTGTTGACGCGCCAAGAAATGGAACAAAAGTTGATCCGAGTATTTCCGCCAGAGCAGACGACTGGTCTGGTCGAGGTGCTGGATACCTTTCGCGAGATGGAGATCGAGCGGGCAGCCGACACGCGAGAGTTGAAGCAAGGGCTGGCAGCGCTGATCGAAGAGGTAAAAAAACTGGCCGAGGGCCAGCGTCAGTTGTTCGAGGGCCAGCGCCAGTTGTTCGAGGGTCAACGGCGGCTGGACGATCGAGTAGCCGAACTGGCCGTAGCCATGGCGGCGCTGGCTGAGGCTCAACGACGAACGGAAACGCGACTGGACAACCTCAGCGCAGAAGTCGGCAGTCTGGCCAACACCTTTGGCTTCCGACTTGAAGAGTTCGTCGCTGCCTTGCTGCCGCCCTATCTTGAACGGCATTACGGCATCGCTGACCTGAGTCTGCAGCGGCGTTATTTTGATCTGGGCGGCGGGCAACTGGAGGAAGTTGACTTGGTCGGCGAGGGGCGACGGGATGGGCAGACGGTGACTGCGCTCGTGGAATGTCGTGCAACGGTTGGCGGAAGCGAAACTGGGCGGCTGGCCGACAAGTTGGACGCGGTGGCCGGGCTCTTGGGCACCCGGGAGATGGTCAAGGTGATCGTGGCGATGAATATCCATCCGTCAGCGGAGCCGGCGGCTGCAGAGAGGGGCGTGTGGCTCATCCCGTACAGCCGCATCAATCGAGAGCGAGGATAAGGCAGCATCCGGCCCGACGAATGACCATCTGGGGAATGTGCTGTTCGTAAAAACCCCCGGCTCCTTTGAGAAGCCGGGGGTTGTGTTATGGCCTCGGCCCGCCTGTCCCCGAAGGGTCAGCTTCGACCAGAAAGTACGGTTGCCCGCCGATCAAGGCGCTCCCGTCCTCGGTGCCGGTGTAGACCATCGTCGCCGCAGGCAGCGTCACGCTGTACACGCCGTTCGTCGGCGTGATGAGCTGCGTCGCCCCGTTGGGCCAGACCAGTTGCGCGCTCGTGCTCGTGGCCGTGAGCACCGCCGTTTGCGTGACGTATCCTCGCGCCCACATCGCCATCACGCGCTCTTGCGTGGCCGGGCGATAGAATGAGAACAGCTCTTGGTCTGGCGTTGGCCGGGCGCGCCACTTGGGCACAATGTCGCGCAGATGGATGATGGCGGTTTGGAACGCAGTATAGGCCGGGCGCGGCGTATCCGGCAGCCAACTGGGGAAGCATCCCCAGCCGCTCGGATTGCGCACCAACCCCAGCCCCCCACCCCACGTTGTCCCCGGAATCGGATCCACACAATCGTCATACATCTGAAAGTGAAAGATCACCTCCACCGGCGCGACCGAGTTGATCCACGTGGCATACGTCGCACTTTGAATGACGAACGCAGCCTGCTCGCTCATGTTCGCTCGCAGCGCGACCGGGCTGCCTTCGTAAATGCATGGCGGCGTGATGTTGCCATCGTCGCACAGCCACACGTTGCTCTCGGTCACCCAAAGCGATTTGTTGGTGATCGTGTATGTCTTGAGTGCCTGCGTGGCCTGATACAGGTAATACCACGTGTGCCAGGCGCGGACATAGTTGTGCTCGGCGATGGCGTCAAAGAACCAGCCGTTGGCATCCTTGTCGGGATAGGTATCAATGACCGCCAGCGTGTCCCGCAGCCAGTTGGGCTTTTCAAAATTCGCCAGCCCGCCGAAAATGATTTTGGCTTGCGGGTCGGCGTGTTTGGCGGCCAGGTAAGCGACCTTCAACAGCCGCGCGTACTCTTGGACTGTGCCGATCCAAAAGCCGGAATAGTCTTCCTCATTCCAGACCTCCCAGTGACGCACGCCTCGATCGGCCGGCCAGCCGAGCTGCTGCGCCAACACGCCGCCGGGTTTGTAGCGATGGACGGCTTGGTACACAAACCACGCCCACGGATTGTCGGCGTTGATCGTCTTGGTGAGGCCAGGCGTATCAGTGCTATCGGAGAACACCGGCTCATCGAGTCCGACCGGCGCGCTGCCGGCGGCGGACACGCCGGCCCAACCCTGCGCTTCCAGACCGTTCGCTTTCATCTGAAGCGATTGACCGACGCACGGCGCAGGCACGAGCAGGTTGCCGCCGGTCGCGTAAAAGCCCGGGGTGTTCATCAAGATCACGAGCGGCTGGATGCCGTGCTCGGTATCGCTGATCACGGCGCGGTCCACCTGATGCTCTGGGCTGTTCCACACAAAACTACCGGGGCTGGTCTCGACGCCGGGCCAATAGAGCGGCCAGCGATCCATGCCCGCTCCCGTCGCCAGTGCTCTCTGGTAGCGCGCTTCATCCGCAGGTAGTTCCGCTGACGTGACAAAGGCGATCCCAAAGTGCGTCGTCGGCGTGATCGGGGCCGGAGGCGGCGTAGGGGTTGGCGTGGGCGCGGCGAAATCGCGTTGAACGATCGGGAGAAAAGCCTGCTCCAAATGATCCACAACGCGCAGCGTGACCGGCAAAGTAAAGGGGCTACCTGCGGTCGTCGTCGGCTCGGCTGTGATGTAAAGCGTGTAGGGGAACGTGCCGGTGATCTCGAACAGGCTTGTTGCCGCCGAAAGGGTCGCGGTGCTGGGCGCTGTGCCGCTGATGGGCGAGACGCTCAGGCCTATCGGAGCGGGCGGCGAGAAGCTGGCCGTCCAGGTGATGGGCGTCATCCCACCGCCCTGGATCGAGATGGTTGCGGTTTGCACGAGCGGAAAGCCTGGCGCACCAAAGAACGAGATGCGATCGGGCGTCACGGTCATCATCGGCCCACCCCACGCCGACCGGCGTGGCATGTCGCGCACCGCAGCGTAGACCAGCGTCGGCGACCGCTGGCCCGAGTTGCCCTCTGTCGCATAATAGAGTGAATAGAACTTGTGTGGCGTGCACGATGTGCCCCGGTGATAATAGTCCAGGTTCCAGATGAACATCGGCCCCATCCACGGCCAGTTCTGATCGGCATATTGGAACGCGCGCACCGTGTAATCGGCCTGCTGCTGTTGGGTCACCTGCATCCACAGGAAGCCGGCCATCTCGGGGTGCAAGGCGATTTCGTTGCAAAAGCTATAGTCCAGATAGGCCGGGCTGGCTGTCCAGGGGTCTGAGACCGGGTCGCGGATCCAACCGAACTCGGTGGCCCACATTTGCAAATGGCCCGCGCCGAACTGGACCATGATGTCCCGCATCACCTCAGCGCCCCGGAAAGCAAACCCGTTGCCATTGTCGGAAGGATCGAGCTGATCCAAGGGCCGCTCCGGCTCGTACTTGAATCCGTACGGATGGTAGCCGAAAGCGTCGGCGCACATCTGCCCGTTGTTGAGATACTTCATCCAGTCAAACATCCGCATCGCAAAGAATCGCTCGTCCACGGCTTTCTTGGAGCCGGGCGGCCAGCGTCCGACCGGGGCCAGGCCCCCGGTGACCACTATCGCGTTGGGGTCTTCGCTCTTGATGATGGGATAGACTGTACACAGCAAGCGCGTGTAGGCTTCGATGTCCACGTCGAAATTGCCCCAAAAGCCAACGCCTTTCAGATTGGGTTCATTGCCGATCTCGTAAGCGTCCACCTTGCCACGCGCCGAGCGGACCAGCGCGCGGATTTGCTCCGGGTAGAGTGGCAATTTAGCCGGGTCGCCTTCGATCGTGATGCGATACAGGACGTGCATCGGCAGGCGGGTGGCCGGGGGCGGGCCGGCTTCTTGAACGAGCTTGATCCACTCAAAGCCTGATGCGATGGCAAGGTCTGGTTGATCCCAGACGTTCACGCCATAGCCCAGGTGAGGCGGCGGCAAGGTTTGATGCGGGCGGGCATTGACCAGCGCCGGCAGGAAAGCCAGCGCCATGAATGTGATCCATGCGACGTGTGTGTAGGGGCGAGGCTTGCCCTCGCCCCTACACTGTACCGGGATCATTTTCTCAAAATTCATCAGGCTGTTACCTCTGGCAACCATTGGTGTAAACTTTAGCCCGAGTGCGGCCTTCAGGCCGCGTTTTATGCAGGCTGAAGCCTGCACTCCAACCTCAAGTTGACACGCATGCTCTGGCAACTTGCTAAAGCCGGTACTCTAATTTCAGATGTGGGTGTTGCAAGTCCAGTCGGATATTTCGTGGTAACTGTTCAGCCTGTTCGCCGCGAAATGAATTTCGCGGCTGCTACGTCAGGCCTGCTGAAGCAGGCCGGTCTCAACTGGCTTCAGCCAGTTTCCAGTATCAGTGGGATGATTCATCATCCCGCCGGGTGCGGGCTTGAACAGTTGCTTGCTACTTTTGATCGTACAATACTCGGCTGGCGGGGTGGGTTTCGGCACCGTTACAGGTTGGTGAAGCAGGTAGGACATTCGAGTATTATGGCATGGTCTACAAAGCCTATGTAACCGAACCGTAACCGAGCCGAACAGAAGGCGCGTGCTATAATCGAAACGGGCTAAAAGCTATGGTGACCGATCTCCGCTCGACTCTGGTGCTGATCTCCATCACAGCCTGGCGCCAAGTGATTCAGCTCGGCCCGTATGTGATCGGCGGCGTATTGCTGGCAGCGCTGCTGGGTCAGTTGGATCTGCGGCGATGGTTGGCCTGCCTCAGTCGGAGCAGTCCGATTTCGATCTTGGGCGCGGCCTGCGTGGGCGGCCTTTCGCCGCTTTCGACCTATGGCACTGTGCCGATGCTGGGGCAGCTTTTGCGCGAGGGTGCTTCGCCTGGCCCGGTGCTGGCCTTTCTGGTCGCCTCTTCGATGGTGAACCCGCAACTCTTTTTCCTCGTCCTCGGCGGTTTGGGCGCGCGACTGGCTCTGGCGCACCTGGTAGGAATGTTGGTCCTCAGTTTGGTCGTGGGATGGGTCGCCACAAGAATGCCATCTACTTTGTTCCTTCAACCTTCGACTATCTCGTCGCCCTCTGCTGTGCGACCTCCATTCACGTGGAAACGATTCGTGGCCGACGTGATTCGGATGCTCGATTGGATCGGCCTGACGTTCATCGCCGGGGTGATCCTTTCGGCGGCGATCCAGGTGATCGTGCCTTCGAGTTGGGTGACGTGGCTCATTGGACAGAGCCGTTGGATCGGCGTGCTGGCGGCGGGCATCTTGGGCGTCCCGTTGTATGCCTGCGGCGGGAGCGCGGTGCCGATTCTGGCCGGGCTGACGCAGATGGGCCTGGGGTCTGGCGCGGCGTTGGCGTTTTTGCTTTCTGGCCCGGCCACGCGCGTGACGGCGCTGGCGGCGGTGGGCAGCCTGCTCAATCGCCGCGCCTTGATCGCCTATGTCGTTTACATCGTCATTGGCGCGGCGATCGTGGGCTTGATGTTGGGGCAGTAGACGCCGTGGAGGTGGAGATGAAGCGGCCTTGGAGATTGTGGGTCTCGTTGTTGCTGCTGGGGTTGATCGGCAGCGTGAGCTGGCTGCAGCAGCAAGCCGAACGTCTTTACGCGGACCCGGCGACCGGCGCGGCGACTGTCGCCATCGCGCGCGCAACCGAGTCACCCATCCCAGATGCTCAGGTCGAGGCGATGGTGCGGCAGGCGGTGAGCGCGGCAGGCGGATTGAGCGCAGTCGTCCAGGTGAGCGATACGGTCGTCCTCAAGCCCAACCTGGTCTGGGATGCGCTGCCGGGCGAGGGCTATACGACGGACCCGCGCGTGGTCCGGGCGTTGGTGCGCATGGCGCGGGAGGCCGGCGCGGGACAGGTCATCGTCGCCGACGGTGCGGCTCAATATCGGGATGGACACGATGCGCGAGGCGCAACGGTGCGCGCGTTCCGTGTGTGCGGCTATGATGCCAATGGCGACATGGTGGACGACGAGACCGGCGCGCCGTTGGTTGACTTGAACGACACGGGTGGGTTGGATCAACATGACCCGGCGCTCGTCACGCAGGTCAACATTCCCAACGGCCTGATCTGGAATTCGTATTGGCTGCCGCGCGTCGTGATGGAAGCGGACGTTGTCATCGGCGTACCGGTGCTCAAGAATCATTTTCTCGCCGGGGTGACGCTGGGACTCAAGAATCAAATTGGCATCGCGCCTTCCGATATTTATCACAGCTCTGGCTCCAATATGTTCAAGGGGCAGCTGGAGCATGGGCCTGATGACTTGAAGCGACACATTGTGGATTTGAACCTGGCGCGCCGCCTGGATTTTGTCGTGGTGGATGGACTGCGCGGCATGACGGATGGGCCGATCGGCGGGACGCTGATCGATCCGCCGATGCGGTTGATCCTGGCCGGCGCCGATGCGGTGGCGGTGGACACTGTGGGCGCGCTGGTGATGGGCTATGACCCGGCGACCATCCCGTATCTGGGGCTGGCCTCGAACGCCGGACTGGGTACGAGCGATGTCTCGCAGATCACGGTGCGGGGCGCGCGCGTGAGCCAGGCCCGACGTGATTTCCCTGCGCCGTATGGCAACCCACCCGCTCAACGTGCCGAGTCCACGCCGCCGGCTGTTCATCTCACCGCGCCGACCCACCTCTCGTTCGTCACGACCACGACGACCGTCCGCGCAACTGCTGAGGACGATCGGGCTGTAGCGCGGGTCGAATTCTATGCGGGCGATGACCTGTTGGCGATTGCGACGAGCGCGCCGTATCAGGCGACGGTTGACCTGAGTCAGTATCAGGGCCAAGTCATCACATTGCGCGCCATTGCTTACGACCGCGCGCTCAACGACGCCGAGGACAGCGTCACGGTCACGGTTTTGCAGTCTGTTACGCCGGGCGCCGCCATGTTCCAGGTCGCCAGCATCGCCATCCCCACCTACTCTTTCGCGCCGTATCTTCAAATCCGCTCGAACGGGCCATACACCTATCACTGGCTGGATTGGGGCAACTATGATCCATTTCCTATCGTCCCCTACACGTACACGCTGCTGGTCATGGAGAACGACTATTTGCGCGTGACGCTTTTGCCGGAACTGGGCGGGCGAGTGTATCAAATGATTTTCAAGCCGACCGGCCACAACGAGCTGTATCAGAACCTTGTCCTCAAGCCGACGCACTGGGGGCCGACGGAGCAAGGCTGGTGGCTGGCTGTTGGGGGCATCGAATGGGGGCTGCCGGTGGACGAGCACGGTTACGAATGGGGCCGGCCGTGGGCGTGGAGCGTCGTGACCTCGACCGCGGGCATCACGGTGACGGTGCGCGACGCGCAGGCGACCGATCGTTTGCGCGCTGCGATCGATCTGTTTCTGCCGGCCGATCGCGCTTACCTCCAGGTCAGTCCGCATTTGGAAAATCCCACCGCGGCTGACGTGAACGCCAAGTTCTGGCTGAATGCGATGCTGGCGCCCGGCGCGGCCAACACAGTCGGCCACGAGCTGCGCTGGATTTTCAATTCGCCCGAGATGGCCGTTCACTCGACCGGCGACGCCGAGCACTTTGGCTGGTGCGCTGGATGGACCCACACCACGTCCGATTGCAGTTTCCCCTGGCCTTTTCACGAGGGCGTCAACTTTTCCCGACTGGGCGACTGGCGCGAGTGGTTGGGCTTTTTCGAGCACCCTCACGCGGCCGCGGATTTCATCGGCGTCTATGACACCGCTGCGGACGAAGGTGTGGCGCGCGTCTTTCCCTCGAACATCGCGCGCGGCGTCAAGGGCTTTGGCATGGGCCGGCCCAATTCGAGCTACCAGATCGATCCGGGCACGTGGACGGATGATGGCTCGACCTACGTCGAGCTGCACGGCGGGGTCGCCCCGGCGTTTTGGGATTGGGCGACGTTTCCCGCCGGGCAGAGTTTGACCTGGCACGAGTACTGGTACCCAATCGCTTCGACGGGCGTGTTTTCAGCAGCCACTTCTGAAGCCGCACTCGCTTTGCGCCAGAGCGGTGGGGATTTCATCGTCAGCGCGCACAGCACCGCCGCGCGAAGCGCCTCCGAAAGCAAATTGTTTGTGTGGGATCGCGTGACTTGCGCGCAACTGGCGCGTTGGGATGTTTCGATCGATCCGGCGCAGCCATTCTCCGCCTCACTGCCGGTTGGCGGTCGAGCGCAGGAAAATATCTCGGTCGTCTATCTGGATGGCCGGGGGAACACGCTGGCGGCGATCCGTCCGATCAACTGCCAGGCGCCCGATGCGCGCGTCGAGCCGCTGCCGAGTTTCGTCGAGAGCGCGACGTTCACCGTCACCTGGGTCAGGCCAGAAAACGTGACCGGCGTCGGGACGTTTCAGGTCCAGGTGCGCGATGGCGAGGAGGGGATGTGGACCGATTGGCTGTCCAGCACGCATGACATTTCCGGCACGTTCACCGGCCAGCACGGCCATACGTATTTTTTCCGCGCGCGGACGATCGCGCCGCAGCAGGGCACGTGGGGCGATGAGGACTGGCAGGCGTTCATGACGGTCTTGACCGAGCCTGCCCCGGTGCTGATCACTTCGCGCAAGTCGGGCGCGTGGAGCACCATGCTGATTCTTTCTGATACAGAACTCGCGTCCCTTCAAGTGATCTCGTATAGTGTGCTGATTAGCAACACAGGCAACCTGGCAGCCAACGCCGCGATCACCGATGCGACGCCCATGGGGCTGGCCGTCCTGACGGAGACATTGACAGCCGACCGCGGACCGCAGCCCGTTTGGTCAGGAGAAAGCATCCTTTGGACGGGCACTGTGACCAGCGGAGAATTCGTCCGGTTGAGCTATGCGCTCAGCCCAACCGCGACGATTCAGCGAGGCGATCGGTTCACGAATACGGCCACCATCGTCGGAAGCATTTTGGGGCCGATCACGCGCCAGGTGGTGATGGTGGTGCCATGGCAGGTGTGGCTGCCGGTTGTCGTCAGGCCGTGAAGCGTGAAGCGTCAAACGTGAAACGTCAAACGTCATCATGTAGAGAGTGGCAGGACTTGGCGTTTGACGTTTTTGCGTCTATAATCCGATCCGCATTGGACAAAACTTGGGGGTCGAGTGGATCGTGGGTCAATTGGAGCGAGTGAGGGCCATGTTGGAGCAGGCGCTGGCCGAGGCGCGCACGCGCGGCGCGATGCGGATCACTGCGCTGCATCTAACGCTGTATGACCGTTCTGCTGAGGCGTTGCAAGAAGTTCGAGAAGCTCTGGCCGCGCTCACGCCTGGGACATTGGCTCAAGGCGCGACGCTGGTGACAACTGTGGCGCCCAGCCGGTTTATTTGTTGGGATTGCTGCGGCCTGCGCTATGAATCCTCCGACGAATTGGGGATGTGTCCCAATTGCGGCGGGGTGGGTATTTTGGTCCCGCCGGACATTACCTTTGCACTCGATCGCATCGAGGTTGCATGAGCCAACCTCCCGCAGGCTGCAAACCAAGCGATAAAGCACGCACCGTCTCCGAGAGGTCGGCGTCATCCATATGCACCACTGTTAATTCTTGGCGGGTCACAGCCAGCTCTACGATGCTGGCATCGGGATGCTCCGACTTTAGACCCTGGATCACAACCTCCTCGTACACTGCCGAAGGTATCAGCACTGGTCCATACAGTCGGCGTAACAGATGAACCAGACCGAGCCGGCCGAGAGCCACAAGAGGTCCTGCATTGGCAACTACTCGCACGCCAGTTCCTCTTGCACCATCTGTTCAGACCAGCGCGGTTGAATCCCCAAGGCCCTTGCCTGACGGATCATCTCCTGACTGGAGACCCCCGCCAGTTCACTCGCCCGTTCCAATGACACCAGTCCCCGCCTGTACATTAAAAGTGCCTCCTGAACTTTTAACTGAAGCACTCCCAGGAGGATGACCTCTCTCAACCTATCTTGGTACAGCCTGAACTCTTGCACGAGATCTTCAGGGATTTCGATCATGACCTTTTCCATAGACTCTTGCTCCCTGGCACAGAGAAGCGCACACTCCTCTCACCACACTACTCCAATGCGGAGATTTTATCAGGAATCACGCAAAAGACAACGGGGTGACCATCATGCCACATTGATCTGGCTGCCCTGTGGGGTCTTGGTGATCTCGATCCGCGCAGGGAAGGCATCGCGTAGCTCTTCGACGTGCGTGACGACGAGGATGCGCGCAAAGTCCTGCTGGATGGCGTTGATCGCTTCCACCAACCGCTCCCGACCCGAGGCGTCCAACTGACCAAAGCCTTCGTCAATCACCAGCGTCTGCAACTGCGCACCCGCACGTCGAGCCAGCAGTTTGCTCAGCGCGATGCGGATGGCAAAGTTGACGCGGAACTGTTCGCCGCCAGAGAAATTTTCGTAGGGACGTGTGCCCAGCTCGTCCGCGATCTTGATGTCGAGCGTCTCGACGGTTTCGCCTTTGACCGTCTCGCGTTGCGTGTCGAACCGGATGTGCATCCGGCCGGCGGTGATGCGCGCTAGCAGCGCGTTCGCATCGTCCTCGATCTCCGGGATCGCCGTCTCGATGATCAGCGCGGGCACACCCTTTTTGCTGAATGCCAGGCGCAGCTCCTCGTACACATCCTTGTCTTGAGCCAGCTTGTCGCGCTCGATCAATTGGGTCTGTTTCTGACGGGCCAGCGCGTCACAGGCGGCCAACTTTTGCTGAGCCGCGCCCACACGTTCGCGCGCAACGCGCTCTCGCGCGCGGGCTTCGTCGGCCTGGCGCTGAACGCGCGGCGCGTCGGCCAGTTGAGCGCGCAAGGCGCTGGCCTGGGCGTCCATCTCGGCGCGACGGGCGCGGTCGGATTCCAGCGCAGAGGTCCAGCGCGCCTGAGCTTCAGCCAACGCGGCCAATCGCGTTTCGGCCTCGGCAATGCCGGACTGCGCCGAATCGAGTTGGGCCTGGCGCAGCTCGAATTCAGAAAGGCGAGTGATCTCACCTCGCAAGCGTTGGTGCTCGCTTGCATCATAGCCCAGCACGGCTAGCTCATCCAACACATTTGCCAGTTCCGTTTGCTGGTCGTGCGCGTAATCTTGCTGGGCCAGGCGCTGCTGCAACACCGTGTACCCGGCGCGTCTGTCTTCGATCACGGCGGCAGCATCAATCGCAGCCGTGTAGCGCGTTTCCAGCAGGACGATCTGCTTTTCAAGAGCGGGCAATCGCCGTGTCTCGGCTTCGGCCTGGGTGAGGGTGGCTTCCAATTCGCTTTGCCGGGCGGCGGCCTGCTCGATGGTCACTTTGTTCGCGCGCCAGGTATCGCCCATCGCTTTGCCTTCGGCCTGCCACTCGGAAAGCAAGCGCGCGCGCTCCTCTTCAACCAGCGCGCGCCCGCAGGTGGGACACACCGCGCCGACGGACTGGATCGCGTCCATGCGGCTCATGAGCAAGTCCATCTCGCGTTTGAGCGCGGCGTTTTGCGCACGACGGTCGGCCACATCTTGCACCAATTCGTCCAGTTGGCGGCGGGTGGCCTGGGCCTGATCCACTTGAGACTGGATCGCTTGCGCTTGCTGCTGAAGTGTAATCAGTTCCGCCTCCAGCGCCAGGTCGGCCAGCCGCGTTTCGAGATCGGCCAGGGCTTGGGCTGCCAGTTGTAATTCAGTTTCGAGCGCGTGGCGCTCGTCGGCAATTGCCGCTTCGAGCTGGTTTTTGCGCTCGTTCAGTTGTACGAGCTGCCCCAGTTTGAGGTTGAGCGCGTCGTTGGCCGCGCGTGCAGCCTGGAGTGCGGCAAAGCCGGCCTGGATGCTTTCGCGCTCGGCCAGCGCGCGATGAAATTCCTCCAGCCGCGCTTGAGCTTCGGCACGCTCGCGCGCGATGCGTTCCAGCTCGCTTTGCGCCTGGGCGATGCGCGCGCCCAGGTCGGCCGATTGCGCCTCGAGGTTGCGCAATTCCAGCGCAGCGTGTTGGAGTTGTGCCAGCGCTGCTTCAGCCTGACGCAGCGCTTCGGCCATATCGAGCGCGACACTTTGGGCTTGGCGCAACTCGGCTTCATAATCAGAGCGGCGGGCGATCTCGGCTTCGATCTCGCTCAGACGCGAGTCTATCCGGCGGATGTCCTCCTCGATGTTCTTGATCCGATCTTTGACGCGCTCTTCGTAGATCGCCCATTGCCCCAAGCCGAGAATGTCGGCCAGGACTTGCTTGCGCTCGGCGGGCGTCTTGACGGTGAACTCGTCGGCGCGGTTCTGCAAGAGGAAGGATGAGTTGATGAACGTGTCATAGTCCAGCTTGAGCAGGCGATTGATCTTGGCCTGCGTCTCGCGCATGGTCGGCTCGGCCAGCGTGCGAAAGCCGCCGGCAGGCGCTTGAACTTGCAGGTCGAGCGCGCTGGCACCATGCGTGCCGCCCTTGCGCGCGCGGACCACACGGTAGGTGTTACTTTCCAGTGCAAAGCTGAACTCGACCGACATTTCGGTCTGGCCTTGATGGATCAACTCGTCGTCGCGCCGGGCGCGGGCGCGGCCCCACAGCGCCCAGGTCATTGCGTCGAGCAGCGCGGACTTGCCTGCGCCGTTATCGCCGGCCAGGCAGGCGACGTGGATGCCGGCAAAGTCGAGCGGCGCAGGATCGCGGTAGGGCATAAAGTTGTGGAGAGCGAGTGCAAGTGGAATCATGATGTATGACGTGTTGCGTATTCTGTTCTATTTACGCTTCGCTGATGAGGGTGCGGGCGGACTCGATGAGCTGTCGAGTGCGTTCAGGCTCCGTCCCTTTGGATTCGAGATACCGTTCCAGCAATTCAAGCGGCGTCAGGCCTTCGGGCGCTGCGCCGCCCAGTCGGGCGCGAGCTTCGCGCTCGACCTCTTTGCTGATCGCGGCGACGTAACCGGCATCCTTGAGTGCAGCGAGGATATCCTTTTCGCGCAATTGCGTCTCTTGATTCGCCCTGAGCTTGACCTGCACGCGCACGACGGCCTCGGTCACGTCGCGGCGACCGATCTCGTCCAGCACAGCCTGGGTCGGATCGCCCGCGTCGCGCGCGTCAGCCCCGATCGTGACGAACGGGCGCGCGTTGACCGGGACGAATTCCCAGCGCGTCCCGCCGCGCGCCAGCTCGACCCAACAAAAACCTTTTGGATCGCGCTCTTCGCCAAAGTCAATCCGCTCCAGGCTGCCGGGATAGACGATGGCCGGATACGCGCCGCCGTTCAACTCTTGATGCTTGTGAATGTGGCCGAGCGCGACATAGTCCCAGGCCGGATCGGCCAGCACACTCTTGAGCACAACCACGTCGCTGCCGATCATGACGCTGCGCTCCGAGCCGAACTTGGCGCCGCCGACGGTAAAGTGCCCGGCCAACACGGCAGGGAGCGCCGGGTCAAGCTGCGCGGCCAGCCCGCGCACCAGATCGCCCACAATGTCGGTCAGCGCGCGGTCGAGTTCCTCCAGATTCTTGCCGCGATACTCGTCGCGCGCGAGCAACCGCTGCCGCATCGGATATGGCACGCAGGCCACCTGAACCGGGCCGCGTTGGGTTTCGATATGGAACAGTTCGTCGCGCCACCCGACGATCACGTTCGGCACGGCCAGCGTGCGAAAGATGTCCAGACTGTTGGCCTTTTTTTCCATCGCAGGCAGGTCGTGATTGCCCACGAGCAGCACTGTGGGGATGTTGGCATCGGAGAGCCGCTTGACGCGGCGAGCAAACTCACGCTGATACGTTGGATTGGGATCGCGCGTCTTGAAAGCGTCGCCCGCAAAGATGACCAGGTCTGCATCGTGAGCCAGGCCATACTCGATCGCCTCGTCAAAGCGGCGCAGAAAATCCATCACGCGCCCATGAATGCCGGAGGCCGGATCGATCCGGCCATAGTTTTCCATGCCGATGTGAATATCGGCAAAATGCAACACACGGATGGGGTGGGTCATGTTCATCGAAGGTTTTGGGTATTAGGTATTGGCGCGTTTCGCGTTGCGCTCGGCGACCAGTTCGCGCAAGAGCGCGATTTGCCGCTCGGCGCTTTCGCGCCAGAACGAGTCTTGGCCTTCTGTGAGATACCGCTCAAAGTCGGCAATGGCCTTTTCATGGTCGCCGCGAATCTGGTGCGCCATCGCGCGGTTGAACAGCGCCTCCGCCCAGGTCGGCTTGAGCTCGAGCACGCGCGTCAGGTCGCGGATGGAGCGGTAAGCGTTGCGCAGCTCGCGCCAATACAGCACGCCGCGATTATAGTACGCGGTCACGTATTCGGGGTCCAACTCGATGGCGCGGGTGAAATCGGCTACGGCGAATTCGTACTCGGCCAGATCGCTGTTGGTATTGCCAAAGTGGCGGTGCGTCGCGCCGCGCAAGTGGAAAAAGCGTGCCAGCATCCAGCGCAGCCATCTGGGCAGTTCCATCGCATTTGCTCCCACAGCAGGAATTATACTCCGTAGAGGGTGAAGGGCAAATGCCAGCGATTGACCCGGGACTTTTGCCGCTGGGGCACTCGGAACAGATATTTCCATAACGGGGAATGCGTGGCACACTATACACAATGGATGAGGGGGTGTGCCATGCCGAGTCACTTGCGGTCACCCTAAACGAGTAGTTGCGTCAGGCGCCACCTCGCGGCCTGCGGCCGAGTCCCCGCGGGTGGGACAAGCTATAGACAGTAAAATGCTGCGAGGCACTCTACTGTACAAGGCAGAAGAGCGCACGCATCTGGTGAGCTCGGTACGGCATGCAGATGCGGTGGTTCTGGCTCAGTAGCGGTGGAAAACAAGACCAACGAGAGGCGTCTCCTTTCCATCAGCCATCGGCCATCCGCTATCTGCTATCGGCTACTTGAGTTTCTCCTGTCCCGCAAACTGCCGGTACGGCGAGAGAATACCTAATACCTCATTATCTGATTCGGCGAGATTGTGCTTGACCATGCGCGCCAGTAGCTCGCCCAGGCCCGGCCCCAACATCAACCCTTGACCGCACATGCCCACCGCCAGCAGATAACCTTCGATTTCCTTCGCCCAGCCGACGATGGGAAAACCATCGGGCGTCATCGGGTACAGGCCCCGCCACGTCCGCCGCACGCGGAGGTTCGCCAGGCGCGGCATCAAATCCACCATGCGCCGCGCGACCATCGGCAGGAACTCGCTTGTCTCGCGGCAATCTTCGCCCCAGATGTTGGGGCTGGGCGTGATGCAGAACACGACCTGCCCGGTGGCGTGCTGGTAAAAATAGTAATTCGCTGAGCCGGTCACCGGCCGGATGTCTACGATCATCGGATCGAAAAAGTGAGCAACCGGCTCGGTGATCGCGGCTTCGTGCGAGTCGGGCCGCACTGGCACATCCATGCCCACCATCCTGGCCAGCGGCGCGGCCCACGGGCCTGCGGCGTTGATCACGACCTCTGCGCGGTAGCTGCCCTGGTCCGTCCGCACGCCACGCACGCGCCCGCCCGCCACGTCAACGCCGGTCACCGTCTCGTGAAAATGGAACTCGGCGCCGAGTTGCCGGGCGCGTTTGTAGAACGCGTGCAACGCCAACAGCGGCGAAGCGTTGCCATCGTCCGGCGAGAACGTCCCGCCGATCAGCCCGCGGGGATTCAGGTCGGGGATCAACTTGAGCAGATCATCTCGGTCGAGCCAGTCAATGTTCAGACCATAAGGTTTCTGGATCGCCAGCAAGTCCTTGAGAATCTTTTCTTCGCGCTCACGGTAGGCGACAAAGCAATAGCCGCCCTTTTGCCACTCGATGTCGTCGCCGTGCCGTTCTTTCCAGGTCGAAAAGATTTCGAGGCTCCGCAGGCACAGGCGGATCTTGGCCGGGTCGCTGTGCGTGGCGCGGATGCCGCCGATAGCCGCCTTGTTCGAGCCTTGCCCGGCGCTGGCGCGGCGATCCAGGACGAGCGTGCAGACGCCCGCTTCGGCCAGCGACATGGCCGCTGGCACCCCCACGCTCCCCGCGCCGATGATGATGGCATCATAGTGATTAGCCACGGCTCACCTCCGATGACGAAGAACGAGAGACGAAGGACGAAGGCTCGTCTTCCATCTGAACGTCCGACGCTCCGGCAAATACCCCAAGTGGCACTTCGACAAACAACGGTCGTAGTGTGTGATCGGTCACTTCCGAGTCGGGGACGCCCTCATCGCGGAACAAACGGCGGATCAACGCCGTACAGGTCTTGCCGCCGCACGCCCCCATCCCCGCGCGCACGACAGCCTTGATCTCGTTCATGTCGCGGTAACCTTCGCGGATCAGCGCGCGAATTTCGCCTGCGCTCACGCGCTCGCAGCGGCACACGATCGTGTCGTCGGTGATGCGCTGCACGTAATGGTCCATCGGCTCGGTCACCCACTGCTCCTGAACACGGATGCCCGCGATGCGCCTGGCAAACTCTTTGGGCGCTTGCACTTTGACGATGATGGTGCGATCGTTGGCTTTGATCGCGCGGACGCCGGTCACTTTGACGTTGCCCAAGACCGTCCCATTCACATCCAGCACGGTCACCACGTCGTCTATCTTGATGCTCTCTTGAAGAAATTCATAGGCAATGGTCACGGTGGGGCGTTCCGCGTCTTTGCGATAGTCCACGAGCGTGATCGCCAGCCCGGGGCAGATCGTCACACACTTTTCACAGCCGGTGCACTTTTTGCCGATCTGCTCGCCAATGAATTGGGGAATGTGGCGGATGTCGTTCGGGTCAATGTAAATGGCTTTTTGTGTGCAGACCGACGTGCAAGGATCGCACGGGATCTCTTGTGAGCAGTGAAACACCGGCACGACGCCGGTCTCGCTTTCGGGGACGCGTTCTTCAATGACCCGGCCGGGCTTGGACTTGAGAATCTCGGCGGTGCGATACCAGTCCGGCGGGATTTCGCCCACGTCGTGACCCAAAGCGCGCGCGACTTCCAGCCCCTTGATCTTGCCGGAAAAGATCGCGGCGGAGGCTTCGGCCACTTCATCCGCATCGCCGGCAGCCAATACGGTCAGACCGAACTCGCGCGCCTTGATCGTAAACTCGTTGACCGGGTCCAGTCCCACAGCGATGAGCACCGTATCGCACGCAAACGATCTTTCTGTGCCCGCGATCGGCTGAAAGCGATCGTCTACCTGCGCGATCGTCACCGACTCGACCGAATCTGTCCCGTTCGCGCTGACGATCGTGTGCGAGGTGTAAATCGGCACGCCCATTCGCGCCAGCTTGTCCTTGTGGACCTTGTAGCCGCCGCACTCGGGCAACGCTTCCACCAGCCCCACGACCTGGATGCCGGCTTGCAGCGCGTGATAGCCTGCGATCAGGCCCACATTGCCGCCGCCGACAATGAACAATCGCTCGGCGCAGCGAACGAGATCGCGATTGACGAGCGTCTGGAACGCGCCCGCGCCATACACGCCGGGCAACGTATTTCCTTCGAACGCCAGCGTCTTTTCACGCGCGCCCGCCGCGACCAGCAGCACCTGCGGCTGGACCAGCACATACTCGTTTCCATCGCGCAAGATGCCGACCTTTTGATCGGAGAACACGGCCAGCGCCGTGCTGCTCGTCCAGATGCGAACGCTGGGCAGCGCGCGCACCTGGTTCTCTAGCTTGGTGGCAATGTCAATCCCGCGCGTGCCGGCATAGACGGCATTGATCGAGCCAAAGAACCGATGCGTCTGCAAGACGAGCTTGCCGCCCAGCCGATGCTTGTCGTCCACGAGCAAGACCTCGATCCCGCGCTGACCCAGCTCAATCGCCGCCGAAAGGCCCGCCGGCCCGCCGCCGATGATGAGCACCGGCACGCGGACCTCGGCGATCTCGCGCGTCGCCGGCGCATCGCTCACGCGCGGCAATTCCGGCAGCCCCTCAACCGGCTCAACCTTCATGCCGGGCCGGATCAACTCCATGCACGACTTGACCGGCTTGCCATCGGCCAGCACCAGGCATTGCGCGCACTGGCCGTTGGCGCAAAAGATGCCTTGCGGCGAGCCGTCCTTCGGGTGATGCCCAAAGATGCGCACACCGTTGGCAAACAGAGCTGAAGCGATGGTCTCGCCCTGTCGAGCCATCAACGCCTGCCCTTGCCAGTAAAATGCCACGCTCTCGCGCGGCTCGATGGACAAAATGGGATGCTGGTGAATGCGGTGTTCGGCCATGTTCGACTCCTCAACGTGGACATGATGAAGAAAACAGACTGGCGTGACAAATTGTGGAGGATGCGGTATGCTATAGAGTGTGGCTTCCTGCCCAGAAAGAACGATCTATCTGATTCTACACCTTTCGGCCAGGTCGTTCTAGTGACAGGCGGAAGCGCAAAAATGGGATGAATGTCACGGCTCAAGGAGGACACGTCAAAGATGAGCAAAGCACGCATCAAGCGCAAGGACAAAAAGGCCGCGAAATCGCCCTGGTTGTTTGTGGCGATCGGCGCCGGGGTCTTGCTGTTGATCATTGCCGCGGGATGGTGGGTCTGGAACGGAAGCCGTTCTCAACCACCCGGCGCAACCCCCTCACCGGCTAGCGAGGTCACCTCGCCATCAGGTCTCAAGTACACAGACCTGACCGTGGGCACAGGCGCGCAGCCGCAGTCGGGCCAGACGGTGACGGTGCATTATACCGGCTGGTTGACGGATGGGACCAAGTTCGATAGTTCTAAAGATCGAAACCAGCCGTTCTCGTTCGTGCTGGGCCAGGGACAGGTGATCAAAGGCTGGGATGAAGGATTGTCCACGATGAGAGTGGGTGGCAAGCGCCGATTGACTATCCCGTCGGAACTGGCCTATGGCGCGCGTGGAGCTGGCAACACCATTCCACCGAACGCCACGTTGATTTTCGAGGTGGAACTGCTCGGCGTCAAATAACATCGGCTCTCATGTCATCTTGAGCGCAGCCAAGAGTCTCTTGGGCGCAAGCGTCCCGGCTCAGGATGACACTCGAAAGGAAGAGCATGTCAGAGCGCAAGCAGAGTATTCAGGCATGGCTGGCTTCATCGCGGCAGTTTTTGTTGAGCGTGGTTCAGGCTGTGTCAGACGAGGATTGGTCGCGCGTGGCGCATCACGACCAGACTGGCTGGATGGCGCGCGACGTGCTGGCGCACGTCGCGGGCGCAGAGCCGTCGTTGACAGGGCTTGTCACGCGGGCGCAGGCCGAGGGCCGTTTTGTCCCGCGCCCAGATTTCGACCTGGATTTTTGGAATCGCCGCCAGGTGGAAAGGCGCGCAGGCAAGTCTCCGCGTGACTTGATGGCCGAGATGGAAAGCAATCGCGCGGCGACGCTCAAGCTGCTGGCCGACCTGCCCGAAACCGCGCTCGATCTGCCGGTGCAGCATCCCAGCTATGGCGAGATGACCGTGGAGGACGTGTTTCGCATCATCGGCTTTCACGAGCGCTTGCACGCAGACGAGATTCGCGCGGCAGCAAGCAAGCCGGTTACACCACAAGCTTAACCGGCTTCGCCGTCATGCGTGTCAACTTAAGGTTGGAGTGCAGGCTTCAGCCTGCATAAAACGCGGCCTGAAGGCCGCACTCCGGGGCTAAAGTTTACGCCAATGGCTTCGCTGTATACTTCCTGGTCTCTGGCCCACTTTAGCGAAAGTCGGACAGATAACGTACCGTGTTACGCATCTCGTCAGCCGTCACGCTGTCTAAAAAACGCATCAGCCGTCGCAGGAATTCGCCCAACTCCCGATTGCGAAACTGTTCCGTGATCAGAATGCCCGCATGATCACGCCCTGCTTCAATCCAGCGGCGGGCCATTGTGGAAAAGTCGCGATCATTGTTCGTCAGTAACACCATGCCGAGTTCTGAAGCGCGCGTCAGAATCGTCTCGTCATCCGCGTCACCCCGTCCGTCCTCAAACGCGCTCTGGCACTCATAGCCACGCTGACGTAGCGCCAGAACAAGTCGCCAGGTGAGATCGGCGTCTACATAGAGCGCGGCAAATACCCGCTTCTCACTCACCGCGTCTCGCCACCTGCCGGTATATGATGAACATTCTGAACCGCGATCACGGCGTCAGTTTCGGAGCGGTGATCATAGTAGTAACTGAGAGCGGCATATACCTGCGCCGCTGTTAGATGGGGATAAGCCTCCAAGATATCCTCGACAGTATCGCCTCGCTTGTGCATGGCAGCCAACACCCATACCGGGATGCGCGTTCCCACAATGCAGGCATCGCCGCCTTGCACCCCGGGACGCCGCTCGATGTAGTGAGCAGGTTGCGCGGCGATCTCGTCAATCAACTCTTCCACGCTTTGTCGCCGCACCTGCGCCAACCGCTCCATCCGTGCGTAGGTTTGTGGTAAGAGCGTCACTGTGTAGGTTTCGCTCATAGACCCCTCCACCGGCTATGATAAGTCGGAATCGTAGCGCCGTCAAGCCCGTTGAGACTCGGTGTCAACCGGTCGGGGTAAAGCGCCGCTCGCGCTTGATAACACTCCGGCGGCGCTTGGCCTCAAGCCGCCTCTCTTTCGAGGCAGCGGTCGGGCGAGTTGGCCTCCGCTTTTTCGGGACGCGCAGCGCGCGGCGCATCAACTTTACAAAGCGCGCCGTCACCTCCTCGCGGTTCCGCAACTGGCTGCGCCAAGTCTGCGAGGCGAGATGGAGCACGCCATCTTGGTCCACGTAAGACTTGAGCGCGGCGCGGGCGCGCGCTTTTTGCTCGTCGCTCAGGCTGGGTGAGCCCGCCAGGTTGAACGTCAGCTCGACCTGCGTGGCGGAACGGTTGACGTGCTGACCGCCGGGGCCGCTCGAACGGACGAACTGGTAATGCAGCTCCGCCAGCGGAATCCGCACAGTTTCGTTGATGACAAGTTTGTTTCCCTCAAGCATCTTTGGCCTCGCAAACGAGTTTAGCATAAACTCCAACATCGCGCGAGTGTGCCACTCCCCTTGCGCGGCACATGGTGATATAATGTCAATTCTCAATTACCAATTGTCAATTGACAATTGATAATTATGAACTGTCAATTGGTCATGCGTTCTTTTCACTGGTCCGCCGCGCCGCCAGAGGCGACGCCAACACAACGCAGCAACTTTATCAAAGTCCAGATTGACGGCATCGGCATCGGGCTGGCGAGCGCGGCCGCCCCGTTCCTGCCTGTCTTTCTCACGCGCCTGGGCGCCACCAACTTTGAGGTCGGCCTGCTGACAGCGATGCCGGCTTTCACCGGCTTGCTGTTCGCCCTCGCGGTCGGGCGGTTTTTGCAAAGCCGCCGCCAGGTCGTGCCCTGGTACAGCGGCATGCGCTTCCTGGTGGTCATGTCCTACGCCCTCACAGGCCTGGTGCCCTTTATCGTGCCGAGGGAGTATGCGGTGCAGGCTGTTTTGCTCATCTGGGCAGCGGCCACGCTGCCGCAGACGTTCGTCAACGTCGCATTCTCGGTCGTGATGAACGCCGTCGCCGGGCCCAGGGGGCGCTACGACTTGATGAGCCGCCGCTGGACGATCTTGGGCTTGACCACTTCGATCACGGTCGCGCTGGTCGGCCAGGTGCTGGACCGTATCCACTTTCCGCTCAACTATCAGATCGTCTTTATGGGGCTTTCGCTGGGCGGCCTGCTCAGTTACACGTTTTCCAGTCGCATCGAGTTGCCGGACGCAGAGCCTCCACCTCGTCGGCCGGGGCTTTCGCTTGAGCAGCGATTCAAAGGTTACATCAATTTAATCTGGGGCGAAAAGGCTTTTGTCTCTTTCGTCGCCAAGCGATTCGTCTATCTTTCGGCTGCCGCGCTGGCCGCGCCGCTCTTTCCGCTCTACTTTGTGCGCGAGGTCAACGCTTCGGATGCGTGGATTGGCGCGATCAACACCGCGCAGACGGCGATTGTGCTGCTGGGTTATCCGTTCTGGTCGCAGCAATGGCGGCGACGCGGCGCGCGTTTTGTCTTGTTGTGCACGACGCTGGGCCTCGCGCTTTATCCGACGTTGACCGCGCTCACACATCGCGTCGAGCTGATCGTGGTTTATGCGGCATTGGCGGGCATCTTTCAAGCCGGGCTGGACCTGGTGTTCTTTGACGAGCTGATGAAGACCGTGCCGCCGCAGTACAGCGCGACGTTTGTCTCGTTGGCGCAGAGCTTGCAATACGTCTCGACGGTCGCTTCGCCGCTGGTAGGAACTTTTTTGGCCGATCACATCGGCATCGGCGGTGGGCTGCTGGTGAGCGCGGCGCTGCGCCTGATCGGCTTTGGTCTGTTCGCGATGACCAAGGCCGGCCAGCCGATGGCGTCAGCGTCTCGGCCGTGAGCCTGGATCACTGGGGGCGGTCAGCTAAGCAAACAGCTGAGCTTCAATCGCCGCTGGCATGAGTGAATCAGAAAGCGGGAAGGCTTATCGCCTTCCCGCTTCTACAGAGCCGGCCTCACGCCGCAGCGATCAAATCGAATCGCGTTGTAAACTCTGGCAATTTGGCGTCCGGTCGAGCATACAGCAAGATGCCGTCTCGAATCAAATTAGCATAGAACAAGGGTCGGCGGACGGGCAATTGCTGGAACAAATCATCAGATAGAATTTGCGTCGAAAGATAGACGCCGGTTTCGAGCAGGATGTCAAAAACGAACGAACGCAATTGCTCGCGCCGGATCAGCGTGTCTTTTTGCAAAACAATCATCAGGTCCACATCAGAATCAGAGGTCGAATCGCCACGCGCTTTAGAGCCGAATACGATGATGGCCTGGATCTGATCTGGCAACAGCGCCACGGCTTGAGCGATGTACTGGCGCAGGGCTTGACAATCTGCCTCGGAAAAAAGCCGGTCCATCACAGTTCTCCTTTTTGTCTCAAAAACACCTGGACTCGATCCACAAACTGGCGAGCCTGTTCAAGATGAAATTCGGCTATTGATCGATCCAACGTCACAAGAGCAGAGTAATCGGCTTCCTGCCGGGCATCATATGCGCCAGGTAACATGCGTCCAAATTCCGGCTCAATCTCACCCGTTTTGACCAGGTATTCGCCAAAAGCCGCGATGATGCCCGAATGCTTACTCCGTGAAATGTTAAAATGGGCCAGTGCCGCCATGGCAGCATAGAACATGGCATAGTAGGCGCGGCTGACCGCCACAGCATAAAATTCCTCGCGGATGTTGGATTCTGAAGCGCGCAACTCTATCTGCGCCCGTTTCATGTGATCCAAGATGTCGGCCCGCATGGCTTGACCTCTGGTTGGCTCTGCATTGATTATACTTCCGCCAGGCTGTTTTAGGCAAAACAACCAAGCGGAAAAGTTCACATTGGGCCTGTCTCATTCACCCGACACGATAATGACCCGAAACGTGTGGCCTGCCAGCGCCAGGCGATGGTCAGACGGCAGGGCGGACGATTCACCCGTCCACGGATCCCAGATCAGCGCCGGGCCGCTCACTGGCAATTCCACTTGAACCTCCACCGCCGGGCGGGTCTCGTTGAACAGCATGAAGCAATGCCGCCCATCTTTGACGACATGCCGAACGCGCAGCCCCGGCGCAGCAGGTGCAACACGCGTCTCTTGGGGCACGAGCACGTCGAGACGTTTCAGCAGTTCGGCCTCCGCCATGCCCGGGCCAAAGTGAATCACTCGCCCGGCTTGTTCCAGCCTGTCCAGCGCCGGACGCGCGCGCGGGTCGGCCACCTCCTCGACGATCAGCGCGCGATAGTGCATACCTCGAATGTGAATCCCCTCCTCATCCACCTGCGCGTCTTGCCAGAGATGGCGCTCTTCCAGATAGTTGAAATCGCGTTGATGCTCCAGACAAATCTGGGCGGACCGCCAGGGCAGCCAATGTGGTTGGCCGAGGATGGCAATGTGGCAGACGTGTTGGCACTCATAGTTGAGCCAGCTCAGTCGGCGGCAGGCGTCGGCGTATTGCTTATAGCGATCCCACCACGGAGAATGTAGGCCGACATCCGGCGGACGCTCGTCCCAACGCGGGCCGCGAACGGAATAGTAAAAGGCGTGCGGGTAGAGCCAGTTGACGCCGCGTATAAAGCACCAGTGTGCCAGCCACGTCATCTCGTCCCACGTCAGTTCGTGGCCGTATGCGCCGCAGCACTCGTTCGAGTTGCGCTGGCGTCCGTGATGCAGCATGGCCGAGGCGCTGCACTTGGCCTGCGTCGCCTCTGGCCCCTGGAGGGCCGAGGGCTGATCGGGCAAGACCCAACGCCAGACCAGGTCCTGACCCGGAACGTGAAAAAAGCGCAGCGGGCCAATGTGATCTCCACACGCCGGATGGCCTGTCAGGGCCACACCGTGCGCTTTGCACCAAGCGTGCAATTGTGAGTAATAGGTCTCTTCCAGTCGCAAAGCGATCGCGCGCTCGTAATCGGCGCGAAAGCGCAGCGCGTCCGGCTCGTCGTCGTACCACAGGGCGGGCAGGTGTGGCGTCATGTCATAGCCCAGCAGGCGATTCACCTCCGGCAAAATGCCGCGTGTGCCCGCCAAGACGCCGCGCTCTCGACATCTCCCCAAAGGCGCTGGCTCGTCGGTAAAGATGGCGGGAATGGTATTCCCCAAGTATTGCGAAAAATGCGCCGCGAATTTGTCATACACCAGGCGGATGAACTCGGCCACCGCGTCGGGATTCAGAATGTCAGCCGCGGGCGGCTCGTCTTCGGCCGGCCCTTGGCCGATGTAATGCAGGCCGCGAATGACGCTGTCCACCTTCCGGTCAATCACCACCATGCGTTCGCCGTTCTTGCGCTGCACAATTGCCGCCAGGTTTTCGTCTGGCCCCAGCGCCGGTTCTTGTCCCGCGCCAAGATCGAGCTTGGCCAGGCAGCGGCATTGAAAGTCAGGATTGGAGGCCACAACCTGCCCGGAGGACGAACCGGAAGGGTACATGCCCTCGTCGTAAAGGATGACGTACATGCCGCGCCGGCGCGCCTCCTGGATGGCGACGTGGTAAAAGCGCAAGAGGCGCTCCGACATCCAGCCTAGCTCGCGCGGCAAGCCCACACGCGGATGGATGACGAATCCGTACACGCCGTGCGCTTCCATGTCCTGGATTTGTCGAACGATCTCACGCTCATCCAGGTCGTCGTTCCAAAACCAGAACGGCATCACACTCAAAATGCGCGGCGGATCAATCCATGATGGTGGGATGTTCATGGGTCAGCCTCCTGGGCCATATTGTGACGCGGTAACTATTCAGCCAATGCCTCTTCGAAAGGCTTGCGAGTCCCTGTCAACGAATATCAAACGAATAAACGAATGAGGGTCACGCCTCTCTATCAGCGATTCGTTTATTCGTTGCGCCGAAGGCGATTCGCCTGCCTGGCGGCAGACAGGTTGACGGATTCCCGCTGAACAGTTTCGTGGCGCGATTATACTTGATCTGATCAAGAGTGTACACTAAAAAGCGGGAAGCTGTGTATCGCTTCCCGCTCTTTGGTTTTATCCGCCGCGCCGGCCACGCCCGGCCCAGCCGGGCCGTCCGGACTGGTCGCGCAAAGCGACGGCTTGGCCGGTGGTCAGGTTTTCGATCTGGGCGACTTCAAAGCTATCGCCCTCATAGAATCCACTCAGCCTCACCCGGTCGCCTCTTTGGGCTATGAACTGGCTCTCTTGTGCGTACAGCCACGGGCGATTCTCTACAACGACCTGCTCGCCGGTGTCGGTCTGGACGATCATCGCGTTTTCATCCACGCTCACGACTGTCCCTTGCAGCGTGACCGACCCGGTCGCCCATGTGGAAGCAAGCGGATCGCCGGTCACATTCGCGCGTCCCCAGCCTCCGCCACCCTGCCCGCGCTCGCCTGTGGATTCGGTCGTCGAATTGCTTCGCCCCCGACCCTGGCCGCGCGCCTCGGCAGAGGCGGTTCCGGCGTTCGTCCGGTTGATCGCGCCCACGACCAGGACCCCGATCAACCCGACCACTAACGTCCCCACGAGAATTTTCTTGAACATTTTACTTTCCTTCCTTTCTTGTCGAGGTTGGCACGCTTGGGACGCCAACCCACTGATAGTCTATGCTTGCACTGCGGTTGTTGCCTGACGGACCTTTGGCTTTGACCACAGCGAGAGGAAAAAGCGGCTCGTCACCTGCGTCACCCATCTCCAGTGGATCCAAAAGTGGATGACGATGGCACTGATCATCACCACACCGGCCCAGGTGTGGATCACATCCCACATCATGCTGCTCAAGATGAACGGGGTTCGGGCCGGCACCAGGAAAAAGTACAGCCCCGATACCGCTGTGATCAGAAAGCTGAGCGCCACGACGGCGTCAACGGCCACATTGAATTTTGCGCCCGGTGACAGGTTCGAGCCTTTCGACCGCATGGCGTTGACGATGCGTTTGGTCATCATCTTGACCCACGGCCAGTGGATGGCAAGATGAATCGCCGCAGCCGCGATCATGGCGATACCGGTCCAGATGTGCAGGTCATCCCACGTGTGTCGGTCGAACAGGATGGTGACGCCGTACATCGGGTTGCGCCCGCCCTGGTAGCCGCCCACGGGCAAGAACAAAAAGTAGATGCCTGTGACCGTCGCCAGCAGGCCGCTCAAAAAGACAGCCGCATCAATCAGCCAATTGGTGCGAGTCTGCCAAGACATGATGATTTTTTTGGACACAGTGTTGCTCCTTTGTCGTTGGGGCAAGAGACTGCTCTTGCCTGGTTTGTCTCTATGATAGCTAAAGATTGTGGAGAACCTGTGAAGGAGTTTTGAACCTCTTGTGAAAAGTTGCGAGTCGGTTGCGGGTGAGCCGACAGTATGTTATAGTCGAAACAGGTCAATCCTCAACTGCAAACGAGGCGGACATGGGCGACATCATCATCCGCGATCTGACCACCTATGAAGAGTGCCAACAGGCCCGCGATCTGCAATTGGCTTGCTTTGGCTTTTCCAGCACCGAGGGCATCCACCCGCCGATGCTCTTGATCGCCGGGCAGAACGGCGGTGTAGTCTTGGGCGCGTTCGACGGCGCCAAGATGGTGGGCTATCTGTTTGGCTTTCTGGGCCTGCACGAAAATCGCGGGCCGCTCAAGCTGTGCTCGCAGACGATGGGGGTGCTGCCCGAATATCGTGGTCGAGGGATCGCGGAACAGCTCAAATGGGCACAGCGTGAGCGCGCACTCAGACTGGGGCTCAAGTTGATCACGTGGACGTTCGATCCACTTGAAGGGCCGAACGCCTACCTGAACTTGCACAAGCTGGGGGGGATCGTCCGGGTGTATGAGCGCAACATCTACGGACAGCGGTTCAACGCGCTGACTAAAGGAATGCCGACGGATCGATTCTTGCTCGAATGGTGGATCGAACAACTCTCCCATATCCAATCGCCCAAGTCCAATCTCGAAGGAACAGTCGTGACCAAGGTAGAGGGATGCGGCCCCACTCAGACGTTGGTGGACTATGACCTGGGTTCAAATGACCAAGTCGTGCGCGTCGAGATCCCCGCGAACATTCAGACTATCCGCAAAGAGAACATGACCCTGGCAATTGATTGGCGGCTCAAAACGCGCGAGATTTTTGAAACGTACTTTAATCGTGAATACGTCGCTCTGGATTTTGTGAGCGAGGGACAGGACGATACACGGCGCAACTTTTATTCGCTATGGCGACCACCAGATGGATGGATGGCCACGTTGACCAAGACGGGGGTTTGATACGGGTGTGACCAAAATCAGTTGGTCACCCCGTAGGGGCAGGCCTTGCGCCTGCCCAAATGCGGGCGACCGCAAGGGTCGCCCCTACGCATCAACCAGATTTGGTCACACCCGTTTGATATCAGGCAGCAGGAGCAACGACCATGGAGGTCTATTGTCCTGAATGTAGCACGCGCGAAACACTGACGCCTGATCGCTATTGCTGTCAGTGCGGAGGCGCGTGGGAACCGGTAGAACGCACCGATTTCGATCCGGCGTGGATTGACGTGACGGATGCCAGCCTCTGGCGCTATGGGCCGTTGTACGGTCTGAACCTCGAAACGCCCGCAGCGCGGCTAGGCGCAGGATGGACGCCGTTGATTTCCATGATGTTCAACAAGCGCCAAGTGTCGTTCAAGCTAGAATACCTGGCTCCCACCGGTTCATTTAAAGACCGGGGCACTGAACTGATGATCAATGTCCTGGCTGAACAAAAGGTGACGCACGTGGCCGACGATTCTTCGGGCAATGCCGGGGCCGCCGTAGCCGCATACGCGGCTCGCGCAGGAATGTGCGCCGACATTTTTGTGCCGTCGCATGCTTCACCTGCCAAGCAAGCGCAGATTGCGGTATATGGCGCCCAAGTGCATCCAATCCCTGGCCCGCGCGGCAACGCCAAGCAGGCCGCATTAGAGGCCACCCGGCGAGGCATTGTGTTGGCCTCTCACGCCTATCATCCGGGTTTTTTGCTGGGACAAGAATCGGTGGCGTGGGAAGTGTGGGAGCAATTGGGCCGCCGCGCTCCTGACTGGGTGGTGGTGCCAGTCGGACAGGGGGTACACTTGCTGGGCTATTGGCTCGGCTTTCGACGGCTTCAAGCGGCTGGCTTGATCGATCACCTGCCGCGCTTGGTCGGCGTCCAGGCGGCGGCGCTCGCGCCGGTCTGCCAGGCGTTTGCAAGTGGGCTTGACCAGGTGCCCGGCGTTGAGCCATGTTCGACCAGTGTGGCCGAAGG
This sequence comes from Thermoflexales bacterium, assembly GCA_034434835.1. Taxonomy (GTDB): domain Bacteria; phylum Chloroflexota; class Anaerolineae; order Fen-1058; family Fen-1058; genus JBGLNJ01. The sequence goes on along the minus strand of DAOTXX010000192.1, from coordinate 1,904 downwards.
GCTGGCCATTGCCCAGCCAGTCCGAGGGCGACGACTATTGCAGGCGATTCGCCAGACGCACGGCACTTGCATCACGGTGCAAGACCCGGCGATCCTGGCAGCGCAAAGCCAGTTGGCTCGTCACGGTCTGTATGTCGAGCCAACCAGCGCGACAGCCGTTGCCGCGCTGGATGTTGTATTCCAGCAAGCTGCGCCGGATGATACCATTGTCGTCCCTCTCACTGGCCATGGCCTCAAGGGAACTTCACACCTCTCACCTGCAACTGATAACTGATCAGATAATCAGATAACGTTGCTACGACAACGGGTGTATAATCTTCTCAGACTCTTGCCAAGAAGGAGGACACCATGCGCCTCATCGGACGTATCCTCACCATCGTCGCCGTGATCGTCATCGTGCTCGGCCTCATCGCGGGCGGCGGGTTCTTGTACGTCAGCCGCAGGCCGTTCCCGCAGATCAGCGGGACGATCCGCGTGGCCGGATTGCAGAGCGCCGTCACCGTCATCCGCGACAACTGGGGCGTGCCCCACATCTATGCGGACAATCCTCATGATCTCTTTTTTGCTCAAGGCTACGTCCACGCCCAAGATCGTCTATGGCAGATGGAGTTCAATCGGCGCGTCGGCGCGGGCCGGCTCTCTGAAGTTTTGGGCAAGGGCGCGCTCAGCAACGATCTGTTCATCCGCGCGATCGGCTGGCGGCGCGCGGCGGAAGCCGACGTCAAGCGGTTGGGCAAAGAAGAACTCGACGTGCTCCAGTGGTACGCCGATGGCGTCAACGCCTTTATCTCCACGCACCGCGATAACCTGCCGCTCGAATTCACTATCCTCGGGCTGACCGGCGCCAAGTTCACGCCAGAAGCCTGGACGCCGGTGGACACGATCACGTGGGGCAAGGTGATGGCCTGGGACCTGGGCGGCAACTGGGAGGCCGAGTTGCTCCGCTCGCGCATCCTGGCCAAACTGGGCGAGGAGCGCGGCACGCAGCTCATCAACGCCATGTGGCCGCCCTACCCTGCCAATCGTCCGATCATCGTGCCGACGGGCGTCGCATGGCAGAACCTTGGCGAAGGTGCGCTCACTGAAGCAGCCGACCTGCGCGCGCTGCTGCAAACGATCCGCGACGAGGTCGGCTCGAACAACTGGGTGATCGCTGGCAGCCGCACGACGACGGGCAAGCCGCTGCTGGCCAACGACATGCACCTGGGCATCCAGATGCCCTCGATCTGGCACGAGATCGGGCTGCATTGCCAGCCCGTCAACGCGAGCTGTCCCTTTAACGTGACTGGCTACATGTTCCCTGGCGTGCCAGGCGTCGTCGTCGGCCACAACGATCGGATCGCCTGGGGCGTGACCAACCTCGGCCCCGACGTGCAAGACCTGTACATCGAGCGCGTCAATCCGCAAAACCCGAACCAGGTCGAGTTCCAGGGCAAGTGGGAAGACGCGCAGGTGATCCCAGAAACAATACGGATGCTCGGCAAAGAGCTGCCGAAAGATTTCAAGCCGACGGACAATATGAAGATCAGCTACGACGCGGCAACGAACACGACGACCGTCGTGTTCACCGTGCGCGTCACGCGGCACGGGCCGATCCTCAACGACGTGGTCAAGTCGCTGCGCGAGAGCCAAGACGCGGTGGCGATCAAGTGGACGGCGATCCAGCCCGGAGCGAGCGTCGTCCCGGCCGTGCTGGGGATTGACCACGCCCAGAACTGGGATGAGTTTCGCGCGGCGCTGCGCAAGTGGGACGTGCCTTCGCAGAATTTTGTCTGGACTTTCGCCAAATTTGGCATTTCGAACCTGAACAACTGATAAATCATCGGCATGTCAGCCACCCAGCGGAGCCGCTTGGCCCTGTGCCGCCGGAACAGCAAAGCTAGAGCATCGGGCGGACCGATCTC
>DAOTXX010000191.1:0-2694 GCA_034434835.1 Thermoflexales bacterium | reverse complement strand
AAACAGAGAGGGGCGTCGAGGGGGGCTTGCGCCTGAGTGCGGAAGCGAGTAGACTTGAAGAGCCGGGTGCGAGAAAACCGCACGCCCGGATCCGTGCGGGGGCAGTTGGGTAACTGGCTGTCCTACCGCGATGCCAGCCGTCTTCAGCAAAGTGGTTGAGCGAAGTCATGCAAACCAGGATACGAGTAAATGGAATTCGAATGGGACCCCCAGAAAGCGGCCAAGAACGTGCAGCGGCACAAGGTATCGTTCACCGAAGCGGCCACGGTCTTTGCGGATCCCTTGAGCGTGACGGTGGCCGATCCAGACCATTCGACAGAAGAGCACCGTCTCCTGATCGTTGGGCAATCGTGTCGTGGTCGTTTATTGATCGTGTCTTTCGCGGAACGTGGGGACCGCATTCGGATTATCAGCGCGCGAAAACTGACCCGCGCAGAGCGAAGAGCCTATGAAGAAGAAACTCGCGAGTGAGATGGACGATGAGCTGCGCCCGGAATATGATATGCGTGAACTGCTCCAAGGCGGCGTGCGAGGCAAGTACGTGGACCGCTATCGGGCAGGCACCAACCTGGTGTTGCTCGACCCCGATGTGGCCCAGGCCTTTCCCGATGAAACGGCCGTCAATGAAGCACTCCGGCTCGTGATGCGCCTGACGGAGATTCAGCGGAGGCCCAAAGAGACGGCGGTAGACGCCGGGCGGCGATCGGCTGGCTAACATGCGCGTCCAGCGGACGCGGCTGGCACTTTGCCGGGAGCAACCGCGCGTAGATGACAAACGCCGGGCCCGGGAGGGAAAAGATCGATCAACCGACCCGCCGCGCCGCTGACGCGCCGACCGTTGGGCGGCCTATAGGTGGCCAAGGGGAAATGAGGATCTTGGTCGTTGAGGATGAACTGGATCTGGCCAATGCCTTGGCGCGCGGATTGCGCCAGCAAGGCTACGCGGTGGACATCGCCGTGAGCGGTGAGCACGGTTGGGAATTGGGTGAGGTCTACGATTATGACTTGCTTCTTCTCGATCTGAATCTTCCCGACATGGATGGATTGGAGGTGTGTCGTCGGTTAAGGGCCAGCAGGCCTGATTTGCTTATTCTGATGCTGACCGCCCGTGACCGGCTCACGGACAAAGTCGTGGGACTCGATCTAGGCGCAGACGACTACCTGACCAAACCTTTTCACTTTGAGGAACTTTTGGCACGCATACGAGCGTTGTTACGACGAGACCTGCGTGTGCGGGAACCCATCTTGCAAGTGGGGCATTTGAAATTGGACCCAGCCAGCCGGATGGCATGGGTTGGAAGACATCGTTTGGAGCTCACCCACAAGGAGTTCGGTATTTTGGAGTATCTCATGCGCCATCCCGGAGAGGTGGTCAGTCAAGAAGAGTTGATCGAACACGTCTGGAACGAGGACGTCAATCTATTCAGCGGCAGCGTGCGTGTCCACATATACTCTTTGCGTCGCAAATTGGGTGATGATGCAAAACGCCCCCGGTATATCGAAACCGTTGCCGGTGGGGGGTACCGTCTACTTCCACAGGGAGAAAGCTAGTGACAAAGCAAAGCTGGCAAGTCTGGCGACGCCGTTTGGACAAGTTCATTACCCTGCGCCGGCGGTTGGCACTGTGGACGGCGGGCCTGCTGGTCGTGCTGGGACTCGGTTTGACGCTATATCTCAATACCATGACGACTACCAGAGTGCCGCAAGCCATCAGCAAGGTTATCACCGTTGAGCTGGTACCAACTCCACTCCCCCCCGCCGAATCATTGCCTCCGGCTGACTCACCGCCATCCCCTTCTACCATAGAAAGCCCTTCGGCCTTGGAGCAAGTTCAAGAAGCTGCCATCCGTGAAGTGCGCACCATTTCACTCATCGGAGTGGGGGCTTTTGCTGTGTTGGGGGCGCTGGGCGCCTATTGGATGGCAAAACAAGCTTTGCGCCCGGTACAGCATCTCAGCCGTCTGGTTCGAGAGATCCGGACAGAAACGCTCGACCAGCGGTTAGCCCTGGACGGCCCTCCTGATGAGGTGCAGGAACTGGCTGATGCCTTTGACCAGATGCTGGAACGCCTGGAACGCTCTTTTGAGCAACAGAGTCGATTTGTAGCTGATGCTGCCCACGAGTTGCGTACTCCTCTGGCCTCCTTACGCACCAATCTGGAGGTGGTGCTAAGCGATCCCCACGCTGCCCTGGCTGATTACCGCGAGACGGCCAGTGCGCTGGAACAGGCATTAGAGCGCCTGGAGAGACTGGTGGAGGATTTATTGCTCCTGGCGCGAGGGGGAAAGGACATTCGCGTGGAGCCGGTCTATTTGGAAGTGCTCATCAGTGATGTGATCCAAGAACTACGGACGCTGGCGCAGTCACATCAGGTTTCTTTGCACTACCACATTGTTGATGAAGTGATGTTGCAGGCAGATGCCCCGTTGTTGGCGCGGGCCGTCAGCAATTTGATCGAGAATGGAATCCGATACAATCATCCCGGTGGCTCTGTAACGGTCACTGTGCATCGTGAGGCAAATGGCGTGGCAGTGAGCGTTGAAGACACGGGTGTAGGTATTCCTCCCGAAGAAAAATCCCACATCTTTGAACGCTTTTACCGCGTTGACCGGTCGCGTGCTCGGAATCAAGGCGGGGCCGGCCTGGGGCTGTCCATCACCGCCCACATAGTTCAGCTACATGGTGGTCACATTG
>DAOTXX010000190.1:0-26382 GCA_034434835.1 Thermoflexales bacterium | reverse complement strand
GGCGAAGGCATTGCCTTCGCCCACGCCAAGCACAAGTTTCTGCCGCAGGCTGAAGCCTGCACTCCAACCTCAAGTTGATACGCATGTATATCGAGTCTATTCGGCCCGAGGTGCCCATGTCTTTGCGTAAACTCTTTTTGCTCCAACCTGATGTGGTCTTTCTCAATCACGGTTCGTTTGGCGCGTGCCCGCGCCCGGTGTTCGAGGTGTACCAGTCCTGGCAACTGGAACTCGAACGACAGCCGGTCGAGTTCCTCGGCCAGCGCTTTAACGACCTGATGCGCCAGGCGCGGCAGTCGCTGGCGGCTTTTGTCGGCGCGGATGCCGACGATTTGGTGTATGTCCCCAATGCCACGACCGGGCTGAATATCGTCATTCGCTCGCTGCCCTTGCAGGAAGGGGACGAGGTGCTATCCACCGATCACGAGTACGGCGCGCTGGACCGCGCGTGGCGATTCGTGTGCAGGAAGCGCGGCGCGCGTTACCTCCGTCAGCCGGTCCCCTTGCCTGTTGAATCGGCCGAACAGGTCGTCGAAGCGATCTGGTCGGGCGTCACCCCACGCACGCGGGTCTTGTTCCTCAGCCACATCACGTCGCCGACCGCGATCATTTTCCCGGTGGCCGAATTGATCCGCCGCGCGCGGGAAGCGGACATTCTCACGATCGTGGATGGCGCGCATGCGCCCGGCCAGATTCCCCTCGACCTGAACGCGCTGGATGCGGATGTGTACAGCGGCAACTGTCACAAGTGGCTGATGAGCGCCAAGGGCGCAGCGTTTCTCCATGTTCGCCGTGAGGTGCAGCAAAAGATCGAGCCGCTGGTAGTCAGTTGGGGATGGGAGGCGGACAGGCCAGGTCCTTCGCGCTTTATTGACGAGCAAGAGTGGCAGGGCACGCGGGACATTGCGGCGTACCTGTCTGTCCCAGCGGCGATCCAATTTATCCAAGAGCATGATTGGCCGAGTGTCCAGCAAGCGTGCCACGAGCTGGTGCGTTATGCGCGCGATCGCGTCAGTCAACTGACCGGCCTGCCACCCGTCACGCCGGACCTGGCCGAGTGGTTCGCGCAGATGGCCGCGCTGCCCATCCCGCCGTGCGACCTCGACGTGCTCAAGCGCAGGCTCTATGACGAGTTTCGCATCGAGATCCCTACAGTCGAGTGGAACGGTCGGCATTTCGTCCGCATCTCGATCCAGGCGTATAATACGCAGGCCGATGTGGACGCGCTGGCGCACGCGCTGAAAACCTTGTTGCCGCAGGTGTGAGGTAATGTCATGCTCAAGTGGGGGATATTTTTCAAGAACCTGTCGTGGTTGGGCGGGAGTCTGGCGCTGTTTGTGCCGTTCTTGTTCTGAGAGGTGCGACATGCTCATTGCCACTGGAACACTCGATCGCCAATCGCTGGCGAACGAGATCGCCCTTGTGACAGGCGCAGGCGGCGGCATCGGATTCGAGGCCGCTCGCGCGCTGATCTGGCTCGGTGCGCGCGTGATCATTGCCGAGATCAACCCACGCGCCGGTCAGGATGCCCAAACGCGGTTGATTCAAGAGTTTGGCTCCGGCGCGGCCAAATTCATCCGCACCGACGTGGGCGACGAACGCAGCGTCAACCGGCTGGCGGGCCAGGCCGCGCGCGAGTTTGGTCAGGTGGACATGGTGATCAACAATGCCACGATAGCGCCATTGGGCGCGATCAGAGATGTGCCGATCAAGGATTGGGACGCGAGCTATCGCGTCAACCTGCGTGGGCCGGTGCTGCTGGCGCGCGCCTTTCTGCCGGGCATGGTGGCGCGCCACTCGGGTGTGTTTGTGTGCGTGTCCTCGCTGGGCACAGCCTTCATGGGCGCCTATGAGACTTTTAAGGCCGCCCAGGTTCATCTGGCCAATACGATCAACGATGAGTTGGAAGGCACGGGTGTCGTTGGGTTCACCATCGGGCCGGGGTTCGTGCCGACACAGACCGCCATGTCCTCCATTCCCAAACTGGCGACGATGATGGGCAAGCCGGCGGACGAACTGCGCGAGATACTCAAGGCGCACACGCTTTCAGTCGAAGCGGCCGGCGCCGGGTTCGCGGCCGCGGTCGCGCTGGCGGAGCGGTATCGCGGCCAAGAGATTTCGTCGGTGCAGGCGTTGATGGATGCCGGCATCGAGCTGGCTCAAGAGGCGCAAGAAGCACGCCAGGCCGCGCTCACACCGGAGCAGCTTGAGCAAGCGTTGGTGGTGTGTCGCCAAGTTCGCGCGACGCTGGCCGAGCAAGCGGCGGGCTGGAAGCAGCGCAATCTCTTTGAGCAGCAGTGGCTCATCCGCACCTTCAAGCAGTACGCCAGGATGCCGGTTGAGGAATGGCTCAAGATGCTGGAACTACTGGAACACATTTTGGAAGCGCGAGACGTTGCAGGCCTGATGACCGTCCGCGCGCCATTCGATGGGCTGGTGGGCTATTATGCGCATCTTCACGAAATGGCGAAAGGCTATATCAACGATGCTGCTCAGCGCGAGGAACAATTGCGGATGGTCAAGAGCTGGCAAGAGGACGTCGGGCGACTGGGCGCATGGTTAGCGGCGTTGAGCCGGCGATGAATTTGCCGTCGCTATGGTTATCGCTTCGTCCAGCGACATGGCTTGACCTTCTGCCCACAACGCTTGAAAATCAGCCAGAGGCACGTGGGCATGCAGAGTCGCCAGGAACGGTTCATAGGCTGCGCGCTCGGCTTCGGGCAAGGGCGCGCGCACCGCTTGACGCACTGAGCTGGCTGCGGCAAACAGTCGGATCGCGCGTGCATCGTCCGACTGCGAGCCGGCTGCCATCGCCAACCCCTCAAGGCAGAACGCCGCGCGCCGTTTTTCGCCGGTCTCTATGCAAAGCTTCAGACTCTGACGGTGAAGTTGAACAGCTTGCTCAAAATCCCCTTGGGCGTGCGCGACCAAGCCCATGTCGGTCAGAACGAGCGCGGCGCCTTTTTTGTCTCCCAGTTCTGTGAACAACGCCAGGCTCTCCTTCAACGCTTCCATCGCGCGTGGAGGCGAAGCGTGGCGCTGCTTGAACCACGCCATCCCCAGCGACTCGAGCGCAAAGCCGGCGTTTGACTTGTCACCCAGTTCACGACTGATGTCGAGCGCTTGCGCGGCAAACTCGGCCGTGCGCACATAATCACCTTGCCAGTAGGCTGCGTTGGCGAGATTGACCAGCGATTGGGCGATGCCGCGTCGGTTGCCCGTCTCGCGTCGCAGAGCCAGACTGTCTTGGAAATACTGCTCGGCTCGTGAAAAGTCGCCCTGGTCTTTGGCCGCCAGTCCCAGGTTATTCAATGCTTGCGCTGCGTAAACGGACGATCCGAGTTGCCGGAAGAGCGTCAATGCCTCTGTGTAAAGCGATTCCGCACGAACGTAATCGGATTGGTACAGCGCCACGTTGCCCAGATGGTGCAAGGCCAAAGCTGTTCCCACCGGATCGCGCCTGGCCTGGCTCAACGCCAGCGCGTCTTGCGCCAGCCGGGTGGCGCGCGCCAGATCGCCCTGTTGTACAGCCAGCGCGGCAGAGGCGATAAAGGCGTGGGGGCGCAAGTCAATCGGGCCGCCTTCACTCTGGGCTAACAACCCGTCCAGCCAGGCTCGTCCCTCGCTGAGCAGCCCGCGCAATTGCCAGAACTCGCGCAAATCCACGGCGAGCTTTAGTCCCGCCTCAGGCTCGTGCTGAGCGCACCAGCGCAGGGCTGCCCGAAAGTTGTTCAGCTCCACGTCGCACCGGCGTAACCATGCTTCTCGATTGGCCCCGCTCAGCTCCAGCGCGCTACGTTGAGCGAACTGTCCGTAATAACGCGCATGCAGTCGGCGCGCTTCTTTGGCTGCCCCGCTTGCCTCCAGTCGCTCCTGCGCATATTCGCGGATACTCTCGAGCATCCAGTAGCGCGCCCGGCTGTCGTCTGCGATCTCGTGGCAAAGCAAGCTCTTTTCGACCAGGCTCTGAACTTGGCGGAGTTGCGCCTGCATGGCGTCATGACATTCCGATTCCAGCAAGGGGCGCAGCTCGGCGATCGCTTCTTCGGTGCAGCCGCCCACAAACACGCTGAGCACAGCGAACAGCCGTTTTTCGCAATCGTCCAACAGGTTGTAACTCCAATCCATCGCGCCAGAGAGCGACTGCTGACGCGGCGAAAGATCGCGCGGGCCGCCCGTGAGCACAGCCAGGCGATGGCTCAATTGATCGAGCAGTTGATCCGTCGGCAGCCATTTGACCTGGGCAGCCGCCATCTCGATCGCAAGCGGCAGCCCGTCGAGCCACGCGCAAATACGCGCCACGTCGGCCACATTTTGGGACGTAAGCTCAAAATCCGGCCGGGCGGCGCGCGCGCGTTCTTTGAACAACTGGACGGACGGGTATTGAGAATAGAATGAGCGGGCGGCTGTTGTCGGCAGGCGATTCACGTCCGGCAGCGATAGGGCTGGGACGGGATACTCATGCTCTCCATAGACGCGCAACACCTCGCGGCTGGTGACCAGCACCTTGACGCCCGGCGCGGCGCCAAGCAAGTCGGTGACGAGGGGCGCGGCTTTGACCACCTGCTCAAAGTTATCCAGCACGAGCAGCAACCGTTTGGGTCGGAGAAACTCGCGCAGCAAATCCAGGCTGCTGCGTGAACCGGACTCGCGCACGCCCAGCGCCTGTTGGATGGCCGAAGCGACCAGGTCTGGCTCGGTGATGGGGGCCAGTGAGACGAAATAAACGCCTTCGGGGAACCAAGTCGCGTCGGAGCTGGTCAACTGGTGCGCGACAGCGATGCTCAGGCGCGTCTTGCCGATGCCCGGCGGGCCGGTCAAGGTGAGCAGGCGCACGCCCGGCTGGCGCAGCAGTTCGCAGATGGCAGCGATTTCTTTCTTGCGGCCCACCAGGCTGGTGAGCGGCGCGGGGAGATGGCGGATGACGGATGGCGGATAACCGATAGCGGATGGCAGGCCAGTAACAGCCTTTGGATCACTGAGAACTGTGAACTGATCACTGTCGCCGCGCGCGAATCGAACGAACGCTTCATGTTGCTCGGGAGCGACGTCGAGCGCAGCGGCAAGCAGCCCGGCCAGTTGTTTGCTGGGGCGCAGGTCGCCGGCCTCCAGGCGGCGCACAGTGCTCGGCGAGCAATGGGCGCGTTGGGCCAGCTCTTGGCGAGTCAGGTCAAGCGATTTTCGACGGCGTTTGAGCCACGCGGCGAATAAACTATTCTCTGACATTGGCCGCGATTATAGCACGTAACCCGTTCTTTGGTGTCAAAAATGGTGTCGCTTTTCGATACTGATTTTTTGTGCCTGTTCCTGTATTATCAAGGCAGTCAATATGTATGCTGAGCATGGTTACACATTGAAGGATGAAGGCGGAAAGTCTTACCTTCATCCTTCATCCTTCTGCCTTTATCCTTACCGTCCTACGGGTTTTGAGATGTTTCTGTATAGGAGTCAACGAATGAAACGCTCTCGCCAACTGATGTTGCTGGTTATCTTGGGTGTTGTGATCGCGGCATTGGGCAGCCAGGTGTTCCGTGTTACAGCCGCGCCCCAACCCTCTGCGGACGATCTACTCCATCGCGCGATGGAACAGGCGCGCGATGCGGGCAGCTATCGCATGGACATTGACGTGCAGCAGACCGTCTATGCGCCGATGCGTGTGTTCGGCGACAGGGTCGCGCCCGCCGAGCAATCGGCCAGCTTTCGCGTCGAGGGCAGGGTGGCCGGGCCGCAGCGCGCGCGCCTATCGCTGACCGAGGGCGTGATCAAGGGGCGTCAACCTCGAACCGATCTGTCCACCTCGAACGCCAAAGAGATGCTGATCGCGGACGGCGCGGTGTACGAGCGCGCAGGCGATCAGTGGGTGCGCCAGGACTCGACACCCTCGCCCGGCCTCACCAGCGACGCGCTGATGCTGCTGGCCGTCGCCAAAAACGCGCAGCGCATCGAACCCATTCAGACGCTCGGCGGGACGTTCGAGCGCGTGACGTTCACGCTCAATAGCGACGACGTGCTGGCGTTCATGCTTCAGCAGTTGGGACGGCTGGACGAACAGGCCGCGGCCCAGGTCAGGCTGAATGCACTCCAGTATGGTGGAACGGGCGAACTGTGGATCGATCACAATGGATTCCCGGCGCGGCTGGCGCTCGACCTCGCTTTGGAGCGCGGCGGGCGAGAAGCACGCGGAGCGAAGGCACGCGCCGTCAGCACGGCGCTCTATTCCGGCTTTGGCGAACAATTCCCGTCAGCCATGTTCGATCCCACGATCACGCCGCTCTCGAACGTGGACACGTCGCCCATCCCCGGCTCGGGCATGACGCAAGAGCAGTGGTGGGGCGCGAGGATGCTGGCAGTCTTGGGGGTGATGGCGTTGGTCTTGTGCGTGTACCTGGTGAGTCGCACGCGCACCGGCAAACGCACGTATGCCACGCTCGTCATCGCGCTCATCGTCACCATGCTCAGCCCCAGCGTGGCGCAGGCGGCGCAGCTCAATTCTCCTCCGCCGAGCGCGACGGCTTCAGACCAATCCGGCGCCGCCGAACGCATGTTGATCAACGCGCGTCAGATGGGAAATCAGCAGCGCGCCAAGGTCGCCGCGCTGGCAAGCGACCTGCCCGATCAGGGCGATCAAGATAGCGATGGCCTGCCCAATGGCTACGAATTGAAACTCGGCACAAATCCGTTTTCAAAAGACAGCGATCTCGACGGGTTGGACGACGGCGACGAGGTCAAGGGCTTTCCGTGCAACCAGAACGGTCAGGTGCGCACCGTCGAGACTGACCCGCTCAACCCCGACAGCAACATGGACGGCGTGCGCGATGGCGCCGAGTTTGATCGCGGCGTGTGCCGCTTTACCGAGAACGGCCATCGCCCCTACGCCTGGGACGACGACAATGACAGCGACGGCGTGCCCGATGGCCTGGACATGTCGCCTTTTTCCAAGTCGGGCGACCTGGGCGCGGTGTTTGACTCGACCAACGACGTGTACAATCTTACGCCCGGCGCGAACCTGAGCTTTGAAGCGGTAGAGGGTCCCGGCGGAGTTGCGCGCGAGCTTTACTATCTCGAACTCCAGGTTGTTCCGCTGGACGCGCGCAATTTGCAGTACGCCTACAAATCTGCACTCGAATGGCCGATAGACGACAAGGGCCTGATCCAGCACAACCCGATCAGCGGGACGACAGGCATGTTGCAAATAGCGCCGTTCTTGCAGGTGGCGGTGGCGTGGGACGACCTGCCCAGCGTCAATGCCATGTCGCAATATGGCATCAGCGCCACCCAAAAGTGCACCGACTGCTTTTACCCTGACTATGACATGATCATCCCGCTGGCGCCGGTCGAGCGCGGCGGCAAGGTGTATGCTTTCCAGGCCAAAGTGTTCCAGGATCACCCCAGCCCGGATAACATGATCCGCTGGCGCGACGTGAGATTAAAGTGGGCCGTGCAAGGCGACGTGCTCCGCTCGAACGATTTGGATCAGTATGTGCCCAGCCCCACCGGCAGCTATGGCCTGTTCGTCTATGACGAGGGCTATCGCATCACGGGCGTGCAATCGTCGCGGCAGGGCGGCGCGTCTTCGCTCGTGGCGGGCGCGTCGCCTTCGGGTTTGCAGCGCTTCGACGCGGGGCCGGTCGCGCTCTTGCGCGCGGGCATGGAAGCGCAATTCCTCGGCGGGCGGCTGGGCCTGAACGACATTTACAATCGCTTTCACATCACCAGCACCGCCGTCATCACCGACCGATGGGGCATCACGCAGACGTTTCGCGTCTCGCCGCCGCAGAGCTTTACGCACCTCGACCCGATGCTGCTCAATACCAACGTGACGACGACGCGCAGCATCCTCAACGCGCTGTACCCCAGCCACAACTATACCCCCACACTCATCATCGCCACCGAGCAGCGCACGGCGACGCTCAACGTGGACGAGTTGCCCGATCCGAATTTTGCCGATCTCACGCTCAACCTGTGCCTCAAGCAAATGACGACCAGCCGCACGCTCAAGCTGGCGACGTACACGTGGGATCCGTCGGCAGGTAGCTTGCTTGCAGCAGCACGCGACGAAAGACCAAAGACGAATGATGCGCCCGTCTCTAACGTCGTCAATGACCAGCTTTCGTCGTCCGTCCTTCGTCCTTCGTCCCCGGCCGCTGGCGACTGGACCATGCTCGGCCTGGACAAGGTGCTGGAAGATATCGAGCGGCAATTCAACGAGATTTACGGCCAGATCGAAGAGTATTACAACGAGGCGCTCACGATTCTCGAAATGGCGACGACGGTATGGCACCAGGGCCAGACCGTCGTCCAGTCCATCGGCGACCTCAGCCTGACGGACGTTACCGATGCGTTGAGCGACCCGAACTTTTACAAGAACATTCTCAACCTGCTCGATCAGTACGGCCTGTTCGACTTCTTGCCGTCCGAGTTCAGGCAGGTCGTGGACTTTTTGCTTGGCGTGATCAACTATCCTGGCGGGCCGCTCAAATGGCTGGAAGACCAGTGGAACACGGTCGTCAGCATTGGCGACGAGGTGATCGGCGGGTTCAAGGATTTTGTTTCGGGTGACTGGGAGTTTACGCCCGACACGCTGGTTGACTTTACCCAGACGGCCATCAACGTGTTGACGTGGCTGGCCTCGATCTTTGACTTTGGCTTTATCGGCGACGTGATCAAGGTGCTCACGCGCCTGCTGGAAATTTTCAAAAAGATTCAGGAGCTATGGAACACAATTCAAGTCCTGGCCGAGCAGGGCACCAAGGTCGTCAGTGAAGTGCTCAAGGCCGTGACGGGCGAGCTGGCCTCGCTCAGCGGCAGCATGCAGTTCGTCGGGCTGATCATCAGCGTCTTTACTTCGTTGTTCAACATGTTCCTGCAACTGGCTACCGGCAACTTGAGCGTGCTGGGCATCATCGGCGTTGTCCTCAAAGCCATCTTGGAGATCGCCATCGCCATCGTGCTGTTCGTCGTGGCGACCATCTTTCCGATCGGCACGCTCGTTTCGATTGCCATCGCCGTCGTCCGGCTCGTCGCCGATTTTCTCCGCGACTATTTCGGCGAGGTGGGCGAGGTGCTGGCCGCCATCCTCGATCCGATCGGCTGGTTCCTCGAGGCGATCAACCCTGACCCTGAGCCGCTGGTCGTCTTTTTCGGCGACCCGCAGATCGGGGAAATGCAGTTCAAGACGTTTCCCGATGCGCCGCTGGGCGGCATGATCGCCCAGGATCGGTTTGGCTTTGAGGTGACGGGCACGGTGATGATGAGCGGCGAGACGGACGCGCTCAAAGACTCGCGGGCGTGGGTGCGGCTGGGCCGCTATGCCACGGGCGATTCGTTCCCGTTGTGCGGCCTGCAGATCGCCCAATTCCTCACGGACACGGGACAACTCGATCAGCTCGGCTATTATGCCCAACAGGTTGTTTCCGGCGCATGCACCGACTTTTCGCTCGACACCGAGCGGGACTGGACGTACCAGCGCGACGACGACCACAACGCAACGGGCATCTATTACGTGAACAAGATGCCCGGCAGCGACGTCGAGCTGCCCATTGACTTTCGTGTGCGCGAGTACAACACAACCGCGCGCCTGGACGTCACGCCGCGCAAGCCCAAGATCAACGGCGTCGTCTCGGCAGACGTGAGCATGCGCGTCCGGCAGATTTGGGAAAACTGCGGCATCGCGGGGCTGGACTGTGACGTGTACCCGGAAAAGTACGAGACGCCGCCCAGCGTGGGCTATGTCTATTTCGATATCCTGCCGCGCACGGTCTGGCAACTGTGGAACTGGGACGCGCTGATCAATCGCGATCCCGACGCCGACGGGCTGGAAGGCAACCTGGAAGACGGCGCGTTTGGCTTTGACGAAGGACTGTGCAACAATCCGAACTCGAAAAACATGCCCGACAGCGACGGACAGTATTTCTTCTACCCGCCGTATGAGGATAAACTCAGCGATCCTTTCGAGCTATTCGACTATAAAGGCTCGCCGTGCAAGGTGGATACCGATGGCGACGTGTTGCACGACGGCGACGAATTTATCCTGGGCACCGATCCGACCAAGCCCGATACCGACGGCGATGGCTTGAAGGACGGCGACGAGGTGGCGCGCTGGCAGCGCGACGCAGCGACGTTGACCGTGCCCTGGCGTGTGGCGATGAACAATGCCTACCCCGGCCTGCCCGATCCGGCGGCGTTCCCCAATCCACGCCTGGGCAACGCCGACCGCGACCCGCGCAGCGACAAGAAGGAAAAGGAAAATCTTTCCAGCCCCAACGCCTTTAACTTTAGCAATTTGCTCGAACCGGCTGTCTCGCAGCAGTTGATCTATGGCGGCGGGACGCGCATCGTCCTCACCAGCTTTCCCTGGCCGAACGATGCCGCGCTCGCGCTTTCGCCTGTGCTCACGCTCTCGCTGCCCATCACGTTCACCAACGTCGCGCGCCAGGCCCGGCTGATTCCCCAGAGCAACGATCCGCAGAGCAACCTGGCCGCGCCCATCGCGGGCACGCCGCCCAACGTATATGCCTGGCAGTTTGCGCCGCTGGGCCTGAACCGCCAGTTCAGCGTCACGCTGACAGGCCTGCCAGAAGTCATCCCGTCCGATGTCGTCTCGCTCACGGCTTTGTTCTCGTACATCGAAGCGGGGCTGCCGCGCGTGGCGAGCGTGACCGTGCCGCTGCTGATCAATCGGGGCGGGCCGGATGTGAGCGTCACCTACCCGGCCAACAACAGCATCGCCAGCGCGCTCAACAATCCGATCCGCCTCCAGGGCGCAGCGGACGATCCCGAAGGCGTCAGCAGCGCGCAGGTCTGCATCAAGACGACGACGACGTGTATCGCTTCCGATTGGAAGAGCGCGGTTGTCGGCAGCCTGTACGCGGCGGGCTGGTATTACGATTGGACGCCGCCCGCCGATGGTGTGTACAACGTCTTTGCGCGCGCTACCGACCAGTACGGTGTGACCGGCCCGATCACCGGCCCGGTCGTGGTGAACGTGGATAGCACGATCCCCGCCAACGCAACGTTCGACCTGGACGGCACCGTGTTCCTTTCGACCACGCACAGCCCCCAATCACTTGCTGCGTTCACCGTCACGGGTCGCATCACCGATGCGACCGGCGCGCCTTACGTTTCGGGCGTGGGCAGCGCGCAGGTGCTCGCGCAGCATTTCTTGATCAGCAGCACCGAGTGGCTGCGCGGCGAATCGGTTGTGGGCAGTCCCGGCGCGGTCTCGTCCGCGTTCAGCACGACGTTCTCGCTGCCCATGACGCCGCTGGGCGGCGACGCTTCGCCTTCGGCGCAAGGGCTGTATCAGCTCAGGCTCGGCGGGCGCGACCGCGCGGGCAACGTGCGCCCAAGCAGCGACTCGCTGTTTGTGGTCGTGGACGACACGCCGCCGTTTGCCTACGTCCGCCCGCCGCAGACCATCTCGACGACGGCTTATCATCTGGGCGGCCGCGCCGACGACGTTGCGCTCACGCTCAAGCGCCAGTCGCCTTATCCCTACACGCAGACGCTCGGCTCGCGCGATACGGCGTTCCTGGTGGATCAGGCGAGCGACCTGGGGAGCCAGGGGGTCATCGTCGGCGACGTGAACGGCGACTTGATTGACGACGTTGCCACTGTCACGTTCGACCCGTCCAAGCCAGTTGAAGTGGGCCTCTTTTTCGGCAAGGTCGGCGGGTTCCCTTCGACGCTTGATTACACGCAGGCCGACGTGAGGATCATGGGCGAGTTGGACTTTGCTCCGCCGTACTCGTACACGCCCTCGGCCGCGATCAACGCGCCTGGGCTGTTGGACGTGAACGGCGACTCGATCGCCGATTTGTTGATTGGCGATCCGAATGTCCGATCAGGCGCAGGGCGTGCGTATGTGCTGTTGGGACGCCGCACCTGGCCCACGACGATCATGTCCCTGAGCAACGCCGATTGGCGTCTGAGCGTCACGGGCACGCTCGCGTTCGGCGGCTCGGTTGCCAGCGCGGGCGACGTGGACGGCGATGGCCTGACGGACATTGCCGTTGGCGCGGCCAGCGAAGGCGCGGCCTACGAGCCGATGTATCTCTACCTGGGCCGCGAGCGCGGCGCGCCCACAACGTACGCACGCATCTATGGGCGGGCATGCATCATCCCGCCGTGCACGCCGCCGCTCATGCCCAAGATCGCGGGCGTGGGCGATACCAACGGCGATGGCCTTTCGGACATTTTGTTGGCGACCAATCAAGCGGTGTGGCTGGTGAACGGTCGCCCCAAGCAAGAGCTGCCGAGTTCGGCGCTGGCGTCGGTCAACTCGATCGCGCTGTTCGATGCCGACGGCCAGCAGCAGACCGTTGCCCCGGCGGGCGACGTGAACGGCGACGGCCTGCGCGACATGCTCATCGGCGATCCGCTCGCGCCCATCTCGCGCATGTTCGTCGTGTTCGGGCGTCCATCGGAGAATCCATTCCCCACGCCGCCCAGCGCGTACTCGTTGACGTTGAACGCCGACCTCTCGTTCAAGGAAGCCCTCGGCGCGGTGCGCTATCCGCCGTTGGGCGAGGGCCTGACGCCAATGGGCGACCTCGACCGCGACGGCAAGGATGACTTTGCGTTCGGGCGCGTGGGGTTGAGCGGCGGCGCAGCCATCGTGCTTTCCGGCAAGACGCCCTGGCTGCGCGACATGTCGCCCATGTCCGCCACGCATTTGATCTTTGGCTCGGTGGCAGCCGATCAGGCTGGCGGCTATCTGAGCAGCGGCGACATGAACGGCGACGCGCTGCGCGACGTGATGATCGGCGCGCCCGGCTCGAACGCGGCTTATCTGTTCGAGGGCGATCTGTCCTTCGGCTGGCTCTCTGGCATCCAGCGCGTCGAGGTCGGCGTGAGCGGGCCAATCGTCAATCCCGCGCTGCCGTACTCGGCCACACTGCCCGCGTCGTGGCAACTCGCCACGCTGGCATATCCTGGCCTGCACCTCACGCCGTTCAGCGTCACGCTGACGTTCGGCGCGGACGGCGACTATCGCCTGTACGCGCGCGCGACCGATCGCGCGGGCAACCAACTGCCGCCCGAGTCGTGGTACGTGGGCAATACGTTCGTCCATCGCAGCGCGGCGGCGATCCCGACGATCAGCGACACGCTCAATATCCCGACCCTGTTCCGCGAAGGCTTTTTGCGCGTGAACCTGAGCGGCACGCTCACCAGCCCGAACCCGATCCAGCAATTCCGTGTGTTCGACGGCGAACGCTGGACGCGGATGCCGCTTTTCGCCGCCGTGCCCGGCGCGTGGTCCAACGAGTCCAACATCGAGCGCAGTGACGAGCGCCAGATCACGTTCCGCGCAGTGACGCGCGATGCGTTCGGCAACGTGGCGCACGCTCGCGCAGCGCGGCGCGTCACCACCGATACGCTCGTGGCGCGGCCCGTCATCAGCGCAAATCTGTCCAACGACGATTGGTTCACCAACATCACGCCGACGCTCGTTCTCACCTGGAACGCGGTGATTGACGCCGGCGGCCCGGTGACCTATTACGCGACGATTGACACGGTGAGCAAAACTGTGCCGACGACGCTCGTCGGCGTGAATCAGGTCTCGCGCGCGCTCGATGCGCCCGGCGCGTGGTACGCGCACGTGCGTGTGATGGACGCGGCGGGCAATCAGCGCATCGTCCACGATGGGCCTTATGGGGTCAATCGCTTCAGGACGCCCTCGGCCATCTTGCCCGATGGGTGGCTGGACTTTTCCGGTGGCGAATACACCGAAGGCATGATGACGAGTTACGATCCGTATGCGGTCACCAAGCCCGCGCTGCTGATGGCAACGTGGGACACTCGCAAGCTGTATCTGGGTTTCACCGGCAGCGATTGGAACCTGGACAAACGGTTCGCGGTGTATCTCGACACGCGCGTGGGCGGCTCGACCAGCTCGCTGGGCAGCGCGATGCCCGGCGGCGAAGCCACACACACGCTGCCGTTCGCGGCCGATTATGCACTGGTGATCAGCGGCGTGCCCACCTACACGCTCTACTCGAACACGGGATCGGGTTGGGTCATCGCACCGACGCCGTCGAGTTTTGCCGCTGTGGATGAGGGCACCGAGATCATCTTTGATCGGCCCGAAATCAGCGCGAGCAGCGGCGTACCCGTATCGCTTCTGGCTTACACGGTCATCAGCGACGGCGTGGCGGCAGTGCTGCCCGCCAGCGCGCGCGTCACCACAACGGATGTACTGACCGGCCCGGTCACGTTCGTGGATTCGATCCGCTGGCCGTCGCTGGCCAACGGCTATCCCTCCGCGCCGTCTGATGTGCCGACGCAGTGGATCGCGCCCATCGTCAGCATCAACCCAGGCTTTGACACGCAGCTCATCCCGAACGACAACGTGACGATGACGATCACGATCGTCAATCCCGACATTTTGCCATACAACAATCACCCGCTGACGGCATCGCTGGGTTCGGCCTCGCCTCAATTGATGAGCTTGGTCAGCCTGGTGAGCGGCGCGGCCTGCGCCTCCTGCCCGGCGAATGGGCGCGAGTGGGTGATGCAGGTGGACGTGAACCCGAGCGTGCCCATGACGGTCGTGCTGACGGCCAAGACGCTCACGCCGCCCGCGACAGGTGTATTCACCGTGCCGGTCGCAGCCCGGCTTGCCTATCAGGGTCTGCCGAGTGCGCCGCAGCCGCCTGCGACGACAGCCTATGCGATTGACAACAACGTGGGCAAGGCCAAGTTCAATGCGCTCAATCCGACCATCTTTGCCAAGCCCGGTGTGTTCAAGCTGACCACGTTCATTGACTTGAACAGCCCGTTCCTTTCGTGCAAGCAGCAGGTGAGCATCAACCAGGGCGCGGGCTTTACGTTACTGGGCACGCTGGGCGCGGTCAACAGCGTGAGCGAGACGCTGCCCAGCAGCTATCACCAGCCGTGGACGCTGCGCGTCACCGCCGACAACACCAAGGTCTCGACCGACACCGTGATCGTCCACGTGGACAACCTGACGCCTTCCGTGCAGATCACGTCGGTGGCAGTGCTCACTCACGTCTTGAGCCTGCTCAAAGGCTTTGCCAGCGATGACTCGAACTCGCTCAGCGCGGTCGAGGTGAGCCTGAATGGCGGGCCGTTCAAGAAAGCGCTGCTGGGCGATGGCTCGGTGCTGATGAACAGTCCACAAGCGACTGCGGGTCAGGTCGCGTGGGCGCTGCCGATCAACGCCAGCGGCGCGGACGGAGAACAGGTGCAGGTCGTCGCTCGCGCGGTGGACGCGGCGGGCAACGTCAGCCCGAATAGCTCACCTGTCATGGTGACGCTCGACGCGATCGGCCCGGCGATCACGGTGATGCAAATCGGGCAGGTCATCAGCGGCACGGTCAGCGATGGTTCCGGCGTGGCGCAGGTGCAGGTGAGCCTGGATGGCGGTGTGACGTACCAGAACGCCGCGCTTGTCGGCTCGGCCTGGTCGTTCGATCGTTCCGCGTGGACAGGCGGCCCGCCCATCGCGTGGGTTGTCGTGCGTGCGCTCGACGTGTACGGCAACATGGCGCAGGTCATGGCGGCGGGCGGGGCGGCGTCGTATCGGGTATTCCTTCCGGTGGTGATCAGATAATCATTCTCTGGACACGGATTGCACGGATTTCACGGGTTCTTTTTATAAATCCTTGATCATCCGTGTTTTCCGTGTCTAACAAAAACCGCGAATGAATTCGCGGCCTGGAACGCAAAACGCGCTCAAGCGCGTTAGGGCACGCAACCTGCTTGAGCAGGTTTCTTGTGCTAGCCATCGAATTCATTCGATGAAAGGAGACCATGTCCGAAGAAGCCAAAACATTTCAATGCTCGACGTGCGGCGGCCCGGTCACGTTTGAGGGCGACCGCCTACAAGCCAAGTGCGGCTATTGCGGCGCGACGGTCATGGTGCCGGAAGAGCTGCGCCCGCAATTGCGCCCGCAGCCGCAGCTCGCGTCGCAAGTCGTCGTCGTGCAAGCGCCAGCCGCGATGCTAGATGCCGAAACCGCCGGCAAGGTGGCGCGCGGCGTGGCGTTATCGGTGCTCGTCCCAGTTATCATCGTCGGGATCGTCGTATTGTTGCTCGTCACACAATGGCCCGGCCTGGTGACGCGCACCGACGTCCCTGGCCTGCGCGAGTTGCCGAACCTTGCCACGAGCGTCCCGGTGATTTCTCAAATCCTGCCGACGCCCACACCCTCGTTCGCCAGACTTGAAATGAGCTTGGCGGGCAAGGGCACAGGCGATGGGCTGTTTCAGGACGTGCGTCACATCGCGGTGGACGGCCAGGGCAACGTGTACGCTGTCGAGTACGACACGCTCCGCATCCAAAAGTTCGACGGCGCGGGCAAGTTTGCGTTGGGCTGGACGATAGACGAAAAGGCGACGATTGACGCCTATCGCAAGCGCGGGCCGGATGCCATCGCGGCGGATGCGGACGGTAACGTGTACGCGCTGTGGGATCGGTCGCTGCTCAAGTACAGTGGGGACACAGGCAAGCTGCTGGCCCACTTTGCGTTGGAGAAAAACGAACTGGGCCAGAACATGGTCGTTTATAAAAACACGCTCATCGCGTTCGCCAACAACGGCTTTGACGACACGCTGCTGTGGATTGACACGAGCAGCGGCAAGATCGTTCGGCGCGCGCCCAAGCTGCTCAGCTCGATTGCAGACGACAATTTGTTCGTGAGCCACATGAAGCTGGCGGTGGATGGGCTGGGCAACATCTTTGTGCTTTACACTTTTTCGGGCAAGCACCAGGGCATCTATCGTTTCTCGCCGGAAGGCAAATACCTCAACCGGTTCAGCCCGCAGCCCGATCCGAATGACACGAGCGGCGTCCTGGAAAGCCTGGCAGTGGATAACCAGAGCCGTCTGTACGTCAGCCGCACAGGCCAGATCACAGTGTTCGATGACGAGGGACGCTTTTTGCAAGCGATTCCGGCGAGCCTGTACGAGCAGGTCCATTCCGAGTTTGCGATTGACCGAAATAACAACATCTTGATTCTCAATCGCAGCGTGGGCAAGATTTTCAAGTTGAGTGTGGGCAAAGAGTAGTGGCCCGCGGAGGAGCAACCATGATTTCTCTATGGCGCATTTTCATCGGCGTGGCGGCATATGGCGCGTACATCTTCGCCATCAGCGCGGTCGCGGAACCGCAAAAGAATGCAGCGCTCTATCTGGTGCTGCTGGCTATCGGCAGTGTCATCTTTCTGTGGGGCATGTTCAGCGGCTTTCTCACAACGCCCGGCTACTATCGGCGGATCAAGGCGCACGGCATCGAAGCCGACGCGACGATCCTGGCGATCAGCGACACGGGCGTGACCATGAACAAGAACCCGTACGTAAAGCTGCACTTGCGGGTGGAACCGATCGGCAGGCCGGTTTACGAGACGGAAGCCCAAGCCCTGGTGTCGCGCGTGGCGATTCCGCGGCCAGGGGATGGCGTGCGGGTCAAGTTCGATCCAAATCAACCGGAGCGAGTGATTGTGATGTAGGAAGGTGAGAGATGAAAAGTCGAGTTGTGATTTTGGGTTTGTTAGTATTGGCAAGTCTTGGTGTTGTAGGTGTTCTATTGGCTGCATCACCAGACCTGACAGGTTTTGCAAACCTGTCAGGTCTCGATCTCGCGCCGCAGGGCAACGGCGGCGCGACGCCGCTGAGCATTGCTGCGGGCACCGGCAACACTTGTGCGGTGATGAGCAATGGCCGCTTATTGTGTTGGGGCGCCAATAGTTTCGGCAAGCTGGGCGATGGCACCACCACGCAGCGCAATATGCCGGTTGACGTGGTGAGCATCACCGCCGGCGCCAGCGCAGTTGCGACCAGCTTCGGTCATACCTGTGCCATCGTCAATGGCGGTGTCAAATGCTGGGGCAATAACGGCGGCGGACAATTGGGCACAGGCAACACGTCGCCCAGCAGCGTGCCCACCGACGTTGTCGGCCTTCCTGCGGGCAGCGGCGTTACGATCGTGGGACTCGGCGACGGCCACACATGCGCGGTTGTCGGCGGCGTGGCCAAATGCTGGGGCGAAGATTTCTATGGGCAGTTGGGCAATGGCAATGCCGGCAATAGCAACGTACCGACGGATGTGATTGGTCTGAGCAGCGGCGTCACACTGATTGACGGCGGCTACAATCACACCTGCGCTGTCGTCAACGGGTCCGCTCAATGCTGGGGAAGCAACGGCAGCGGGCAGCTAGGCACCGGCAATACCGCCAACAGCAGTGTGCCGACGAATGTTGTGGGGCTGTCAAGCGGCGTCACGGCCATCAAGGCAAGCCGCTACGTCAATTCACATTCGTGCGCCATCATCAACGGCGGGGTCAAGTGCTGGGGCGACAACTTTTACGGCCAACTGGGCACCGGCAACACGACGAGCAGTCTCGTGCCAACTGATGTCGTGGGATTGTCGAGCGGCGTGACGGCTATCGCCCTGGGCGGGCCGCACACCTGCGCGCTCGCCTCCAGTGGCGGCGTCAAGTGCTGGGGCTTTAACGGCAGCGGACAACTCGGCATCAGCAGCACGCAGAACATGAGCACGCCAGTGGATGTCGTAGGCTTGACCAGCGGCGTGATGGCGATTGCCGCCGGGGACAATCACGTGTGCGCCCTGCTTACCGGCGGTAAGGTCAAATGCTGGGGCGCCAGCTCGGGGTTGGGCCTGGGCTTTTCCGGAAGCAATGCGCTCGTGCCGCGCGATGTGCTGGGCCTGCCCGATGAATGTATCTTTACGACTGCATCCAACGACGATTGGGCCAACGTGCGCAACTGGAGCAACTGCGGCGGCACGATTCCGCAGACGGGTGACAACGTGGTAATCGGACGGCCGAGCACGTCGGGCATCATTCCGCAGGTGTACGCGACGACGACGGTGGCGTTGAACCGCCTGCGCGTGATCGGCTCGTTCAACATGTATGGCTCGGGCACGGTCAATCACGTCTTTGACGACAATATCGCCAACCTGAACCCCAACTCCGGTATCAACAATTTCCGGTTCTACGTGAGCAGTCCCGCGCTGCTGACCGTCACGCAGAGATTGACGTGGACGATCGGTTATCTGGATGGCACAGGCTATGTGGTCATTCAACCGGGCGCGGTGGGGACAGTACCGGGTGCTTTGCCGACTTTTGCCACAACCCTGGATGTGAGAGTGCGCAATCACGGCGTATTGAATATCGGCGGCGCACGGATGGGCTCGCAGTGGATCAATGAGGCCGGCGGCGTGATGAACTTTCTGGGCAACGTGTCTGCCTCGGGCGGCACGTTCACCAATCGCGGCACTATCAACTTTACCGGCACCAACACCATCGTGCCGTTAACTCAATATAGCGGCGCGATCAATGTGAACGGTGTTCTCACGCGCACCAGCAATTTCTTCGGCATCTATCTGTACGGCGGAACGCTCAACGGTACGGGCATCATCTCGGACGCGGTGGACAACATCGGCGGGGTGGTCGCGCCGGGCGGGCCGAACAACGCGGGCTCGTTGACCATCGGCGATTACTACCGGCAAAGCCCCACGGCCACATTGAGCATTGATATCGGCGGATCGATCACGGGCACGTTCGATCAGCTCAAGTTGTCCAACACGGGCGAGCAGCCGTTTTATC
This sequence comes from Thermoflexales bacterium, assembly GCA_034434835.1. Classification (GTDB taxonomy): domain Bacteria; phylum Chloroflexota; class Anaerolineae; order Fen-1058; family Fen-1058; genus JBGLNJ01. Next base: position 6,793 of record DAOTXX010000190.1, on the reverse strand, counting down.
CGGGCCGCGCTGATCTGAGCGGCACGTTAAACATCAATCAGCTGGGCGGCTTCACGCCGCAGAGCGGCGACGAGATCCGCTTCATGACGTTCAATCAGCGCAACGGTTTCTTCAGCACGTTCAACAATGCCTTTGGGCCGGCCTTCATCCCGGCGGCCTACAGCACCTACGCCGCGTTGATCGAAGGCAGCGGTGCGAACGTGCGGATGACGGCCAAGGCCGATGCCTATGCCGTGCAGCCGGGCATGAACAATGGCTACACGATTCAGTTTGAGAATCCGTTCAATCAGTCGATCACGCTGCAAGCGCTGACGCACACACTGCCGATCAGCGTCACCTATCGACCGGGCACGTCGTCGAGCGGCGGCGACCCGACTATCACGACGATCCAGGGACGGCAGCAATTACGCTGGAACTTGGCTCAACCGATCGGGGCGGCGAACACCGCGCAGTTCAAGTTCGGCGTAACCGTCAATCCCTCCGCCACCATCGGCACATATACTTCGACCATCGCCGCGCACACCAGCGCCAACGTACAGGATGTCACACTGTCCAGCGCCGCCGCGATGGTGATCCAGGAGCCGACGACGGTCAGCAACACGTTCACCCTACCCGGCAATGTGATGCCGCGTCCCAATCTTCCGCCCATGGTCAGCGTGACGCGCGGCAACTCCGACGAGCCGTTCCTGGTGCAGACGTACCTGGCCTGCCCGCCCGGCAAGACCTGCAACGATCCCAACACCGACATCTTTTCAGTCTCGTTGAAGATCGCCGGCTTCAGTTACACCATGACGGCCGGCATCGCGCCGCCCACGCCAACGTTAGCGCTGTCGTCATTGCGAGTGCAAAGCACGACGAAGCAATCTCCTGCTCCCGACAAGATTGTTTCGCGCTCCTTCGACTCCGCTGCACTTCGCTCAGGAGCGCTCGCAACCCTGGCACTGCCCGCCAGGGCAAGTGTAACGGGGCCTAATCGTCCCGCGTGGGCCAATCCGCCGCCGTACTTCCATTGGAACCCAGGTTGGCCGTGCGATCAACAGTTGCCGAAAGAACGCTGCGATCAAGGGCCGGACAATCCCTATCGCACGCCGGACTGTCCCATTCCGATCGTGGTCGTCATCTACTGGTCGGATGGCACAACGACGGAAGAATTGATCGCGTGCGGCGCGTTGTACGATCCCAGCGGTTACGTGCGCATCATCAATACGAATCAACCGATCACCAATGCGAGTGTGTCGTTGTATAAAGTGCCCTTCGCTTTGCCGGACACGTCCACGCAAACGCGCGACTGCCGCACCATCGAGACGCGGCCCGGCGGCATCAGCGGCACGTGGCAGACGCTGCCGCCCGCGAATATCAACACGGGCTTGCTGGAAGATCCGACGTTCAGCCCGCCAAGAATTGACCCGCCGGTCAATCCGCAGTTGACGGACGATCAGGGGCACTATGGTTGGGATGTCACGACAGGCTGCTGGTTCGTGGTGGTGAGCGCGCCGGGGTACGTGACCAAGATCAGTCCCGCGGTGGGCGTGCCGCCGGCAGTGACCGATTTGGATATGTATCTCGCCCCAGAAGGGAATTACAAGGTGTATCTGCCGATCGTGATTCGATAAGTCAGAGAGAACGCATCAGCGGCTGGCTCGTGTTTAGGCGGGTCAGCCGCTGATTTGTTTTGCGCTCTCCTGTTTGCCCCATATTCTTGTCTGGCGTACAATACCTATCATTGTCCAATGTTGTTGATTGTTCGGCCCGGAGGTTTCAATTGTGACGAGAAATCTATCCATTGACTCTGCTGATCCTGCTATCTATCGAGTGCAGACCCACGCGCCGGGGCCAGCGGGACGTCTGCCGCTGGATGCGGATTTCCTGCGCCGCGCGCCCAGTGGCGACGTGTTCGGTCTGACGCAAGACGCCGGCATGGGTTGGGAGCCGGGCCGATTACGGAGCAAAGAGTTTTTGTTCCTGAGCACGCTGGGCGGCCTCCGCGCGCCAGATGGCACGCCGGTCGCGCTGGGGTATCACGTCGGCCATTGGGAAGTGGGATTGCTCGTGCAGGCAGCGGCAGAGGAATTGAGCGGTCAGGGAGCCATCCCGTTTGCCGGCTTCGTCACCGATCCGTGCGACGGGCGGACGCAGGGCACGCCGGGTATGATGGACAGCCTGGCCTATCGCAACGATGCAGCGATTGTATTGCGGCGGCTGATTCGCTCGTTGCCCACGCGGCGCGGCGTGTTGGGGATTGCCACGTGCGACAAGGGGCTGCCGGCGATGATGATGGCATTGGCCGCGCAGCGCGAACTGCCCGGCGTGATCGTGCCGGGCGGCGTCACGCTGCTGCCGATGGAAGGCGAGGACGCGGGCAAGGTTCAATCGCTGGGCGCGCGGTTTGCGCATGGCCTCATCAGTCTGGACGAGGCGGCCGAGCTGGGCTGCCGGGCGTGCGCTTCGCCCGGCGGAGGCTGCCAGTTCCTCGGCACCGCCGCCACCAGCCAGGTGGTGGCCGAAGCGCTCGGGTTAGCCGTCACCCATTCGGCGCTCGCGCCCTCAGGCCAGCCGATCTGGTTGGACGTGGCCCGGCGTTCGGCGCGTGCGCTGCTGGCATTGGAGGAGACAGGCCGCACGATGGCTGACATACTGACCGAGGACTCGGTGCACAATGCGATGGTCACTCATGCGGCGTTTGGCGGCAGCACCAACTTGCTGTTGCACGTGCCGGCCATTGCCCACGCCGCGCGGCTGCCTCGACCGACTGTGGAAGACTGGAGCCGCATCAATCGGCAGACGCCGCGCCTGGTGGACGCGCTGCCGAATGGGCCGGTCGGTTATGGGACGGTTCAAGTGTTCCTGGCGGGCGGCGTGCCGGAAGTGATGCTGCACCTGCGCGATCTGGGGCTGCTGCGTTTGGATGTGCTGACGGTCAATGGCCGGACGCTGGGCGAGATGCTGCAAGAATGGGAGGGCAGTGAGCGGCGCCAGCACGTCCGCGCCCGGCTGCTTGAGGTGGATGGCATTGACCCGGATGACGTCATCTTGTCGCCTTCCAGAGCAAGTCAGCGCGGCCTGACCAGCACGGTCACGTTTCTCACCGGCAATTTGGCCCCGCAGGGCGCAATCGTCAAGAGCACGGCGATCGAGCCCAGCGTCGTGGACACCGAGGGCGTGTATCGCAAGATCGGCCCGGCGCGCGTGTTCACGACTGAGCGCGCGGCGATTGCCGCGATCAAGGGGCAGGGAGAGCGCGTCGTTCGCCCAGGTGATGTGATCGTGTTGATCGGACGTGGGCCGATGGGCAGCGGCATGGAAGAGACGTTTCAGCTCACGGCTGCGCTGCGTTACCTTCCCTGGGGCAAAGAGGTTGCGCTGATCACCGACGCTCGCTTCAGCGGCGTGAGCACGGGCGCGTGCATCGGTCACGTTGGGCCGGAAGCTTTGGCGGGTGGCCCGATCGGGCGGGTTCGAGAAGATGACCTCATCCGAATCGTCATAGACCGGGTTAATTTGACGGGGAGCATAGACTTGATCGGTCACGCCGGCCAATCGTACACGCCAGAGGAAGGCGCGGCTGTGTTGGCCTCTCGCTTGCCTCACCCTGATCTCGCCCCGGACCCGGGCTTGCCGGACGACACGCGCCTGTGGGCGGCGCTGCAAAACGTCAGCGGCGGCGCCTGGGGCGGGTGCGTCTATGACGTGGACACGATCATAGGCCGACTCCAACAGAGAGGATAGGGATACCATGTACCTGACTCGACATCAAACTGAACAAGGCCCCCGCTGGGCGCTCGACGGCAACTGGCTGCCGCCCAGCCTCGATTTGAGCGCGTTACTCGAATTGCCCGGCCGTGTGATGCTCGACCTTTTGAGATCCCTGCCGCATGATGAACCTGCCGCGGGCGCACTCTTGCCGCCGCTCGATCCTTTGCATGAGGTGTGGGCAGCCGGGGTGACGTATCTGCGCAGCCGCGAAGCGCGCCGAACTGAATCTTCCGTCGCCGATGTGTATGACCGGGTCTATGCTGCCGCTCGTCCTGAATTGTTCTTCAAGGCGATAGGCTGGCGCGTGATCGGACACGCCATGCCAGTTCGCATCCGCCGGGATAGCAAATGGAACGTTCCAGAACCCGAGCTGGTGATCGTCGTGAACCGTCACCAGGAGATTGTCGGATATTGCGCTGGAAATGATCTCTCGTCGCGGGACATTGAAGGAGAGAATCCGCTCTATCTGCCGCAGGCCAAGATTTACAATGGCTCTTGCGCACTCGGCCCCGGCATCCTGCTGGCCGGGGCGGATCAGATGGCTGACTTGCCCATCCGGCTGGAAGTGCACAGAAAGGGCGCGCTGCTGTTTCAGGGCGAGACGCGCGTCGCCAGCATGAAGCGGCGTTTGCAGGAGCTGGTGGATTATCTCGGTCGAGAACTGGATTTTCCGCACGGCGTGTTGCTCATGACGGGCACCGGGATCGTGCCAGGCGAAGATTTGTCGCTGCAATCCGACGACGTTGTGTGCATCACAATCGGCTCATTGAGTCTGGAAAACCCGGTGCGCTTGTAAATCGCTCGGGTGCGTTTCATTCGACCTCCCATAGGCTTGCAGCCTGCGGGAGGTATTATTTTGAGTATTGACAAAATTAAAAAGTATTGATATATTGGTATTTGGTGGTTGGCGTCGTAATCCGCTAATAATCAACAAAAAACCAAAAAAATGGCAAAGAATTCGACCACCTTTGACCGCCGAAAACGCCTCCTCGCGCTTCTCCACGAACGCCCCGGCATCCGCGTGACCGAGATTGCCCAAACCTTGGATGTCTCGGAAGGGACGATTCGCAATGACCTCAAAGCACTCGCTGAGGCCAAGCAGCTGATCCGCGTGCGCGGCGGCGCGGTCGTCACGGATGATCTTTCGCCCCGCAGCCCGGCGTTCGCCACTCGAGCCAAAACCAACGAAGCTGCCAAGCACTGCATCGCTCGTTGCGCTGCCGGGCTGGTCCAAGATGGCGATTCGATCCTCCTCGACGCCAGCACGACGGTTTATCACCTGGCACGCTTTTTGCAGGATCGCCGCAATCTCACCGTGATTACCAATGGCCTCGAAGTCGCCCGCGAGCTGGCTCAGAATCCTTCCAACACTGTCATTCTGGTGGGCGGCGTGCTCCGCTCGGATGGCACCTCGGTCACGGGGCTGTTGAGCGAGCCGTTTCTCAAAGACTTGCACATCAAAACGGCCTTTGTGTCATGCAGCGGTTTTTCGATTGAGGCGGGCCTGACCGAAGTGGACATTCATGAGGCGCGGCTCAAAACCACGATGATCGCCTCCGCGGCGGCGGTCGTCGCGTTGATTGATTCGTCCAAGTTCGGCAAGGTGGACCTGACCGCGTTCGCGCGGACGGATCAGATCTCGTGTCTGTTTGTGGACGACCGCCTCAGTCCCGAATGGCTCGAGCGACTCGAGCAGACCCAAGTCCACCTGACACTTTGCAAGGAGGAGACGCCATGAAGCGAGTCGGATTTTTGCTCAAGGTTCGGCAGGACAAGATCGAAGAATACAAGCGGCATCACCAGGCTGTCTGGCCGGAGATGCTCGATGCGCTGCGGCGCACCGGCTGGCACAACTATTCGCTCTTTATGCGCGACGATGGACTCTTGTTTGGTTATTTTGAAACGCCCGAGAGTTTTCAGGCAGCGCTGGCTGGCATGAGCAAGGAAGAGGTCAACAAGAAATGGCAGGATTTCATGGCCCCCTATTTTGAGAATCTGAGTGGGGCGCACGCAGACGAAAGCATGGTGGAGCTGGAAGAGGTGTTCCACCTGGATTGAGGAGTATGCTGTGGCCATCGAAGCGCCTTTCCCAGAACTGGACGAGCTGTTATTAGCCATCGGCGAAGCCGGCCGCCGACTTTCCGAGATCGAAGCCACAGAGGGAGCGGCGGGCAATATCTCGGTGTACCTCGGCTGGCCGATTGACCCGCGCCGCAAGTTCCCGATTGGGGAAACGATTGACTTGCCCGAGCCAGTGCCCGAGCTGGCTGGTCGGTCGTTTCTGGTCACCGGCTCCGGCCGACGCCTGCGCGAGATCATCCAAGACCCGGCGGCAAACCTGGGCTGTGTGGTCGTGGACGAGGGCGGCAAGACCGGACAACTGTATACCTCGCCCCGTCGCCTTTATGCCCGCTTAACAAGCGAGTTTAACTCGCACCTGGCGGTTCACTATGACCAGGTTCGCGCGACCGGTACCAACTTTCATGCGGTCATCCACGCCCAGCCACTGCACCTGACTTATCTCAGTCATATCCCGCGTTATCAGAACGAGCAGTATCTGAATCGCCACATCTTACGCTGGCAACCGGAATTGATCATCCAGTTGCCGGAGGGGTTGGGCTATCTGCCGTTCCTGCTGCCCGGGTCGCCGCAGTTGATGGCCGCTACGGTCGAATCGCTGCGAACGCACCGCGTCGTGGTGTGGGGCAAGCATGGCGTGATGGCGCGCTCCGATCAGTCTGTCAAGCGCGCGGCGGACCGCATCGAATACGCCGAGACCGGCGCGCGCTATGAATACCTGAACCTGGTCAATCACGAACAGGGGGAAGGGCTATCGGCCGAAGATATACGCGCCGTCTGCCAGGCGTTTGGTGTTCAGCAATGCATCTTTTGAAGTAACTACTCCGCCGTCATTGCGAGGAGGCCCGCGAAGCGGGCCGACGAAGCAATCTCAGCGATCGGAGCACAGAGATTGCTTCGCCTGCCTTCGGCAGGCTCGCAATGACAGCCTGTGCGGTAGACTGGGCTGAGTAGTTACCTT
>DAOTXX010000189.1:0-22221 GCA_034434835.1 Thermoflexales bacterium | reverse complement strand
AGAGCGCCTTTTCTTCTTTCAACACTTCCAGCACGAGCTGGGCCTTGAGGTTAGCACTGTATTGTTTTCGCATGGTCATGCTCCTACCTTAAGTCGGCTCCTTTTCTTGTCTAGTTTTACGGGTCCATTATACGAAGCGCCAAGCCCTCCCAAGGGGTAAAGGCGGTGTCGGTTGGCTCGAGTTTGCCAACAGTAACATTCATCGGCGGGCGAGCGCGCAACGAGCCAGGTTTCAACTGAAATGAAACACACCCAAAAGATTTACGCTGGTTAATAGATTATGGCGCCGCGCAACCTGTGGAATCGGTCATCGCGACCATCGGCGTTGTCCTGGCCTGACTACGGGATTATAATTGACGGCAAAACGAAAAGGATACATCCTGAATGGTCAATAGGCCCTGTTGGAAGAGGTCAAGGAATTGCCGGAAGAATCTTGGTCACATCTCCTGCAAATCGTCCATCTATTCAAGGCAAGTCTCAGTAGATCCAATTTCAGAGCAGAGCGGGCTCCCATGCCCGCGAAACGGCGGCGTGGGAGCCGCCTCCGCTGGGATTTTTGGATCTACCGAGTCTCTGGATTCAAAGTCGAAAGGCCGCCCTGGCAATGCAGACCAAGCTTGCCGAATGGGAACGACTGAGTGACAAAGCGTTGGCATGTTGGTAGAGGCTGGACACCTTTCCAGCCTTTCCATTTCGCCACCGAATAACCGATCACCAAGTAACTGATCACTGATAACCGATCCCTGATCACCAACCACTGGAGCCAACCCATGTCACTACCTATCCAAATCCAAGAATGTAAAACCGCCGCCGAGCGACTCAAGTTCATCCAGTTCTGGTGGGAGCCTTACAAGGGCAATCCCTACTGGGTGCCGCCGCTGGTGAACGAACGTCAAGAGTTCCTCGACCCGGCCCGCAATCCCTACTTTCAGCACGGACGCGCGGCGTATTTCCTCGCCACGCGCGGGGGCGCCCCGGTCGGCACCATCGCGGCGCACATCAACGACAAGCACAACGAGTTCCACCACGACCACATGGGCTTTTTTGGCTTTTTCGAGTGCGTCAACGATTACACAGTGGCCGAAGCGCTCTGGCAAACCGCGTGCGATTGGTGCAGATCGCAGGGCGCAAGCGCGATCCGCGGCCCGGCGAGCTTTTCTTCCAACGACGATGGCTATGGCTTTTTGATAGATTGTTTTGACGATCCGCCGCGCATTTTCATGGGCTACAACCCGCCGTACTATCCCGAGTTTGCTGAGCGGTTCGGTTTCCGCAAGGCGATGGACCTGTACGCTTACAAGCTCGACGTTTCCAGCTTTGGCGGCCAGGTGGACCAGATGTCGGCCAAGCTCTCGCGTGTGGTGGGCAAGCTGCGCGAGCGCAGCGGCATCACGATCCGCACGGTGGACATGAGCCGCTTTGAGGAGGAGGTCGCGCACGTCAAGCGTGTTTACAATTCCGCGTGGGAAAAGAATTGGGGCTTTGTGCCCATGACGGATGCCGAGTTCGACCATCTGGCCGTCGGGCTGAAACAGATCCTTGACCCGCGCGTCGTGTTCGTGGCCGAAAAGGGCGATCAGTGGGTCGGCTTTTCGCTCAGTCTGCCGGACATGAATCAGGCGGTGCTGGCGGCGCACCCTTCGCCCAATCCGAACCCGATTGCCTACAACCTGGCCCTGGCGCGGATGATGTGGCACTGGAAGGTCGCCCGCAAAATCAACTGGCTGCGCATCTTTGCGATGGGCGTTATCGAAGAGTATCGCGCTCAAGGCATCGCTGCGATGTTTTACTACGAGACGGCCAGGGCAGCTATCCCGGCGGGCTACCAGCACGGCGAGATGTCGTGGATCCTGGAAAACAATGTGATGATGAATCGTGATATTCAGGCGCTTGGCGGCAAGGTCTACAAGACCTATCGCATGGTGGAAAAGCCGCTGTAATGGCCCACGAATCCTCCCCTGATGCCGCGATGCCGCCGGGCGGCAGCCTGGTGGCCGCGATGGGCCAGCGCGATTTTCGGTTGCTCTTTATCAGCCAACTGTTCTCGCAGATCGGCGATCAATTTCTGTTCATCGCCGCCCTTTCGATCATCAACCGGCACACCGCTTCGCCGCTCGCGCTCAGCGGACTGGCGCTGGCGATCTCGATCCCTCAGCTCACGTTCGGACTGATCGGCGGTGTGCTGGTGGATCGCTTTGACCGCAAGCATCTGCTCATCCTCTCCGATGTTCTGCGCGCCCTGGTAATCTTGCCCGCGGTGTTGGTCGAGCAGCGCAGCGACATCTGGATTCTGTATCCGGCTGCCGCCGGGCTGGCGATCCTCGGCACCGCCTTCTATCCGGCGCGCAACGCCATCATCCCTAATATCGTCCCCCCCAAACTGCTGCTCAGCGCCAACACGTTGATTCAGGTCAGTTACATCCTGGCGCTGATCGTGGGGGCCACGCTGGCAGGGTTTGCGGTGCGGCTGTGGGGTACAGATGCTGCCGTGTGGTTCGACAGCGCGACGTTTCTGTTTTCGGCCCTGCTCATCGCCTGGATGCGGATTCCCCCCACCACTCCTTCGCCGTCACACGAGTCCGCGCGAACCGTCTGGGGTCAACTGGTGCAAGGCCTGAGGTACGTGCTCAGCAGTCCTTTGCTGCTGCGCGTGCTGGCGATCACGGCGATCGCCGCGCTGGGGATCGGCTCCATCCAAATCCTGGGCCTGAACTTTCTCAACCAGCGGTTGAACGTGACCGAGCAAGGCTTTGGCCTGACGATGGCAATGGTCGGCGTCGGCGTGGCGTTAGGCGGCGCGGTCGTCCAACGCATTGCCAGCCGGATGCCAGCCAATCAGGTCGTGGGGATTTGCCTGGCGGGCGTGGGCGTCGCCATCGTCGTGTTCGCGCTCGCCCCGCGCTTTGGTCTGGTGTTGGTTGCCGCGGCCGGCATTGGACTATGCCTGGTCGTTGCACGCGCGGGATTGGCGACGCTGACCCAGCAGCTCGTGCCCGATCCAGTGCGCGGTCGAGTGGAAAGCGCGGTGAACATGATGGTGAGCGTTTCGACCGCCGCCGCGCAGGGCCTTTCGGGGCTATTGGGCGATCCACATTTTCTGGGCGTGCAGGGCGTATTCATCAGCGCGGGCGTCATCACCCTGGGAGCCGGTCTCAGCTCGATCTATGCATTGAAGGGAGTGGTGCAGGCAGTCACGGCCAGTCACATGGCGCGTATCACGGAATAACCACCCAATAGTCCAGCCTCGTCAGGCGACCGGCTGCATCTACCACCATCAACCGCGCGCCCGTGTCCGGGCGATAAAAGCCGACGCGGATTTTGTCGCGGGCTGCTTCCAGCGGCCCGGCCAGTTCCCGCTCGTCCACAATGACATCGCCCGCGCGCCACTGGGAGGTGGGCAGGAGGCCCTCGGCAGGCGGGCCGTCATTTTGCGCGACGATCTGGCCGTCGCGCACGAGGTGCGCAAACATCGTCCAGTCCTCCTGAATGTCGCGCGTCGCGCGCCACTCGGTATGCAGCATCACTCGGCCCGATGCCCCGGCGCGGACCTCTTGCGAGACCAGCTCGATGCTCTCACCAAAACGCGCCAACACGCTGACCTCGCGCGCCGGCTCGGCTTCGAACGACACGTACAACAAGAACGGTTCTTGACCCGGCACGCCGCCGACCGTTGTCCCACGCCCGGCCCGGATGCGCCAACCGCGGGGCAAAGAGGCCAGCGCATCCTCCTGCGTCGGCAAGACCACAAGCTTGATCGCGTCCGCATCGGCTGGGATCGCTGTGACCGGTGTGAAACGCAAACGAGTTGACTGCGTCGGCAACTCGGTCACGAGGAATGGCACCGCTATCGAAAATTTCCACAACGCCGGGTCAATCCAGACGTAGCGACCGGGGGTCGCCGGCCCGCTCCGCGCCGCCAGCCCTTGACCCTGCCAGCCTATCCCCAGCCAGCGATTCACGTCAACGGCCATCTCGACCGGCGAAGCGTCAAACGCTTGGTGCAATTCGCGGCTGGTCGAGTATGGGCCCAAGTAAGTCAACGTCGTGGCGAGCAGCGAGATCGAGAGCAACGCCCCAACGGCTGCCGCGCCAATGCCCGGACGTCCTCGAACGTCGAACCACGACCACGCCGCGTCCAGGCCAATCGCGGGAATGATGAAGACAATCGGCAATGCGCCTATCGCGCGAAGGAATGACGGCGCGTGATCGGCCAGGATGGAGGGCAAGAGCATCACGCACGTCCAGATCAAGGTCAAAGTATATGGCCCTTGATCCCCTACCCGGCTCTGTCCGAGAGAAACGATGATACGCTTGACGCACACCACCACCCCAAGAATGAACATCAGCGCCATTCCCGGATCGAACACCGCGCGCCCGGGGACATTGTGGCGCGGGTTCGCGTCGCCCCGCCAGACAAACATTGTCGCCGTGTCGAGCGCCTGCTGCGCCAAGAGCCGCCATGGATTTCCGTCGCTGATCTGGGGATTGAACACGGATACCTGACCAGCGCGCAAAAACATCTCGTCCCAGTGATCGAGCGCATAGACGCCCAGCGGCGCAGCGACTACCAGCGCGGCCAGCATACCTATCCACACGCGACGGCGCCCTGCCCCTTCTCTATCTCTATCTCCAGTCTCTATCTCTATCTCTATCTCTTTCTCTTTCCGAGCGCGCCCTGCCCTTGTGACGATGAAACACCACACCGCAAACAGCACCAGGGCAATCGGGACCAATCGCGCGGCAAGATACGTATATAACGTCAGCCCCCCAAGCGCGCCGGCCAAAATCCAGTGACGAGCGCGATCCGTGCGCCAGGCAAGCGCGCCTTGCCAGATCGCCAGCGCCGAGATCAACGGCAGGCTGATCGCCCGGAAACCTACTCGACTCAACGCGACATGCCAGAGCGTTATCGCCGTGATCACCGCCGTCAGCAATCCGATGCGCCGGTTGAACAACTCGCGCGCAGCAAGATACGCGGCCGGGATCGTCAGCGTGCCGAGGAGAGCGGACACGATGCGGATCGCGCCGGGCGCACGTCCAAGTACAGCAACAGACCCGGCGACCAGGTACAGGTACAACGGCTCGCGCCCATAGTTGCCGGGAAAATAAATCGGATGCCAGCCGGCAAGAACACGCAAAACGTCCAGCCCGTTGAACGCCTCGTCGTGGAAAAGCCCCGGCGGCACCTGGTCGAGCCGCCAAAGACGCAACATCGCCGCGATCAGGGCGATCGCGGCGATCAGCACCCTATCCCTAATGCCCGCTCTCCAGCGACTAGGCTGTAGCAGCGACTTGTTCCCCATACGCCAGCAATGCTTCGACGGTGCGAGTGTCCGGTGCTTCGGCGTAAACGCGCAAGACCGGCTCAGTCCCCGACGGGCGGATGAGCAGCCAGCCGCCATCGGCCATCAGGTATTTGACGCCATCGTTGGACTGGACGCGCTCCACCGCCACACCCGCAATGCCCGGCGGCGCCTTGTCCACCAGCCGCGTCGTCATCTCTTTCTTGTTGACCGGGCGCGCCAGCTTGATGTCGCGCCGGGCATAGTGCGCCGGGCCGACGTCTGCCTGGAGGTCGTCCACCAACTCGGCCAACGTCGCGCCGGAAGCCGCGACGATCTCGAGCAAGAGCAGCCCCAACAAAATCCCATCGCCTTCCGGGATATGTCCCTTGATGCTGATGCCGCCCGATTCTTCGCCGCCGATGAGCACATCTTGGGTCATCATCAAATCTGCAATGTAGTTGAACCCGACCGGGGTCTCGACCAACTCAAGGCCGTATCGCTCGCACAGACGATCGATCATCCGTGTCGTGCTGACCGTCTTGACCACCACGCCTCGCCAGCCGCGCTTTTCCACCAGGTAGCGCAGCGCCAGCGCAAAGATGCGATGCGGATCCACAAAGCGGCCACGATCGTCCATCGCGCCAGTGCGGTCGGCATCGCCATCGGTCGCCACGCCAAACAGGCAACTCGAGCTGAGCACGGCTTCGCGCAGCGCGTTGAGGTGCGGCATGATCGGCTCCGGGTGAACGCCGCCAAAGCCGGGGTTCATCTCGCCCCGAATTTCCTTGACCTCCCAGCCGGTGCCCTTGAGCCAATCGCGGATATAGCCGCGGCCTGAGCCATACATCGGGTCCACGACAAATCGGCCATGCCGGGAGGCGATCACCTCGCGCGAGATGAGCGTTTCCAGATGAGCGTTGTACATCCATTCGGGATTGAACCGCTGGATCAGGCCGCGCTGGCGCGCCGATTCATATTCGACCGAGCGCACCTCGACGCCGCGCTCCAGATGATACTCGACCCGGCGGCAATCCTCATTCGAGGCGCTGCCACCATAGGCGGCCTTGAGCTTGATGCCGTTGTAGCGCGGCGCATTGTGGCTGGCCGTGATCATCACGCCTCCCTGCACGCCCATCTGTTTGACCGCATACGACACAGCGGGCGTCGGCGCATCGGCGTTCGTCAGGTGCACGGTGATGCCATTGGCCGCCAGCACGCGCGAGACCTCGATGGCGTAACGGTCGGAAAGAAAGCGCGTGTCGAACCCCACCACCATCGCAGGAGACGCTTGCCCGTTGAACTCGTTGACCCAATCTGCGATCGCCTGCGCCACCCGGCGGACGTTTTCAAACGTGAACTCGTCGCTGATGACGGCGCGCCAACCATCGGTGCCGAAATGAATCATGTTCTCACCTCAATCCAGATTACACTTGTCTCACATTCGACTCGCCAGGGCCAGCACACCAAAGGCAAGGATGACCAGACCCGATAGACGGTTGACCCACACCAGCGCGCGTGTGTTGAATCGCGCTCGAAACACGCCGACACTGCCGCTCAGGATTAACCACCACAGCGCTGACCCCAAGAACACGCCCAAGACGATCGCTCCGGCAGACCCGTGATCCCGCGCGGTGCTGCCGATCCCCAGCCCGGCCATGATCCCGGCAAACGAGAGGATGGTCATGGGGTTCGTGAGGGTCAGCAGGAACGTCGAGCCATAGGCGCCCACCAGCCCGCTTCCCCCCACAGCAGCAGCTTGCTCGGCAGGTCGAGCCAGCAGGGTCTTGAGGCCCAGGCAAATCAGGAATGTGCCACCAGCCAGCCGCAGCCACAGCGCCTGGCCGATCAAGACGTCCGCGATGAACGTCAGTCCAAATCCAGCCACGCCGCCATAGAATGCGTCGGCGGTCGCCGCCCCCAATCCAGACATCAGCCCGACGACGCGCCCCTCGGTCAGCGTGCGACGGATACACAAGACACCGATAGGTCCGACCGGTGCCGCAATCGAAAGGCCAATGACCATTCCCTTCCACAGAAACTCGATGTTGACCTCACCTGGCGATTCAATGGGATGTGACCCAATCTGGTTGATGCGTAGGGGCGACCACTAGCCCATGCGGGCCACAAGCTGCCCCCGTATGGGGGGTGCGGTCGCCCGCGTCTGGGCAGGCGCACCCCCTAAAGAGGGAGATAGGCCTGCCCCTACCCGAATCATTTGGAGGTGCGTGCGACACTGGCCGCGGCGTTCGCAGCCGCCTCCGCCGGCTGCACCTGACCGCGCAAAACGTCGGCCACGGCCTTTTGGATCGCCGGGCCGATCACCTGCAACACAGGCGATGGCGGGGGAGACGCGGCCCGCTCCATCTCGCGCCGGAGGAACGTCGTATACCGGTCCGTCGGATACCAGGATTCAAAAGCGCTGCGGCTCGCGGGGATCAGGCCAACGGTTCGCGTCCACGCGCCCTGGTTTTCCGGTAACATCAGCCACCTGATCAGCGCCGCCGCAGCCGACCGGCGGGCCGGGTCACGGGCCGGGACAACGAGCGCCCATCCGCGCGCGACCAACCGCGCGGGTTCGTCATAGCCCGGCAGCGCCGCCGCCAACGTGCCAGTGAAGGCCAGGCGTTGAGTGATGAAACGCGACGCGCGCACATGCGCGATTTGCGCCGGCACATTCAGGTAGGCTGTCCAGGTCTCATCGGGCGAATTGAGATTCAAGACATTGGCCGAGATCAAGCCAGCTTGCTGGGTCTCTTTGAGCTGGCGCAGCATCTGCTGAAGCGCCAGCGCATCCAGCGCCGGTTGACCGCTCGCGTCCAGCCAGCGGCCTCCCGCAGCCATATAGTGAGCCAGCAGCGCATCCGACGTTGTTCCACTCGTCGCCCCGGCCGGAAACAAATAGGGGAGTGTTCCCGAAATGACCTGCGTCCAGGTAGACGGCGGCGAGGACGCCCGCGCGCCGGGATACACGACGTGCTCCAGGTCAACGGCATAGGGCACTGCCAGCCATCGTTCGTCAATGCGGCCCGCTTCGCCAAAGGGGAACAGATCGGCCAGGGCCACGTCCAGCATCTGGTCATCCAGCGGGCGCAACAGCCCAGCCTGCGCCGCCACAGGGACGCTCGCCAGATCAAGCAGCGTCACATCCGGCAGCACCGAAGGTGCGACGGGCGCCGCCGTCTGCATCAGATCCAAAATACCTCCCGGCCCACTCGCCCGCTTGGTGAGTGTTTGAACAGAAACACCCGGCTGCGAAGCCGCAAACGCAGCGATCTGCTGTTTCAAGACAGCCGTGGCCGTCACATGGCTCGGTGGGACCAGCGCATCCGGGAGCCACACGGTCAGAGTGATCGGGCGCTGAGGCACGGGCGAGGGCACCAACGTTGGCGCCACCGTCGGTGTAGTCGGGCCCCGGCTAGCCGTCGGCATCACGCCAGGCGTACGCGCTGCAGGAACCGTCGGGCGTATCACCTGACAGCCGGATGCCATCAAGGCGAAGGATACCAGCACGGCAACAAACGGTAAAAAGATCGGACGAGTGTTCATGGGCAATGCAGGCATTATAACACAAGTGAGACCACAAGCGAATTGACTCGGCAGTTTATCGGTGATAGAATCCTTTCGGAATCCATCTCGTCATGGCGGAGGTCACGATGCAACGCTCTCGATGGGCTATCTTGTGGGCAATCGTGTTGATCCTGGGCGGCGCTCTGCTGCTGGCTCAGAACCTCGGGCTGGTGCCCGAATCATTCCAGGCCTCAATCTGGACCGTGATCTTGGGCGGGTTGGGCCTGCTGTTCTTGCTCGACGCCATCACAACGCGAGGGCAGGACTGGTGGGCGCTCATCCCCGGCTGCATCCTGCTGGGTGTGGCAGCGACCATTTGGCTGGCGCTCCGAGATGTCCAGGGAGAATACATCGGCAGTTTGATGATGCTCTCGATCGGACTTCCATTCCTCCTCATCTATGTGATCAAGCGCGGCGACTTTTGGTGGGCGCTCATCCCCGGCGGCATCATGACCGTCCTGGCCGCTATCCCGATCATGACGCTGGGCGTGCGAGGCCAAGTCATCGGCACGTTCGTGATGTGGCTGATCGCGTTACCGTTCCTCGTGGTTTATGTCGTCAATCGCCAACACTGGTGGGCGCTCATCCCCGGCGGCGTACTGTTCGTCATAGGATTTATGCCGCTGCTGGCCGCTGCTCAAGCCAACGGACAATTGATCGCGGGCGTTTTCTTCATTGGGCTGGCGGCCATCTTTGGGCTGCTTTACGTGTTGAACCTGGGCAACCCGCAAATGTTCTGGCCGGTCTACCCGGCCGTCGCACTGGTCATCGTGGGCATCCTCGTGATAGCCGTCGGGCAAAACTGGTGGCCGCTGGTTCTAATCGCGTTGGGCGTTGTGCTGCTAGCGCGCGCTCTGTTGCCCGGACGCCGCTGAGATGGGAAGCCCATTGGTGAACTGGCATCGCTTCACACCGACTGACTTTGAGTACGACTTTGAACGGGATGAACTTGCCCACCATATCACGTTTGACGAAGCGGTAGAATGCTTCTTCTCCGACTTTGAAATACGACGGAACAAGTCGTACCGTGACCGTTACCAGTTGCGTGGGAGAACCATTGGCGGACGGCGGCTCAAGATCATCTTTTAACTCAAGCCAGGGAATGTTGTCCGTATCATTACGGGGTGGGACATATGAGTATGAGAAATAAAACCAAGAAAAATCTATCCGAACAAGAGATTGACCAGATTGTACTAGCACAAGCTAACGACGATTCAGCTTGGGAAAAGCCCATCCATGTTCGCAGAACCAAACCGGCTTCTCTGTCTATTCCTGCTGACCTTGCTGCACGCGCGGCTTTCCTGGCACAACTACATCGTACCAAGAGCGTTGAAGAGTGGCTGACGCATATCATTCAGGAACGAGTAGAGCTAGAAGAAGCTGCCTTCGTCGAAGCAAAACAAGACTTGGCAAAAGCTGGCTAATCTCGTTCTTGGTGGGAAACTGTAAGCGGGCATCCTCACGCCCGCCGCTCAGGGCGACGCTGCAAAGGGGAAATAGTAACGATACGGCCAATCCACCCAGGTCACTACGGGTGGCCCGCTCACAGTCTGCGTGACTTGGTCACTGCGCGCGCCGTAATGGCTGTTGACGATCCACGTCCCACCAGACACCAGGCTAACCGTCACGCCGAGGGTAAAGGAGAGACTCGTCTGCGCCGTGAGCGTTGGCGCATTCCATGTCACCATTTGTGTTGTGGGCGAGTAGACGCCTCCGTCAGACACGCTGGCCAAAGTCACACTCAACGGCAGCACATCCGTCACCACAAGCCCGGTGTTGTCCGGGTACCATGATGGATTGGACACGACCAGCGTGTAGGTCAGCAGACTACCGGGGAGAGCTGAACTCGCGCTCGCTGTCTGGCTGATCTGCAAGCTGGGCAGCACTGCTTGAACCGCCGCCAGCGCATCTATCCGTCCCCAGCCATACACGTTATTCGGCACCAAAGTCGGGGTATCGCCGCCGCAGCCCTGCGTCGTCGTCAGGTGAAGCGCCGTGCTGGTGATGACGGCCTCGGACGCCGGCAGATTCCCCCGCAGGCCCGGCGCCGCCGACCACAGCAACGCAAACATCCCGACCACGTGCGGCGTTGCCATCGAGGTGCCGCTGCTGGGGCCGTACCCGCCGCCGAGGGTGCTCGAGCGAACTGAGACTCCTGGCGCACTGATGTCGGGCTTGCGCCGTCCGCTGCCATCGGACGTGACCGGGCCGCGGCTGGAAAAATCCGCAATCGCGTCGGTCGAGTCCGTCGCGCCGACGGTGAACGCGCTGGCATAGATGCCGATCGGCTCGTGCACTGTCGAGCATGCCGGGCCCCAGTTCTGCGCAGCGGCAACAACTTCTATCCCGGCTGCACGGACATTGTCCACCACAGCTTGCAACGTCAAGGGGTTGCACCCTTCATAGTCAGGACAGCTCCACGAGTTGCCGATGACGGCGGGCGCAAGCGACGGCACGCCCTGCGTGAACGGACTGCCGTTCACCGGATAGGGCGCGAGAAAGAACTCGAAGCACTCGGTGTAGCGCGCCGGCGTTCCCCAGCCGTTCGCCATGTTGCGGCAGCCGATCCACTCCGCGCCAGGCGCCATGCCCACCTGATTGCCCAGGCCGTCGTCACCCACCATCGTGCCCATCGTGTGCGTGCCGTGACCATAGTCGTCGCACGGCACGGGCGAATCGTTGCCACACGGATTGCCGCTGCTGTCGTGAATCGCATCGTGCCAGTTGTAATCGTGCGTGGCGGTGATGCCATTCCAGCCGCGATAGTGCGACTGGAGCGCGGGATGCTCCCACGCATAGCCCGTGTCTGCACCCGCCACGACCACACCCTGCCCGGTATAGCCCATCCCCCATACCGCCGGGGCGTTGACCTTTTGGATGTTCCATTCAATGGAGGAGGGCGATTCGAGGCTAGAGATCGAGGATTGGGTATTGGGTATTAGGTATTTTGAGATTTGAGACTTGAAATTTGAGATTTGAGGATTCGCTTCGATACGAGCTACATCGGGACGAGCGGCCAGCTTGAGGACCAGATCGCGGTCGCCGGTCACCTCGATCATATTGACGATGTAGAACGGGCGATAGCGGACGCCGGCGCGGTCGAGCGCGGCGCGCAATGAGCTTTGCATCGAAAGCGCGGTCTGACGCAATCTATCGTAGACATATTGGCCCTTTTCGGTTTTTGTGGCAAGCTGCGCGGCGCGGCGGACATCTGCCTGTTCGCGCAAGATCACCAGAAAAGAGGCCGAGGCGCCGTTCTCAGTGGCGGTCAGGACATGTGGCGAAATAGTTGGAGCGTTCGACAGCCCGACACCAGAATCTGCATGAGGCGCACGAGTGGCGCGATAGTCTGATGGTTGAGCCGTTGGCGCAAGAAAAGCCGACAAGAGCTTGTCACCAGGGTCGGCGATCACTGCGACTATCATCGCTGTCCTCACTAACCAATACCTAATACCCAATACCTACACCCCCCAATCCCGCAGGTATCGAAAGTCCACGCCGATCGTCCGCGTGCTGACCTTGGCGATGAGTGGCAGGCGGCGCTTGAAGGAATTGACGCGCACCATCTTCCACACCCGCTCGACGTACTCGCGCGCAAAACCCGCCTCGACCGCTTCCTCGAGTGAATAGCGCTCGTCCACAAGAAGATACAGCAATCGGTCAACCTCTTCGTAGGTCAGTCCCATCTCGCCTTCATCGGTCTGACCGGCCCACAGGTCAGCCGAAGGAGGCTTGTCAATGATCGGTTGAGGCACACCCATGGCAGCAGCGAGTTGGCGGACTTGGGTCTTGTAGAGATCGCCCAACGGATTGACTGCCGAAGCCATGTCGCCGTGCAGCGTCCCATAGCCGAGCAAGAGTTCGGTCTTGTTGCTCGTGCCGACCGGCAGGCCGTTCCACGCCGCCGACTGATCGTAGAGCAGGATCATCCGCGCGCGCGCCATGACATTGCCCCGGCGAGTCTGGTTCATGTCGGGGAAGCGCTCGAACAACGGCTCGACCATCGGCGTAATGTCCACCGTCAAACTGGGGAGGCCGAGTGCGTCAATCACCCACTGCGCGTGGGTCAGGCTGTCCGGCGACGACGTGCGGTACGGCAGTCGAATCGCTAACACGTTCTGCGCGCCCAACGCTTCGGCGGCCAGGTAGCACGCCAGCGCGCTGTCCACCCCGCCGGAAAGGTTTACCACCGCGCGGTCAAAGCCCACCTTGCCGATCTCCTGGCGCAGAAATTCGACCAGAATCTTGTGGATGAGGGCCGTGTCAATCTGAAGCTTGGGCGTAGGTGTTTCCATTTTTCCATCACCTTGCCATTGACCGCCGACCACAGGCCGCCGATCATTGGCTCAACAACCTGGCAATATACTCCCGGCTTGCCTTGATCGCCCCAGGGTTGCGATTCGCAGTAGATTCGATCACACAGACGTTGGCCGACGTATCTTTGAGCTGCGGGACGATCTGCCTCCATTCCGGCGCCGCCGGCGGATGATGCTCAACGCCGCCCATCGAATCATGCAAGTGCAACACGGCCATCCGGCTGCCAAGTAATTCAATCCAACGTTCCAGACTGGGGCGATCCGAGCCGCGCCGCGCATCGAACGTCACGCTGCAATCAAGCGCTTCGACGAGCCGCGCCATCACTTCCGCGTCATTGATTCCGCGCGTGCCCTGCCAATGCTGGACATTTTCCAACGCAAGGCGCACGCCGCCGCTTTGCAGCTCGCGGATCACTGCGCTCATGCCTTCCACCAGCGGCGGTTTCATCTTGGGATCGTCCATGTACAGATCGAGCCACTCTTCGTTGTCCAAAATGTCGGTAGGATGGACGACCAGGATCTCGGCGCCAAGCATCCGCGTGACCATGCCTTCGGCGCTCAGCACGTCTCGGCGCGCCCGCGCAGAAAACATCTGCGCCGCATTGAGAAACAGCGCGTGAACGTCGGTGACGAGAAGCTTGCGGACGCGCAGCTCTGGCACCAACTCATCGTAAAAGGCCAGATTCGGCGTCCGGGCAAAGCCATACCCGAACTCGGCCTGCTGCAAGTTCAATTCGACCGCCGAAAATCCCAGCGCGTGCACCTGGGCGATGGCGTCGCGAGTGTCCAAGGATAGAGAGCCAGTGTTGATGGCGAGGTGCATGTTCGTGCTGCGTATGGCGTATTCCGTCAGGTGACGCGCAAGATGCGTTCCAACTCTCGCCGGGTCAATTCCGGTCGCTCGTCCCGCAGCAGCGGCAGGCGCGCTCGCGCACGGCGTAGCGCACTGAGGTCGAGTGTCGTCACCAGAAGCGATTCCTCAAAGTATGGCGCTTGAGCGATCAGCTCGCCATCCGGGCCAAAGACCGTCGAGCCGCCCCAAAAGTTGACGCCGTCCTCAAAGCCCACCCGATTGACGTGCGCGACAAAGCACACGAACAAGCTGGCATACGCCTGGTTGATCAATTCGACAAATCGGCTGCTGCCTAGCTTGTTGCGGTGATCGATCCCACGGCCGGGGCTGGCCGAAGTCAGGAGCATCAGGTCTGCCCCGTCGAGCCAGAGCAGGTAAGGCGGGCTGGCGTGCCAAAAATCCTCGCAGATGAGCAGCCCCATGCGTCCAAAGCGAGTGTCGAACGCGCGCACCTCCTCGCCCCAATCGAAATCGCGGCCTTCGTCAAACATCCCGTAGGTGGGCAAATAGACTTTGCGGTGCACGTGGACCAGACGCCCCTGCGCCAGATACGCGCCCGCGGTGAAAAGCCTTCCGCGCACGTCACGCTCGGCAAAACCTACGACCAGATCGAGGCGGTGACTGGCCTCCAGCAGCGGCGCAAACAGCAGATCGTCCGGTGCCGGCGCGCGGGCCACCTCATGCACCAGGTCTTGCAGCATGTACCCGGTGAGCGAAAGCTCAGGGAACACGAGCAGCTCGACGCCCTGCGCGGCTGCCTGTTCGATATACCTCAGATGCGTGTCGAGATTGGCCTGTACGTCGCCCAGGCGTGGCGAGATTTGCGCCAAACCGAGAGTCAACTTCATTGCAGGCTCTCCTGCCAACGTGAGACGTGGTGCATGAAACGTGAAACGTCACCAGCCCATGCCTGACGTTTGACGTTTCACGTTTCACATTTCACGCTTCACCTCATCCCCTGATCGATCAGTGTGCTCAGTCCCGTCACTCCCCCGACGATGATCACATCACCCTCTTGCACGCCGCTCGTCACTTGGCTATCGTTTTCGTTGCGCAGCCCCATCTTGACTTCGACTTCGCTGGTCTTGGATCCGATCAGGCGATTGACGTAGGCCTTGCCCGTCGCGCGATCAATACGGATCGCCCAATTGGGCACCAGCAACACGTCAGGCCGCACGTCGGTGACAATCGTGACATTCGCGCTCATGCCGGCGCGTAGCGGCGCGTCGGTCGGGTCCACGTTGATACGCACCTGGTACGCGACCACTCCCGCCTGGCTCGTCGCGACCGGCGCGATGCGATCAATCTTGCCCGTGATCGCGGCCTCGGGCAACGCATCCACGCTCACCGTGACCGGCTGCCCGACTTGGAGCCTGGCAATGTCAATCTCGTCCACGCTCACGTCAATGTGGAAACGCGAGCCATCCACCAATAGCATCGCGCCGCCCGGCGTCGAAGACGACCCGCCGCGCGTGATGTTGACCTGGCCGACTTGCCCATCAAAGGGAGCGACCAGTGAAGCGCGTTCAAGCCGCAACTGGGCCTGCTCGCAGGCGATGCGCGCCTGTTCGAGCTGGGCTTTGCTGATGGCAATGCGATCGGCGTCGGGTGTCAGGCGGTCGAGATTAGCCTGGGCCTGTTGGATCGCCGCCCAAGCCACACGGAGTTGCGCGTCCGTCGCGCCGCGCGCAGCCCGGTCATACGCAGCCTGAGCGGCATCGCGCGCCGCACGCAGCACTTCGAGCTGCGCCCGCATCTGCTCCTCGGCTTTGCCTAGCCCGGCGCCCTGGATGCCATATTCTTTTGCCGCCGCGCGCCCGGCCAGGATACCATTGTACGCCTCCTCGGCCTGCTTGACGTCATTCTCGGCTTTTTTCAACTGTGCCCGCGCCTGGGCCACTTGGCTGTCGTTGGGCACTTTGACATCCATGTACTGCGCCCGCGCGCTATCGAGCTGCGCCTGGGCCGCCGCCAGCTCATAAGGCTTGGGGCCAGCGAGGGTTTGACTATACGTCACTTGCTGGATCAGATACGCTTGCCGGGCCTGCTGGACCGCCAACTCTAGCTCGGCTGTATCCAGGCGCGCCAAGACCTCGCCCGCCTTAACCTTTTGCCCGACGACAACATTCACCTGGTCTACGATGCCAGGAGTCTGAAAGTTGAGCCAGACCTGCGCTTCTGGCGCGATGCTGCCGCTGGCGCTGACGGTGGCAATCAGCGCGCCACGCCGGACTGTCACCTGCCGACCCCGAGTTTGCTGCGCGGCCAGAGCATCCTGTCTCGCCCTGAACGCAAAATATCCGCCGACCACAGCGATCACGACCAGCACAGCGACAATGACAATGCTACGACGCATCCTTTCTCCTTGTGACGAGTATCTCGGCCCGTGATTATAGCACGTCCTGGGCATTGCGTCCTGCGATGGGCGACCTGCCGTGTTTGCCAATGCGCCTGAACTATGGTAACATTTTTCACCACCCATCCAGCCAGGGAGAGTGATCATGCCAGTGAAACAAATCCCAGATATTGTCGTTGGTCGTCTACCGGTGTATCTACGTGCGCTCTCGCACATGGCCGCCGAAGGCATCCAGGTTACGTCATCGCACGAACTGGGCAAGCGGCTCGGCATTAGCGCAGCACAGATTCGCAAAGACCTGTCGCACTTTGGCGAATTTGGCAAGCAGGGGACGGGCTACAACGTCGTCTACTTGCGCGACCAGCTCAAGCGCATCCTCCAGGTGGATCGCGAATGGCCTGTCCTTCTCATTGGCGTTGGCGACCTGGGTCGGGCGCTCGCGCATTATGGCGGGTTTGTGGATCGCGGCTTTCGCATCGTGGCACTGTTCGATAGCGACCCGACCAAGATCGGTCAGCGCATCGGCGAGCTGGAGATCATGCCAATGAACAGATTGACCGAGGTCGTGCGCGAGCGAGGCATCCAGATAGCCATGATTGCCGTGCCAGCGGCAGCCGCGCAAAAGGTCGCCGAAGAGTGCGTCGCCGCGGGGATCAGGTCCGTCCTGAACTATGCGCCCATCACGCTGAGCCTACCGGAAGGCACGCTAGTCCAGTACATTGATCCGGTGACGCACCTGCAGCGGATGACGCATTATCTCTAAACGAAAAACCTCCCGCAGGCTCTCAACCTGCGGGAGGTTCGCTTACAGCCCTGGAATACTGCGCTTGACCGTGTAATAGTTTTCCAACGCCTTGCCCGCGCCCAGCGCCACACAGGCCATGGGCGCATCGGCCACATACGCCGCCACGCCCGTCTCGCGCGTGAGCAGTTGGTCAATCCTGCGCAACAGCGCCCCGCCGCCGACCAGCACCATCCCACGGTCAATGATGTCCGAAGCCAGTTCGGGGGGGGTCTTTTCCAGCACAGATTTGGTCACGCCGATAATCGCTGCCAGCGGCTCGCCGATCGCTTCGGTGATCTCTTCTGAGCTGATCGCAATTGTGCGCGGCAAGCCCGCCACCTGATCGCGCCCCTGGACTTCCATCGTCAGTGGCTCTTCGAGTGGCAGCGCTGCACCGATACGCATCTTGATCTCTTCGGCCGTGGGTTCGCCGATCGCTAGATTGTACTTGCGGCGGACGTAAGCGACGATCGCGTCGTCAATGCGCACGCCGCCGATGCGGACCGAGTTGGCCACGACGATGCCATTCATAGAAACGACGGCGGCTTCGGTCGTGCCACCGCCCAGGTCGAGGATCATGTTGCCGCTGGGCGTGTCCGTCGGCAGGCCCGCGCCAATCGCCGCGGCCACCGGTTCCCAGAGCAGGTGCGCCTCACGCGCGCCCGCGGCGATGGCCGCTTCGTGCACGGCGCGCTTTTCCACGCTCGTCACCCCATACGGCACGCTGATCATCACGCGCGGCCTGAACATCGTCCGGCCAATCGCCTTGCGGATGAAATACTTGAGCATCGCCTCGGTGACCTGATAGTCCGCGATGACGCCCGCGCGCATTGGGCGAAGGACCTCAATGACATCCGGCGTCCGGCCATACATGGCTTTGGCCTCTTCGCCCACGGCGACGATGCGGTTTTCGTTGACGGACAGGGCAACGACGGAAGGCTCTTGCAAGGCAATGCCCCGGCCACTGACATAGACCAGGACGTTCACCGTGCCCAGGTCAATTCCCAAGTGATGTTCTAGCATGCGGATTCACTCTTCTGATCGAGGTGTCGGCATCGCGCGCCGCTTGCGGCCTTCAGCGACCTTGAGCCGGATGAGCGACCGGCGCAGGGCCGCTTCCGCGCGGATGTAATCCATCTTGTCCTCGCGGCGTTGCTTCATCAACTCCTCGGCCCGCTGGCGAGCCTCTTGGGCACGGGCGATGTCAATTTCCTCGGCGCGCTCGGCCGCGTCGGCAAGCACCATGACCTGATCGGGCAGCACTTGCATAAAGCCGCCGTGAATCGCCAGCACTTCTTCCCGGCCCGACCGGTGCCTGACACGCATCACGCCTTCCTGGAGCGACGTGATCAGCGGCGCATGGCGAGGCAAAATGCCCATCTCGCCCTCGACACCGGGCGCTATGACCATCTCGACATCATCGGCCGAGTACACGCGCCGTTCCTGCGTGACGATTTCTAGCTTGAGAGGCACAGCCTCCTCCACATCTTGGAGCGCGATTCGCGCCCACGAGGGCGCTCCTACGCCGATTGCATCTGCCGGGCCTGTTCGACGGCCATATCAATGCTGCCGATCATGTAGAACGCGCCCTCGGGCAAGTCGTCGTGCTTGCCTTCCAGGATCTCACGAAAGCCGCGGATGGTTTCCTTGAGCGGCACGTACTGGCCTTTGCGACCCGTGAACTTTTCGGCCACGAACATGGGCTGCGAAAAGAACTTTTCGATCTTGCGCGCGCGCGCGACCAGCAGCTTGTCGTCCTCGCTCAGTTCCTCGACGCCGAGGATGGCGATGATGTCTTGCAAATCTTTGTAGCGCTGGAGCACGCGCTGAACCTCGCGCGCGACGCGATAGTGCTCCTCGCCCACCAGGTTGGGATCGAGGATACGGCTGGTGGAAACGAGCGGATCCACCGCCGGGTAAATGCCTTTCTCGACGATGGCGCGCTCGAGCGCGATGGTCGCGTCGAGGTGCGTGAACGTCGCCACCGGGGCCGGGTCGGAATAGTCATCGGCCGGCACATAGACCGCCTGCATCGAAGTGATCGAGCCACGCTTGGTCGAGGTGATGCGCTCCTGCAATTCCCCCATCTCGGTCGAAAGCGTCGGCTGATAACCGACCGCCGAAGGCATCCGGCCCAGCAGCGCCGAGACCTCGGAGCCGCTCATGACAAAGCGAAAGATATTGTCAATGAACAAGAGGACATCGCGGCCTTCGTCGCGAAAGTACTCGGCCATGGTCAGACCGCTCAACCCGACGCGCAACCGCACGCCGGGCGGCTCGTTCATCTGACCAAAGACCATGACGGTCTTGTCAATCACGCCCGATTCGGTCATCTCCTGATAGAATTGGGTTCCTTCGCGCGTGCGCTCACCGACGCCCGAAAAAACGGAGTAGCCGCCATGCTCGGTGGCAATCGAGCGCATGAGTTCGGCGATGATGACGGTCTTGCCCACGCCCGCACCGCCAAAGATGCCGGTCTTGCCGCCCTTGGTGAACGGCGCGATCAGGTCAATGACTTTGATACCGGTCTCGAGCACTTCGGCGCGCGTGGACTGTTCTTCGAACGGCGGGGCCGGGCGGTGGATCGGATAGCGCGTGGTGGCCTGGACCGGACCTTTGCCGTCAATCGGTTCGCCCAACACGTTAAAAATGCGTCCCAGTGCCGCCGGGCCGACCGGCACGGTAATCGGCGCGCCCGTGTTGAAGGCTTCGACCCCGCGCGCCAGGCCGTCGGTCGAATCCATCGCCACACAACGCACGGTGTTATCGCCCAGGTGTTGCTGTACCTCGAGCACGAGCTTTTTGCCATCGCGCGCGATCTCGACCGCGTCATAGATCTCGGGCAGCCGGTCGGGTGGAAACTCGACGTCCACCACCGCGCCACGCACTGCGACAACTTGGCCGCTTGAAGTTCTCGCCATTCCTCGCCCCCTCCAAAGATCTGTGTATTGTATCCTCTCGAATGTAGGGGCGAACCCTTGCGGTCGCCCTGCGGGGCAGGTGCGAGGCCTGCCCCTACCCCAGATGATTGAGAAGATACTGTGTGTTGCGTGTTCCGTGAAGTAGTCAACAAGCCGCTTGCGCGGCGGCCATCGCTTTGGCCAACGCCTCCGCGCCGCCGGCGATGTCGAGCAATTCGCTGGTGATGCCTTGCTGCCGCGCCTTATTGTAGCGCAGCGTCAAAGCGCCGACCAGGTCCTGCGCGCTGTCGGTCGCGTTCCGCATCGCCACCATGCGCGCGCTGTGCTCGCTCGCCAGCGACTCGAGCACGGCCTGGTAAATTTGCAGCTCGGTAAAGCGCGGAACGATCGCATCCAGGATCGCGCGCGGCGAAGGCTCGTAGATATAGTCTGTCACCACGCGCCCGGCGTAGCCTACCGCGTGCTCGGCCACGGCCTGTGTTTCCAGTTCCGTCGTCTTGATAGGCAAGAGCCGCTTGACCGTCGGTCTCTGAACGAGGGTGTTGATGAAATCCGCATAGACCAGGTAAACGGCATCAAATTCGCCGTTCAGGTAACCCTCGATCGCCATGCGCGCGATAGGCCGGACGTTGACCACGCCCGGCACGGCCGGCAACCCGGAAAACTCGCCGACGATGTGGTAGCCACGCCGCCACATCAACTCACGGCCTTTTTTGCCGACGGTGATGATCCTGGTCGGAAGGTTCTGCCGTTTGAGAAAGTCGGTCGCCGTGCGCACCAGGTTGTAGTTGAACGCGCCGCACAGCCCACGGTCACCAGAAATCAAGACCAGGCCTGCGGTCTGGACCGGGCGATGTTCGAACAGCGGATGCAGCTTGCCGTCCGCCCCCACCTGCTGAGCCAGATCGCTGAGGACCTTCCACGCCAATTGGGCATACGGGCGTGTTGCCATGACGGCCTCTTGCGCACGCCGCGACTTGGAGGCCGAGACCGCTTGCAAGGCCCGCGTCACCTGGGCAATGTTCTTGACGCTCTTGATGCGCCGTCGAATTTCTCTGGCCGTCGCCATATTGGTTACTCGGTGATCAGTGATCGGTGGTCAGTGATCGGTGATCGGTGATCAGATGATGGATCCAAAATTTCCCGATCGGGCATCCTGGGGCTGTGTTGAGCCACACTTTTGTCATTCCGAGGCCGAAAGCCGAGGCATCTCGATCATGAAAAACAGAGATTCCTCGCCTGCCTTCGACTGACTAACTCCATGACCTGGCGAACTCTTGAACCGCCGCGCGCAGTTTCTTTTCATTCTCGTCCGCGATGCGTTTTTCGGTCAGGATAGATTGACCGATAGCCGGATACTGCGTATCCATAAAACGCAAGAAGGCTGCCTGCCATTCCTTCACACGATCCAGCGGCACCGGATCGAGAAAGCCATTCGTGCCCGCATAGAGAATCATCACCTCATGGTCAAGCTGGATCGGCTGATATTGCGGCTGTTTGAGGACTTCTTGCAGGCGGCGACCACGCTCCAACTGGGCCAATGTTGCTTTGTCGAGATCGGAGCCAAACTGCGCAAATCCCGCCAGCTCGCGGAACTGGGCCATGTCCAGCCTCAGCTTGCCAGCGACCTGCTTCATCGCTTTGGTCTGAGCGTCTCCGCCCACGCGACTGACCGAGATGCCCACGTTGATCGCCGGGCGGATGCCGGCGTTGAACAGATCGCCTTCCAGGTAAATCTGCCCGTCGGTGATCGAGATGACGTTCGTTGGGATATACGCCGAAATATCGCCCAACAGTGTCTCGATGATCGGCAGCGCAGTGAGCGTACCGCCGCCGCGTTCCTTGCTCAAGCACGCGGCGCGCTCGAGCAGGCGGCTGTGCAGGTAGAACACGTCGCCCGGATAGGCCTCGCGGCCCGGCGGCCGTCGCAGCAGCAGGGAGAGCTGACGGTAGGCCGCGGCCTGCTTGGTCAGGTCATCGTATACACACAGCGTCGCCTTGCCGTGTTCGTACATGAAGTATTCGGCCATGGCGCAGCCGGCATAGGGTGCGATGTACTGCAGGGGGGCCGGGTCGGAACTGCCGGCGGCGACCACGATGGTATGGCCCATGGCGCCGTGTTCCTCGAGCTTCCTGACC
>DAOTXX010000188.1:0-4841 GCA_034434835.1 Thermoflexales bacterium | reverse complement strand
AGAGCGCCTTTTCTTCTTTCAACACTTCCAGCACGAGCTGGGCCTTGAGGTTAGCACTGTATTGTTTTCGCATGGTCATGCTCCTACCTTAAGTCGGCTCCTTTTCTTGTCTAGTTTTACGGGTCCATTATAGACTTTGCCCCCGACGGACGAATCTTTATCACCGAGCGACCGGGCCGCATTCGTATCATCAAGGATGGGCAGTTGCAGGCCCAGCCCTGGATGACGCTCGGTGTGGCCGAAGTGAGCGAGGCGGGCTTGCTGGGATTGGCGCTCGATCCACAGTTCGCTCAGAACCGCTATGTCTACGTGGCCTACACCTATCGGACGAATGACAACCGATTCGTGAATCGCCTGGCGCGCCTGCGCGAGGACCCGGCGACCAACAAGGGCGTCATGGACAAGGTCTTGATTGATAGCGTTGCCGGCGCGCCCAATCACGATGGGGGACGTGTCAAGTTCGGACCGGATGGCAAGTTGTACTGGACGATGGGCGATACACAGAACACTTTGCTGTCTCAGGATATTTCATCACTCAATGGCAAAATCCTGCGGATCAATCCTGATGGGACGATCCCGGCGGACAATCCATTCAGGTCAGCCGTGTATTCTTACGGTCATCGCAACCCGCAAGGCCTGGCCTGGCAGCCGGGCACTGGTCGCCTCTATGCAACAGAGCATGGACCCAGCGGCGGTGGTGTGAGCTGCTGCCGGGATGAGGTGAACCTGGTTGAGCCGGGCAAGAACTATGGCTGGCCTACGATCACGGGTGACCAGACGCAGAGTGGCATGATCTCTCCAATTGTTCACAGCGGAAACGACAGGACCTGGGCGCCCGGCGGCGCGACGTTTGTCACACGCGGGCCGTGGGCGGGGTCGCTCCTGTTTGTCGGCCTACGCGGCCAGGCGCTTTATCGCCTCACGTTCGACCCCGGCGATCCACGCAAGGTGCAGAACCTGGAGACGCTATTCGAAGGACAATATGGACGGCTGCGCGACGTGGCCGAAGGGCCGGATGGCGCGATCTATATCCTGACCAGTAACGGGGATGGACGGGGCACCATGCCGCCGGAAGGCGATAAGGTGCTCAAGCTCGTTTTTGTTCCCTAACCCGGATGAGCCGGAACCAAACGGGGGATTCTCTTGACCACCAAGACATCAAGCCACAAAGGACGCGAAGCTTAATTCTGTTATCCTTTGTGCCCCTAGAGTCTTTGTATCTTGGTGGTGAAAACTCTTGGTCAAAAAAGCAAAGATTGAACTGGAAGGGGTCTAAAGTGAATCGGACGAATGACGAATGACGAAGGACCAATGGAAAAACCGGCTTTCGTCATTCGTCTTTGGTCCTTCGTCAGTGTTGCGGCAGCCGGTGAAAAATCGGATGGTATAATTGCTGCCATGACGAACAAACCCCGCACATTCCTCTTGGCTTCCGTGCCTTTGCCGGGACATCTGGATTGGGGCGGCTATCTCTCGACGGCTGTCGAGCTTGTGCGGCGGGGTCATGAGGTGCTGTGGGTCAGCGAAGCCCGTATCGCATCCCGCGTCGAACGTGCGGGCGTTCCTTTCCGCGCGGTCGAGCGCATTGGGTGGAAATGGCCGCCAGACCCTCTTCCTCATCCTCTTGCGACGTCATCCAGTTTGCCGTCAGAGGAGAAAGCTATTGAGCGATCCGCGCTGCGCTTACGCCGCGCGATGGACTCGTGGCTCAGTGTGGACTGGGTCGAACGTGGCACGCGCGCATTGATCGCGCTTGCCCGCGAGTGGAAGCCAGACGTGATCGTGGCTGAGCCGTTCGTCACGTCGGCGGCGATCGCGGCTGAGGTGGTTGAGACCCCCTATGTCCAGGTGGGATACCCTGCTGCACCTTGGGAGACGCATGGCCTGAGTGACACTGAGCGGATCGTGGCCGAAGAAGGCGCAGCCCGATGGAAGCGAGTGCTGGGAACGTTCAACGCGAGCGGAGTCAACTGGCCTGGAGGGTTGGCGCTATGGCCGCAGTCGCCGCATTTGCACATCTGCTTTTGGTCGCGCGAATGGTATGGCGACGAGTCCGAGATTCTTCTGCAGACACAGTTCGTAGGTGGATTGTCTCGACCTGCTCAAGGTGAGTCGCCGCGCTGGTTCGAGCAATTGCCCCAAGACCAGCCGATCGTGTTCATCACGCTCGGCAGCACGTTCACTGACGATGTGGCGTTCTTTATCAACTCAGCCCGAGCGGCTACGCTCGCCGGCGCGTTTGCGGTTGTCGCCTATGGCGAAGGTGAGCTGTCGCCCGATCTCAAGGCAAGACTGGCAGTGCGACTGCCGCGCTGCTTTGCCGTGCGCTGGGTGGATTACGCGCACCTGTTCCCGCGCCTGGCGGCGATTGTTCATCACGGCGGGGTCGGCACGACGCACGCAGCGGTGGTTCACGGCATGCCGCAGGTCATTGTCCCACATGGCGGCGACCAGGGCTTGCAGGCTCGCCGCGCTGAAGCAAACGGTGTGGGGATTCACGTGCCGTCAGCGCAAGCCAACATGGGGCGGCTGAGGCAGGCGCTCGAAACGGTTCTGTTCGATCCGGGCTTTCGGATTCGTGCAAGCAATCTGGCGGTCGAGTTTGCCCAACTTGGCGGGGTGATGAGAGCAGCGGATCTGTTGGTGAAGCAGTGAAACCCTGTAGGCCGTGAGCATCCTTCAAGGTCTCTGCGGTAGAGGATGTCTTGTTATCCCAACTCGTGCACGTGCTTGTGCAAGTCTCGCTGTGCGATTCTCTCGTACCTATCCTTGAGGATCACAGCCATCTCTGGTTCGGTCAGACGGAGGCGCAAGTTCTCATACGCCTCTTCGGGGCTGGAGCCATAGCCGATTTTCTTTTTGCCGTTCGTCATGGCGAACAGATAGAGATGATGTGGATGACTAAAGCTGCTCATGCCTTTACCAGTGAATCAAACAGCCGTCTGATCCGACCTCTAGGTTTGGCCCAGTCCGGCAGTCCCTTGTTGATTTCTCGGTCGTATTTGCCCTTCAAGAGTTCATCATAGAACTGATAGTCAATCCCCTTGACCTTTTCATCGCTGGGGTAGCGATGATAATTCTCCTTAGTCATCAGGCTCTTGCCTTCGGCGATGAGTTGGTAGCCTAACGCCGAGCCGGGGTAGGGGGCATAGTATGCAATCGAAGGCAGCACGCGCTTCATCTGCCGCAGCATCCGGATCGTCTCAATAGCGTCTTCGTGCGTTTCACCTGGAATGCCGAGCATGATGTTGGCCCAGAACTTGGGAGGCTCTTGGCCTTGCTCTTCCATCTCGTCGCCGATCCGGTTCAGCAAGTTGATGGCCACCATATTGTCTTCCGCCGTACATTCCTTGTTCAAAATCTCGAGCACGCGGTCGCTGCCGGATTCAAAGCCGATCGAGATAAGGTTCCAGTTTGTCTCTTTGATGAGCGCCTCAAAGAGATCAGGCCATTGACGGACGGTATCCGAGCGGGCGGCTGCCCAATAGGGCCAGGCCTTGTGCGCCTTGCGTGGGTATTTTTCGAGCCATTCCTTCAGCCACGACGGATGCTGGAAAAACATCGAGTCGTGGATCACCACCGAACCCAGCGGGCCGTATGTTTCGTCCAGGTAATTCAGCTCGTCAATCACCTGATCAACCGACTTGCGGCCCATGTTTGGGATGTAGGAGGACTCGTTGCAGAACACGCATTGCCATGGACACACACGGCTGGTCAGGATGGTCGCCACAGGTGCGGGTCCCCAACCACACTCGGGTTCGAGCGGCCATGGAAAATCTGGCAGGTTGGGATTGGGCCACAGTGTCCGATCAATCATCGGCCAATCGGCCATGGATTTGCTGCCCACTCCCATGACCAGTCGCGGGAACGACGCGGGATCCTTGGCCAGGTCAACGATAACGTTTTCGCCTGGCCCCTGGCAGACATAGTCGAATTCCGGGATGGCTTCCATCTCGTCCGGCGAGACGGTGGCGTGCATCCCCCCCGTGAGGACGATGCCCTTGGGGTTGACTTGCTTGAACAGCTTGGCCGCTCGATAGGCAAACGGATACGTATAGCTCCGCACATTCATGATGAGCATGTCATAGCCCTGCAAGTGCTGGGGAAGCTCGTCCCACGAGGTGATGGAGCGGAGCGAGAACAGGTCGGTCTGGACACCGTTCTGATGAAGGATCGTTCGCAAGAGGCCTAGCCCGTGGTCTTGCCATTTCTCGTGCGGGCCGGAAGGTTGGACAAACACTCCCAGGTCGCCGTTATCGAGCCAGAGTCGTTTCACAAGTTCCTCTCTGTGTAAACCCATTAATCCAATGGTCGCCGTCCGGCAAAGCCGGCATCCACATCGTGCCAGAAAGAGACTTCTGGCTCGCCGTGCTGCCAGCACAAAAAGACCTGGCGGCCATTGCGAATCGAGGGGAAATCCACCAGTCCAGTGTTGATATCTTTGAGGATGCAGCCCAGCTCGGAAAGCCGGCGTGCGCCTTGCTCGACGCGGTTGAACTCGGACAGGAGCGCGCCGGCTTTCTTACTGCCCCCGTTGCCGATGGCCTTTTCCAACACAGGCCACAGGTCAGCCTGGGCTTCGAGGATGTGCTGGCGCGCGTCTAGCATGTCCTCCACGATCGGGCTGACTTGCGGCAATAAAGCGTTTGCTTCTTCGACGGTGAAATAGCGCGTTGGCATTTTTCAATTGTCAATTATCCATTGACAATTTAAGGTGGACCCCTTCGTCAAGACACAAAAGTCACCAACTTTAAGGTGCAATTTGTCCTTTCTGTAGGATGGCTGTGGCGGGCTGGCCGCCGCCGCCGTCGGGGCTGTGGATTCGGGGGGCAAGTGCGTTC
>DAOTXX010000187.1:0-15278 GCA_034434835.1 Thermoflexales bacterium | reverse complement strand
AGACCGTCGGCAACAACAGCGTGCTGACCGCGACCGTCTACGACCGTTTCAACAATCGCGTGGCGAATGGCACGACGGTGACGTTCACCACCAACCTGGGCAATGTCGGATCGCCCAGGACGACGACGAATGGCGTGGCAACTTCGGCTGTCAGTTCGACCCTGGTCGGCACCGCGCGCATCACCGCTACCAGTGGAGCGGCCTGGCAGACAACTCTAGTGACCTTTACCCATGGCGCGGCAACAACTGTCACCGTGCAAGTCAATCCCCCCAATCTGATCGCCAACAGCTCCGCCACGGCGACCATCACCGCCACCGTGGTTGACCTTTACTCCAATCCTGTCCCCGGGGTCGTCTTGACAGGCTCGGTGCCCATCACACTGGGCACGGTAAGCGGGTTAGGTGCGACGAACGCTAACGGGCAAGCGTTCGGCATATGGACAGCCGGCACGACACGGGGCAGCGGCTTGTTGCGGGTGGGCAATGGCGTTATCACAGGCACGGCGGCCATCGCGCTGCTCTTGTCCAACCCGCAGACGGTCACTGTGCAAGTTGTCTCGCCCACGCTCTTTGCCAATAGCGGCATGACGACCACCGTCATCGCGACAGTGCGCGATGCCTACAACAATCTCATTCCGAACGCAGTGGTGAACTGGAGCCTCTCCCCGCCTGCGTTGGGCAGTGTGAACCCGTCCGCCATCACAGACGAAAGCGGCCGGGCTTACAATGTCTGGACTGCCGGGGGGATGATCGGCAGTGGGCAGGTGATCGCCAATGCCGGCAGCGCTGGCGGCTCGGCAGCGATCACCTTGACCGCCGATGTGCCATACACACTGACGCTCCAAGCCAATCCCACCTCGCCGATCGCGGGCGTCGGCAGCGCGTTGACAGCGATTGTCTCGGACCGGTTCAGCAACCCGGTCGCCAATGGCACGCCGGTCACGTTTACCAGCAGTTCCGGCACAGTTCTGTCACCCATGACAACCATCAATGGGGTGGCATCTTCCTACCTCAACTGGACCGGGGTGGGCACGGTCTATATCACAGCCACCACCGGGTCAGTGGAGCGTTCGATCAGTGTGAATTTCCTGCCGAACACGCCGGCCTCGCTGACCCTCCAGGCCTATCCCGTCTCGCCAACCGTCGGCCACAGCAGCATGCTGACCGCGACGGTCCGAGATCAATACAGTAATCTGGTCGCGGATGGCACGCTCGTCACGTTCACCACCACGCTGGGCAGCGTGACCTCACCGGCGACGACGCTGCAAGGCCTGGCCTCTTCATCTGTCAGTTCGACGCGCTCTGGTACTGCGCACATCACGGTCACCAGCGGCTCGGCGCAAAACTCGATCATAGTGACCTTCGAGGCTGGCCCGCCTGTGACGATCACGGCAGAACTGAGCACTTTGACCTTAACCGTCAACAGCGGCGCCACGGCGGCGATCACCGCGACTGTCGTAGACACCTACACCAACCCGGTCCCGGGTGTGACGCCAACTATCAGCATCTCACCCACTACACTGGGCAACCCCAGCTTCCAGGGGCCTACTAATGAGAACGGGCAGGCCTTTGGAACCTGGAGGGCCGGAACGGTTATTGGCAGCGGCGTGCTTGTTGTGGGCGACAACACCTTTACCGTCACAGTGTTACCCAGGCAGGTCTTTTTGCCTCTTTTGATGAGAGACTTTCCGTCCATCCCGGTCGGGCAATGGGTGAAAATCAATGGGGGCGCGGCGAACACGTTTCAAATCACAGTCAGCCTGGAGGTATCCGCCACTGTATCATCAGACTATGTCGAATGGATGCGGTTTAGCAACGACAATGTGCATTGGAGCAACTGGATGACCTTTGCTCCCACGACAACCTGGATTCTGGATTCCAACAATGGTTTGGCAAGAGTGTACGCTCAGTTCAAGGGGCACCAGGGCGGAATCTCATCCGCAATATCGAGCAGCATCCTGCTGTTCAAGAACGGTGACTTTGCCCAGCCCGACCTGGCAAGCTGGAGTCGGGATCCAGGCAACGCGCTCAGTGTCTCAGGCGCCAACGAGCCGGGCAGTTTCACCAACCCGGCCGGACTGTTGGGTAACCCGGCCTACGTCTCCTGTAACCCGGGCGCGAACGTGCCGATTGGATACGGGAGCATATTCCAGTCCCTGATCATGCCCGACGTGCCGACCGGCAAACGGCTTGTCCTCAAATTCAATTATCACATTTACACATCCGATCTGAACATGCAGTTGATAGATGGATACGATAGATTTGATGTGTTGCTCGGCGGCAATCGAGTTTTCAGCGACATGAATCAAAATCCCTCTCAAGGGCCAAGTTGCTCGACCGTTTACGATCTGGGCCGCAAGGAAGCTGTCATACCGGTCACGGGCAGCCCCGGCAGCATCCTGAACGTCACCTTCCGGCTGTATAACTTGCCTGACCATCTATACAACACCTATGTGTACCTGGACAACGTGCGATTGGAATTTCAATACATCTCCAGTTACGCGACTGAAACGTTCATACTGCCCGAGACGCACGATGGACGCGCCGGGCGCTGATGGGAACGCGCGTCGCCAGGTAGCTTGACGTTTCGTACCCCGCCGCTATAATCCCGCATGGTATCTGTTTACCGCCTCTGGCAGTCACTGTTCAGCCCGCGCCTCGCAGGATGATGAATCATCCTGCTGGTATGGGAAACCGGCTGAAGCCGGTTGGCCCTGGCCCGAGCCTCCTTCAGCAGGCTTGACGTGACAGCCGCGAAATTCATTTCGCGGCGCAGGAGGCCGAATAGCCTGGACACGGTAAACAAGCACCCCGCTTGTTTGGTATTGTGTATTTCGTTAGCGGAGCACGATGTGCAAATCGCCATTGACGCCCGCCTGGTGACGTACCAGCGCGGCGGGATCGGGCAATACATCCTGCATCTCATTCACGAGTTCGCGCGGCAAAGCAGCGGCGACGAGTTCATCCTCCTGCGCAGTCGCAAGGAGCGCGCGCAACTGGCACCGGACACGCCCGGTTTCCGCGAGGTGATCCTGTGGACGCCGCCGCACCATCGCTTTGAACAGCTCGCCTTGCCCATCGAGCTGGCGCGGCTGCGCTTTGACCTGCTCCACAGCCCGGACTTTATCCCGCCCTGGCGCGGGCGCTTTCGCCGCCTGATCACTGTCCACGACCTGACCTTCCTCTATTATCCCCAGTTCCTCACCCGCGAAAGCCGTCGCTATTATAACGATCAGATCGAGCGCGCCGTCCGCGTGGCGGATCACATCAGCGCCGATTCCACCCACACGAAAGATGACTTGGTGCGTCTGCTGAACGTCCCGCCAGCCAAAGTGACCGTCGTGCTACTGGCGCCGAATCCGATCTATCGGGCGATGGATGAGACAACCTGTACGCAAGTCGTGACACGGCTTGGATTGAGTCGAGGGTTCTTGCTCTTTACGGGGACGCTCGAGCCGCGCAAGAACATCACAGGCTTGCTGACCGCGTACCGTATGCTGTGCGACCGCAAACCGTCCGCGCCTCCGCTCGTCCTGGCCGGACGGCGCGGCTGGCTTTACGACGAAATCTTTCAGCGGATCGGCCAGCTCAAACTGACCGACCGTGTGCGCTTCCTGGAAAACCTGCCCGATGAGGATTTGGTCGCGCTCTACAACGCGGCGAGCCTGTTCGTGCTGCCGTCGTTCTATGAAGGCTTTGGGCTGCCGGTGCTCGAGGCGATGGCGTGCGGCGCGCCAGTGATCTGCTCGGATCGTGGCTCGCTGCCGGAGGTGGCCG
The DNA here is from genome assembly GCA_034434835.1 of Thermoflexales bacterium. Classification (GTDB taxonomy): domain Bacteria; phylum Chloroflexota; class Anaerolineae; order Fen-1058; family Fen-1058; genus JBGLNJ01. Next base: position 11,501 of record DAOTXX010000187.1, on the reverse strand, counting down.
GGGAGGCTGCGTGGCTGATCGATCCAGACGATCCCGCCGGGCTGGCCGATGCGATGGAGCGTGTGCTGGAGGATGACCGATTCCGCGCGCAGATGCGGGAGCGGGGATGGGCAAACGTCAGGCGTTTCTCGTGGGCCAAGACGGCGAAGGAGACGCTCACGATCTATCACGCATTGGTGGGCGAATGACGAATGGTCCAAAAGGAGTGCTCATGGCTATGACAACCGGGTGCTGACAATGAGCAATCCGCTCCGCGCTCAATTCCTCGAATTCAGCGTGGACACGTATACCCAACGCGGGCACAAATTGCGCTTTTCTCCTGTCAACGAATATTGAACGAATGAACGAATAGGCCTGCTGGCCGCGCTCATTCGTTGATTCGTTGCGCCGAAGGCGATTCGTTGACAGGGATAAGGACAAATACAAAAGCGCGAAACATGACCACGCTCAGTATATTACGCCTACAACAAACAATATATCTAACGCTTGCCCATCCGCACGATCAACTTTTCCGACCCGGCGGAAAAGCGTCAGCACGACGCCATCGTCGCGCTGGTCGAGGAAATGCTGCAACTGCAAAAGGACTATGCGACCGCCGAACGGGAAAAAGAGGATCGCCGCTTTGCGCTCAAACGGCGTTTTCGACTTCCACCTGCTTCCAGAACTCGGCGTGTGGAATACCCTGACCGGCGCGGATTTGCCGTTTAGCTGCCCGCAAAATACGTTGAAACTTGGGCGAATAAGCCAATACCAACCGTTCGACCTCGTCTTCATCCTGCACTGAAAGCAACACGGCTATCGGCTTGCCTTTCCGGGTCACCACGACTGGCCCGGTCTCACTGGTCTTGAGATACACGCTAAAACGCGCTCGAACATCTGCCACCGAAGCGATTCTCATTCCTGAACCTCCTTCCCGCCAATCCACAGCCGCTCCCCTTTCTTCTCGCCAATTGCCAAAATGTGAACCTGGCCGCGATCTGGGTCAATCGTGTAAAACACTCGGAACCGGTTGTTCGGACCACAGCGCATCTCCCAATCCGCTTCAAACGCGACCGGGCGTTTCAATGGCTTGCGATTGCGGGTCTCTACATCTGGCTCAAACCGCAACTGCGCTTCAGTCGCCTCACGGATGAGCGAATGATACTTGCGCTCAATCGCTTTCAAATGCTCCTTCACCAGAGGGGCATAAATCAGGTCAAAAGGCGATTGGGGTGTCATCTTGACCAGGATTATAGTCGTGGAACATGGTTTGTCAAACTCTCAGATGAAATCGGAGGGCCTGGTCTGAGCTGGCATGTAAGATGACGCTGTGGTAAACTACTGTTGTCCACCATGCGCATCCTGTTTCTGACCCCTCAACTCCCCTACCCGCCTCACAAAGGCACGACGATGCGGAACTATGCCCTCATCGCCGGACTCGCCCCGCGTCACGAGATTGACCTCCTGACGTTCGTCGAATCGGCAGACGAGCTGCGCCAGGCCATGCCACTTGCGACGTGGTGCCGCCACATAGATGGCGTCCTCGCGCCGCGCCGGGGACTGGCTCGCCGCGCCGCCGATACCCTCTTCTCCCGCTGGCCGGACATGGGCCTGCGGCTCTGGTCGCCCGAGTTCGCCGCCAAACTGGCCGACTGGCTGGCCGGCGCACACTACGATGTGGCGCAGATTGAAGGCATTGAAATGGCGCGGTACATGCTGCAGGTCACACGCCCAGCACGCCCGTCACAATCTCCAATACCTAATACCCTAATACCCAATACTCCCTTCGTCTTTGACGATCACAACTGCGAATACCTCTTGCAACAACGCACCTTTGAGACAGACGCGCGCCAGCCTTCAAGATGGATCGGCGCAGCGTACTCGTTCATCCAGTGGCGCAAACTCTGCGCATTCGAGTCCGCCGTCTGCCGGGCCGCCGACCACGTCATCGCTGTATCGGAGGCGGACGCGGCTGCGCTGCAGCGCCTGGTGCCAGGATTGAACGTGACGGTCGTCCCGAATGGGATAGATGTTGAAAGCTACGCCCCCACCCTCCGGCCTCCTCCCCCGCTTCACAGGGGAGAGGGAGCAAATTTGGTTTTTTCGGGGACGATGGACTTTCGCCCGAACGTGGACGCGGCGCTGTGGTTTGCGCAGGAGGTCTTGCCGCTCATCCGGCAAGAGGAACCAGGCGCACACTTGATCGTCGTGGGACAAAAACCGCACCGCCGATTGGATGTTCTGCGCGATCGGGACGACGTGATGCTCACGGGGGCGGTGGAGGATGTGCGGCCCTACATCGCCGGGGCCGCCGTCTACGTGGTGCCGCTGCGCATGGGCGGCGGGACGCGCTTCAAGATCTTGGAGGCGGCTGCGATGGGCAAAGCTATCGTCAGCACGACGATGGGCTGCGAGGGCTTTGGGGTGCAGAGCGGGCGCGAGCTGATCGTCGCCGATTCGCCGCGCGAGTTTTCCGAGGCGGTGCTCACCCTCTTGCGCGATCCTGCTCGCCGCTCCGAGCTAGGCGCCGCCGCGCGGGCGTTCGTGGAAGATTACGATTGGGGCCAGATCATTCCGCGAATGGAAAAAGTGTACGCCACACACACTTTACGGCGCTGAAAGAAAAGTGTACGACGCAACCACGGTCCGCACGTATGGCTCAATTACGCCGGGGAACATGATCAGCATCAGGGCGATCCCCAGGCTCAAGATGACCAAGGCGATCGTCAAGCGAGGCTCGCGCACGCTCCGCGAACCTCCCCCAGGCGCAGGATTTGCGGCCGAGGCTGGCGGCGGCAGGAGCAAGTAATCCATGCCACGTAAGGCGCCGGCCGCCACACCGAACGTCGCGCCCAGCACAACCACCGCATAGAGCGGCTGGCTCAGCGCCAACAGCCGCATTTCGGACCAGCGTCCCAGGAATCCAGCCAACGGCGGAATGCCGGCGAGCGAAAACCCGCCGACCGTCAACGCGGCCGCCGTCCACGGATTACCCCACCCCAACCCGGTCAGGTTCTCAAATCGAGAAGAACCCAGCCGGTCGCGCGCCAGAGTCAATCCCAAAGCCAGAATCGCCAGGCTCACTGGCCTGGACAGCATGGCCAACAGCGCGGCCGTCAATCCCGCAGGAGTGCGCACCCCCAGCGTCAACAGCACGCAGCCGTAATCCGCCATCACCCCATAGGCCAGCACGTGAGCAAAATCATGGCTGGAAAAAGCCAGGCTGCCGCCGACAGCCGCTGTCAACAGACCGAGCAACTGCAAGAGGCGAAAAATGTCCTGCTGGGTGACCAGCCAGGGGAATTCCTGCAACACGCCCAACAGCAGGAACCAACTCGCGCTGTTGCACACCGTCAATACAAAGACCACAGCCACGGGTGGCGCATCCTCCGCCGCCGACCTGATCCAAATGTGAAACGGAACCGCGCTGAGCAGCAGCGCATACCCACCGGCCAGCGCCAGCATCACATTGCGCGGCAATGTGACATCGGTCGGATTGGGCGCATAGAGATCCGCCTGCCAACTGGCAATCATAAACAGCGGTAACGCCAACGTCATCAACACCAGGTAGCGCAATGCCCCGCGTGTCCGGCCGACACTGGCAAACAGGAGCGTCGCCAGCACCGCGCCCATCGTCAGGAACAGCGCGGCATAAATAAACGGTCGAACGACCAGCGCGGCAGACAATAGGCTCAGGATCGCCATCCCCACCGGGTTAAACACCGACCCCGCCTCGGTTCGCCAACCGATCAGAAACAGCCAGGCGGCAGTTAGGAACACAAAGGCCAGCAAAACCTGCTCCAGACGGGTGATGATCAGTTGTCGTCCGAACACCATCACCGGTTCGCCCAACGCGACCTGGCGCCCACCCAGTAGTGCGGCTCGATCCAGCGGCAGCCACAACGCGATGCCCCCCAGAACACCTGCGACGCTCACCGCGATCAAGGTAGTGAGGGTCCGCAACGGCCGCAACACCATCAGCACGGCGGCCACCACGAGCGGGACAAAGATGAACAGCAAGACCCCGGCGATCACAAGCGCTCCTCCTCCGACGGCGAAGCCGGTTCGGGCACAGCCTGCATCGTCGTCAGATACGAAATCGCCAGGGCGATCATAAAGTTGATCACGCCCCAAAAGCCTACCACCATCAGGCTCTGCTCGACGCTGCTGTAAAACAGATCAAAGCCCGTGATCACGGTGAGCAAGGCCAGGCCGCCCTTGAAAGATTCATCCGCCAGAGCGATCCCGAAAATGCCCATCAGCCCCAGCGTGAACACGCCCAGGGACACCTCGAGGGGGACATTGGCCAGGGGCCATTGCAGCGCGGCGCTATAGGCCAGGGTCAACCCCATCAGCGCCGCCATGATGCGGAACGGCAGGCCAGAGATCAACACAAGCGTAAACCGGCTCGGCGGTTCTTGATCTTCCGCGATAGGCAATTGTCCCCAACCAGCCCGCCGCGCCGTGATATACAACACGACGCAAATCATGGCGCCCGTCAGCGTCTTGATCGCGGCAATCTCAGGTCGGATGACGCGTGTGAGCAACAGCCCGGTCAACACATACTGTACAGTCAGCCCAAAGACCGAAGCGCGCCAATCGGTGACAGCGACGATCAAACCCGCCGTGGCCGCCAGTCCCAACAGCGCCACAGTAGTCGGCACGACCGCCAGCCGCGCTAGAATGTCATTCAGCGTGATCATGTCCGCCTTTATCTTCGCACGTACAGCAAGACGAGCGCCAGAATCACCAACATCCACAGGAAGGCCGCCTCGCCCTCCAAGAGATCGGCCAGGAGCAACCCCACACGCGCGGGAGCGCGCAACATCGGAATCAGCATTGAGTACAGCCAATCCAGCCGAATGACCCGACCTAACACCTGCCCCCATTCTCGCATGCGACGATCCAGGCGCGTGGACAGAATCGTCAGCACGGCTGCGCCGACCAACGGAACGGCCCAGGCGATCCAGGCCGCTGTATCCAGGCCCAGCACCACCTGTCCTTCCGGCATATGCACCACACCAGGAACGAACAACGGCGCCGCCGCCACTGCCAGCGCGATCGCGTATCCGATGTGGCCGAGCACACCCTGCGGTATTGACGTTTCCGGCTCCAGCATGGTCAAGCGCCGAAACATGGCGCTGATCAACAGCATCTCGGCAATCAGCGCCAACAACAGCATCCAGGCCGGACCGGCCAGCAGCGCCTGATACAAGGCCAGGCGGCCAACAAAGCCAACCGTCAACGGAAGTCCCGCCAGCGTCGCCACACCTAGCGCCGAAAGGCCGGCCCACAGCCACGTCACACGTGTAAAGGGCCGTCCCATGAACACGAGCGTCAATCCCAGCACCCAACTGGCTGAACCCGCCACCAAAGCCGTCACAGGGATGCGGGCGCCAGTCGCGGCGAGGATCAACACGCCTCCGTACCCCAAAGCCAGGTGGGGCAACGACTCGCGAGGATCAGATTGCAGCCACGCCTGCACGCCGCCAAGGAGCGCCGTCACTAGCGCAATAGTCGGCCACAGGCTTCCTTCCGGCAGCGCCTGGATGACGGCGAGCCGCACCCACAGCGCCAGCCCGGCCGCCGCGGGAACCAGGTAAATCAGGATGGCCCGATCCAGCTCGCCCGCTAACTCGACCGGCTGCCAGAGATGCAGCGGGTAAAGTCCCAAGCGTAGCGCCGCCGCCAACCCCATCAGGCTGCGCGCCGTCGAAGGAAGCGCGAGCAAGTGCCAGTAGGGGCTGACGTGGTCTTGCTCGATGAGCACGGCCACGATCCACACGGCCAATGTCGCCAGGCCGTTGAGGCCCAGGGCCACCTGAGCGCGCCGCCCGCTGGCAGCGCCGCCGCGCGCGAGCAGCGTCAGCCCAAACAATGCATCCAGCAATCCCCACGCAATCGCCAGCGTAAGGAGATTGGCGGCGAACACGCTCGCCAGTCCCATGGCCAGCATGGCCTGCACCAGCGCGCGCGGCGCGGACTGTCCCTGCGCCGGGACGACCAGCCACACAAGCGCGACGGCAAACCCGGCCGCCAGGAGCGCCACGCCTAACAACCACGCCGTGGAATCCACTCTCAGGCTGACAGTGGAACCCACCAAGGTCACAGGCCGCCAGTCCAACGCGACGGCGGAGGCCGGCAACTGGCGCCCCAACGGCAGCATGGCTGCCAGAGCCAGGCCGGTCGAGCTCGCCATGATCGCGCTGGGCCAACGGAAGCGGACGAGCGCACTGAGGCCGATCAGAACAGCGCCCGCCAGCAAACACAAAATGGGGGTGAGAGGGGAAATCTGCATTGCGAGCGCGGATTCTAACACACAACACACCAGGCTGCAAACACGATTGACTGAGCATCCGATTGACTGTATACTGGATTTGTCCCAGAGTGCAAAGTCGCCATTCTAGCATTTGCCCAACCCCAGTGTATATCAAGACAAAAAAATCCGAGGAGGTCAACCATGTTAGTGCGCGAACGAATGAGCAAGAACCCCTATACGGTTCAGGCCGACACGCCTGTGGAAGAAGCGCTCAAAAAGATGCGTGAATTTCACATCCGGCGCCTGCCGGTGCTGGACAAGTCAGGCAAGCTGGTCGGCATCGTCTCCGAAAAAGACCTGTTGTATGCCTCGCCCTCCCCAGCCACCTCGCTTTCGATCTACGAGATGCACTATTTGCTCTCCAAGCTGACAGCCGCCGAGGTGATGACCAAGGACGTGATCACCGTCGCGGAGGACACGCCCGTCGAGGACGCTGCGCGTATCATGACCGACCACAAGATCGGCGGGCTGCCGGTGATGCGCGGTGATCAGCTCGTCGGCATCATCACCGAAACGGACCTGTTCAAGCTGTTCCTGGAGCTGCTGGGCGCGCGCCAGAAAGGCGTCCGGCTCACCATGCTTGTACCTGACGTGAAAGGCACACTCGCCAAGATCACCGCCGCTATCGCGCAACAGGGCGGCAACATTATCGCGCTGGGGACGTTCCTGGGCGAAGACCCCAGCAATTTGATGGTAGCGACCAAGGTCGCCGACGTGCCCAAGAACACGCTCGTCAACATCCTCAAGCCGCTCATCGTCGAGATGATTGACGCGCGCGAAGTGTGATCGGGTTCACGCCCGTGCCCGGTCTCACCCCTCTCAATATGTGATGTGTGATGCGTGGCTCGACGCATCACATAGGAGTCACTATGGCTGTCTTTCCCCAGGAACCTTTCCGCATCAAAGCTGTCGAACCTGTCAAACTGACCACACAACAAGAGCGCGAGCGATTCATGGCCGAAGCCGGCTACAATCTGTTCAAGCTCCGCGCCGAGGATTGCTACATTGACCTGCTCACCGATTCAGGCACGTCGGCGATGAGCGACGCGCAATGGGGCGCGCTTTTGCAAGGCGACGAGTCCTACGCAGGCGCCAGGTCGTTCTTTCATTTTGAGGACGCGGTCAAACGCATCTTTGGGATGCCCTACGTCGTCCCGACCCATCAAGGCCGCGCGGCAGAAAATATCCTGTTCAGCGTCACCGTCCGGCCCGGAATGCAAATCCCCAGCAACATGCACTTTGATACGACGCACGCCAACATCCTGGCGCGCGGCGGGCGACCGGTGAACCTGGTCGCCGCGTTGGGGCTTGACCCGACGGCTCACGCGCCGTTCAAGGGAAACATTGACCTGGAGAAACTGGAACAGTTCATCGCCCTGGTCGGGCGCGACAATATCCCGATGGGGATGTTGACCATCACAAACAATTCCGGCGGCGGTCAGCCTGTCTCAATGGAAAACATCCGCGCGACAAGCGATCTGCTCCACAAGCATAACATCCCGTTCTTTGTAGATGCCGCGCGCTACGCCGAGAACGCTTACTTTATCAAACAGCGCGAGCCAGGCTATCAACACAAGTCTGCGCTCGAAATCGCCAACGAGATGTTTTCCTACGCCGATGGCGCATTGATGAGCGCCAAGAAGGATGCGCTGGTCAACATCGGTGGTTTTCTGACGATGCGCGACGCCGACCTGTATCAGCGGGTGTGCAACGAGCTGATCTTGCGCGAGGGCTTTCCGACGTATGGTGGGCTGGCCGGACGCGACCTGGAAGCCATTGCGCGCGGGCTGTGGGAAGGGTTGGACGAATCCTATCTTGCCTATCGCATCGCGCACACCCAGTATCTGGGCGACCGATTGGTCGAAGAAGGCATTCCGATCTTGGAGCCGCCCGGCGGGCACGCGATCTATCTCGATGCGAAACGTTTCTTGCCCCACATCCCACAGGCTGAACTGCCCGCGCAGGCGCTCAGCGTCGCGCTCTACATCGAAGGCGGCATCCGCACCGTCGAGATCGGCTCGGTGATGTTTGCAGGCCGCGATCCGGACACCGGGCAGATAGTGTATCCGGCGCTGGAACTCGTGCGGCTCGCGATCCCGCGCAGGGTCTATACGCAGACGCACCTCGATTACGTGATCGAGACGTGCAAAAGGGTATATGCTAAACGCGGGACACTGCGTGGGATGCGGATCGTCTACGAGCCGCCGCTGCTGAGGCACTTTACGGCGAGGTTCGAGCCGCTGCGAGACCAATGATCAAGGACCGCTACGCGGGACGAACGCATTGGCCCTTCATCTTTTGTCTTCCGTCCGATGATGCTATAATGAACACAGCAAAAGGCAAAGAGGTGGCAAGATGAGATTTCAGTTGAGCGACAACGAGCAAAAGGTGTTGAACACGCTGGCGCGCAGCGGCGTGATGAGCCCCAGCCAGGTCTCGGCCGAGACGTGGCTCTTGCCCGGCGATGCGATGGCCGTGCTCAAGTCACTGGCCGACGCAGGATTGGTGCAGATGCGCGAAGACGCCGACAGCGCCGATGGCCGGCTCGTCGCCTTGACAGCCGAAGGGCGCGATCTGGCGGAAAAGGAAAACATCCGGCAGCAGATGAAAAAGATGTACAAGTAAGCAACCTCACCTTCTACGTTTGCGGAAAGGTGAGCTACGGGGAGGTCCCGTATGTCACATCCGAACACCCAGGACGCCCTGCCCCCTCTCCCTGAGGGCACGCGAGGGCCGGGCGGCTGGACCCTTGTGCTGGTCTTGCTGCTCCTGGCCCTCGGCGTTTTTCTGATTTTCCCGATGGAAAGTGTTGCACTTCAGCCATGGGTGCCAGCGCTCCAGGCCCGATTGCGTCAGAGCGCAAGCGAAGCCGGACCGGTGGCCGCTGTCGCGCTGCTCGGCGCGATCGTCGGACTGGCCGAGATCACTTCAACGTTCCCCAACTATCCGCGCGAGGCGCTTCGCACACGCTGGGCGCGCATCCTTGTCCTGATCAACGCCGTCGCTGCCGTGTTGGCCTTTTGGATCGCGCGCGTCTATGCGCCCACGGCCAACCTGATCTTGACTGTCGTGGGCGTGGGCATTGGCTTCCAGGCGCTCATCCGCACGCGCTTTACGCTCGCCAGGCAGATTGGCGGATCGGGCAACGGCGACGTGAGCCTCAACCTGGGGTGGTTGTACGAGCAATTCCAGACGCTGTGCAAGACGCAGATCGATCTGGAGCTGATGAACGGCCGTCGCACGGCAGTGACGCGCCTGATCGAGCGCTATCCGACGCTGGCGGAATTGCGCGACATTGCCGAGTACACCATCGTCGCGCGCGCGACACTTGCGCTCGAAGAGGAAAAGGCGCGGCTGGCCGAACTGGACAAGCTGTTCGATCCCAAAGCGCCCGCGAACCTGGCGCGCACGGGCACGGCGCTGGCGATCTTGGAAAATGGCGGACTGGCCTATGTGGATTTGCTGCTCAGCCAACCGGTGGTCAGCGCGCCCAAGGTCGCCACGCCCGAAAGTGTCGTCAAGAGCCTGATCGAGAAATACACACTTGCCGATCTGGTGACGCTCGCCACGCGACTCACCACAACACAGCAGGAGCACGAGTACATCCAGGGTGCGGCCAAGCCGGCGTCGGACGTGAACGAAGCCAGCCAAAAAGCTGTCATCGCTCACTTTTTGGTGCAGCGCGTCGGCGCAGAGACGGTGGCAAAGGAACTGGCCGCGTGACCGCCAGAGTGTAAACGCTCCGGCCACAAGGCGCAAGGCCAACATTGACTGGGCCGACCCGGCCGCGCATCCGCCAGCCACTCCTGATGATGCAGGGCTGCCTGGACGAAACGATTGACCCGCGCAGCAGCGAGAGCATTCTGCGGGAAACGGCCTCAACCGACAAGCAACTGCACTGGATGGAACGCTCGACGCATTGCGTGATTTTGGATCAAGAGTGGGAACAGGCATCGGAGCTGGCGCTGCGATTCGTCGAGCGATTGTCCAAGTGACCGCAGACCGCGGACGGCAGATCACTTTGGTGTTTAGGGCGAAGACGACACGCTCTACCTCAAGCTTGTCATGCCGCTCGAAGCAATAGCTGGCTGCGAGTTGCAGACGATCCAGCGAGTTGGCTTGGCGTTCCTCTATACTGAGCAGAAATCAAACGGGTGCATTGGAATCGAGGCTTCAGCCGGTTCTTGCGGCTAATTCCGGCTAAAGCCTTGACTCCGATTGCACTGAAATCATTTCCGACCAGTATACACTCCAGATAGTCTGATAGCGTCTTTGAGCATGGCTTGCTCGGCGCTATCGCCTGTCAATCCACCATAGCTGCGATACTTGACGTTGCGACCACGATAAGAAGGGTGCACCAGCGCAACAACTACCGTGCTCCAGCCAGGCAGTTGGGCATAAGGCAATCGGGTAAACGAAACATTCGTGACCACAGGCCCAGCAAATGATGTGTCCAGTTCTTGCCAATTCGTGCATGTGCGCCATGAGGCCAGGCTGTTACTCATGGCAGCCAAGAATTCGCAGGCGGGACGGCCCAGGACAATGATGAGCTTGGGAAATTGGGTCTTGAGTTGCTCGATGAAAAATGGCCTGCACCACTTGAGATACTTTGCGTTGTTTGCACCAGGGAATTTAGCAGTTTGCTTGTTACCCTTGATTAGCCCCATATAGGCGTTGGTGAAAAAACACTTTTCCAAAGGAATGTTGACCCTTTTCCACAGTGAAATAAGGTTCGTCCAGGTTGGCCCTTCAAGATTATCGCCGTCTCTGGTTACACAGGAGTTCCAGCCGTTTTTGCCGTCAGTCGAGCCAAAGTTGTTGCCTACTACCATGACCTTTTCAACAGGAAAAGGCGGCAAGGGTTTTTGAGGGTCCGTGCCCCACAGACCAGCGCCGCCCGGGAAAAAGGCAGTGCGGCCAAGCATAAACGGCACAGGGATGACGCCTTTGGGATACGGGCCTTTGGTCTCGAGTTGAGTGAATAGCGCTTGGACAGGGTGCATGGTCAAATCTCCTCTGCTGTGGGAGGCTGTTCTGCCAATGACGCTGACATTGCCGACCGCAACCACAGCGGGGCTGTTGCAAAGTCCCTTGATAACGTGGCCTTTCTCGGTTATGATCTGAATAGGTAAAATCCGCATCACACCGAGGGAGGTCAGCATGAAGTATACGCCGCTTTCGTTCGAGGTCAATCTGTGCCCCG
>DAOTXX010000186.1:0-75308 GCA_034434835.1 Thermoflexales bacterium | reverse complement strand
CTTTACCCACTCCTGCCCTCCCAGGACAAGTATAGACCCTGCTGGACGGAGGTTGCAAACGCTATTCAAGTTTTAAGGTTCATGATCTAATATACAAGCAATCTCTGTGCTTCGATCGCTGAGATTGCTTCGTTGGCCCGCTTCGCGGGCCTCCTCGCCATGACGGCTGAGTAGTTACCAATTATTGCAGATAGAGGAGGGCAGATTGGCTTGGTCGCAAGTCCCAGTGGTTGCACGGATGCAGACGCTCATCAGGCAGTGGGAAGAACGAGCCGATCAAAGGGCGATCTTTTTGAACTGCTACATGATGATGACGTGTAACATGCTGTCGGCGATTGACCAGCACGAGTTCAATGACCCTGCTTGGGTCGAGAGACTCTTGCATCGCTTTGCCGATTACTACTTTGTCGCGCTCGAGGCCTATGAACAGACCCCTACCGCCGCACCTGTGGTCTGGCAACTGGCACACAACGCAACTCGTGACCCCGGCGCTCTGCCGCTCCAAAAGCTGCTGTTGGGCGTCAATGCGCACATCAACTATGATTTGGTGCTGACTTTGGTTGACTTGCTCGGGCCAGAGTGGGCCGATCTCTCGGACAGCCAGCGCGTTGCCCGTTATGCGGATCATTGTCACGTGAACGATGTGATTGGCCGCACGATTGATGCTGTACAGGATCAGGTGCTAGAGCCGGCCATGCCGGTGATGGACATCCTTGACAAACTATTGGGTCGAATAGATGAGGTTCTGATCTCTCGTCTGATCACTCAGTGGCGTGAGACCGTATGGCAAAACGCGATACGTTTGCTCGAGACCCCGGAGCCGGGCGAGCAGGCCGGTTTGATACAACGGGTTGAACAAGATGCTCTCAGGCTGGGCGAAGTGATCGGACTGGGAGGCTCGCGCACGATGCCCGCCGGGTAGAGTGCACGAGTTTAGAGCCTCAGCCTCGGATCCACCGCATCCCGCAAGCCATCGCCCACCAGATTCACCGAAAGCACCGTCAGCGTGAGCATCGAACCAGAGGCCAGGGCGACCCACGGCGCCTGGCGCAGGTAAAGCCTCCCCTCGTGCAGCATCGCCCCCCACTCTGGGACGCCCGGCGGTGTGCCCACCCCTAAAAACGTCAGCGCCGAGGCGTTCAAGATTGCCCAGCCCACTTGCAGCGTGGCGATGACCAGCAGCGTCCCCATGACGTTGGGCAAAATGTGACGCAACAAGATGCGCGCCTCGGTACAGCCGACCGATCGCGCAGCGAGCACAAACGGCCTCCGCCGCAAGCTCACCACCGCCGAACGCACAACGCGCACGGTGCCGGGTATTCCGGCCAATCCGATCCCCAACGCCACGCCTTCGAGCCGCTGGCCCATCAGCGCGACGATGGTCAGCGCGAGCAAGAGATACGGGATCGCCAGCAGCACGTCCATCGTCCGCGCGATCACCTCGTCGAGCCAACCGTCATAGTATCCTGCGATCAACCCCAACGTCAGCCCAGGCAAGGCAGCGACGGCCGCCGCTACCAGCCCCACGCCGAGCGTCAACCTGCCGCCGTAAAGGAGACGGCTCAGCACATCTCGCCCAAGGAAATCGGTGCCCAACGGATGGGTGCGGTTGGGCGGGGAAAATTGATTGAGGGTGTTCACTTGCATCGGCTGAACCGGGGCGAGGACAGGCGCGAGCAACACGGCAAGTGACATCGAGACGAGAAACGCGACTGCGACCAGCGCCGCGACGTTGCGGCGCAGCGGCTTGCGCTCCGGCTTGCCCGTCGGCCAGCGTGAGGGCGGAGGGCGGCGGGTCGGGATCGGATAGAGAAAGCGGCGGCGCTCTTGCAGCATCGGCGCTGATTCTACCAAAGAAAAGGCGGCCCCGCCAACTGGCCGAGGCCGCCCTCTTTGTGTAGGGGCAAGGCTCGCCCTTGCCCAGGTCGGTTCGTGCAGTTGTCTCTACCGGAGCGAATTGGCGATCTCGATCCCGCGCGTGGCGTCGTTCCACCACACCAGGCCGTACACGACATCGTTCTTTTGCCAGAGCAGCGTGTATTGCGTCCTGCGCATGCTACGAGATTGTGGTCTGGACTCGATGAGCACCCCCTGCGTGCCGTCCACGTTCACGTCGCGGAACGAGCCGGCGTCGGTCGGCATCGGGATGACCAACGTAGACGACCAGTCAATCGAGCGCGCAAAGTGCCGGGCTTCGGCCGGCGAAAGGCCCAGGAGCTGCAGCATCGCTTCGCCGATCTGAGCCAGGTTGATACCTGCGGGCGCATCCACTGTTGGGCTGGCAAGCTGCACCAGCATCACGTAATCGGCCCCGTAGGAGGAACTGCCGTACTCGGCGGTGACCATCGGTGGGATGACGAACTCGACATTCGATCCGTCCAAGGCCTGGGGCAGCCTGATGTCGCTGCGGCCGGCGGCGTCGAGGATCGCCTGGATGCGCGCCAGGTCCACTTGGAGCTTGATGTCCACACCATCCTGCACGCGCAGCTTGGGCTGATCAAGTGCCGACGGCAATCGAACGCGGATGCCGGCCTTTTGTGAAGCCTCGGCGGTACTTGCCACCGTCACGGTCTCACCCGGCTGCTTGACCACCGTCACCTGATCGGAAAGCAGCTTGTCAATTTGACCGCCGATCTGGTTCAGGTCTTGCAGGTCAGCCGGATTGATGGCGACGATGGCAAACTTGCGAACGCGAAACAGCCCCAGGAATTCGCTCGCGGCGGCCTGCACGGGGGCCAGGGTAAAGAGCAGGCCAATGATCACAATGACCGCCAGACCCGCCCACACGGCCCGATACTTGCGATTGAACATTCGTTGGAACATGGCAGAAAAACCTCCTTCTTCTGGCCGGTATGAGGACACCGGCTGACTGTGTTCGTCGGATAGACGCGCGTGAAGCCGGGAGAGCGCGATCGGAGCAGGCGCGGGCCGTTCGGCCCCGCGGGGCGTAAGCGCCTGAAGATGTCCCGACGTGGCCGAGGCGCGCGACGCCAGCGCTTCCAACTGCTTGCGGCACGCGCCACACTCGCGCAGGTGTGCGGCGACAGTGTTGCACGCCGGCTGGCTCAGCTCGCCGTCGAGATAGGCCCGCAGTGTTCCTTCATTCGTGTGCATCGTTCACTCCTGTGGCGTCAGTCCCGACCATGGCCCGGTATCGCGCCTCGAACGCGCGCTCGGCGCGTGCCAGGAGCGTGCCGATCGAGGTGGGAGCTACGTCCAGGGCCTGGGCTAGCTCCTTGTAAGAAAGCCCGGCATGGCGGAGCAGGAGCAATTGCGCCTGCTGCGGTGAAAGCAGCGCGAGCGTCTCGCGCACGCGGCGACGTTCGTCGCTTTCGACGGCGGCGGCTTCGGGGTCGGCAAATGACGGCGCCTCGTCGGCCTGCTCATGAGTGACCCGGCGGTGAGAAGCGCGCAACGCATTGTAGCCCAGGTTGACGGCCACGCGATATAGCCAGCCACCCACATTGTGCTCGCGTCCCGGTGACTCTGGCAGCGGGTGGCGATACAGCCGAATGAACGTTTCCTGCGTCAGGTCGTCTGCCTCGGCGGCGTCGCCGGTCAGGCGAAAGAGTACGTCATAGATGCGGCCATAGTAGCGCAGGAACAATTCGTCGAACGAAGCCTGATCGCCTGCGCGCGCACGACTCAACAACACGCTATCTGTCGCTGCCACTCTTGCTCCGTTGCCCGATGGACGGCATGGGAGATGTCGTCCTACTTGCATACAATAAACACCGCACGAGGCCCAAAATGTGACAGTCACCCTTCCTGGCAAATCACCCGAAAGCCGACCTGAGTGTGAAAACTGGCGGGCATGTAACCTAATCGGTACGCGCAGCCGGTCAGCCTCTTAAAGTACGTCCACGAGCCGCCGCGCACAGCGCGATAGACGATTCTGTCGTGAATCTTGACTGAACTGGTCCACTCCCAAACATTGCCTGCCATGTCCTGCGCGCCGTAGGGACTGGCGCCTTTCGGGAACATGCCCACGATGCACAGATGACCGAATCCCAGCTCCCGGTTATTGCAGAGATGCTTGTTCCATTCGTTGCCCCACGGCCACAGCCGGCCATCGGTCCCTCGGGCCGCTTTTTCCCATTCGGCTTCTGTCGGCAGTCGAGCCGGCTTGCCCAGTTGCCGGGTCAGCCAGTGGCAGTAGGCTTCGGCCTCGAACCAACTGATGCCGACCACCGGGGCGAGTGGGTTGTTCCACTTGGCGTCTTGCCAATAGAACGGCTCCCGGCGCTTGTCTGGCGGACGCCGGGTCAGCCAGTCCCTCGCCTCGATGGGCGCGTGAGCATCATAACTTCCCGTGCGCCAGGCCCATCCCTCGTCGCTCCAAAATTCGCGGCGGTTGTAGCCGTCCGCCTCGATGAAACGACGATAGTGCAGGTTGGTGACCGGATATTTGGCGATGGCAAAGGGCACGCCAAGTTCGACGGGCTTTTTGTTATCGCCATACAGAAACAGACCGGCTGGAACCGGCAGGAAAGCATCCAGGTCAGACGGCATCCAACCGACGCGGCCCAACATGAATCCGGCATCTCGTTGAGCGACCGGTGGAAGTGCGCGGTTACGCGATGCGGCCACCAATGCCTCGACGACCTCGTTCGCCGCGCCGTGCCCCATCCCCATCGCGCCAATATCTTTGAGGCAGGCGCCGGCCATCAAGATATTCTTGCCGGCGTCCGCGCCCGCGCAGTTCATTTTCAAGATGGCCCGCACGACCTCGCCTGCCACACGGGGCTGCTCGCGCACCAGTCCCCACACGCCGACCGCCAGCAAGATCGTTTCGCGCCAGCCTGGATCGGTGAGATGGCGTCGGATGATGTCGAGGCACGGATCCAATTTCAACTGTCCCTGCTGGACCAGGCCGCGCGCGGCTAATGCCTCTTCGAGCGTCAAGTGGATAAAGCCAAAGCGCCCTTGCCCGCGCTCCAGCAACAGGTTCGAGTACTTGCGCACACTTTCCAGGAACTCGATCGCTCGCTCGGCGGCCGGGCCAGGCAGCAGCCCCCAGTCTTCGCCGGTAAAGTGATGGGCCAGCCATTCGATCAATCGCTCCTTGGGCACCAGGCCCGCCGTGGGGTTTTCTTCGCGCAGCCAAAGTGCCAATGGGCCTAGAACCGAGATCGTTTGCAGGTAATCGAGCGGCGGGCCGACTGGTCGCCTGTCGAGCGCGCGTGCCTTGCTCCACGCCGTAATGAGTGTCTTGAGGTACAACTCGTATAGCTCGACGCGATGGTTGGGCAGTTTGACGCCCTGCCGCTTGATGAGCGCCAGGATGGTGAGCAAGAGTGGGTTGCTGGCCAGGTTCGCCACACCGGGGTTGGCGTCAATCGCCTCCAGCAAGCTGCGTCGCTCCGTCTCGGCGGCCAGACGCGCCTCGATGGTGTCGCCGAGCGTGCTCTTTTCAAACGCAACGCACCACCTGGCCGCAAACTCTTCGATGTCGTCACGATCAAAGTCAAGCAGGGTATAGAGCGCCCACTCTTTCGGGTCGAGCGGCGATTCGCGGTATCCCACGATCCGGCTGGTGACGACGACCTTGTTGCCGAGCGCAACGACCTCGCGGGCAAGGGCCTCGACCTTGTTGACCAGGTGGGCACGTTCGCGTTGGACCTCATCCAGCCCATCGAGCAGGATCAGCGCCTGGCCGCGCGCGATCTCTCTATCGAACAGCGGCCTCAGATCCGATAGGCCTTGTTCCAAGCCGGCGAAATATTCTGGCAGATACTGTTGCAGGTTGTGATCGGATCGTGCCAGCGTATCGGCGTAGGCATTGAGCGGGATCAGGATGGGTAGGGGGCTGTCCGGCCTCCCGGCCAGGGTCAGCGCGAGATGCTTGAGCAAAGTGGTTTTGCCGGATCCCGGATCGCCGATGACGACCACGCGAGGTTTATCGGCCAACGCCCGCTCGATCGACACAGGCGAAGCATCAACGTCATCCAATACCTGTTCTGGCAGAACGTCTCTGCTGATGGCGCGTCCTGCTGCGCGGCGATCCCAGGTCTCGCCTGCCGGCATTTCGGGCCGTGCCACCAGTGGTACATATACATCTTCAAGCAACAACTCGCGCGAGAACGTGTCCAGTTGTGGGATGCCCTTAAAGTCAAGCGCGCGCCAGGTTCGTTGGAGGTGCGAGAGATAATTTGCCCGCAAGCGATCGAACTCGGCGGAGCGACTTTTTGTGGCCGACTTGGGATTGGGCGCGATCGTCTTGCGCTTCGCTGCCGTTGTTTTTCGCTTTTGGGCGGTAGCGGATGTGCGTGCGGGCAGTTTGGACTTTGCTGCTCTAGTCATGGGGGGCGTCTCTCATACGACTTGATCAGGCCGTATGGCTTTTTGCTTTGTGCGACATAATGACATGATTACAACGGGCAAGATAGATTATACATCACTAGTCGCAAGATGCAACATGCCATAAAGTTATGGGTTGGTTAGAACTATATGTCAATTTGACAAAATGTGTATAACGATGTAAAATCTTATGCAAAGTCGGCCAAGTTCTCACGAAAAGTGGCACTTGCCAAATGTGGGAATGATACCTGGTATTGCGGTTGGTGCCAAAGCAGTGCCGCCCCCATGGCGCTACTCTGGCAGAAGCCGACATGAGTTGTAGACACACTACCTGCCCAATGAAAGCTCTACCTGCGCCAAGTTGCATCGGGTCAAGCTGTGCTGACTCGGGAGGGTTGGCACGATCTTGGGACGTGTGGAGCCACGCGCGATCGAGTGCATCTCCCCCGGCGCAGCAGACCACGCCATTTATCCTCACCGCAGCCTCATCGAATGTAAGCCTCAAGCATTTGTCTGTTGATTGTTTTCGAGCTTGGCTGTCTATCCCGACTGAGCAAGTCGGAACCTCATCCCTTTTATTCATTCCTCTCCTTGGCCGCCATCATATCGCCAGATGCTGGAGCCATCTTGGCTTGAGCAACCCGTGTACTGAGTGTTGTTGATCGTTCGATACGGGTCAAGCAGCTTGTACGCAAAGGGGGTCGGAACCCATGACGATACACACTGAAGCTGCATCACGCGAGCCACCCACAACAGTCAGAGAACCTCAAATCCAACTGCACTCTGCCACAAGTGACTTGCAGGCCCTCAAAAGACGCTTGCAAGCTATTTCCGCTCAGGCGCCAGCACAACGTCAGCCGCCCTCGCGTTTCCCGCCATTGGAAGTTGACCCGGTTGTGTTACCCTTCGAGTCAGTAGAGATTGTCTCCGAGGATTGGCAGATCGAGAGAAGCAAGCTCGAAAGTCAATTGCAGGCTGCTGCCAGCGAGGTGGACGCCCTCCGCCAACAACTGCAAACCATAACCTATCAGTTCGAGGCAGAAAAAGACAAGCTGCAAAATCAATTGCAGGCGGCCTTGAGTGAGCGACAGAGCCTGCATGAACAAGCGCAGTTGCTCGCTCGCCAGGCACGGGCCAAAGAGAGCCAGCTCCAAAGTCAATTGCAGGCGGCGACCGGTGAGCTGGCAGCGCTTCGTCAGCAACTGCAAGTGGCCCGGCAACAGGTTCAGGCCGAAGAGACCGAGCATCAACGACAACTGACGGCGGTCACCTACGAACGGGATGAGCTTCGTGAGCAGATCCAGGCTATAGCGCGTCAATTGGAAACAGAAAAGCAACAGCTTCAGGATCATTTGCAGGCAGCCAGCAGCAAACTGCAGGAACTGGTTGACCAATCCCAGGCCGAAAAGGCTCAGCTTCAACGAGAATTCCAACAGGCGACTGACGAAGTCACTGCCCTGAGGGAACAACTGCAAGACGCCCATACCCGGTCACAGTTGGAAAAAGATCAACTGCTTGGCCAACTGCAAGAAAGCACTCGCGAACTGCGCGCAGCGAGAAAGCGTCTACAGGCCGTCACCAGTCAGTCGCAGACCGAAAAGGAACACCTCGAAGTGCAGCTACAGGCAGCGACGGCCGAGTTGCAGTCGCTCCAAAAGCAAATCCATCTTGTCATCACAGAATCTCAGGCAGAACAGAGTCAGCTTCAAAGCCAGTTGCACAGCACAACCGCCGAGCTCCAAGCTCTCCAGGAGCGCTTGCAGACCGTCACTGAGCGATCACAGGCAGACAAGGAGCACCTACACAGCCAGTTGGAGACCGCCCACCATGAGCTACAAGTCACAACGAGCGAGCTGCATGCGCTGAAAGAGCAAATACAAATTGTCACCGGGCAGTTCCAACTGGAAAAGACCCAACTCCAGGGCCAGTTGCAGACGGCGACCAGCGAGCTGCAAGCCCAAAGGGATCGCCTGCAATCTGTCACGGTGCAACTTCACACGGAGAAAAGCCAGCTCCAATTTCAATTGCAGCAGGCAACAGACGAAATCCAGACACTTCAGGCGCAACTGGAGGCGAACGCCTACCAGTCGCAGATCGAAAAGGCCCAACTCCAGGGCTGGCTGGATCGCGCCACCGAGGGCATGCAAGTCCTCCGGCAGCAGTTGCAGGCTGCCACCGAGCAGGCACAAGCAGAAAAATCCCAGTTCGAATATCAGCTACACCGGGCCGCTGATGAGCTTCAGACGCTGCGCGGGCAATTGCGCGCCGTCTCCGATCAAGCCCAAGCCGAACAAGAGCGGTTACAAGGCCAGTTGCAGGCCACGACCAGCGAGCTGGTGTCGCTGCGTGAGCAGCTTCGGGCGCTGACCGATCGCTCCGAAGTCGAAAAAGATCAGCTTCAGCGCAAATGGCACCAAGCAGTTGAAGAATATCAGTCACTGCAAGAGCAGTTGCGCGCCATCACGGCTCAGTCCGAGGCGGACCAGGCTCAGCTTCAGCGACACCTGCAACAAGCATCAGGTGAGGCCCAAGCTCTGCGCGAGCAGTTACAAGTCGTCACGAGTCAGTCCAAGGCGGACAAGGCTCGCTATGAGGGCGAGCTATGGTTATTGCGAGCGCAGCTTGAAAATGCCGTTGACCAATTCGAGGCAGAGAAGGCTCAACTGCAGGGCCAGTTGCAGACCGCTACGGGCGAATTATCGTTGCTGCGGGAACAACTACAGGCAGTGACCGATCGATCGGCGTTGGAAAAAGCGCAGCTCCAAGATCAATTGCAGCAAGCGACACGTGGAGCCTGGGCACTTCGTGAGGAGCTGCGCGCCCTCAGCCAGCAGGCTGAGGAAGAAAAGGGGCAGCATCTGCTTCGGCTGCAGGAAACAAGCGACGAGCTGCACTTGCTGCGGGAGCAACTGCAGACGGTCTCGGCTCAGTCGCAGGCAGAGCGAGAGCAACTCGAAGGCCAATTGCAGGCCGTCACGGCTCAAGCCGAAGCGGAGAAGCAGCAGCTTGAGCATCAATGGCGACAGGCGACGGACGAAGCACAATCGCTGCACGCGCAACTGCAGGCGACTTCGGCTCAGGCGCAAGCGGAGAAAGAGCGACTCGAGAGCCGGTTGCAGGCGGTCACGGCTCAAGCCGAAGTGGAGCGGCAGCAGCTTGAGCATCAACTGCGCCGGGCGGCGGACGAAACGCAATCGCTGCATGAGCGACTGCAAACGGTCTCGGCTCAGGCGCAGGCGGAGAAAGAGCGACTCGAAAGCCGGTTGCAGGCGGTCACGGCTCAATTCGAAGTGGAGAAGCAGCAGCTTGAGCATCAACTGCACCAGACTGCCGACGAAGTGCAATCGCTGCGCGAGCAATTGCTGACGACTTCGGCTCAGGCGCAGGCGGAGAAAGAGCAACTCGAAAGCCAGTTGCAGGCCGTCACGGCTCAAGCCGAAGCGGACAGGCAGCAGCTTGAGCATCAATGGCGACAGGCGACGGACGAAGCACAATCGCTGCACGCGCAACTGCAGGCGACTTCGGCTCAGGCGCAGGCGGAGAAAGAGCAACTCGAAGGCCGGTTGCAGGCGGTCACGGCTCGAGCCGAAGTGGAGCGGCAGCAGCTTGAGCATCAATGGCAACAGGCTGTGGATGAAGCGCAATCGTTGCACGAGCAACTGCAGGCAGTCTCGGCTCAGACGCAGGCGGAACGAGAACAGCTTGAACGTCGGCTGCAAGCCACATCAAGCGAACTGCTGTCACTGCAAGAGAAATATCGCAGCCTAGTTGTCCAATCGCAGGCGGAACGCGAGCAACTCGAAGGCCGGTTGCAGGCGGTCACGGCTCAAGCCGAAGTGGACAGGCAGCAGCTTGAGCATCAATGGCGACAGGCGACGGACGAAGCACAATCGCTGCATGCGCAACTGCAGACAGTCTC
Source organism: Thermoflexales bacterium (assembly GCA_034434835.1). Taxonomy (GTDB): domain Bacteria; phylum Chloroflexota; class Anaerolineae; order Fen-1058; family Fen-1058; genus JBGLNJ01. The sequence goes on along the minus strand of DAOTXX010000186.1, from coordinate 65,089 downwards.
GGCTCAGGCGCAGGCGGAGCGAGAGCGACTCGAAGGCCAGTTGCAGGCCGTCGCGGCTCAATTCGAAGTGGAGAAGCAGCAGCTTGAGCATCAACTGCACCGGGCAGCAGACGAAGCGCAATCGTTGCACGAGCAACTGCAGGCAGTCTCGGCTCAGGCACAGGCGGAGAAAGAGCAACTCGAAGGCCAATTACAGGCCGTCGCGGCTCAATTCGAAGTGGAGAAGCAGCAGCTTGAGCATCAATGGCGACAGGCGACGGACGAAGCACAATCGCTGCATGCGCAACTGCAGGCGACCTCGGCTCAGGCGCAGGCGGAGAAAGAGCGACTCGAAGGCCGGCTGCAGGCGGTCACGGCGCAAGCCGAAGCGGACAGGCAGCAGCTTGAGCATCAATGGCGACAGGCGACGGACGAAGCACAATCGCTGCGCGAGCAATTGCTGACGACCTCGGCTCAGGCGCAGGCGGAGCGAGAGCGACTCGAAAGCCGGTTGCAGGCGGTCACGGCTCAAGCCGAAGCGGAGCGGCAGCAGCTTGAGCATCAACTGCGCCGGGCGGCGGACGAAACGCAATCGCTGCACGCGCAACTGCAGGCGACTTCGGCTCAGGCGCAGGCGGAGAAAGAGCAACTCGAAGGCCAGTTGCAAGCCAAGTCGAGTGAGCTGCTATCGCTGCGCGAGCAACTGCAGACGGTCTCGGCTCAGGCACAGGCGGAGAAAGAGCAACTCGAAGGCCGACTGCAGACGGTCACGGCGCAAGCCGAAGTGGACAGGCAGCAGCTTGAGCATCAATGGCGACAGGCAACAGATGAGGCCCAATCGCTGCGCGAGCAACTGCAGACGGTCTCGGCTCAGGCGCAGGCGGAGAAAGAGCGACTCGAAGGCCGGCTGCAGGCGGTCACGGCGCAAGCCGAAGCGGACAGGCAGCAGCTTGAGCATCAATGGCGACAGGCGACGGACGAAGCACAATCACTGCACGCGCAACTGCAGGCGACTTCGGCTCAGGCGCAGGCGAAGAAAGAGCAACTCGAAGGCCGGCTGCAAGCCACCACGAGCGAGCTGCTGTCACTGCAAGAGCAACATCGAAACCTGGTTGCCCGGTCACAGGCGGAACGCGAGCGACTCGAAGGCCAATTGCAGGCGGTCACGGCTCAAGCCGAAGTGGACAGGCAGCGGCTTGAGCATCAGTGGCAACAGGCGACGGACGAAGCACAATCGCTGCGTGAGCAACTGCAGATGGTCTCGGCTCAGGCGCAGGCGGAGAAAGAGCGACTCGAAAGCCAGTTGCAGGCCGTCGCGGCTCAATTCGAAGTGGAGAAGCAGCAGCTTGAGCATCAACTGCGCCGGGCGGCGGACGAAACGCAATCGCTGCAGGAGCGACTGCAAACGGTCTCGGCTCAGGCGCAAGCGGAACGCGAACAACTCGAAGGCCGGTTGCAGATGGTCATGGCTCAAGCCGAAGCGGACAGGCAGCAGCTTGAGCATCAATGGCGACAGGCGACGGACGAAGCACAATCGCTGCGCGAGCAATTGCTGACGACCTCGGCTCAGACGCAGGCGGAACGCGAACAACTCGAAGGCCGGCTGCAAGCCACCGCGAGCGAGCTGCTGTCATTGCAAGAGCAACATCGAAACCTGGTTGCCCGGTCACAGGCGGAACGCGAGCAACTCGAAAGCCAATTGCAGGTGATCACGGCGCAAGCCGAAGCGGAAAAGCAGCGGCTTGAGCATCAACTGCGCCAGGCCGTGGATGAAGCGCAATCGCTGCGCGAGCAACTCCAAGTAGCCCTCGACCATGCCGAGAGGGAGAAGGCAGAACTGCAGGGTCAGTTGCAGGTCGTCGCCACCCAATCTGAGGCGGAGAAACGGCAGCTTGAGAATCAATTGCAGCAGACCTCGAATGATTTGCAGCTTGCGCAAAAACAGTCGCGTGCGATGGCCGAACAGTTTGCCGCTGAGAGGGCTGAGCTGCAGAGCCAGTTGCAGCAGGCAGCAATTCAAGCCCAGACTCTTGGCGAGCAGTTACAGCTCGTCCAGGCTCATGCGACAGCGGAGAACACTCAACTCCACGAGCAGTTGGAGCAAGCGACTGGTGAACTGCATCAGGCACAAGCGGAATCGCTTTCGTTGCGCGAGCAGTTACAGGCGGCCGTCGAACAGACTGAGATAGAAAAGAGCCATCTTCGACAGGTGACCGATGAATTGGGGTCCCTGCGTGAACAACTGAGCGCTGTCACCGCCCAGGCTGAGGCCGAAAGAAGCCAGCTTCACAGCCAGTTGCAGCAGACGATGAATGACCGGGAGCAACTTGAGGCCACCGTCAGCCATGTCGAGGCGGAAAAGGACCGACTGCGAAATCAACTGCAGCAAACCGTAGGCGAGTTACAGTCACTCCAGGAGCAAATGCGCGCGGTCACTGTTCAGTCCGAAGCGGACAAGGGCCGGCTCCGCGCTGAGCTGCAGCAGGTGATGGACGAAGCGCAGGCATTGCGCGAGCAGTTCCAAGCCGCCACTACCCGGTTCGAGGTAGAACAGGGACAGCTCGAACGCCAGTTGCAGCAGGCGACAAGTGAATGGCAGAGCCTGCAGGAACAATCGCGGGCTTGGGCCGAACAATCCGAGGCCGAGAAGGAAAAGCTTGAACAACAACTCGAACAGGTAGCGAACAATTGGCAAAGGCTGCGTGAATATGTTGAGGCTCTTGTTGATCAGCTCCAGGCCGAGCGAGGGCAAACCCCCGATCAACTGCAGCGCCTCAAGCTCGAGCTCTATGTGCTCGAAGAACCCCCGCACACTACCGCCGGACAGTTGCAGGCTGGCCAGCGTCCAGCCCGGTATCAGCATAAGCAAACCATTGATCAGCTCCAAACGCTGAAAGAGATCGTGGGCAAGCTGTCTGCTGTGCCCATGACCCTTCAGGCCATCACCGGCCGACTGCGGAAATTGAGCCAGGTCCAGTCCATCAATGGGCGTTCACATGACAGGCAACAGCTTCAAAATGAACTTCAAGCCATGGCGGGTGAGCTGCAAGAAGCCAATGCCGAGTTGCAAAGGTCTCGAGTCCTGCTCCAGGTCGTCGCAGACCAATACCAGGCCGATCAGAACCGGCTCTTGAACCTGTGGTTGAGGGAAAGAGGTGAGCTGCAAGCCGCGCCAGAACAGCCGGATGTCTTGGCCTCCGAATCTGAAGCAACCAGGACGCAGATCCCCGATTGGCTGCGTCGCGCCGTCGGTGAAATTGAAATCCTCAGGGAACAGTCACGCACGTTCAATGCCGAAAAGCACCAGCTCGAAGGCCGGTTGCGACAGGCAACCCAGGACTGGCAGCAATCCGAAGCAGAGAAAGCCCAGATCCAAGACGCACTGCAACGGGCACTCGCCGAGACAGATGCTCTCAGAGAGCATGAGCGGGCGATCTCTGCTCAATTCCAAACGGAAAAGGAACGTTTGCAGAGCGAGCTGCAGCGGACCGCTGGTGAGCTGCACCACACGACCGATGAGTTGCAGAGACTGCGAGAGCAATTGGACACCGTCATCTCTCAATCGCAGGCCGAGCGAGACCAGCTTCAGACGCAGTTGCTTGGTCTCCAGGAGCAATTCCGGGCGCTGTCTGATCATTCAGAAGCCGAACGGAGTCAACTCCAGGCTCACGTTCAACAGGTGACGGGCGAGCTCTTGGCGCTTCAAGAGCGGTTGCGAGCCGTCGTGGCCCAATCGGAGATGGAAAAGGGTGAACTGGGCGACCAGTTACGCCAGGCGGCCGAAGAGATTCAAACGCTGAGAGGGCAATTGGAGGGTGTGACCCTGCAAGCGCAAGCCGAGCGCGAGCAGCTTGAGAGCCAATTGCAGCGGGCGTCCCAAGAGTATCAGGTGCTTGCCGGGCGATTCCATCAGGCGGTCACGCAGGCGGAGGCCGACCAGGGCAGGCTCGCGAGTCAACTCCAACAGGCGCAGGGTGAACTGGCGGCTGTCCAGGCGCAGGCACAGGCCGAGACGCAACAGTGGCAGGCGGAAAAAGCGCAACTGCAAACGGAGCTAGCCGAGGCCCATGACCGGTTGACGGCCTTACGGGCGACGTTGACGGCGCTGGATGCGAGTTTTCGGAACTCGCTGCAGGCTGCGGACCAGGGGTTACAGACGTTGCGCGATCAACTCCAGGTGGTCATTCAGCAAGCGCAAGCAGAAAAAGAGCAGCTCGAGAGCCAACTGCAAGCGGCCACAACCGAGCTGCAGGTAGCTCAGGAGCAATGGCAGACCCTCGCGCAGCAGGCGCAGGCAGAGAAGGCCCAACTCCAAGATGAGTTGCAACACACGGCGGCTGACCTGCAGACCTTACGCGAGCAATTCTCCAATCTGGCTCATCAGTCTGAGGTTGACAAGAGCCGGCTCGAAGGCGAGCTGCAAGCCGCTACCCACGAACTGCAGTCAATGCAAGAGCGTCTGCAGATCGTCACCGGTCAGGCACAGTCAGAAAAAGCCCAACTTCAGGACGAGCTGCAACAGGCGATGACGGATCTGCAGACCATCCGCGAGCAATTCCTCGACCTGACTCATCAGTCTGAGGCGGAGCGAACCCGGCTCGAAGGCGAGCTGCAAACAGCCACCCGCGAATTGCAGTCAATGCAAGAGCGTCTGCAAATCGTCACCGGTCAGGCACAGTCAGAAAAAGCCCAACTTCAGGACGAGTTGCAACAGGCGACGACGGATCTGCAAACCCTGCGCGAGCAATTCCTTGACCTGACTCATCAATCTGAGGCGGAGCGAACCCGGCTCGAAGGCGAACTGCAAACAGCGCGATCGGAACTGCAGGCTGTCATCGATCAGGCGCAATCGGACAAGGCCCGGCTGCAAGATGCATTGCAACAGGCGGCGACTGACCTGCAAGCCCTGCGCGAGCAGTTCCTCGACCTCTCTCGCCGATCTAAAGTCGAGCGCCATCAGCTTGAAAGCCAATGGCAGATAACCACCAGCGAACTGGCGACGCTGAAAGAGCAATTCCAGACCGTCACCGATCAATTGCAATCCGAAAGAGCCGAATACGAGCGTCAGTTGCAGGTTGCGGCCGACGAGCTGCTGGCACTGCAAGAACAGTTGCGAATCAAGACCTTGGAAGCGCAGGCGGACAAGGCCCGGCTTCAAGAGCAACTGCAGGCACTCTCCGAGCAATTCCAGGTTGTCACTGAGCAGTCCCAGGCAGAAAAGGCACAACTCTTGGATCGCTTGCAGGCGACGGCGAGTGAACTGCAGGCGGTCATCGTTCAGTCGCAAACCGAGCGAGAAGAACTCCAGGGTCAATTGGGGGCCAAGACCATCGAGCTACAGACGCTGCAAGAGCAGTTCGAGGCGTTGTCAGCCCGATCCCAATCGGAACAAGCCCAACTTGAAGGACGATGGCATCAGGCGGTCAATGAGTTGCACGCGCTGCAGGAACGGTTTGAGAGCCTGTCGAGTCAGTCGCGGGCCGAGAGCGAACAACTCCAGACCCAATTGCATCAGGCGGCTCGTGAATTGCAGACGCTCCGCGAGCAATTTGAGGCCGCCACCGCTCAGGCTGAGATCGAAAAGAACCGGCTGAATAGCCAGTTGCAGTTGATGATGGATGAACGAGAACAGCTTCGGGCGGCTGTTCACCACTCGGAAGTGGACAAGAGCCAGCTCGAAAGCCTGCTGCGCCAAACTGTTGGAGAGTTACAGTCACTGCAAGAGAAGATGTGCGCGGCCACGGTTCAGGCCGAGGCGGACAAAGGCCAACTCCGCAGCGAGTTGCATGAGGCTGTCGAAGAAGCCCAAGTGCTGCGCGAGCAGTTGCAGGCAGTGGCCGCTCGGTTCGAAATGGAGCGGACACAGCTCGAACGTCAGTTGCAGCAAGCGATGGGCGAGGCGCAAGCGCTGCGCGAGCAGTTGCAGACCGTCACGATAGAATCGGAAGTGGAAAAGGGACACCTCCAGGCTCAGTTCCAAGAGGCGACCGGTGAGCTATTGGCTGTTCAGGAACGGATGCGCGCCCTCACCTGTCAATCGGAGGCTGACCAGGAACAGTGGCAAGACCGACTGCAGCAAGTCACGCGCCAGGTTGCAGCACTCCAAGAGCAATTGCGTACAGTCTCCGAGCAATCGGAAGCCGAAAAGGCACAGCACGGGCAAGAACTCCAAACACTTCAGCGACATCTGCAGGCGGTCATGGACGAAGCGCGCAGTGAGCAAGATCAGCTCCGCAGCCGATGGCGAGAAGCGGTCAACGAGCTTCAGATGTTGAAAGGTCGCTTGCGAGCAGAAGCCGGGCAGTGGCAGGCAGAAAAGGATCAGCTTCAGGGCCGGCTGTATCAAGCGGGCAGCGAGCTGGAGGCTGTACGAGAACAACTGCGTACTCTCACCGGCGAGGCACAAGCCGAACAGGCGCGGCTCCAGGCTCTGGTCGCCCAATTGACCGGTGAGGTCGAGACGCTCAGGAACCAGTTGCAGGTTGCTGCTGAGCAATCCCAACGAGAGAAGGCCGAGCTTGAGGACCAACTGCAGAGCGCGGCCCACGAACTTCAAATCCTCCGAGAGCAGTTGGATGCAACGACCCGGCAGGCGCAAGTCGAAAACACTGAGCTTGGCAGCCAGTTACGCGAGGCCCTCAGCGCGCGCGAGGCGCTTGACGAGCAGTTGCGCCAGGTCACTGGGCAGTGGCGAGCGGAAAGGGATCAGCTCGAGGCGCAGTTGCGCACGGCCTCCGATGAACTGTTCTCGCTGCGTGAGCAACTACAGACGGTCGGGCAACAGGCTGAGGCTGAGCAAGCCCAGCTTCATCAGCGGCTGCATCGGGCGACCGGAGAAATCGAGAGCCTCGAAGAGCAATTGCGTGCGGTCACCGATCGGTCGCAGGTCGAGAAGGAGCAACTGGAGAGCCAATTGCGATTGGCGACGGAGCAACTGCAGACGCTCCATGAGCAATTGCAAGCCACTGCACAGCAGTCGCGCGTGGAAAAGGAACAGCTTGAAGGTCAATTGGCAGATACCACTGCTCAGCTTCAAACGCTGCGCGAGCAATTCGAGTCTTTGTCGGAACATTCGCGCGCAGAGCGAGACCAGCTTCACAGCCAATGGCAGACGGCTTCCCGAGAGGCTGCTGCGCTGCGGGAGCAATTGCAGACGGCCACCGATCAGTGGCAAGCAGACAAGGGCCAACTTGAGAGCCGCCTGCAGCAGGCGACCGCACAAACCCACACGCTCCTGGAGCAGATACAGGTCATTACACGTCAGTCGCAGGCGGAAGTCAATCAACTGCAGGCCCAACTCAAGGAAGAAACTGATGCCAGGCTGGTGCTGCAGGATCAACTGCAATCTGTCACTCACCTGCGGCAGATGGAGCAGGGTCAATTCCAGCAGCAGTTGGAGCAGATGGAAAGCGAATTGCAGCAACTGCATGCGCAGTTGCAGACGGTCACCGATCAAGCGCACGCAGAGCAAGCCAGGCTCCTGGACCAGTTGCGTCAGGCCGGCGGCGAAGCTCAAGCCCTGCGAGAAGAAATACGGATACTGACCCATCAAGCCCAAGAAGAAAAAGAACGACTCCAGGAGCAGTTGCGCCATTCAGCCGATGAGCTGCTGGCCTTTCAAGCGCAAGCCCAAGAGCTGGCGCAGCAATCCCAGGCCGAAAAAGATCAGCTCCAGAGTCAATTGCAGGCAGCCCACGCCGAGGTCCAGGCTCTGTTGACACGTCTGCAGGATGTGACCGACCAATCTCAAGCAGACAGGAGCCGCCTCCAAGAGCAGTTGAGCCAGGCCGCGCGCGAAATCCACACGCTGCAAGAACAACTGCAAATTGTCTCCGAGCAGTCACAGGCTGAGCGGGAGCAGCTTCAGGGACAGTTGGAAGCTGCGACGGGCGAATTGGCTGCGCTCCGCGAGCAGTACCAAGGCCTGGCGGATCGATCTCTGGCTGAGCAAGAGCAGCTTGAAAACCGGTGGCGGTTGGCGACGGATCAGGTGCAGACGCTGCGCGCAGAGTTGCAGGCGATCACCCAGCAATCACAAGCAGAGAAGCATCAACTGGAAAGCCAGTTGGCTGTGACGACCGAGCAACTCCAAACACTTCAAGAGCAATTTACCACTTTGTCGGATCAGTCGCGCGCGGAGCAAGACCGGCTGCAGAGCCAGTGGCTGGCCTCTTCTCAAGAGGTTTCGACTCTGCGAGAGCAACTGCAAGCGGTTCTTCAGGAATCCGAGGCGGACAAGCGCCAACTCCGGGATCAGTTGCAGCAGGCTACAGGCGATTTGCAGCAGTTGAGCGAACAGCTTCGAATAGTTACCGAGCAGGCCCAGAGCGAACAAGAGGCTTTCGGACACCAGTTGCGTCAGGTGGGAGACGAAGCGCAGTCCTTGCGCGAGCAGCTACAGGCTGCCCTCGAACAATCCGAGATGGAAAAGGTTCACCTGCGAGATCAATGGCAAGAAGCTGTTCGCCAGGCGTCGTCCCTACAACAGCAGCTCCAGGTTCTCGCGGCTCAATCCCAGATCGAAAAGCAGCAATTGGAGCAACAGTTGCAGCAGGCTTTGAACGAATCACAGTCCCTTCGCGAGCAGTCGCGTGCCCTGGCAGAGCAGTCTGTGGCCGAGCAGGCTGGATTGCGTAGCCAGTTGCAAGACGCCACCCGCGAGTGGCAGTTCTTGCAGGAGCGCTTTAAAGTGGCGACCCATCAGTTCAAAGCCGAGCATGCTCGGCTCCGTCAGCAATGGCAGCAGGCCGCCGACGAGGTCCATGCTTTGCGGGAACAGCTCGAGGCGGTTGACGCCCAGGCGATGGCCGAGCAGGCACGGCTCCAAGAACTCTTGCAGCAGGCCCAGGCCGAATCATCTGCGTTGCGGGAGCAGTTGCAGACGGTGACGGCTGAATCTGCAGCGGAGCAGAGCCGACTCCAAAGCCAACTGCAGCAGGCTCTCGGAGACGCCCAATTGCTTCACGAGCAATTCCAGACCGTCGTGCAACAAGCTGAGGCAGACAAGAGCCTGCTCCAGGGGCAATTGCGCCAGGCGACCAGCGAGTTGCAGACGCTGTGGGATCAGGTCCAATCGCTCACCCGCCAGTCCCAGGCCGAGATCCATCAGCTTCAGAGCCAGTTGAGAGGAGAGACCAACGAGAAGCAAGCATTGCGAGATCAACTGCAATCCCTGGCACGTCAGTCGCAGGCGGAACAAGAACGGTTTGAGCATCAATTGCGGCTGATGGGGGGCGAGCTGGATGCCCTCCAGACGCAATTGCAGGCGGTGACCGATCAGGCGCAAGCAGAACAAGAACGACTGCAAAGCCAGTGGCGCCAGGCGGCCAGCCAGGTGCAGTCTCTCACACAAGAATTGTCTGATGCCACGCGCCAGGCCCAAAAGGACAAGGAGCAACTGCAGGAACAACTGCGCGATTCGGCTACCGAGCTGGCCGCGCTCCGAGATCAGGTTCAATCACAGGCGCAACAGGCGCAGGCTGAAAAGGCTCAGCTTCAACACCAGTTGCAGGGAGCGCGCCAGGAGTTGCAGACGCTGCTCGCGCGACTGCAGAATGTGACCGACCAGTCAGAGGCGGAAAAGGGTCACTTTGAAGAGCGAATGAGCCAGGCGGCCCACGAAATCCAAACACTGCGCGAGCAACTCCAAGTCACCTCCGATCAAGCGCAAGCCGAGCGCGAGCAGCTCGAAAGCCGGTTGCAAGTCGCGACGGGCGAGCTGTTGGCGCTCCAAGAGCGGCATCGAAGTCTGGCCGCGCAGTCACAGGCTGAAAAAGAGCAATTGCAGACGCAGTTGCAGCAGTCAGCCCATGAGGTGCTGACCCTTCAACAACAACTGCAGGCGGTCGCAGATCAGTTGCAGACAGAAAAGTACCAATGGCAGAGCCGCTTGCAGCAGACGACTGGCGAATTGCATACCCTTCAGGAACAACTAAAAGCGGTCACTGATCGTTCGTGGGCAGAAAAGGGCCAACTTCAAAATGAGCTTCAGGCAGCCGCCTGCGAGCTGCGCGCGCTCCGAGAGCAGGCAGAGGCGGACACGCGCCAGATGCAGATGGACAAGCTTCAACTGCAAAGCCAGTTGCAGCAGGCCAACCAGGAATTGAGCATGATGCTGGAACGCCTGCAAACCGTCATCGGTCAGTCCCACGCCGAAAGGAGCCAGCTCCAGTACCAGTTGCGCCAGGCGACTGACGAGATCGCGGCTCTGCGCGGACAACTGCAGGCTCTGACGGAGACATCCCAAGCCGAAAAGGAACAGGCCCAAAGCCATTTGGAGGCGACAACTCACGAGCTGCTTGCGCTTCAGGAACGCTATCAAGCTCTATCCGAACAGGCGCAGGCCGAAAAGCAGCAGCTCGAAAGCCAGGCGCGCCGTTCTGGCGATGAGTTGGCTTGGCTGCGGTCGCAGTTGCAGACCGTCACCCGTGAGGCCCTGACCAAAAAACATCAGCTCCAAGATCAGTTGGAACGGGCCAACCAGCAGTTCGAAGCACTACAACAGCAATTTCAAAACGTCACGGCTCAGATGCAGACCGAAAAAGACCAACTTCACAGCAACCTGCAGGGCGCCCTGCTCGAAGTGCAAGAGCTACGGGAGCAGTTGGAAGCTGCGGCGGACCGACCTCGTGTGGAGAAGGAGCGATTGGCTCAACTGCGGGCGGCGACCAATGAAGTGCAAATGTTGCGACAGCAATTATTGGCACTCACCGAGCGGTCCCAGAAAGAGAAAGAACAGCTCCAGAGTCAACTGCAGATGTCGAAGGACGAGCTGGCCCGCTTGCGGGCTTCGATCAGCGAATCTACGACGCGGTATCGCCTGGCTCTGCAAGCTGCGGCCGGCGAGGTGCAGATGCTGAGAGAAGAACTGGAGGCCGTCACCGGTCAGCCGCAGACGCAGCGCTCGCGCGCATCACGCAAGGGCGATGCCCTGAGCAGCGAACGCTGGGCGCCTCAGCGACCGCTCTAGTAGCCTGTCCGAAAGCTGTTGAGACCCCCGTCTTTTTGAACGAGTCGAGCGAATTTCCAGGTTCTGAAGCCGATGCGCAACGATTTTCGTCGCTCCAAGCTGGTCTGCCTGCCCTGGCCTGCGGCCACGCGGGCCAGGGTGACCGGCGTTCGGTGGCTCGTAGACCCGCCGAGAGCCTGGAGTATTGCGAGTTCTGTGCAGAGACCGCTCTTTTCCTTGACCGGTTTTTGCCTTGGGTGTATACTCTGCTCTCGCTAGACAGGTATGGCACTTGTCGGCCAATACGCTTCCCTTCCCGACTCGCACCTCTGTCAAGCTACACACCTACATCACCACGGAGGCTCAAGTGAAGACCGTACCTCGTCGTCTGATCGGCGTGTTTGTCGCCCTCGTCATGCTGCTGGCACACATTCCCTCTCAGACACCCCTCAATGCGTTGAACACAACGAATAGCCGTGACCTCATCGCTCCAACTGTTCCAAGTACTGCCATCGCCCGCGTATCCATCTCGTCCGCCGGCGCGCAGGGCAACGCCGGCTCCGGTGCGCCCTCGGTCTCTAGCGATGGCCGCTACGCCGCCTTTTACTCCTACGCTTCCAACCTGGTCAGCGGCGACACGAACGGCTACCCGGACGTTTTCGTCCACGACCGGCAGACCGGGCAGACCACGCGCGTCTCGCTCAGCTCCAGCGGCGCTCAGGCCAACGACTATTCCTTCCTGCCCTCCATCTCTGGCGATGGGCGCTATGTGGCTTTTGACTCTTACGCGACCAACCTTGCCTCCCCCTGCACCAACGGCCACGACCAGATTTTCGTCCGCGACTGGCAGAGCGGCACGACAGCCTGCGTCTCGCTTTCTTCCACCGGCCAACAGGGCAACGGCGAGTCCTCCCCCGCCATCATCTCCGCCGATGGGCGCTATGTGGCCTTCGCCTCGGCCTCCACCAACTTGGTCAGCGGCGATACCAATAACGCCTACGACATCTTTGTCCGTGACAGGCAAAACAACACCACCGAGCGCGTCTCGGTTTCTTCCAGCGAGGCGGAAGGCAATAGCGGGGCCGAGCAATTCGGTTTCTCGATCTCGGCCGATGGGCGTTACGTGGCTTTTGCCTCCAACTCGACCGACCTGGTCAGCGGCGATACCAATGGCGTCGTTGACATCTTTGTCCGCGACCGTCAGGCCGGCACCACCTCGCGTGTCTCGGTCAGCTCGGGCGGCGTCCAGGGCAATGGGGCCGCGAGCTATGCGGCGATTTCCAGCGACGGGCGCTATGTCGCCTTCAACTCTTGCGCCGATAACCTGGTCAGCGGGGACACGAACAACGAGTGTGACGTTTTCGTCCGCGACCGGCAGAGCGGGACGACCCAGCGCATCATGATGGGCTATGACGGCACCGAAGCCAACGGCTCGGCGAGCGATCTGCTTTCCATCTCTGCCGATGGCCGCTTTGTGACCTTTGTCTCCTCGGCCACCAACCTGGTGCCGGGGGACAATAATGCCGCAGATGACGTTTTCGTCCATGACCGGCAGAGCGGCGAGACGTGGCGGCTTTCGGTGGATAGCAACGGCCAGGAGGCCACCGGAAGTAACTTTCCGGTCTCGCTCTCTAACAAGCCCGCGATCTCGGGCGATGGCAGCGTCATCGCCTTCGAGTCCGGCGCTGCCAACCTGGTCAGCGGGGACACCAACGACGCGCGGGACATCTTTGCTCGCGCCCGCGGCGCTGCCCCCACCTATCCCTACCTGACCGCTGCGCCTACATCCCTTCCCGCCGACGGCACGACGACCACATCCATCACGCTGCTGCGTGCCACGCCCGGCCACACCGTCCGCCTGCTCTCCAACCGCGGCGGGCTGGATACTTTTGCCAACCCGATCGGCGTGGTCAACAGCAGCGGTCAGTATGCTACCACACTGCGCTCATCCGCCGCTGGCAACGCTGTCGTCACTGTCCTCGACCTGAGCAGCGGCGCGACCCTGCCTGCCTCGGTTCAGGTGACCTTTACTCCTACCGGCGGAGGCGGGACATTGCCGCCGCAGACCGGGCCTCTGGCGATCACCGCCGTGCGCCCCACCTATCCCCTCGACGGGCGCTACCTGCAGGGGCTATCGGCCCCTAACCAGATCGCCGTGACTGTGGACTGGCGCGGCTCGACCCCCGGACGGGTGGACTTTGTGCTCAACGGCGCGGTCTTTTCTGAGCCAGCATCGTCGAGCGGGGCCAGCCACACCTTCAACATGGGCAGCGTCCTGCGCAGCGGGCAGAACAGCCTGCGCCTGATCGCCTACAACGCCGAGGGCCAGGCCTCCCAGCCGGTTGACTATGCGCCCTTCTCCGTTGCCGCGCCACTCTGGATGAGCGGGCTGCAGGCCGTCGGCAGCATCGCCTCGCTGACCCTCGGCGGATCGTGGAGCGCCGGCCACGAATATTCGGCGGGCCTGGTCATCCCATCGGATGGTATTGACCTGGGCGCGCCGGGGTTTGGCCCATCAGGTTCGAGCACCAAGCTGAGTTTTGGCATCGGCGGCGGGTTCTACCTGCCCATGACTTGCAGCAAGCCGGTCAAGTTGCGCGTCGAGGCCGGCGCGGATGTTGATATTGACCTGGTGGGTGTCGGGTTGGGCGGCAGCCTGGTGGGCAGTGGTAGTCTGGAGGGACATTCTGTGCAGTGCGAAATCCCCACCGCCAGCGGCACCATCCGGGTTGACGCCACTGTCTATGGCCGACGCAGTTGGCCGGTGCTGACCTTTGTCGTTGATTTCATCGCCCCTGGCGCCGGCACATCGCTTCAACAGACCCTGCCGCGCGAGGTGCTGACCGTGCTCGGCCAGATCTACCTGCAAGGCAATCTGAACGCTTACCTCTCCGCCGATGTCGAGACCATCTCTGCCTCTCCCTATCTGGAGTGGACTGGCCTGGCAGTCGGCGGCGGCCCCCGCCTGGCGGTCGGTTACCATTATGAGGTGCGTTGGCTGAATTCGGAGCTGAACGTCGAGTTGGCCGCTGCTGGCAGCCTCGAGTTCTATAATTCCAACCCGCTGACCGACCTGTCAGATCTCGAGTTTGACCATATCACGATCAGCGGTGAGGCCGGTTACAAGGCGCGCGTCTTTGGTTTGTGGTATCAGAAATCTTTTGTCATCGAATGGGAGTATCCGGAGGGGCTGCATCGTGTCGTGTCCGAGGGTCTGCGCGACGCGGCCGGCTGGTCGCCAATCGGCCATAACGACAGCCCCGACTATGCTGTCTTTGTCGGCGGGCGGCAGGCCGCGCGCGCTTTTGCCCTGCGCCAAGCCGCTGCGGCCGGCACAGTGACCAGCACGTTGGTCAGCAACGTCTTTACCTACACGCAGCCCGTGTTGGCGGTGAACCCGGCTAACGACCACGCGCTGCTGCTGTGGGTCCACGATGTCGTCACCAAGCCGATCGGCCAGTCGCACGAGATCGCCTTCAGCCGCTGGGACGGCTCGACCTGGAGCGCGCCCGTGCTGGCGACCGACGACAGTTACCTCGACAGCGCACCGCAGGTGGCCTGGGCCAGCGGCATGATATCTGACGCCCTGGCGATCTGGGAGCGACTGCCAGCCCCCCTGCCCGTCACTGCCACATGGGATGTCACCACCGCGCAGCAGATCGAGATCGCCTGGGCCACCTACGACGAGTCAACCGGGTTGTGGAGCGCGCCGGCGCTGCTGACAAACAACAACGCGTTGGACATGCGCCCGCAGTTGGCACGCAACAGCAATGGGCAACTGCTCGCCGTCTGGCGGCAGAACGACGGCGGCGCACTGTACGGCGACCCATCCAATCCCGACCGCATTATGGCCGCCTTTTTCAACGGCGGGTGGACCAGCGCGCCCGCCGCCGCGGTTGACAATCTCCCCGGCCTGGTCGAGCTGTCCGCCGGCTACGGCAGCGGCGCGGCGACGATCGCCTACACTCGCTACCTGACCCCCACGGGCAGTTCGACGCCCACGCTGCAGTTGTTCACCAGCCAGTGGAACGGCTCATCGTGGGGCACGCCGGTCCAACGCACCGACGATGACCGGGGACACCGCGCGCCGCAGGTGATCTATAACGGCACCAACCAACCGCTGTTGGTCTGGCTGGCCAGGGACGATCTGCGCCTGTGGAACCTGACCACCGGGGCGACGGCCACCCTCACCCTGCCCGAGGCCATCGGCAGCATTGACCAGTTCCGCGTCGTGCGCGATGGTGCGAACAATGTCGCTGTTGTCCTGACCGCCCAGGCGGCTCAGCGCGACATGTATCTCTCGTTCTATGATGCGACGTATGGGCTGTGGGGCCTGCCGCGCCTGCTGACCAGCGACGCGGCCAGCGAGCGCTACCCGGCCCCGGCGCTCGATTCAGGCGGCGACCTGCTGATGGGCTATGTCCGCACGGCGCTCGAACCGGTCACCCGCACCGCCGTCATCAGCGGCACAGGCGAAACGGTCACCTACACCCTGCCCACGGAAGGGCAGAGCGATTTGATGACGATGCGCCACGAGTTCGAGCGCAACCTCGCTGCGACCGGCCTGGTGGTCTCTGATGATCACCCGGTGGTCGGCGCGACGCTGGCCGTCAGCGCCACAGTGCAAAACCGCGGCGACCGGGCATTAGACGCTGTGGCAGTGGCTTTCTATGACGGCGATCCCGGCTTTGGGGGGACGCTGATCGGCAAGGCCAATTCGTCTGCTCCTCTGGCTGCGGGCATGACGGCCACGGTGAGCGTTCCTTACACCGTTCCCACCGTTGGCGGCGCGCACGTGCTGTATGCCGTGGCCGATCCCGATCATCTGGTCACGGAATCTGACGAAGCCGATAACACGGCCACGCTCGCCGCGTTCGGCCCTGACCTTGAAGTCGTCAGCGCAGGTGTGGACTATTGGGGCGGCAATGACGTGGGGTTGGTCACGCTCGTTCGCAACGTGGGTACCAGCGACGCGCCAACGACGACGCTGGCCTTTTATCGTGACGCGCTCACCGGCACGTTGGCCGTCACCGACACCGTGCCCATGTTGGCGGCCGGGCAGACCGTCACCCGCACCACGCCATGGAATTCTGGCCCCTTGAGCGCGGGCGACTATCCGCTCGTGGCAGTCGTCAATCAGGGCCAGTTCAGCGAGACGTGGACGGCGAACAATGTGTTCACCTTCACTCTGGACGTGCGTCCAGACCTGATGGTCAGTCCGTACTATCTTTGGACATCCTCGCCGACCGGAACGACCGTGCTGGTGACGGCGACTGTGTACAATCTCGGCGTGATCACGGCAACTGACGCCGTGGTGGGATTCTATGGCGATGACCGATTGGATGGCGGCACGGCCTTGTTCACGCGGACGATACCTGTGTTGGGCCCGGCAGGCTCGACCACGTTGAGCGGGCAGGTGAGTGGGCCGTTGGCCTGCACGTTGTATGCCTACGTTGACCCTGGTCGGACGGTTACGGAGACAACGCGAACGAACAATCTGGCCGGCATCAGTTATCGGGGATTGTGCCAGCGAGTGTATCTGCCGCTCGTCTTGCGCTAAAGCCAACCTCCCGCAGGTTGCAAACCTGCGGGAGGTTCCGTTTCAAGCTCCCACAGGTGCATCTCCACCTGACGAGCCGTGCCCTCGAGCGCAAAAGCGCCAAGCCCAGTGCAGGCTGTCTCCGGCTCGAGCGGCGCGGTGATGGTCGCCTGGCCCTGACCGCCAAACACTTCAACCACGCCGCGATCCACAAACAAACGCAACTCAACCGGGCCGCTTGCAACGTCCATCGAGAGAGCCAGCCGCGCCTGCCCGGGCGGGTCAACGAACAGCTCGCGGGTGACCGACGAGAACCCCACACGCGCCACAGCCGCGTGCGCCAGACGGATGAGGACGCCGCACTCGGCCGCTGCGCCCGGGTCGAACCGCGCGCCAACTTCCCATGCCCCGTTGCCCATCTCCCAGTCGGACAGGATAGCCAGGTCCCCGGTGAGATCCCTGCGAGTGACAGAGTGGCGCGCCCCGCGCAACGATCCCAGTTCGGCCACCGTCTCATGACACAGGCGCAGGCGATCGTTGACACGACGCAAAATCAACTGGCGTGGGATAGACTGCATGCCGGTCCAGGCGCGGTCGTCGCTCGGCGACTGGCGAATCCAGCCGAGAAGAAGAGTTCGCCCATCCGGGGCATCATTGTAGGTTACTTCAGCGTAGAGAACGTCGCGATCGGGGTTGACCGTTTGCGGCGCATCCGGGTCCGCGCGGAACTCGCGGCCATCGAACTCGCCGACGAAATAGCGTGTGATGCCCAGGCCCTGATGGGGCGTCACCGAGTTGACCTTGAGAACCCATGCCTCAGGGCTGGCAGAACCTGGGTCAAGGACCTTGACCGGAAACAGGTCCGGGCACTCCCATATGCCCGGCACACTGCGGGGCGCATGGAAGGAGCTGAGAAGCTGCCAGTCGCGCAGATTGTCCGAACGGTAGAAATCGCACCAGCCTTGTTGCGCACCGTGAATTGCCACCAGGATCCACTTGTGGCAGGGGTCGTGCCAAAACACCTTGGGATCGCCGAATTTGCCATTCTTCACCGAAATCACCGGGTTGCCAGCGTACTGATTGAATGTGCGTCCTTTGTCCAGGCTGTAGGCGATGTGAATGTCCTCCAGATCGCGGTCGGGATGATAGTCGGCGGTGTAGATGGCGACCATCGGCGCAGCGCCGGGCTGTCCGAGTCCGCTGGTATTGTGATGGTCAATGACCGCGCTGCCTGAAAAGATCGTATAGCCTCTTTGAGGCTCCTCCAAGATGGCTGTCGGCAGGTGCCGCCAGTGCAGCAGGTCAGGGCTGACGGCATGTCCCCAGCTCATGTGTCCCCAGGCTTTGCCGTACGGGTTGTGCTGGTAGAAAAGGTGATACTCGCCGTCATGGTACACCAGACCATTCGGATCATTCATCCAGTTGAGTGGCGGTGTGAAATGAAAGCGTGGTCGGTTGGTTTCCATAGTATCTACGAAAAAGGTAACTGTTCAGACCTGTCCGCCGCGAAATGAATTGGGTGTGACCAAATATGGTTGATGTGTAGGGGCGAACCTTGCGGTCGCCCGCATTGGGGCAGGCGCAAGGCCTCCCCCTACGGGGTGACCAACTGATTTTGGTCACACCCGTCAGGCGTGCTGAGGCAGGCCGGGGCCGGTCTCAACTGGCTTTAGCCAGTTTTCAGTATCAGCGGGATGATTCATCATCCCGCCGGGCGCGGGCTGAACAGCCATGGGTGTCAACTTGAGGTTGGAGTGCAGGCTTCAGCCTGCATAAAACGCGGCCTGTTGCAGATTAACAAGTAACTACTCAGCCCAGTCTACCGCACAGGCTGTCATTGCGAGCCTGCCGAAGGCAGGCGAAGCAATCTCTGTGATCCGATCGCTGAGATTGCTTCGTCGGCCCGCTTCGCGGGCCTCCTCGCAATGACGGCAGAGTAGTTACGCTTTTCAAATTTTCAAATGCCCAAGAGCCTACCCCCAAAACCCAGCACAGGCGGCTCCCATGCCGCTGCCCCCCTCCAACTCCCCCTGCGAAGCAGGGGGAGTCGGAGGGCATGGGAGCCCGACCCGCTAATTTTCGGATAGGCGCTAAAACGCGCCGCGCGCCGGAGCGATGACGATCCGAAAGCCCATCCGGTCATCACGTGTGTCCGGCGAGCTTGATCTCCGATAAGCGCATCGCGCGACTCGACGGAGGCCCGTCCACGTCCCGCCGCGAATGCCCCGCTCGCCTTGGGCGTCTCGCTGGTTGCGCCCGTCCAGCGGATCGTAAGGATAAGGTTGGTACAGGCTGAGCGTCCACTCCCACACGTTCCCGCTCATGTCGCACAGGCCCAGCGGACTTGATCCACGAGGATACATGCCGACCGTTGTCGTGTGACCGATCTGACCGGGGAGGCTGGCCTGGTCCTCATCTCCACTCGAGTCGCCCCAGGGATAGAGCCGCGCGTCCCCGGATCGAGCGGCCTTTTCCCACTCAGCTTCGGTCGGCAGGCGAAGCAGATACTTGCGCGGCAAGTCGCCCGGTGAACGCACCCGCCATTGAGCATCCAGCCATTTGCCATAAGCCATCGCTTCGAACCAGGTCAGTCCGCCAACGGGCCGGTTGGGATAGCGGCACTGCTCGTCCCATCCCCACGGTGCGCCGCGCAGCTCCAGTGGACGGGACTTGTCCTCAGAAGCCGGGACGGCTCGTTGACCTGTTCGCCAGGCCCAACCAGCCTCGGTCCACCAGATCGGCTCGTCATATCCGTGGTCTTGTACAAAGACGCGGAACTGGGCTACAGTGACCGGGTAACGTGCGATCCAGTAGGGATAGGGAATTTCCAGTTGCAAGGGATTGCCGAACTCGTTCTCGGGTACTTTGCGGTCGCTGGGCTGGCTGCCCATCACAAAAGGCCCGGCCCGGATTTCGACAAATCCGAAAAATGATTCCGGTTCGCCCCGGTAAAGCCGGGGCAAAAAGAAAAAGCTAGCATCAAAGCGAGGATCGCCCAACTGCCCCAGCCGATCGCCTGCCTCGGCGCGCTCGTGTGGATCGAGCTGACCGCTTTCGATCAGCCTGACCAGCCAGCGGCGGGCACGCTCGACCAAAGCCGCAAAGCGAGTCTGCGCCTCCGAGCCTTCGGTCAGACACAGGTCAATCAGCGCCTGTCCCACCATCGCAGCGACGCGCCAGTGTGTCTCGCTGATGTCTGTCGTTTCACCCGGGTACTCTGCCAGCCAATCGTCCAACATGCGCACAGCCGCCGGAAGTTCGGATCGTTTGGCGATGCCGATCGCAAAAAGAGCAACCTGTCGCCACCAACGCGGGTCATCGTAAATCCATCGTCGCAATTCCTGCGTGGGGTTGGGCTGGCGGACGAGATGACAGGCCGCCAGATACTCTTGAAAGGCGTGGTGCGAAAACGCATACACCCCTTCGCCGCGGTCAACCCAGAGCCCAGCGCGGTGAAGCAGATATTCCAGGATCGCACCGACATCTGATTGGTCAGGCAATGTCTTGGAGACAATGGCGATCTCGCTCGCGGAAATATCGGCCGGTGATTCGTCGCGCCCCCATTCGTCTTGCTGTCGCTGATGAGCGGCCAGGGCCAAAGGTTCGACGAATGTTCGCCAGCGGTCCTGGCCGATCGCCTGTGCGCGAGCGATCGCGGGATCGATCAGCGGCATACCGTCCGATCCCAGCGCCTCTGTGGTGCGCTGCCATCGCCACATCAAGAGTTGGACGATCTCTTCGCACAGTTCAGTTCGCTCTTCAGGCAATTGTCCCCGACTGGCATGCATGGTCGCCATCAACGCAAGCAAGAGGGGACGTGAGGCGAGGTCGGCCAGGCGAGGCCACTGCTTGAGAGCGAGTTGCAATCGGCTGAGCTTGTCGCGCGCCACAGCTTCATCCCAGCCTAACATGGAGCGCATCACCTGATGCCAATGCGTCAGAAAGCGATCCACCTGCTCGCGGTCAAAGGGCGCCAGGCCCAGAACCGTATAACCGGGCAGTCGCAGTTCCTCATTCGCGTAAGCACGAGGCCGGGCTGTCACCACCACATACGAATTGTTTTTAGGCAAGCTTGCTACCAGGTCTTGAATGGCTTCGAGCACCGCCTGCCTGCGCCGAAGGGATTGTGGCACTTGATCCAAGCCATCAAAAATGAGGAGGCCTCCCTCTTTCAGCAATCGGCTCTGGAGGTGTGGCAAGAGACCCTCGGCGGCTGACCGGCCCAGGCGGTCGGCGATGTCATCCCGCACAGCTTCCCACAGCATGGTCGCTGCGCCCCGGGCATCGGGTGGCACGTGTCGCGCGGCCACCTGGCGCAAGACCAGGCGAATCACCAGCCGGTCGTGCAAGGATTTGGGCAGCTCCGCCGAATGTGTCGCCATGAGGAACGTGAGATGATGTGCAAAACAGGTCTTGCCGGAACCCGGCGGACCCAAAACGATCAAGCGCGCGCTCTTGCGGCGAGCGAGGATGTGCAGCAGCGATGTGCGCCCCCGGCCTCGGCCCTGCGCCAGCCGCATGGCCCAGGTGCGCTCGCTTTGCTCTTCTTCTTCATCAAGGGGGATCGCGTCCAGGTCAATATAGAGGTCTGGCAGAGACACAACTTGCTCATTGAGCGTTTGGGCGAATGTGGGATCAATCGCCTCGAAAGACAGGCGACGACATTCGTTCGCCAACGCCAGGTAGTATGCCTGAAGCAACTCTTCCGGCAAGGCCTGCGCCAGTTCGGACTCGCGGCGGTCCAGGCCCTGCTGCATCCGTTGCTCGACCCGGGCGACCTCGTCCATATCGCCAACGGCCTGGTAGGCCGCTCGGGCGGCTTGCCAATCCTGGCGCTGGCACGCCTGCTCGGCTCGCCGTCTCCAGAGTGCCATGTAAAGTGCCTGCGCTTCCGGCTCACCCGGCATGACGTGCAGCGCCCGCTCGCAGGCCGCCAAGGCCCCGTCCTCGTCGCCCGTTTGATCGCGCCATCGGGCCTGGGCCATCAAGGCGCGCACCAGCGCCAGACGTGCTTCGTCCTGATCCAGTGCATAGGCTTGTTCGAGTTCCGCCACAGCCGCATCGTAGCGTCCCAGTTCGAGCAGCGATTCGCCCAGGTTGAGCCGGGCGCAAAAATGGCGAGGGTTCACTTCCAGCGCGTCCACAAAATAGCGAGCGGCTCGCTCCCACCATCGCTGTTCGAACAGCTCCTGGCCTAATTGGTAAAAACGGTCTGCCAATGGCTCGATGCGATCCAGTTCTTCCTTCACGTCGCTCAACGGCTTGTTCAGGCGCACCCAGCGGCGGAAAAGCTCGATGGCGAACCGATACTCGCGCGGCCCGACCGCCTCCAGCACACGCCGTTTCACCAGATCGCGCGGTGCCAGTTCGACCTCGCGCGTGCGCAGCCGGGAGGCGTGAGCTGCCAGCACTTGCATCACGCGGTCTTCGGAGATCACCTGACCCTCTTCCGAAGTCCCGGCAAACGCGGACGCATAGATTCTTTCTGCTGGTCCCATGCCGCTCCACAGCCAGAGTAGCGCCTGGTTGCCCACCTGCAAGGTATCCGCCACTGCGCCTTCAAGGTCCGGCAGATCGATCACGGGCGGCAAGAGGGGATTGCCGGCATAGGCTCGCTCCCAGATGCGCTGGCACAGCAATTGGGTCAGATAGGGGTGGCAGTGGGTGATCTCTAGAATACGCGCCACCGCGCGGTCGCTAAAGCAAAGTGTGTGATTATCCTCGGCCTGGCGCACCATCGCTTCCGCGCTGATCCGGTCCAGCACCCAGACTTCGCGCACCAGCGATGCCTTGAAGGTCGCCATCCAATCCAGCGAAAGGTCTTCGGCTCGCCGACCGACGGCGAATACAAACGCCGGTTGCGGCTCCTCGTTCATCACGCGGCGCAAAAAGGGGATGAGAGCTTTGGCCGCGGCTCTTTCGGGCAGAGATTCTTCGGCGGTCTGATCGAGCGCATCGAACTCGTCTAGCAAGAAAACGAGGCGACGGGAGCCAAGCTGCTCGTAGAGTTGGGGCAGGAAAGCGCCGCGGAAAAACTGTCCGTGGTCATCAAAGATTTGGGGGGAGATCGGAGCAAGCCCCGCTCGTTCGGAGGCCGTGTCCGCCAGATCAGCCAACACCTGACCTAGGGGACGGATCGCCTGATCTTGCAAGTCGAAATAAATGGGAAAGAACTCGTCGGCTGGCAGAGTGTGTTGCAGCCGCAGCAACAGACTGGTTTTGCCGATGCGCCGTTGCCCAAAGAGGACGAGCGCATTGGTGGCCGGGTTGCGCAGTTCCCGCGCGACCCACTCGAGCGTGTCTTGCCGGCCAAAGAACCCGCGCTGGCCGCGCAGAGGGGCGCCCGCCACGTAGGGATTGATCGGGTGGCCTGCGCTCATCGCTTGGACGTCAACTCGTGGAAGAGTGCTTTGGCGAATTCCACGACCCCCCGCACGGCCCACGGCGGCGCTCGACGCACCAGCTTGATCAGGCTGTCCCACTGCTGCTGGGTCAAGAGAAAATGATAGCGCTTGTTCGCCAGCCATTCATTGTACGCCGGCACCGTGCGAGAGCCGGCGATGACGACATCGCGCACCCACCAGGCGAACGCCTGGCAGCCCACCGTCCACCGCTCGCCTCTCCAGACGAGCAGATGCTGCCGATCAAATTGCCATCCTTCGCCCACATGCTCGGCCAGGCCTCGTTCGGCCAGGTTGCGTAGCTCCGGGCCGAACGCATCTACCCGCTCGATCTCGCGAAAGTTGAACTCTTGGCCCAAAGCGCGTCCCCCCAACTCCATAAGCGCCAAGATGACGGCCGTCGTGCGCGTGCGATCGTCCAGCGTGCGCCACAAATCATCAAAATGAAAAGCGGTCCGCTCATAGAATAATTCGGCGGCGCGCGCTTGGCGCTCATCGCCGCGTGTCTCCAGCAACGTTGCGACCATCGCCTGGAGCAGATAGGGGTGGCGGCCTGCCACACGGCGGATAAATCGCCGCTCGTCAGATGCAAAGAGATCTCCGGCTCGATCCAGCAACATTCCGACGATGCGATCGTCAAAGGGGTGGAGACGCACTTCGATCACGTTGTTGAAAAAGGGCGAGCCGGTGGTGAGCAGCGCATGGCCGATCCCATTCATCTGTGCGACAGACAGCCGCGAGGTGGTGACCCGCGCAAGTCCCCCGGTGCGCGTCGAAAGCGAGCGCAAAAGGGCAAAGAAAGCCGGGTCTTGAAAGTTCGGATGCACCAACAGGCGATCGAACTCGTCCAGCAAAAGCACCAGGCGCCTGCCTGTTTGCCCCAGGTAGTTGAACAACCGCTCCAGGGGTCGGCGCGCGTAACTCGATTCGGCCACCAGATCGAGATGTGGCTTCAGATCATCCTGACCGGGCTGGCACAACCGATCCAGGACTTCAGCCCAGAACGAGGCCGGCGTGTAGTCACGGCCCACCGGCTGCAAGTCCAGAACCGACATCATCATGCGTTGCGCTTCGCTGCCCAGATACACGCGCCGGGTTTCATCGTCCGCCAACTGCAACAGCAAGGAGCTTTTGCCGATGTGAGGTTCCCCGACGACCGCGGTGGACTCGGTGTTGCGCAGGCGATTAAAGATCGCGCGCAGCTCAGTTTCGCGGTCCAAGAACTCGACCGATTTGACCGGCCGGCCATAGATGAAAGGAATGCGCGGATTCAAAAGGCCTCTCCGTGAGACTTAGAACCGGTAATGCGTCGCCGTCACTTTGAGTTGCTCTGAAAGCACCATCAGGTTTTGTGCCATGCTTTGCCACTGTTGGGCTGTCTCCAAGGCATATTGCACGGTCCGATTAATCTCATCAATCCCGGTCGAGATTTGGTCCAATTTTGTAGTTTCCTGTTCGACGCCCTTGACCACATGCTGCGCTGCTTGCGCCGAGGCTTCGACCACCGAGGCTAACTCGCTGATCACACGCGCCATCTCTTGCGCCTGCCGCACCGATTGCCCCACGGCCGTCTTGGTCTCTTGCACGGTATTCGTCATGTCGAGAATGGCGCCCGCTTGCTGCCGGGCCGTGCTCACCATGTGACTGGATGAAGCCAAAATCTGCGTGGTTGCCTCCGCCATGCCGAATGAAGCTTGCCGGGTTTTGTTGGCCATGTTCCTAAGCCCGCTGGCCATCGCTTCCACCCGGTCCCTGAGCACGGCCCAGTCACCCTGATAATGCCCGTCCATCTGGGCCTGCAGATTTCCGTCCGCCAACTGCGTGATGGCCCGACCGGCATTGTTCACAGCGTCCATCACCGCACTCAGAGCATTGTTCGCGTTCTGAATGACTTGGTGGAATCGGCCCTGGTATCGGCTGGCGTCAGTCCGAACGGCCAGCCGACCCTCTGTCAACGCCTGGGTCAGCATGTCCATATCCACGAGCAGTGCGCTGACGGCGGCGGCGCAAGCGTTCAAGTTATCCCGGATTCCGACCCAGTCCCCTAGAAAGCCCTCGGTGATCAGGGGCGGAACGTCGCCGTTGGCGATCCGGCCTGTGTATACGGCCACCGAACCCAAGGGGGCGGTCACAGCGTCCAGCAGGTCGTTCGTCCTTTGAGCAATCTTGCGGAACTCGCCTTGATGTCTGGAGACATCCGCGCGAACCGCCAGCCGGCCTTCTGAGGCAGCTCTCGATAACAAACTCACGTCAGCGCTCCAAGTACTCATCGCATCAATGCAAGTGTTCAAATCATTCCTGAGCTTTTGGAAATCGCCTCGATAGGTCTCTGTAACCCGGGGCGGGATCTCTCCCTGGGCCAGATGGGCGACACGATCGGCCACTGTGTTCAAGGGCAGGATCAAGGCATCCATCATCCGGTTCATTCGATCCAGGAGCCAGCCGCTTTCGCCGGGATACTTGCTGGTATCCGCCCGCACAGCCAGATTGGCCTCGGTCGCCGCTTCAATCAATAATTGGCTATCGGCCTCGCACAAGTGAGCCGTCCCGATAATCTGATTGAGACTATGTTTGAGGGTCTCGAAATCACCATTAAAGGCATCGGTGATCGGGGAGGGGATTCTGCCGTCTGCCAGATAGCCGAGGCCCACAGCGATCTTGCTCAGGGGGTCGGCCATTGCCTTAAGCACACCGTTCATGTTCTGCGCGATGATACGGAAATCACCGCGATATCGGCCGAGATCGGTCTGGGTTGCAAGCTTTCCCTCCGCCGCCGCTTGGGACAAGACGACGCAGTCCGCCGTCAATCCGCGAATGGCGTCAAGGGAAACATTCAGGTCATTCTGAATCCCGATCCAGTCGCCCTGATCCAACTGGGCCAGCCTGGAGGGCGTGTTGCCCGCAGCCAGTTGACTGATATGCTGGGCGACTGTTTGAAGTGGCTCGGTGACTGAATCGAGAGAGTGGTTGACCTGCTGAATAATTGTTTTGTATCCCCCTTGAAATCGCCCCAATTTGCCGCGGGCTGTGAGCTTGCCCTCAGTCACAGACTGAGCCAGCACTCCTGTTTCGGCCACCAGTTCTTGCAGCGATTCGATGATTTTTTTCACGGCCAGAGCGATTTCATCTTGACTGTCTCGTGGCTCAACTTGCATGGTCAGATCGCCGGCTGCGGCCTTTTTCAGCGGGGCAACCACGTCGCGTTGCAAATCGTCGGCAAGCTGATTCAACGCATGAGCCACCAGTCCGATCTCATCCGGCCTGTTCATCCGCAAGCGCATGCCCAGATGCCGCTGACCTATTTCTTGAGACATTCGCACGATCAGGGACAGAGGGCCTGTAATGCTGCGAGCGAGCAACACGCCCCAGATGACCGTAGCCAGGGCCGCACTCACAGTGACCAGAATCAAAATGTGATTGTCCTGTCCCTGGGCGGCCAGGTAACCCACGGCTCCCACCACAACAATGAGCATTGCCACCAAGACAAAAGAGACAATCACAATCGGGCCAAGTTTGAACCTCTCAAGCATGCTTCCCTCCTTCACCTGTGGGGGGGACGGGGCAGGTAGCACAAATCGCTCGTCATCTCGGCACGTTGGGTGTTCCGGTGGGTGGGTCTAGCCAGGCGGCTAGAACTGTGGAACATACCGGGACAACCGGGGGCAGTTGTCAAGGGCAACGTGTGAAGGGAGGCAGGCGAGCCTGCTCCCCATGCAAATTGCGGTATGACCAGGTGCTGCATCGGGCAGTCCATCCCTTCAGGTCAGAGCCAAGAACTCGAGCCTGAACATATTCAATACGCCACAGGGGGGACACGATCAGGACATAAGTATGCCGAAATTTGCTGGATTTGTCAAATACTGGTGATCTGGATAGTCAGTGTTGTTATGTCCTCTCCGTTAACTTCCGTAAACTGGCGGACAAGCAAAACCAAAGTGCGACCCAATCTGTATTCACAAGAACGCAAAAGTGATGTATAGTATAGGCATTGTGATCCGAGTCGCTTGACAGGATCGAAACGGCTCACATCACAGATTAGAGCCTTGTGTCGCCCCCAGCGCAATGCTTGGGTCAAGACTAGCCCTGACTCTCACTGCCCGATGAAGAACCGTGTTAGACGCTGGATCTTTAATTTACTCTCGACCCACAGCAACGATCCTGCGCAAGTACGACGTGCGCGCCTGCTCGGTATTCTGCTTCTTGGCGCAAGTTTTGCCTTGGCCCTGTTGGCCGCTATTTACCTCATCTATCTCCTCCAAGGTCGTTCGCCCATCGAGAATCTGGCTCTCTTGAGCGCCGAACTGCTTGGACTGACTCTCCTGCTGATCGCTTTACGCCTGAACCAGATCGGGTACACTCGATTCGCGGGCTACATTTATCTCATTTTCCTTACCCTGATCACCGCCGTCGTATCTCTAGCTCAAGATCCCGACCGCCTGGTCCCACTGTACCTTATCCCGATTGCGGCAGCCAGCTTCATCACCCTTCCACATGATGCCTTTCTCTTTGCCGCGCTGGCTACTGCCCTGTACGCGCTGACTTTTATCACGCATCCTCGCCCAGAGGGCCTCAACTATTATGCCATCATCAGTTTCTGGTTGGTGGCGCTGCCGGCCTGGAACATCTCGGCGCAATTGGATAATGCTCTCCATCGGATCCATCAACACGCCCGAGAGCTTGATCGTCGTGTTGCCGCGCAAACCCAGCACTTGCAGGAGGCGCTTGACCGTGAGCGAACGGAGGCGAACAAGCTCCAGGCCATCCTCCAGAGTATGAGCGAGGGGGTGATTGTCTTTGACCAGAACAAAAAGGCCATCGTCGTCAACGCCCGCGCGTGTGACATCCTGGAGACCTCCGAACAGGATGTGCTGGGCAGTGACTTGAACCAGATCCTTGGTGTCGTGGCGCCCCCCGAAGACCAATCGCTCATCGGCCTGCTGATCGGAGGGGGCGGATCATGGACGGCCAGTCTCAAGGTCAATTGGGGCACCCGGGCATTAGCCTTTAGCCTGGCTCCGGTCACTTTGCCGTCAGTGACTCAACAAGGTACGGTGATCGTCTTGCGCGACATCACCAAGGAAGCCGAAGTGGAACAGCTCAAAAGCGACCTGGTGTCGCTAGCCTCGCACGAGCTTCATGCGCCGATGATCGCAGCCAAGGGATACGTTGACTTGCTCGTCACAGGAGCCGCCGGGGTTCTCACCGACACCCAGTTCGATTTTTTAGAGATCGTCAAGGCCAATTGCGATCGATTGAGCACGGTCGTCAAGGGCTTGGTGGACCTGGCGAGCCTGGAGGCGGGCGAGATCAAGATGCGCTTTGAGGCCGTCTCGCTGCGGCACGTCATTCTCAATGTCCTGCACGATCTCCGTTCCCGCCTGGGGGACCGGGACATCCAGCTCGATCTGCAGGTCCCCGATGGCTTGCCAGAGGTGTTGGCGGACCCCGGCCGACTCGCGCAGATCATCACGAGCCTGCTGTCCAACGCCCTCAAATTTACCTTCGAGGGCAAGATCAGCATCGTGGCCCGTGTGGTCGGCGAGCAAGTGCAGGTGGATATTGCCGATACCGGCATCGGCATAACAGAACGAGATCAGACCAGGCTGTTCGCTAGCTTTTTTCGGGCCCCGAATGCTCTTGCCCTCGATATTCCGGGCGCTGGCCTGGGGCTGGCGATCACCCGCGCGCTCGTTGAGATGCACGGCGGGCGCATTTGGGCCACGAGTGTCGTGGGCCGTGGCAGCACGTTCAGCTTCACCGTTCCCATTTTCCCCCGCCCCTCGCTGGAGCTGCCCGCTGCCGAGGCTCTGGGGGGAACCGGGCAGGCGCCGATCAAGACTTTCAGGATCTTGATCGCCGACGGCGATTCGAGTGCGGTCCAATCGCTTCGCTATCAACTCGAACTGGCGGGTCACAGCGTTTTGATTGCGACTCAAGCCGCTGAGGCGCTGCAGATCGTAGAGCAACAACAACCTGACCTGCTTTTGCTGGATGCCATCATGCCCGATATGGACGGCTTTGAGGCGCTGCGACAGCTCAAGCAGAATCCCCTCACGCAAGCCGTTCCTGTGATCATGACCTCAGTCATTCCCGAACGAGAGTCCGGTCTCGCCGCGGGCGCGGCTGACTTCCTGACCAAACCGATCCGCGACGAACAGCTTTTCGCGAGCATCAGCCGAGTGCTGTTGCAGATGGACAGCAAGATGCCCTGGTCGGTGCTTGTCGTGGAAAGCGATCCAGAAACGCGCCGCTGGCTGTCTTTGGTGCTATCCGGCCAGGGCTTGACTGTCCTGGAGGCTCAAGACGGTGAACAGACCACGCTCGCGATGGCCGAGCGCCGTCCCGACCTGATCTTGTTTGGCTTGAGGCTGACGACCCGGGACGGCTGGACGACCCTCAGAAAACTCCGGCAGAATCCTCAAGTGGCGGGCGTCCCGCTCATCTTGCTCAGTACCAGCCGGGTAGCTTTTCGCTACGAAGGGGCGAACATGCTGGGGTTGGGGATTCAGCAAATCCTCACCAAGCCGGTCTCGGCCGGGGTTCTCCTCCGCGAGGTGAGGAGATTATTGCTTGCTTGAGCGAGAGCCGCTGTCGTTCCGCGCACATTCTCGAAGCACTGACTGCGCCTCTGGCAGGTTCACCGATCGCAAGCGTTCCAGAATCTCGACGGCGCGGCGAGCATAGGGCAGCCCCGCCTGCGGATGGCCCTGACGCGCCAGGGCTTGGGCCAGACGGCGATATTCATTGGCGATCAGCCCAGGCCTCCCAATCAGCTCCGCCAGCAGCAGGGCCTCTCTGGCTAGTGACTCGGCGGCGGCATAGTTCTCCCGTTCCATCGCGAGATCGGCCAGCGCGCCGAGGGTCGCTGCCTGACTGTCGCGATGGTTGTTCGCGCGAGCAATCCGCAGCGCCTGGCGCAAATCGCGCTCAGCGGCGTGATAGTTGCCGGTGCATTTTTCAGCCCAGGCCAGGCTTTCGAGATCAGTGACCGCGTTCTTGCCCTCTGGCTCAAGCGTCGAGTCCAAGGTATACGCCTCGCGATACGCCACCACGGCAGCGCGATAGTCCTTCGCCAGCTCGAACCCGATGCCAAGCAGTCGGGCCGCGGCTGCCCTGACCAGCGGACTGGCGCCCATCCAGTATTCGCTGACGCGCTGAGCGCAGGCCAGCACTTGATCGGCCTGACCGCGAAAGGCATACACTCGCCCGGCGCGGTAGGCGCGCCAGCCGGCGTTTTCGGTATCGTTCGCTGCGACCGCGCACTTTTCGGCCCGCAGATCGAGCGCCAGTCGCTCATCCCAGCGACCAAAAAACTCGAGAAATGGATCAAGTCCCTGGCACAGAGCTTGCAAATGCTCATTGTCGCCATGAAGGAAAAATGGGAGTGCTGCGTGGATGGCAGGCCACTCGGCATAGAGCACTGGAAAGCGTTCGGCATTTTCATAACCGTTTTCCAGCACAAGCTCCAAGACGCGCTCGGTCAGGCGTTTTCCGGCTACTGCGATGAATTCGGGACACTTGATCCGTAACAGAGCTGCGGCCCGCGGGGGCAGGACGAACGACCTGGCATCTGCATCGGTCATCAGCAATCCGCGATCCAGGAGACCTTCGACTGCGGCTTGCACCGTCGAAAAAGATAGATTGGTCAATCTGACGATCCATGCAGCCTGGGCCGGCAGGGTAAAACATGCGACCGCGCCAAGCACAGCGATCTCGCTTTCGGTCAGCGCGCTCAAGACATCTTCAAAAAGGTGCTCGATCGGGTCCACACCCGCAGGAGCAGCACGGATCAGGTGACATGCCTGGGCCATGGTGGTGCACTGGCTACGAGGTCGCCCGATCTGGCTGATGAGCCAGCCCATCAACAGCGGGTTGCCATGCGTGGCATCGTACAAGCCATGACGCTCTTGAGCGTCTGCACCCTCCAACAACGGATGACGTTCGATCAGGTGAGCAATCAATGCATCCGCAGCGCCCGGGGCCAGCCGTTCGAGCTGAATCATTTCCGCGCCTTCTTGGGCGGAGCAGCCGGTGAGAATAGCCTTGCACGAGCGCGGCAGTCGCTTCAGGAACTGGCACAACTGATCGCGCTCCCGATCACGCAGGGCCGCCACGTTATCAATGACGATGAGGGCGCTGCGTTCCTCCAAAGCCTCAAGTAGCCTCTCGGCCCGCACGTTCGAATCGTACCTGGCGATCTCGACTTGGCCCAGTTCGCGGCCTAATTCGGCCAGCAAAGCCATAGAGTTGGGGCAATCGTCATAGCCCGGCTCTTCGAGCGGATCCAACGCCAAGAGCAGGGCCGGTAAAAAGACCTTGATGGGGAACTGCTCATCCGATGCCAGATGGCCAGCGCGAACTGCCAGCGCCGTCTTGCCGATGCCGGCTGGGCCGTCAATCAACACGCCCCAGGCCGCAGATTGCGGAGCCAGCGCGCGGGCGATCTTGCGCAATTCGGCTTCACGGCCAAAAAAGTGGGGCTGGTGTGGCAATGGAAAGCGGTGGGGCAACGGGCCGTCATAGTGGATCGGGCGTCCTTTGGATGGGGCGACACCCGCGGTGTCACCGGGCACATCGCTAGCACGGATTCTCTCTTCGGGCATGGGGGCGCTCCCTATGAGACGGATCGGAGGCTGAAACTTGCGCCGGGCAAAGGCTCAGACCTTTGAAGTATAGCACTCTTTGAGCTGGCTGGCGACTCGGCCTACGCGATCACGACGAAATCAAGTGACTGCTTTAGCAGTCTGTCGGAGAGCTGATAGTTTCCGCTGAAAATGGTGGCCCAGAAACCCGTTTTCTCGGAGAAAACGGGTTTCTCCGACAGGCTCCTAGCCAGCGGTTGATGGAGCCTGAGTGCGATCCTGCAAGATACCCAAGAGCGCCTCGACCCCATACAAATATACCTGGCACGGCCCCAAATTCCTGCGGAGGTGGCTCCCATGCGGCGGTTTCGCGGGCGGGGGAGCCCGCTCTGCTCCTAAAAATGAAAGTGCCCGCCCGCCGATGAACTCGGCGGGCTACCCAGCGGCGCTGGCTGAAGCCAGCTTCTCGCCCGATTCATCGCCGCGCGGGCATGCCCAGCCCAATTTCTGCCATGAAACATGCCTGCCGACAGGCATGGGGGTCTCAGAATAACCTACTCTGTGCTCGCCCACTAACTGCGAGCAAGAGTTGCGCATTAGGTACAGAATGCCGAATCGGGAAACTTTTGAACCTAATTGTGTACGATTTGGCGCTCAGGCTCGGCTCACTCTTGTTTTCCCTTTTCACCACGCGCGTGTATTATTCACCGATTCGTGGTCGAACCAACGCGCGGCGCGCGCATAGTCCTCAGACGAGGGGAATCGCTCATAGTCAAGTTCGTCAAGATATTCCGAGTCTTGGGCTAACCGACGTTCGAGTTGGTCGAGGAGCGCCAGCTTGGCCGCCGCATCCGGCTTGCCTTGCGTCGTGCGCCGGCACTTGGCCCGGTCTCCCTTGAATGTGCTCGCCAGGACCAACGCCATCCACCACTCGTTGTAGGTGAAAGGCTCATCGTGTTCATCCTCGCCGAATGAGCTAAACCAAAAGGCGATCTCTCCGCCCTGCGGCTCTGGGCGAGCCAGCAGCGTCATCTGGTCTGGCAGCGCGAGCATCTGTGACAGTTCAGACAAGAAAGGCAACTCGGAAGAGACGAGACTATGCTGTGCAAGGTACACGAAAAAGTCGCGAACGGTTACCGCGCGTGACCGGCCCTGATCGTCATCCTCATCTGCCTCTACGCGCAAGTATTCCGAAAGGTGAAAGCCGCGCAGGTCCGTGACAGAGTGAATCTCGTTTCCCGCGTCGAGGTACTCGAACCAGTCCCTCAGCGTCCACCATTCGCCAATGATGTATTCGAAATCCTCATCAAAGCGCTCCAGCCAGTCTGGATCAGGGCTCAAGCTCGCCAAATAGCCGCGTACCCACTCATACTCCCACCAGGCTGGGCTTTGGTCCGCATAGATGTTCCGCACGTCCTCCAACACATCCTCAAAGCTGTAAAAGTCGTCCGGATCGAAATAGTCTTCGTCCCAGTCACCCAAGTCGGGCTCTTGCTCGTCCCATTCCTCTTCTTCGTCACTCGCCTCGGCAGTTTGCTGCGCGAACCAATGCCTGGCCGTCTCGCTGCGCTCAAGATCGCGCAGGTCAAGCATCAACGGCTTGCCGCTGCGATCTGGGGTCAGAGGCAGATCGCCCAATTCGTCGCGCGTGGAATCCTTTTCAAGAATGGCGGCGGGTGGATGTAGCACCCAACGCTCGATCAGATGGCGCGCCTCGTTGTAATCTTTGGAAAACGCAATGTTGTACTGACGATTGGCCTCGACCGCGGCCGCAATAGTAGCCTGGGCGCGCGCCAGGCTGATGCGGTACATGTGCAAGTCCATCCTGCGTTCCGCTTTATCCACCAGTTGGCGCTGGAACTCTTGAGGCGTCATACCGTGAGTGGCAAAGGCGTCTTTGAGCGCGCCACGCCACGGCACGCCAAAATCGAGCAGAAAGACTAGCGCCTGAATCACGCCGCCCGCGCGCTCCCAAGCCACGGTCACATTCTGCTGCCAGGGATGATTCGGATCGGTCATATACGCGGCATAGAACCGATCGTGCACGAGGTCGAGAATGACGCGGGTGACCGGCTTGACGCCCCGTGCGGCCAGGCGCTTCAGCGCGTGTTCTGCCTCCCGCTGCACTTCTGGAAAAGGAGTGGTGTGTGCCAGCGCGTAAAGAAAATCGGCTTCCAGGTCGGTGGCGCTTTCCTCGCCGGTCTTGATATACTCCATCAAAATCCCTGTGCCGTCAATGGCCTGTTCTGGCATCTTGTTGATGCGGTGCATAAAGGCTTCCACTTCGGCTGGATCGCGCGATTCGCGCAGGGAGCGCGCCAGGCCGCGCATGCCAGTGTGGAACAAGTCCTCCGCGGCCTTGATGTCGCCGGGCTTGATGTCGCGCGGAGAGAAATAGCGGCCCGGATCGCGCAGGTCCACCTCCTCCCCCATCTCTTTGAGGATGACCAGCGCCGTCATCTTGGCGTCGAGCGAAAGCCTACCGCGCTTTTTAACTTGCTGCCAGAGATAGTCAATCACCTCGCGGCTTTTCAGGCGCGGCAACAGCGTCATGAGCGTTTCGCGTTCGCCTTCAGGTGTTCCCTCCATTCGCTTGACCAGCGCTTCGAGTGTCGCCGGCTGGCCCACCTCTGTCATTAACGCGCGCACGCCCACTTCCAGCCCGTCGAGATCGAGTTCGCCTCGCGCCTGCCGCTCGAACAGCGCATCCAGGCGCGGGCGAGTCATCACGCGCGGGTCAATTTTGGGCGCTTTGGTTTTCTTCGATTTGCTCATCTCTATCCCTTCTCAAGATAGGAGTAAAAGAGTTGTAAGGCTCCATTTACCCCGCGTAGGTCAAAGGCTTCGGGATCGAATTCGCCGCCAATCCATTCTACCATGTCCTCGTGTTCGGGGTGCTTGGGGTCGCGCATCGCTTCCAAAAAATCCTGGTAGCCCCATACCCCACCGACGTCATCGGGCGGGCACGCGCGCCGGCCATCCGTACAACGAGGATATTGCTCTCCCTTTTCGGGCGGCAGAATTTTCTCCACGACAAGCTCATGCTCCCAGCTATCGCCGAAATCGTACTCGTACACGAAACGCGCCTTGACGGCGGGCGCGACCTGATCCAGGCGCGTCTGGCGTTCGTCAATGACCTCGACCCTATCTGCAAATTCTGGATCTGGCTCGCCATAGTATCGCCCACCCGCTTTGAACTGATGCAAATGCGAGTTGGTCCAGCCCATGACGATCTGCAGCACCGCGTGCAGCCGCGAGAGTAAAATATCGCCCGGTACTTGGATGCGCCGCCAGATGAGGGGTTGGCTGTTCTTGAGTGTGACCTCGATCTGGTAGATCGAACTCGGCCCTTTGGATTCGGCGCTGGATGTTTTGGCGCGTACTCTTTTGGGCGTGCGCCGACGTGGACTCTCACCAATCTGATGCAGCAAACTGGAGAGCAGCAGGTCAATGTCCTGCCGCCCGACGTACACCCAGCCGCCTCGAGCAGCTTTTTTGTTCAGCTCGGGTTCCCACATCTCGCGCGTCCAGATTTGCTCTAACGGATCGGGCGGCACGGCATGTTTGTATTGCCCTGTAGCCAGCAAATGGGAGCTGATGTCCCATATAGCGGCCCCCGACACTGTCCGCCGAAAGTAAGCCTGCGCGGCTTGCACCACCTGCTGGTTACGCGCTGCAATAGCCTGTTCATCCCGTGCCGCGCGCGGTTGAAACTCGACCGCGTACAGGTGCGCCTCGCCATCGAGCACGCGGAAAATCAGATCATCGCCCGGCCGAACCTTCAGCGACTTGAGCCAATCCCAGAATTTGGCCGAGCCGCGCGTTCCCCAGTGAGCTTTGCCCAGGAATTCCAATGTCAACTCGACAACCACTCCATTCGACAATTGGAGGTGGACAGGCGAACGGTCAGCGCGTTTTTGGATTTCAAAAAACGCAGGCCACAACGCATCACGCAATTCTTCGGTATAGGTGAGTTGACGCCGGGCCAGATCTGATTCGGACAAGGGAAGGCGAAGCACTGAACCGTTGATGACGCGATATTTCCAGCCATAGCGTCCCTCGCCGGTGTTGACAATCAATCGGCTCTGGCTGACAGCATTGCGGATCGTGCTCTTGGGATCTTTGGTGGTGATAGGCACAAGGGCATGCACCCGCTGCATGATTTCGGCAAACGGCAACGGCTCGGTCGCTTCACGCACAACCTGGTGCGCCAGGTCTGCATAACTCGGTTTCGCATCCGCCATGATACTCCTTTCAAGCTCTTGTGTAGATAATTCTATCCATTCTACCGACCTGGTCAAGCATCAGACGTGGGCGCTTTGGGTCGGTTCACTCTCGCATGCATGCGCCCGGCGCGGATGCCAAAACCAAGAACAAGCGGCTTACATCGACTAGCATTGACTGAGGCTGCTGGCGAGACTCAAAGACCCTTGTTCCTCTCAGTTTGTTGAGCACCTTGGTCGAGTAGCTCCAAGACGACAAAGGGCCATCGGGTTCTCGGAAGCACCTCAGTCGTTATTGGAACTGGAACCTTATTCGTGGGGGCGACAGCGGACTGAATAAGGTTCTCGTGGATTTGCTCAGATCGTGATGTTGATTTGGATGACCAGGTATGGAAAACAAAAAGGCCCAATGTCTATGGGCCTCCTGTAATCCAAGGCGACGCCGGGATTTGAACCCGGGTATGAGGGTTTTGCAGACCCTTGCCTTACCACTTGGCGACGTCGCCACACGGGCACTAGTTTAGCACAAGACGCGCGTTCTGGCAAGATCACGCGCATGCCTTGCGCGCCGACATGTGGGGGGGTGCCGTTGCGCTGATACTTGGCAAGGCCCTTCTCCACTCGGCGAGAAGGGCCTTGTAGCTCAAGGCCTCTACTTGACGACGATGTTGATCAATTGCTTTGGCGCGACAATGACCTTGACGATCTGCTTGCCGACCACGTGCTTTTGCGCGCCCGGCGCTGCTATTGCAGCTTGACGCACGGCGTCGTCACTCGCATCAGCAGGAACCTGGATGCGGTCGCGCACTTTGCCGTTGACCTGCACGGCCAGCGTGATGATCTCATCGGCGGCGGCCGCTTCATCGTACACCGGCCAGGCTTGCTGGTGAATGCTGTACGGATAACCCAGCCGCACCCACAGCTCTTCGGCCAGGTGCGGCGTGACCGGGGCCATCATCAAGAGCAGCGCACGCACTGACTCGTCCCATGCTTCAGTCTTGTAGACTGGCGTCTCCTTCGCCTTGATCAGCGCGTTGGACAGCTCCATCAACGCAGAGACGATCGTGTTGAACTCAAACTCTTCAAAGTCATGCGTCACGCGCTTGATCGTCTTGTGCGTCACTCTCCGCAGCTCGCGTTGAGAGTCAAGTGAAGGGAGTTGAGAGTTGTCTCCTGCTGCTTGATGCTCCGCTCTTTCCTCGGCTAACAGATTCCATACACGGTTCAACCACCGAGAGCACCCCTCGATGCCGCCCGACGACCACGGCCCGCCCTGATCCCAGCGATAACCGAACATCAGGAACGTGCGCACCGTGTCCGCGCCGTAGTGAGACACCAGATCGTCCGGGTTGATGACGTTGCCGTGGCTTTTGGACATTTTCTCGCTGTCCTCGCCCAAGATGATGCCCTGGTTGCGCAGTTGCAGCATCGGCTCATCGTGCGGCAGCAGGCCGATGTCGCGCAGCGCCTTGTTGAAAAAGCGTGTATAGATCAGGTGCATCGTCGCGTGCTCGATGCCGCCCGTGTAGCAATCCACAGGCAGCCAGTATTCGGCCTCGACCGGATCCCACGGCCCCTGGTCGTAATGCGGACTCAGATAACGCAGGTGATACCACGATGAGCACATGAACGTGTCCATCGTATCGGTCTCGCGCATGGCGGGTCCGCCACACACCGGGCAGGTCGTCTGCGCCCAGGTGGGGTGCAGCTTGAGCGGGCTTTCGCCCGTCGGCTTCCACTCGACGTCGTCGGGCAGCAGCACCGGCAGTTGATCTTCCGGCACGGCCACCGCGCCATGCTCCGGGCAATACACGATCGGGATCGGCGCGCCCCAATACCGCTGGCGGCTGATCAGCCAGTCGCGCAGCCGGTAGGTGACAGCATACTTGCCAATACCCTGCTGTTCCAGCCAACGGATCACTTGGGCTTTGGCTTCCGCGCCGGGCGTGCCTGTGAACGGGCCAGAGTTGATCATCGCGCCGTACTCGGTATGGAACAACACGTCACGATAAAACTCGACGCCCCACAGCATCTCCATGACGGTGCGCTTGGCGCGGACACCTGGCTCCAGTTGCTGACAGTGCGCCAGGATCACCTGATCGGCCTCGATGGAGTCGAACGGCACGACCTCGATACCGTCCGAATCGGCAAAGATAAAGACCCAGCGTGCGCCGACGATTTCATTCCAGCAGTCCGGCAGCAGGTAGGACCTGGCAATCTCGATGTAGCGGTCAATCTGCGCCTGACTCTGTAAGGTGACCTTCAGGCCGCCGCCATCTTCTGCGAAGATGATACCCGCGGCTTGCAACGCGGCTCCAAACCCTTCGCGCATCGTGCTGACCGGGGCAAAGCTCTTGGCGATCCCATCGGTGCGGTCAATCACCGGGATAATCGGCAGGCCGTACTTGAGCGCGAACGCAAAGTCGCGCTCGTCGTGCGCGGGCACGGCCATGATCGCGCCTGTACCGTAGGTCATCAGCACGTAGTCGGCGATCCAGATCGGGATGCGCGCGTGGTTGACCGGGTTGATCGCGTACGCGCCGATAAAGACGCCGGTTTTTTCCTTGTCGGCGGCTTCACGCTCGATGTCAGTCTGGCGGCGAGCTTGCTGGACATACGCTTCGACGGTCGCCTTGCAATCTGGCGTGGTCAGTTTTTCGACCAGCGGATGCTCCGGGGCCAACACCATGAACGTCGCCCCCCACAGCGTGTCGGGCCGCGTGGTGAACACGACGATCGGATCTTCCTGTTCCGAGGTGAATGTGACCTCGGCCCCAACGCTTTTGCCGATCCAGTTGGTCTGCAGCGCGCGGACGCGCTCCGGCCAGTCAATCTTGGAAAAGTCCAATAGCTCTTCCGCATACCGGGTGATGCGAAAGAACCACTGATCCAGGTCTTTTTTGATGACCGGCGTGTCGCAGCGTTCGCAGTGACGGTCTTCGCCCCAGACCTGCTCGCGGGCCAGCGTCGTGTTGCATTGGGGGCAAAAGTCCACTGCGGCCATTTTCTTGTAGGCCAGCCCGTGCTTGAAAAACTGGACAAAGAACCATTCGGTCCACTTGTAGTATTCCGGGTCAGACGAGATGGCCTCGCGCTCCCAGTCGAACATCGCGCCTATCGAGCGCAGTTGGCGGCGCATGGTGTGGATGTTGGCGTAGGTCCACTCTTTGGGATGGATGCCATGTTTGATGGCGGCGTTTTCGGCGGGCAAGCCAAAGGCATCAAAGCCGATGGGGAACGTGACGTTATAGCCGCACATACGCTTGAAGCGCGCGCGCGCATCGGAGGGAGCCATGGCGTACCAATGCCCAATGTGCAGATCGCCCGAGGTATATGGGAGCATCGTCAGAAAGTAATATTTTTTCCTGCTGTGATCGATCACCGCGCGATACAGCTTGTCGGCCTCCCATTTCTTTTGCCACTTGGGTTCGATCTCTTGCGGAACGTATTTGTCAACCATCGTATCAACTCCTGTGAGTCAAGTCAAACAATCGAGTTGCCAGATCATAAACTCTTTGTTGGAAAAATAAGAACGCCGCTTGAGAGCGGCGTTAGTTTCAGGACGAATGACCATCAGGCCAGATGAAACCATTCCGGCATGAACGTCATCCAGGTCATGAGCAAGCCGCCCGACATCAATATAGACTCGGTCACGAGAAAATGCCAGAGCCGGTAATACTGTTTGTAAAACGCTTTGCCGTACAATCCGCCCGCGTGAATCGGGCGCGGCAACAGCGCGTACTGTTTGCGCCGGAACGGGTACAGCCACATGATCCCGTCGTCAGTCGCCCAGCTATCCAACATCAAATGCCCCATAGTGACGATCAGAAATAGCGCCACCCCTTGCCACGCGGCCCAATGCGCCAGGAGGGCTGCCGCGATCAGATAGAACAGCGGCGTGTGAGTCAACAGCGTGTGATGATGGTTGTGTCCGATCGCCCCTTGCCGATGCTGGCGCGCTCGCACCCATAAAGCATCCAGATCGGGCAACAGGCTCAGGCCGATAGCCACTCCCACCACGACGGGCGTGACCGGTTGATGCAAACACGACCCCAACACGTATGCGCTGATCACGCCTGCCCCAATATGTGCTCCAGTTGTCACCGAGTTGTCTATGCGCCTCGCTTTCCGTAGGATTAAATTCTCGGGCGGTGTCCTGCATGACCTGCCCTGAGAACATGCATCCATGATACCGGAAAGCATCGGGCATGGCATTTGCATTGTGTTAGAGTTCTATGACAGTTGCATTGTTAAGCCAAAACCCCTTCGCCGATCAGGGACGAAGGGGCCACTCCGTGGTACCACCCTGGTTGCTGAGACCGCCTGGGGATGACGGCCCGCCGCCACTCGAAGCGCGATAACGGGCGCGAACCGCTGCCGACTACAGCCGATACCATCTGCCTTCACCGGCAAAGCTCCCAGGCGAGTTCGGTCTGGGGCATTCCCCGTGGATGCCATCGCCAGGCTCGCACCTTGCTCTCCTGACTCGCTGTGGGGATGGCCTACTACTCCTGTTCACCGCAAGTATGAGTCATTGAGGTGGACCCAGAGGGATTCGAACCCTCGACCTTCTCAATGCCATTGAGACGCGCTCCCAACTGCGCTATGGGCCCATGGGATTTTAGATTGCGGATCGCTGATTGTAGATTGAATTCGCCGATCAGTAATCCAAAATCAACAATCTGCAATCCAGTGGACCTGGAGGGATTCGAACCCTCGACCTCTTCAGTGCGATTGAAGCGCTCTCCCAACTGAGCCACAGGCCCGACCTGCGGAGCGCATTGTACCTGCTTTACTATAGCTTGTCAAGTAATTCTCGCTGTGCTATACTCACCACAACTGAATAGCGCTTCGGTTGAGGCGTTCGCGGCCCGGATGCTGCGAGCAGTAATGGGGAAGCCGGTGCGACATCAGTCCAGTCCGGCGCTGTCCCGCAACTGTAAGTTGGCAAATAGCCGATGGCAGATAGCCGATGGTAGATAGTGAATGACCATCAGCTATCAGCCATCCGCCATAGGCCATCAGCCATTAGCCATTAGCCAACAAGCCAGGATACCCGCCTCGACCGATTCTCCGAACACCTTCGCGGAAAGGGGATGGAGGGCGAGATCAGGCACACCTCCCCAAGTGTAGAAGGGGGAGGTTTTTTCATGTCCTGCGTATGGCATACTTCGTATTTGCCACGCCCCCTAATCTTGTGGACCTGAGGAGCAGAAAATGAACGTCAGGATAAAAATGGTCGCCCTATTGCTGGCAGCAGTTTTGGTTTTGAGCGTGACCGGCGCGGCCTGGGCCGGGCCAGGCGATGATGCAGCCAGCCAAGCCTTGACCTGGCTGGCGACCATGCAAAACGCCGATGGTGGTTTCTCCGATGGCTTTTCGCCAGCCAGCAAAGTGAGCGCGACCGCCGATGTGGTCATGGCGATCGCAGCCGCCGGGCAAGATGCCAGCACATGGAAAAAGAACGGTATCTCCCCGCTCGATTATTTGCGGAGCCGCACGGGTCAGGTGAACAAAGGCGGCGAACTGGGCAAAGTCATCCTGGCGGTTGTGGCGACCGGCGGCGATCCCCACAATTTTGGTGGTGCTGACCTTGTCGCCAGACTGAACGGCCTGCACAAATCCGGCGGTTACGGCGGCACCCTGTACGAAGATACGCTGGCGGTGTTGGCGCTGGTGAACGCAGGGCAGAGTGTGCCCGAGGATGTCGTCACACGCCTCCTGAACGCGCAGACTCAAGATGGCGCGTGGGCTTTTACCGGCCAGACGGCAGCCGGCGCGGGCGATACCAACACGACCGCGCTCGTCGTCCAGGCGCTCATCGCCCTGGGCCAGCGTGACGCGATCGGCCGCGCGCTCGATTACTTGCGCCGCACGCAGAACGCCGATGCGGGCTGGCCGTATCAGGTGCCTTCGCCGTATGGCACGGAAACCGATGCCAATTCGACGGCGAACGTCTTGCAAGCCCTCATCGCCGCAGGTGAGCCGCTGAGCAACTGGGGCAAGGCTGGGCAAAGCGACCCGCTCGGCGCGTTGATCCGCCTGCAAGATGCCCAGACTGGCGCGTTCAACTATCAAGCCAGCATGCCTGGCGCAAATCTTTTGGCGACTGTGCAGGCGATCCCCGCGCTCAAAGGCGCGACGTTCGTCCGCGTGTCGGTGACCCCGGCCCGCAGCGCAGCGTCCGCGGCTCCCGTGCCGCAGGTCTTGCCTGTCGCGGGGGATGCGCTTTCGATGCTTCCGTTGATGTTGGCAAGCATCGGCCTGGCGATGGCCTCGGCCGGTTGGATCGCGCGGCGCAAAGCCTGAGGATGGCGTGTGGAGTAATCCGTTGTGCAATACGGAATACGCAACACGCAACATTTGCGAGGTCTAATGTTCAACGCCCGCGCCTGGTTGATCTGGATGACCGCAGCGCTGCTGGTCGCAATGACTGCCACGAACCCGCTGTACTTGATCATCGTGCTGCTGTGCGTGGCACTCGTCCGCGCCAGCCATGGCACGGGCGACGCACTCTCGGCCTGGCGATTCGGCCTGGCGGTCGTGGGATTCTCGACCTTTTACAATGCGTTGTTGACACATTTCGGCGACACGGTCTTGGTGCTCCTGCCGCGCGCGATCCCGGTCATCGGTGGGCCGGTGACGTTGGAGGCCGCTGCGTTCGGCGCGACGCGCGGCCTGGCGTTGTGGACGATCCTGGCTGTGTCTTTTGCCTTGAATGACCTGCTCAGCCCGTATGAGCTGGTGCGACTCGCACCGCGCTTTTTGCAGCAAGCCGGGCTGGTGATCTCAATCACGCTGGCCTTTGTCCCGCAAACCCTCCGCAGCTTTCACCAGGTGCGCGAGGCGCAGGCGATCCGCGGTCATCAATGGCGCGGCGTGCGTGATCTGACTGCGCTCGTCGTCCCGCTGTTGGCCGACTCGCTGGAAAAAGCTGCGCAACTGGCCGAGGCGATGGAGGCGCGCGGCTATGGGCAAACATCTCGAATCTCAACTTCCCGGAAAGGCGGGGGGCAGTCCCTCCCATCTCAGGCGCTGATGATCGGCGGGTTGGTCGGTGTATTGTTGGGATGGACGATGGAGGCGTATTGGCACAATGGCGCAGGCTGGGCCGTCCTCATCGCCAGCGTGATCGCGCTCGTCGTCGGGATCCGTATGACGACAGCGCACGCGCCGCGAACGACACGTTACAAGCGCCAGACATGGTCAGTGCAGGACATCTTGTTGGCCTGGCTGAGCGCCGTTCCGCTCGCGGCAGTTGTCATCGTTGCCGTGTTCGCGCCCCAAATGCTTGCGTTTTATCCTTATCCGCGAGTGATGCTTCCGCCGTTCGACGCGCGGCTGGGGCTATGCCTGGCGCTGTTGGGCGCCCCGGCGTTTATGCGTGCGCCAGAGCGTCAGCCTGTCCCGTCATCTGCCACGGTTGCAGGCAAGTGAACCTAACTTTCCAACGGCACCTTCGCAAGGCGGCCACGACCATGTCTCACATTCTTTTCGATCACGTCACGTTCACCTATCCCGAAGCCATGACGCCTGCGCTGCGCGACGTGTCGCTCGAAATCGCCGCCGGGCAATTCACGCTCGTCATCGGCCCGAGCGGCAGCGGCAAGTCCACCCTGCTGCGCTGCATGAATGGACTCGTGCCGCACTTTTCTGGCGGCCGACTGGCCGGGCGCGTGACTGTGGATGGCTGGGATACGCGCCAACATCCTCCGCGTGACATGGCCTCCATCGTCGGTTTTGTGTTCCAGGACCCCGAAGCGCAGTTTGTC
Organism: Thermoflexales bacterium; assembly: GCA_034434835.1. Lineage (GTDB taxonomy): Bacteria > Chloroflexota > Anaerolineae > Fen-1058 > Fen-1058 > JBGLNJ01. Next base: position 21,645 of record DAOTXX010000186.1, on the reverse strand, counting down.
ACCGAGCGTGTGGAAGATGAGCTGGCCTTTGCGTTGGAGAACGCTGGCGTGCCTCCGCTGACGATGCGCAAGCGCGTCGAAGAAGTGCTCGATGCGCTGGGCATCGCCTCGCTCCGAAACCGCGCGGTCTCGTCGCTTTCCGGCGGCGAGCAGCAGCGCGTCGCCATCGCCGCCGCGCTGGCGCTTCAGCCCCGGGTGCTCGTCCTCGACGAACCCACGTCGCAGCTCGACCCGCAATCGGCGGAGGACGTGCTCAGCGCGCTCGTGCGGCTCAACGCCGATCTTGGGTTGACCATCGTGCTGGCCGAGCATCGCCTGGAGCGCGTGCTGCAATACGCCGATCAGGTCATCTTTTTGCCGGAAGCGGGCGCAGCGCCTCTGGTCGGCGATCCCCGCGAGGTGATGGAATCGGTTGCGCTCACGCCGCCGCTCGTGAAGCTAGGCAAGGCGCTGGGCTGGAAGCCGCTGCCGCTCACGATCAAGGAGGGGCGCCGCTTTGCAGGCCAATACCCAATACCGGATACCCTCCCCACACTGGAGCAAGATGCGAGAATCAAGCGGCAAGAGGCCATCTTGGACGCGCGCGACGTATGGTACTCGGACAACGGCCACGAGATTTTGCGCGGTGTGTCGCTCAAGGTCGGCGCGGGCGAGTTTGTTGCGCTGATGGGGCGCAACGGCGCGGGCAAGACGACGCTGTGCAGGACGATCGTCGGACTCGCCCGGCCGCAGCGTGGACAGATTCAAATCGTCGGCCAGGATGTGCGCGATCGATCCACCGCCGAGATATGTCGTCAGGTGGGCTACGTGCCGCAGAATCCGAACGCGCTGCTCTTGGCCGATGCCGTGCGCGACGAGCTGTTGATCACGCTGCGCAATTACGGATTGGACGAGGCCAGCGCCCCGGTCGCGCCGGGCGAATTGCTGGGGGCGCTTGGCCTGGACGATGTGGCGATGCAGTATCCGCGCGATCTCTCTACCGGTCAACGACAGCGCACCGCGCTCGCCTCGGTGTTGGTCACACGTCCACACGTCTTGCTGCTCGATGAACCCACACGTGGGTTAGATTATTCCGCCAAAGCTACGCTGGTCGGCATCCTCAAACGCTGGCAGGCGCAGGGCACCGCCATCGTCATGGTGACGCACGACGTGGAACTCGTCGCCACCTGCGCCGACCGCGTTGCGTTGATGGCGGAAGGCGAGATGGTCGTGGATGGCCCGGTGCGCCAGGTGCTTTCCGAATCTACCCTCTTTTCCTCGCAGATCAACAAACTGTTCGGCACGCCGTCGCTCCTGACGGTGGACGATGTGTTGGCCTGTCAACTCACCCGCTAAATCGGATCAGGGTGTACAATATATGCTGAGCGCGGGCATCAATTGCGCTTTTGTCAAGAGGCTTCCGTCAACGAATCTCGAACGAATCAACGAATATTCCCAGTGGCCGCGCCCATTCGTTGATTCGTTTCCTATTCGTTGACAGAGGCGCTGCCAACATCCCAAGCGCAAAATGTGACCACGTTGAGCATCACGTACGTTTCACAGCGCAAGAGCGCGAATTGCGCTTGTGTTGAGTACAGTACGATGTCCCAGCCCTTGGCCCATCCTGACAACTATTCAGCCATCGAACCGGCACATTGACGCACTATCGAACGAACGCACTCATGAACCTACCCGACTCGTTTCAATTCACCCAATCCAGTCTGCGCGACTATCTTGACTGTCCGCGCCGCTTCCAGTTGCGCTATATCCTCGATCAGCCCTGGCCGGCAGTCGAAACCGAGCCGCTTGTGGAACGCGAGCGACTGGTCGAGCTGGGCCGCCGCTTTCATCAGATGGCGCACCAGCACACGATCGGCCTGCCCGCCGATCAAATTGCTGCGTCTGCCGGTGACCCGGACCTGGCCCGCTGGTGGTGGAATTACCTCAACGTCCCGCCGCCGGACTTGCCCTCGACCGTCCGCCGCGCCGAGGTGATGTTGACCGCGCCGCTGGGCAGGCATCGGATCGCCGCGAAATACGACTTGCTGGCGCTGGAGCCGGGCCGCCGCGTGGTGATCGTGGATTGGAAGACCGAGCGCAAACGGCCCACGCGTGCGCAACTGATCGCGCCGCCGCGAGGCGTGCAGACGCGCGTCTATCTTTACGTGTTGGTCGAAGCGGGCGCGGCGCTCAACGGCGGGCGCCCCGTCGAGCCGGAGCAAGTGACGATGATTTACTGGTTCGCCGAATTTCCCGCCGAACCCCAAGTGCTGCCCTACGACTCGACCCAGCACGCAGAGAATGTCGCGTTCCTGAGCGGCCTGATAGACGAGATCGCTGCACGCGCTGACCTGGTCTGGCCGCTGACCAGCGACGAGGCGCGCTGCCGCTATTGTGTGTATCGTTCGCTGTGCGAGCGCGGCGTCGCCGCTGGCGCAAGCGACGAAGGAGACCTGGAAGACCTGGAGATTCAATTGGCTGAAGTCGAAGAGATTGCGTATTAAAGTGTGACTGGAGTGAATGGCTATGGCCCATATTGAGATCAACCACAGCCCGGAACCGATCCGTTTGTTCAAGTCGGACGTCCTCGAATTCTTCACGCACATCCATCCCGCTGTCATTGTCGTTATCTGGCTGCCCGTTGTGTTCGCCTTTTTGATCCGCGCGGTCGTTCAACGACCCGCAGGCGTTTCGATGCTGTATGTCCCTGCCGGCTTTGCGCTCGGCGTGTTTCTGTGGACGCTGGCCGAATACCTGCTGCACCGATTTGTGTTTCATTATCGCCCACGCGCACCCTGGCAAGAGAAAATCGTATTCCTCTTTCATGGCATTCACCACCTGCAGCCGCAGTGCAAGACCCGACTCGTCATGCCGCCGGCCGTCAGCGTCCCGTTGGCGTTCGTCTTTTACGGGGCGGTCTATTTGATTGCGGGCCGGGCGCTGGGAGCGCCGCATTGGGTTGCTCCCGTCTTTGCTGGTCTCGTGGCCGGGTACCTGACCTACGATTTGACTCACTATGCCACACATCACCTGCCCATGAAAGGACGCCTCTTGAAATACCTCAAGCGGCATCACATGCTCCATCACTTCAAGACTCCCGATCAACGCTTTGGTGTCAGCTCGCCGCTGTGGGATTTTGTCTTTGGCACCTACCCGGCCTGATCTTGGTAATGTGTTGGGGTAGGGGTAACCCTTACGGTCGCCCAGGGCAGGCGCATACAGCCTCTACCAATGAGCTTGGGTGTATAATCAAGTTGCGAACGAAATAGTAGTAGACACGCACAAATGCGAATCACACGGCTGGCGAACGCCCCTTGTTTGATCCCGAAAAGTCATCTGACTGCAGGGGAATGCGGAGCGTCGCCAGCCTCTGCTGATCATTGACCATGTGGATTGAACCTGTACCCGTCCTCGTCAGCCGCGAACTGCGCGAGGCCATTGGCGGACATCCGCTCGTCGCCGACATCCTGACGCGGCGAGGTCTCACCACACCGCAGGCGGCGCTGCCATTCCTCGATCCGGATCGTTTCACACCCTCGCACCCTGAAGAGCTACCCGACCTGGCCCAGGCGGCTCAGAGGCTCACCGAGGCCATTGCCCGTCACGAGCGCATCGTCGTGTGGGGCGACTTTGATGTGGACGGCCAGACAGCGACGACGATTCTCGTCTCGGCACTGCGCGCGCAAGGCGCGGACGTGATCTATTACATCCCCCAGCGCCTGACCGAATCGCACGGCATCCGCATCGAATCGCTTGAGCGCGTGCTCGCACAAGATGCTCGGGTGCTGTTGACGTGCGACACCGGCATCGGCGCGCACCAGGCGATCGCCTGGGCCAGGCAGCGCGGCGTGACGGTCCTGGTGACCGATCATCACGATCTGCCCGACGAATTGCCCCCGGCGGATGCGCTCGTCAATCCCAAACGACTGCCCGAAGGACATCCGCTGCGGGAATTGCCCGGCGTCGGCGTGGCCTACAAGCTCGTCGAGTTACTGGACAGTGCGCCAGAGCGCTATCTCGATCTCGTCGCTCTGGGCATCGTGGCTGACGTGGCCGAACAGACCGGCGAGACACGCTATCTTTTGCAGCGCGGGCTGGAGCGGCTGCGTCGAACAGAGCGGGTCGGTTTGCAGGCCATGTTCGAGATGGCGCGCATGGACCCGACTCGTCTTTCCGCCGAGCACATTGGCTTTGGACTGGGGCCGCGCCTCAACGCGCTGGGGCGACTGGGCGATGCCAACCAGGCCATTGAGCTATTCACCACCCGTGACCGGGGCCGCGCGCGCATCCTGGCCGCGCAGCTCGAAGGGCTGAACGCCAGGCGACAGTTGCTCAGCAGTCAAATCTATGCTGCCGTGCAAGAGCAGATCGCGCGCGATCCTGCGCTGCTCGATAGCAACGTTCTGGTCTTGGACCATCCCCATTGGCACAGTGGAGTGATCGGCCCGGTCGCCGGGCGATTGGCTGAGCAGTACGCGCGTCCGGTCGTCCTCATCGTCACGCCGTCGGGGCAGGTAGGACGCGGTTCGGTGCGCTCGGTGCCCGGCTGTGACATTGCCGCGGCGCTCCGCGATCCGAACGTGAGCCGCTGGCTGGTCGGGTTCGGCGGGCATCCGGGCGCGGCCGGCATCGCCATCGCGCCAGAAAACATCCCGGCGTTTCGGCGTGCTCTCGGGCGAGCGGTGGAAGCGGTGTGGGATAGGATGGTCGCCCCAACGGGCACTCGCATTGATGCCTGCGTCCATTTGAATGAATTGACGCTTGAGCTGGCGCAAGAGTTGGAGCGGTTGGCGCCGTTCGGCCAGGGCAATCCGCCGGTGCATCTGGCGTGCCGCCACCTCGCCGTAGCCTTCCAGCGCACCTTTGGGCGCAACGGCGAGCATCGCAAGGTGACCGTGCGGGACGAATCGGGAACGACGCGCGAGATCATCTGGTGGCGCGGCGCCGAGCAGGAGCCGCCGCCCGGCCCGTTCGACCTGGCGTGCGTCATCAAGAGCACAGATTATGTGGGGCGGCCTGGCCTGGAGATCGAATGGATGGACGCGCACCTGATCGAGATGCCCGCAGTCGAGGTCGCGCCGGCCGCGCCTGCGATCGAGATCATGGACTGGCGAAGCGTCGCTGATGTCGGGCAGCGTGTAGCCGCGCTCGTCGCTCGGGGCGGAGCACAAGTCTGGGTCGAGGGGGAGGCAGTAGAAGGGGTGAGAGGCAACGGTCGGCATGCGCTGGTCCAGGCGGAAACGCTGGTCATCTGGAGCGCGCCGCCCGGCCCGCGCGAACTCGAGGCCGCGTTGGCGCAGGTTTCGCCGCGCGCGGTTGCGTTGTGCGGCATGATCAATGTGACGGATCGCATCGAGCCATTTCTGCGGTGGCTGGCCGGGCTGCTCAAACATGACTTGCGTCAGAGGCAGGGTCAGGTGTATTTGCCCGCGCTGGCGGCGGCGTGCGGCCAGCGATTGGCGACCGTCCGCAAAGGCATCGAGTGGCTGGAAGCGCGCGGGCAGATTGTGATCGAGCAATGGAATGGAGATGATTTGACGATCGCATGGGGCACAGGTGAAAAGCAGGTCGCGCCCGACCTGGAGACCGAGCTGCGCGTGCTGCTTTCCGAGACGGCAGCCTACCGCGCCTATTTTCGTCGCGCGGACGCCCGGCAGTTGGTCGGCATCTCGTAGCAGGGGGGAACCTGTTTTCTCAGAGAAAACGGGTTTCTGACATCAGAGCAACTCGGCACTTGTCAGGTCTTGCCACGTCTCGCGTCGGCGGATCACGCGAAACGTGTTCCCCTCCACCCACACTTCGGGGGCGCGCGGGCGGCTGTTGTAGTTGGACGACATGACCGCGCCATACGCGCCCGCCAGGAGCACAGCCAGCAGATCGCCTCGCTTCATCTCCGGCAACGCGCGCGCGTAACCGATCAAGTCTGCCGACTCGCACACCGGCCCGGCCACATCCGCCGGTTCGGGTGACGCCTGAGCTTGAACGACCGGCACGATCGGATGATAGGCCTCGTACAATGCCGGGCGAATGAGGTCCGTCATGCCCGCATCAGTGGTGATGATGCGTCGGCCGTACGAGCGCTTGGTCGTCTGTACCTGTGCGATGAGCGCGCCCGCATCGGCCACGATAAAGCGTCCCGGCTCAATCGTCATCTCCCATCGCCGGTCTCCCAGACGCGCCCGCACTGCCTGCGCAAATTCCTCAGGCGGCGTGGCGGCCTCGCCTTCCCGATAGGCCACAGGGAATCCCCCGCCGAGATCGAGCGCGCGGATCGCCGGGAAGCGTTCGGCCAGCGGCAGCACCTGGTCGAGCGCTTGGATCAGCGGGCCGGGGTCAGGGATCTGCGAGCCGATGTGAATGTGTAGCGCAACCATGTCCAGATTCGGAAATCGGTCTGCCACCGCCAACAACGCTTCGGCCTCGTCCATCTCGATGCCAAACTTGCTGCCCTTGTGCCCCGTGCTGATATGTTTGTGAGTGTGCGGGTCAACGCCTGGGTTGAGCCGCAATGCGACGCGCTGCTTCACCCCGCGTTCGCCGGCCAGCCGGTCCAGCACGCCAAGCTCGTCCGCCGACTCGGCGTTGATTTGCCCGACGTGACGATCCAGCGCAAAAGCCAGCTCGGCGTCAGTCTTGCCCGCGCCTGCAAAGACTACCTGCGCCGGGTCCGCGCCTGCCTGGAGCGCGCGAAACAACTCGCCGCCCGAGACCACGTCAAAGCCTGCGCCCAGATCGCGCAAGAGCCGCAGGACCGTCAGGTTCGCGTTGGCCTTGACCGCGTAATGCACCGTCGCGTTCAACGGCGCAAACGCGCTGGCGATGCGCCGATAATTGGCGACGATGCGCGCTCGACTATAGACATAGACCGGCGTGCCGACCTGCCGCGCGATCTCGCTCAGCCGCACGCCCTCGCACATCAATTCTCCATCACGATATTCAAAAGCCATGACGCTTGCTATTTGCCCCATCGAACCACCCGCGCGCCCCACGCATCCAGCGTGAGCGTGTACCGTCCATCCGATGGCAGATTGATGCTGCCGCCCTGAAACAAATCCTGGCCGGGGCGTGTCACCTTCCATGGGGTCTTGGAGAGATCGAGCGTCAGGCTCTGAGTCTGGTCGGACAGGTTGAGCGCGATCAGGTAGAGATCGTTTGCGTCCCAGCGCAGATAGGCGTAACATGAGCGGCAGGGGCTAGCAATGGTCTGGTAGTTGTCAAGGCGCAGCGCCGCATGCTTCATACGTTCCGTGACCAACAGTTGATACAGGCTCCAGAGCGAGTTTTTCACGTCCCGCTGTTCTTCCACCGAGATGCCGTCATTCGGTTTGTTTACCCGGGCTGCATCTTTGAACCACGTCGTCATCCCCGTCCCTTTGCCGGATTTGAACCAGTCCATCGGCGCGCGGCGGTATTCGTCGCCGGATGGCCCCATGCCAAGATAGCCCGGCATTCCGATCTCGTCGCCATAGTAGATCAGTGGCGTGCCGGGCAAGGTAAGGAGGAGCACGGCAGCTACCTTTTCGCGCGCCAGGTTCTGTCCCACCAGGCTGGCGATGCGATTGGTGTTGTGAGTGCCGATGTAGCAAACGGGCTGCGCCGTCGGGCTAAAGAGGTCAGTCGCCCTCAGCGCGGCTTCTACATCGTTGAGCGAGCCACGTCCATTGATCAGACCAACCCCGCTGCGTTCAGGACTGCCTGCCAGGGCGTAATACATCGGCACGTCGAACAGAGCATCGAACTCGTCCTGGAAATACGGCGCGAGCTTTTGCGGATCTCGCTCTCCCACTTCGCCGATCAGCACAGCGTCGGGATTGGCTTCTTTGATCGCCTTGTGGAACGGCTTCCAAAACTCGTGCGGGACACTGGTCACGTCGTTCAACCGAAAGCCATCTACGCCCATGCCCAGCCAATCTCGCGCCACCTGGAAAAGATGCGCCTGGACCGTCGGGCTGGCATGATTGAGCAGCGGCTTGGTGCGAAGGTTGGTGTAGGACTTGGCGGCCGTGTGGGCGGTGTTCGTCCACTGATACCAATCGCTGTACGGGGAATCAGGTTTGCCGTAAGCGTCCTTGAACGGTGGAGACTCGCGGGATGTGTAAACGACGTTCAAATCGATGATCACGCGCATCTTGCGGTTGTGCGCCTGGGCGATCAGTCCCTTCAAATCCTCCTGCGTGCCCAAAGCAGGCGAGACCGTAGATAGGTCCACCACCTCCAAGCCGATCGAGTCTGTGGACGAAAAGACGGACATCAGCCAGAGCGTGTTGGCACCGAGCGCCTGAATATAGTCCAATTTGGCCTCGATGCCCCGCAGGTCGCCCACGCCGTCGCCGCTATAGTCGAAAAAGCTGCGCGGGAAAATCTCATAGAGGACCGAGTCGCGCAACCACAAGGGGACTGGGGAGATCGCCGTCGCGGTTGGAGTCGGCAGGGGAGGCGAGGTGGGCGCGACGGTCGCCGTGGGGCCGGGCGTCGCGCTCAGCCGGCTGCACGCCGTCAGCCATCCGATCAGGATGCACAATCCGAGAAAACGCCAATGGCTCATGTTGACCTCCGTTGATAATCGCCTGGTCTTGTGGTCCAAATGCTCAGTGCCCTTTGCCTCTGGGGCGAAAATGGCGATTTGAGTGTGCGGTCAGTATATCTCTGCGGGGATTGTACTGCCGGACACGCGCAAGCGCAAACCGACCACGGCCTTTTTGTCGTCCCTGTCTTGGCGGCCATTGACAACAAGCATGGCAGGTCGAGTTCTGATTGGGGCAGCGGTCGCCCACCGCCCTGCTGTAGATGTTCAGAAAAAGACTGTGGTAGGGGCAGGCCTTGCGCTTGGCGGCCACGAGGCCGAATTCGGATGCACAGAATGGAGCGGAATCAATATCTGTCGCCAGCATAGGCGGGGAAACCCCGCGCTTTGCATTTCGGTGACTCTGGCCCGCCGATCTCAATGAGGTCGGCGGGCTTTTTCTCGAACAATGGAGAGAAACCCGTTTTCTCGAAGAAAACGGGTTTCTTCCCACGAGTGTTGCATCTGGATGTGCGGATCGGGGAGCTTCTGCTTGACATAGTGAAAACGCGCCGAGATTATGTGACGGGCCTGTCACATTTTACCCTTGACGAACCCCCACCCGGAGACTATAATTTCTCGCAGCTTGGTAAGCGATTTTAATGGATAGGCGGTAGAAAAATTGAGAATGTACGCAGATAACGAATTGCTGTTCCCGGCGTATGTGATCCCTAAACTCAAAGAGCTGCGGGGAGCCGAGTGGCGCAAGCTGGTCGAGCGCATCGCCAGGCTGCCGGAAGATCACCCGGATAGCCTGGCCTTTTCGCTGATGATGATCCGGCTGGACGGTTGCATGAACTGCACGACTGACAGCTTCAAGGCGATGCGCGGCTGCGCGCTGTGCGCGATGCAAAGTGTCCGCCGCTTCAAAGGCAGTGACCGTGAGCTGCTCAAGCTATATCAAAAAGCGCAAGAAGAGGTGGACGAGTACTTGGGAGTCCATCGCCGACAGCGCAGAAAAGCAGCCTGAGCTTTCCCGACCCGAAAGGTTCCCAGAATCTTTCGGGTCGGTTCGTTAATTTGACAGGCGCTGTGATGTGTGGTATCTTTGGTGCCGAAATCTTGAATGGCACGACGTTTTTCCCATGTTGTAACCAACGACCGCCACGCCTTGACCCCCGGCAGTGGCGGTTTTTTGTTGGCCTCGCGCAACTTGCGAAAACTCTATCTACACGCTCTGGGGGTGCAAGGAGGAATTCAACGTATGGCAGAGCAACAACGTGTTCAAGGAACCGTGCGCTGGTTCAGCCGGGTCAAGGGCTATGGGTTCATCCAGCCCGACGGTGGGGAGAAGGACGTGTTCGTCCACTTTTCGGCCATCCGCGGCGAAGGTTACCGTAACCTGAGCGAGGGACAGCGGGTCGAGTTCTCGATTGAGGACACCCCCAAAGGCCCGCAGGCTATAGATGTCGCGGGACTGGTGACCTCGACTGCCTGACGCCTTGGGCGTTCCCAGGAGACCTCGATGCACGGCATCGAGGTCTTTTTTTGTTGCGGGAATATAGAAGGATGTTATAATTCAAACATGCCCCTGTAGCTCAATGGATAGAGCGAGGCACTCCTAAGGCCGAGGTTGTGGGTTCAATTCCCGCCAGGGGCGCTCAGACCTCAAGGGTCTCCGAGACCCTTGAGGTCTGCGTGCGTTTCCTTCAAGAACTTGAGCAGCAGGTGCTCAAACTCCTGCGCGCGTTCGTCCATGGGATGGTGAGCCACGCCGGGCATCTTGATCAACCGCGCACCTGGAATCCGGGCCGCGGCCAGCATCCCTTCGCTGGGCGGCAAGGTCACATCGAGCAGGCCGACGATGACGAGCGTCGGAGCGCAGATCGTCGCAAGGCGATCGGTAAAGTCAAAGCCGATCACCGCGCGCAAGCACCCGATCGCCGCCTGAGGCGCAGCGCGCGCCAGGTCCTCTGCATCGCGGCGGAGCGCTACGCCGAGTCCGCCCCTCAGCCACGAAGCGCCGAATGTTGACAGCCCGCCGAGGCGAGCCAGCGTGTCGTGCTGCTGCGAAAGCTCCAACAGCCGATGCCCCAGCGGCGAGTCGAACAGCACGTGCAATGAAAGCCCAAGTCGTCCGCTGACGGCGGGCGCGACCAGCACCAGGCTGCCCACACGCTGTGGGGATCGGCCCGCCAGCTCGAGCGCGATGGCCCCCCCCATCGAATGGCCGACGACCGCCGCGCGCTCGATGCCAACACACTCGATAAACTCCTCAATCGCCGACGTCAGATTCGGGATCGTGTACCAATTGTCTGTTGGCTGGCTGCTTTCGCCAAAGCCCGGCAGGTCGGGTGCCCAGGCTCGAAAGCCCGCCGATGCCAATTGTCGCATCGGACGCTCCCACATTCGCTCCGAGCTGGCCCAGCCGTGGATCATCAGCACGTCCGGGCCGCTGCCCTCCACGCGGTAGTGAATCGAATGTCCCTCAACCTGAACAGCGGGCATGTCAGTCAACCGGCCATCATCATGCGTCATGCGTCAGCCGTCATTCGGCACCAATGCTCGCCGCAGCACCTTGCCCACAAACGTCTTGGGCAGCTCGCGGCGAAACTCGATCTCGGCCGGGACTTGCCACTCGGCCAATCGCGCGCGACACAAGGCGATCAGCTCGTCTGGCGTGGCCCGCTCGCCTTCGCGCAAGACGACATAGGCTTTGACCTTTTGCCCTGGCTCTGCCTGCCCAATGCCGACGACAGCCGCCTCTTTGACCTTGGGGTGTTCGTATAACACCTCTTCCACATCGCGGGGAAAGACATTGTACTCCCCGGCCAGGATCATTTCCTGCCGACGGCTGATGATGCGGAAATAGCCATCCTCATCCATCGTCGCCACGTCGCCCGTGTACAGCCAGCCATCCTTGATCGTTCGATCGGTCTCGTCGCCCATGCCCCAGTAGCCGACCATCATCTGTGGCCCCCGCACGGCCAGCTCCCCCACCACGCCAGGCGGCAAATCCTCGCCGGTCGCCAGGTGGGCGATCTTGGCATCCGTGTTGGGAAGCGGGATGCCAATGCTGCCGACCTTGCGCAGTCCGTTCAGGGGATTGGCGTGCGTCACGGGCGCGCACTCGGTCAGCCCGTAGCCTTCCACGAGCCGCCCGCGGGTGAGCTTTTCAAAGGCCTCTTGCACTTCAACCGGCAGGGGCGCAGCGCCGCTGATGCATGCGCGGATGGACTCGATCCCATAGCGCCGCACGCCGGGCACATTGTTGATCGCCACATACATGGTCGGCACGCCGGGAAAGATCGTCGGACGGTAACGCTGGATCGCTTTCAACACCTGTTCGACGCGAAACGTGGGCAACAGCACCATCGCCGCGGCCAGCAGGATGGGCACATTCATGGCGGTCGTCAGCCCGTAGATGTGACTGAACGGCAGCACGCTGAGGAATACTTCGCGGCCCTCGTGCAGATCGGGAATCCAGTGCCGCGTCTGAACGGCGTTGGCCACGAGCGCCGCGTGCGTGAGCATCACCCCTTTGGGCGCCGCCGTCGTGCCGCCAGTGTACTGGATGACGGCCAATTCGCTTTCTTTGACATTCACCTCGGGCGAGCGAGCGGTCACCCAGCGCAAGGCATTCGTCCAGGTGAACATTTCGTCGCCGAGTGGGCCGGGCAGCGGCTCGGCGCGACCTCGTGTCCAGCGATAGGCCAGCCCCATGTGCGGCGGCAGGTAGTCTGTCACGTGCGTCAGGATGACCCGCCGCAAGGGCGTCGCTTCGCGCACGGCGCGCGCCAGTGGCTCAAATTGCGTCAGCGTCACAAGCGTCGCCGCACGGCTGTCACTCACCAGCCGGATCAATTCCGCCTCTTCGGAGATCGGATTGGCAAAGACGACGGTGGCTCCTGCGCGCAGCGTCCCATAGAACGCCACGACCGCTTGCGGGATATTGGGCAGCAGCAGCACGACGCGGTCGCCCCGGTTGACGCCAAGCGAGATCAGCGCGTTGGCAAAGCGATTCGCCTCGCGGTCGAGATACCAGTACTGGATCGTGTGCCCCTCAAAGAGGAGCGCCGGGCGAAAGGGGAATCGTTGCGCCGCGCTGGTCAGAAAGCGCGGCAGCGGCTGATGGGGAAGCGCGACGGTCTCGGGCACGCCTTCGTCATAGTGCTTGACCCAGGGCCGCTCACGCGCGACAGGTCGCGCGCTCGTGCTGCTGCGCCACGTGGCCGGTGACTCTTGGATGAAGCGCTGAATCGCCCGGTTGACGGCGTCGGCGCGCTCCAAGATCACCAGGTGCGCGCTGACCGGCACATCCACGTGTTGCGCGCCCACGATAAGCTGCGGCACTTGGCCAAAGGCTTGATGCGAAAACACGCGGTCCCGGTGACCGGTGATGACGAGCGTGGGCGTCTTCAAGTCGCGAAAGCGGCTCCAGCCGTTCCAGCGAACCATCGCGTTGAGGTACATTGGCTTGAGGTGAACTGGCGGCGCGCCCAACCATTGGCGCGTGAACGGCGCAGCCAGTCGCAAGAGAGGTGTCGGCAGGCTCAGGCCGAATCGAAACAGCGCGTTGAGCACAAACTCGCCGGGCGTTGAGGCCAGCACGAGCTTTTCCACCCGCTCCGGATGGCGCAGTGCGTACTCGGTGACGAGCGCCCCGCCGAACGAATGGCCCAGCAGCACCCATCGCTCCGGCGCCTGCAAAGCGGATAGCACTGTGTCGAGATCGGCCAAGAGTTCGTCCATCAAGTAAGAAGAGGCGGGTTTGTCCGAGAGGCCATGGCCGCGCAGGTCAGGCGCGATGCAGCGGTTCGAGTCGGCAAAGAACGTGATCTGCTTACGCCATTGGGTGGCCCATCCGCCAAAGCCGTGAACGAACACCAGGGTACGTTGAGGCCGTTCCGGCTGGACATCTATTACGCTCAGGCGGACGTGGTCCCCAGTCCACACATCCTGGCGATAGAGTTCAAGGTCAATTTGCATAGCTGCCCTCCCGGCTTTCTCTGGCTAGCAGCCTGTCGGAGAGGAAGCTGGCCGGGCTTCCACGCCCGCCTTCTGCCCCTTCGAAGCGGGGGGAGTTGGAGGGGGGCGGCGGCGTGGGAGCCGCCTCGGCAGGGTTCTCCGCCAAGCTGCTAGAGTGATTATACCCGACATGCAGCAGCGGACAAGGTGAAGGTAGCCGGGTGCAAGTTGACAGCCCCATCGAAGAGAGGGAGGGCAGGCACTAGCATCGAATGCAACCGCCTGACCCAAGCTGCATCTAAAGCCGTAGAACAAAATCTCAGGAGGCGGAAATGTTCAAGCAGAATCTCGGCACCGTGGATCGCGCGATTCGGATCGCGCTGGGCATCGTTCTGGCGGCGATCGGGATGCTCGTCCTCAATGGGACAGCCAGCACAGTCGTCAGCATCATCGCCTTGATCCCCATCATCACCGGCATCGTCGGCTTTTGCCCGCTGTACGTCCCGTTCAAGTTCAGCACCAAGCGGTAAGCCACACACCATCAGCTATCTGCCATCGGCCATCCGCTATCGGCTAACTGTGATACAATAAGCCGCGCCATCATCATACATGGAGGCTCGTATGCCATCAACCAAAGATGCTACTGTCGTCTGGAAAGGCGGGCTGGCTTTCGAAGGGACCGGCAATTCCGGCTTCACCGTCCGGCTCGATAGCACGGCGGAAGAAGGCGGCGGCTCCGGATTTGCCCCGATGGAATTGACGCTGATTGCGCACGCTGCCTGCACCGCCATGGACACGATCTCGATCTTGAAAAAGAAGCGTCAGGACGTGACCAGTTTCGAGGTGCGCGCGCATGGCGTGCGGACCGACGAGCATCCTCGAGTGTTCACCGACATCACGCTCGAGTTCATCGTGCGCGGCCACCATGTGGACCCGGAGGCCGTCGCCCGTTCCATCGAGCTTTCAGAAACCAAGTATTGTTCGGTGGGCGGCATGCTGAAAAAGACTGCCAACCTCAAGACCACCTTTCGCGTCGAAGAGGCCGAATGACCGACCAGGAACGTGCACAACGTCTTGCTGTATTGACCGAGGAACTGGAAAACCTCAAACGCAGCCTTCCGGCCCACTCGCTCAAGCCGGCGATGTTGATCCGGATTGAGGAACTCGAAGAAGAAATCGAGTTGCTCAAGCGTCAAACGTGAAACGTCAAACGTCATGTGTCAAACAATGCTGTTTTTGACGTTTGACGCATGACGTTTGACGGGACAATCCTATGCGAACAAATCCGACCCGTTTCCAGCTCGGTCCGCTGTTGACCCTTGCCACCGGGGTGGCGCTGATTGCCGCCAGCCTGTTCGGCTTTTGGTGGCTGGGGCGGGGCGGTGACTCGCCACCTGCGGCGGCGGATGGCCCAGCCGTTCAAGGCAAGCCTGCGCCCGATTTCATGTTGCCCGACGTGAACGGCAAGCCAGTGCGGCTGAGTGATTTGCGCGGCCAGGTGGTGCTGATCAATTTGTGGGCCACGTGGTGCCCGCCTTGCCTGGCCGAAATGCCCGACCTGGCTGCGCTTTACAACATATACAGGAACGAAGGATTTGTCATCCTGGGCGTGGACGATCAGGAATACAAACAGACCGTCGTAGGCTTTCTTTCACACAATCCGCTTCCCTACCCGATCTTGCTTGATCCAGATTCGCGCGTGGCACGCGCTTACGGGATCAGCTTTCTGCCTGCGTCGTTTTTGATTGACCGGCGCGGCGTGCTGCGTGGACTCTTTCCCGGTCAGAGCAGCCGCGCCAGACTGGAGACAGCGATCAAGCCCCTATTGGCTGAAGAACCTTGATGGACTATTTCGACCGCAGACCGCCGACGACAGGCCACAGAGGATACGCGCGGCGGTTGGTCGTCTGCAGTCAGTGGTCTGCCGCGATGAACGTTTTTGATGGCACGGCCAACGTGTACGACGTTGCACTTGCCCCACTCGAGCTGGTGGGGCTATCGCGCTTAAGGCGACGCCTGATCGCTGGGGCGCGTGGAGCAGTGCTCGAGATCGGCGCGGGAACCGGCATCAATTTCGGACACTATCCCGAAGGCACGCGCGTCTTTGCGCTGGATGAAAGCCACGAGATGCTCGCCACGGCTCGCCGCAAGCCCTGCCGCGCCTGTGCCACAGTGACGCAAGCCGATGCGCAAAGCCTGCCGTTTGCCTCGCACACCTTTCAGACGGTGGTGGCGACCCTTGTCCTATGCAGCGTTCCTGATCCCCTCAAGGCGCTGAGAGAGATTCGGCGCGTGTTGCAATCAGGTGGAACACTGCTGCTGCTCGAGCATACGCGCGGGCATCATCCCCTGGCTGCCGCATTGACCGATCTGCTGAACCCTGTTTGGTATTCTCTAAATGGAAGCTGTCACCTTAATCGCCAGACTGCGCGCACGGTCGCCGAAGCGGGTTTGAGCGTGACCGACATCGAGCGACACGCAGGCGGTATCATCCAGGTCATCCGTGCAAACGTGTGAACCTCGCAGTTGCATCCTGGCTATCTCCCACGAGCCTACCAAAGCCCAAGATTCCCCAGCATATTCTTTGCGTTTTCTGTGAAATAACAAAAAAGTAACTGCATCTTGACACACACCGCTAACAGACTTAATATCAATACATCGAGGGAGCAGACATCGGGCCTGGCGGGATGTCATTGCAGCCATTTTTCAGGTCATTTGCCTGAGTCATGCCTCCCTCGATTGCTATAGACCTTCAGATAATGTTTTGGGGTAGGGGCGACCACTAGCCCATGCGGGCCACAAGCTGCCCCCGCATGGGGGTTGCGGTCGCCCAGGGCAGGCGCAAGGCCTGCCCCTACCACAAATCTTTTTCTGAACATCTATAGGTCTGACCCTCCATGTGTTGGTAGACAGCATCGGTTGTTGCGATGGCGAATGAGCCTTATCTGATCCAACTGGCCCGGCGAGGCAGCTCGGCGGCGTGCTCGGAGCTGTTCGACCGGTATTATGATGCCATGTTTCGCTATTGCTACTACCACGTGTGCAATGTGGAACTGGCTCAGGACCTGACCAACGAGGTCTTTGCGCGGATGGTGGAACACCTCGACACGATTGACGAGAGCGGCCGTCCTCTGCTGACCTGGCTGTATGGTATTGCAGGCAGTGTGATCAGGCTGTCGCTTGACGAACCGCACCTGATCCAACTGGCCCGCCAGGGCGACGCGCTCGCGTGCTCCAGGTTATATGATCGGTACTATGATGCGATCTATCGCTACTGCTATTACTATGTGGGCGACGCGGCACAGGCGCAGGACTTGACCAGTCATGTGTTTGTCCAGATGGCGCAAGAATTGGCCCACTTTCAAAACCGCGATCAGACTCTGCTGGCCTGGCTGTACACGATCGCCCGCAAGCGGCTCGCCAACTTTTATCACCTGAATGGGCAGCCTATCCCATCGTCTCTGGAGGATATGCTCACCATTCGTCCCGACAATCTGAATGGTACCGAACGTCATCTTTCAGCCGAGAACCTGGCCGTCGCGCTTTCTCACCTTGCGGAACAAGATCGGCAGGTGATCCTGCTCCAATTCGTCGAAGCACATAGCTGTGCAGAAGCTGCCCGTCTCATGGGCCAGTCCGAAGAGACATTCAAGTCGCAGCCTCACCGCGCCCTGGCAGCACTGCGGCGTGTTTTCCAAGAGTATCCTGCTTATGCACAATGAGTTCGATGCTATTTTGAACGAGTGCCTGGATCTGCTGCGCCAGGGAGCGGATGTGCCCACTTGCCTGGCGCGCTATCCCGAGCACGCAGACAAACTGCGCCCCTTGCTCAGACTGGCCGCCGATATTCATGCGGTGATCACACCCGCGCCAACGGGCGCAGCGCGCCTGGCCGGTCGGCGACGCATGTTGGAAGCCCTGAGCCAGCGACGCATGCAGCCGCAGCCCCTCGCAGCGCAGGCGGCTCCGGCACGCGCGCGATCGATCCCATTTCGGAATGTATATCCTGTGATGCGGCTGGCCCTGGCGATCATGATCGTCGCCATTGTGGCGGCAAGCTGGACGGTCGCTGCTTCGGCCTCCAGCCTGCCTGGTGATGCACTTTACCCGGTCAAGCTGACCGTCCAGCAAGCTCAGATCGCCTTGACGTTGGATGCCGACGCACGCGCGCGGCTGGAGGAACAGATCCAGGTGCAACAGCAGCAAGACATCCAGGCGGCACAGCGTACCAGGCGGCAGGCGGCAGTCAAGCTTGAGGGTTGTTTGGAACAGATAGAGGGGGACACTTGGATCGTGAGCGGGTTGAGGATCACCCTCCGGCCCGAAACATCCCGGACAGGTTACCCGCGCCTCGGAGCGTGGGTCGTCGTTCGGGGGCATTTGCCGGGTGATGGCTCACTGATCGCGATGCATCTGATCGTGACTGACAAAGGCCTCCCATCACCAATGCCTACCGTCAATCCCACTGCCTCACCGACCAATCCGCCGATGCCCACTGGAACGCCCACACCGTCGCCTGCGCCCACCTATAGGCCGGAGCCAACTGAGACGCCCCGGCCCACTGGGACAGCCCAACCAACGCCCACATCCGAACCCACCCGGCAAGTCAAGCCAACGGGCACGTCCAGGCCGACAGATGAGCCAAAACCAACCAAAGAGCCAAAGCCGACGGATGAACCCAAGCCGACCAAAGCACCCAAACCAACGGATGAGCCTAAACCGACTAAAGAACCCAAACCAACAAACGAGCCTAAACCAACCAAAGAGCCTAAACCCACTGATGAACCCAAGCCGACCAAGATCCCCAAACCCTAGCTCATGGTGGCGTGAACCCGGCCTGATGATCTCACCATAGACAAACCTTCGCGCCTCCCTCAGATGGGCGGAGGCGCGAGGATTTTCTCCAGTGCTCAATCGTGTGGCGCACTTTATACTTTTTTCGCCAGCGTCACACGATTCACCCCGGTCAAGGCCTCCTCATGCCGCGCCATGACGAACAACAGCGAGGACAGGCGATTGAGATAACGCAGAATGTGTTGATTCGCCACCAGTCCCTCGTGATACAGCCGGGCCACCAGCCGCTCGGCGCGGCGCACGACCGCGCGCGCCACATCCAGCGTCGCGCTGGGAAAGCTATCGCCCGGAACGATAAACTCGCGCGGCAGCGCGATCTCGGCGGTGATCGCATCGGTCCGCGCCTCCAGCCACTCGACCTCTTTCGCCCCCAAGCACTGGAAGGTCTTGGCTGTCTCTGGCGTAGACGCCAATTCCGTCATGATGCAGTACAGATGTCGCTGGCTTTCGAGCAGCCAGTTGCGATTGCGCTCACTGTTGAGCGTCGCGCGAGCCAGCCCCATGACCGAAGTCGCTTCGTCGAGCGTGCCATACGCTTCCGGGCGCGGATCGTATTTCGGCACGCGCTCGTTGCCCAAGAGTCCCGTGTAGCCATCGTCGCCTGTCGCCGTGTAGACTTTGCCTGGCACCAGTTCCCCCAGTCTTGTTTCAGAATGGAAAAAGATGAGATACTGGCCGCGATGATAACACGCCGCCAGCGAATCGGCAAGGCTCGATGTAGGTTGCGCTCTCGGCCCGTCAATAGGATAATTAGCCTTGAGCCGTAACTACTCATCCGTCATTGCGAGGAGGCCTGCGAAGCGGGCCGACGAAGCAATCTCAGCGATCGAAGCACAGAGATTGCTTCGCCTGCCTTCGGCAGGCTCGCAATGACAGCCTGTGCAGTAGACTGGGCTGAGTATACTCGGCGCGGCCATAAAGTTTCATTTTGTCATTGCGAGGCCGAAGGCCGAAGCAATCTCCAGCGAGCCAAATAGATTGCTTCGCGCCCTTCGGGCGCTCGCAATGACAGTGTACGACGGCCAATTGCCTGCAGACGGAGTGAAAGTTTATGACCGTTGACAGTATAGTTACCTTGAGCCAGAGATTTTCGAGAGGACATCATGAGTACCAAAGCCGTGTTTGAAGGTCTGGTGTACGATGAGGCTGGCCGGCCGTTGGAGGTGACCACCGTGGGCGGCGAGGCTCAGTACGTGATTGACGACGCCGGCTTTCGTCGTCACATTGATGCCCAGATCATTGATCGGCAGGTGATACAAGCGATCCAGGAGCAGGTAGAAGCCAACAAAGAATTAGTTGAAGAGATGATGATGCGGATGATCGGCAGCGATGACCTGTTCACCAAAGCAGCGCTGGAGCTCTCTATCAAAAACATGGATCAGGCGCTCGAACGCGGCATTCCGGACGACGCGCGCATGTGGCTGGGGGTGATGGGCTTTCGTATCGTTGTCAATCTGCATGGCGAGGTGATCCAATTTAACATGCCCGGCGTGGCTGGCGAAGAATGACCGATCTCCATTCCCCAATCCCAATTGACTTGCGAGGCTTGCCATGAACAATCTGCAATCTGAAATCCACAATCTAAAATCCGAATGGTGGCGCAATGGCATCATCTATCAGATTTACCCGCGCAGCTTTGCCGATTCCAACGGCGATGGTGTGGGCGATCTGCCGGGTATCCTTTCCAGGCTGGACTATTTGCAGTGGCTGGGCGTGGATGCGATCTGGCTCAGCCCGATTTACCCTTCGCCGATGGCCGACTTTGGCTACGATGTGAGCAACTATCACGACATAGACCCGGTCTTTGGCCGGCTGGCTGATTTCGATCGGCTGCTGAGCGAAGCACACGCACGCGGCATCCGCGTCGTGCTTGACATGGTGATGAACCACACGTCGGATCAACATCCCTGGTTCCTCGAATCGCGTTCCAGCCGCGATAACCCCAAACGCGATTGGTACATCTGGCGCGACCCGCGCCAGGGCCGCGAGCCGAACAACTGGGAATCTATTTTCGGCGGCAAAGCGTGGACCTGGGACGAGCGCACCGGGCAGTACTATCTCCACCTGTTCCTGGCCGAACAACCTGACCTCAATTGGCGCAATCCGCAAGTCAAAGAGGCCATGTTCAACGAGTGCCGCTTTTGGCTGGAGCGCGGCGTGGATGGCTTTCGGCTCGACGTGGCGCACATGTTCGTCAAGGCCGAGGGCTTGCCCGATAACCCGCCCAAGCTGGGCCTGACTGGCTACGGTCGCCAACATCACCTGTACGAAATCAACCAACCGGAAACCCACGCCATCTGGAAAGAGTTTCGCAAGCTGCTCGATAGCTACCCAGAACGCATGGCGGTCGGGGAAGTGGCCCCTCAAGGTGCAGTAGGCTATTATGGGAATGGCCGCGATGAGCTGCATCTGGTGTTCAACTTTGGGCTGCTGCGCCAGGGGTGGGACGCGCGGCGTTTCTATGATGTGGTGGCGGATTGGGAGGCCAGGTTGCCAGAGCAGGCCTGGCCGTGTTGGGTGTTGGGCAATCATGACGTGCGCCGGCTAGCCAGCCGCTACGTGGCCGGCCCGTTCACCGAAGCCCGGACGCGAGTCGCGGCGACGATGCTGCTCACTTTGCGCGGCACCCCGTTCATGTACTATGGCGACGAGATCGGCATGCGAGAGGGTGACATCCCACGCGCCGAGATTCAAGATCCGCCCGGCCGCCGGTATTGGCCGTTCTATAAAGGCCGCGACGGCTGTCGCACGCCGATGCAGTGGGACGCGACGCCGGGGGCCGGTTTTTCGACGAGCCAGCCCTGGCTGCGGCTCAATCCCGATTACGTGCAGCGCAACGTCCAGGCGCAGCGCGCCGATCCGGATTCGTTGCTGAATTTCTATCGTCGCCTGATCGAGCTGCGGCGAAAATCACCCGCATTGTTGTACGGGAACTATCACGCGCTGGGTCGTCCGGTGGACGTGTGGGCCTATGAGCGCGCCACGCCCAGGCGGCGGATGCTTGTCGCACTCAACTTTTTCTCGCGGCCTGCACAGATCCCGGTCGAGGGCAAGTGGCGCATCTGCCTGTCTTCGGTCGGGCGGGCCGAAGAGACGATGGCAGGGAAGCTGGCGCTGGCGCCGAACGAGGCTGTGATCTTGGAATCGGTGTGATTGGGGGCAAAAGACGAAGGACGAACAAGGGGCGTTCCCTTGCTTCTGGTGAAAGGTACTTGTTTACCGCCTTTGGCAGTCATTGCCCAACCCGCCCCTGGCCGGATGATGAATCATCCGGCTGATACGAGAAACCGGCTGAAGCCGGTTGGCGATGGCTCCAGTCTGCTTCAGCAGACTTGGTGTGA
>DAOTXX010000185.1:0-49971 GCA_034434835.1 Thermoflexales bacterium | reverse complement strand
CGAAAAGCCCCACGTTACCGCATCGTGAAAAAAAGCAAGAAACGCGCCCGTTGACGGCCTACTGTTATCTTGTTAAAGTGTGTTGACTATCCCTCGGTTGATCCGAGGTGGTTGTGTTTGTCTAAACTCAAGTATTTTAGAATTCGTGCAATTCGTGTGGTTTGTGGCAGAGAGCATAAGCAGTTGCCTCTGACCTAGAAAGGAACTTCAATATGAGTGGGCACAGCCATTGGGCTACCATCAAGCGCAAGAAAGGCGCTGCCGACGCCAAGCGAGGCGCGATGTACACCCGTCTGGGCCGTGAGTTGGCTGTGGCGGCGCGTGAAGGCGGCCCGGACCCTGATTCGAATTCTCGCTTGCGCCTGGCCGTGGAAAAAGCCCGCGCGGCTGCGATGCCGAAAGACAAAATCGAAGCGGCCATCCGGCGCGGCGCGGGATTGGACAAGGACGCTGCCGCCTTTGAAGAAGCGATGTACGAAGGCTATGGTCCACATGGCGTGGCCTTGATGGTCAAAGTCTTGACCGATAACAAGAACCGGGCGGTGGCGGACGTGCGCCGCGTGTTTTCGCGCCACGGCGGAAACATGGCTGAGTCCGGCGCCGTGGCCTGGGGCTTTGAGCAGCGCGGCTATATCCAATGTCCGCGCAACGGCCAGAGTGAAGACAAGATCTTTGAGGTGGTGCTCGAAGCGGGGGCGGACGATGTCGAGATCGGCACCGAGATCGTCGAGGTTTACACGGCACCCGATCAGCTCCATGCCGTGCGGCAGTCGCTGGAAAAGGCTGGCCTCAAGGCCGACAGCGCCGAGCTGGTGATGAAGCCCAAGAACCTGGTCAGCGTGCCGCCCAAAGAAGCCGTCTCGATCATGGGCCTGATTGACGCGCTCGAAGAGCTTGACGATGTTCAGCAGGTCTATTCTAACCTCGACTTTTCTGAGGAAGCGGTTGCGCAGTACGAAGCACAGGCTGCCTGATGCTGGTCCTGGGCGTTGACCCCGGTACAGCCATCACGGGCTACGGCCTGGTGGCCGAGGCCGAGGGTCAGTTGCAGACGGTCGCCTATGGCGCGATCCTGACGCCGGCGGATTGGCCCT
Organism: Thermoflexales bacterium; assembly: GCA_034434835.1. Taxonomy (GTDB): domain Bacteria; phylum Chloroflexota; class Anaerolineae; order Fen-1058; family Fen-1058; genus JBGLNJ01. The sequence goes on along the minus strand of DAOTXX010000185.1, from coordinate 48,877 downwards.
TGCCGCAGCGTCTTCAAAAGATTTATCACGATTTGACGGCGCTCATCCATGAGCACCGTCCGACCGAAGGAGCCGTCGAGCAGTTGTTCTTTAGCCGCAACGTCAAGACGGCTCTTGCGGTAGGTCAGGCGCGCGGCGTGGCGCTGCTCGCTCTGGCCGAGGGCGGCGTGCCCATCCACGAATACACGCCGCTCCAGGTCAAGCAGTCTGTTGTGGGCTATGGGCGCGCGGAAAAGACCCAAGTCCAGGAGCTGGTGCGTCTTTTGCTCGGATTGGACGTGGTGCCTCAACCTGATGACGCCGCCGATGCGCTGGCGATTGCGATCTGTCACGCACATTCAGCGCGAATGACCCGGCTGATTGAACAGGGATGATTGCCCGATTACGCGGTATCCTCGAGTCCATTGCCAAAGACTCGATCGTCGTCGGCGTTGGTGGAGTGGGATTTCTCGTCCATCCATCAGCGGCGGTACGGGCGCGGCTCGATGGCGTGGGCCAGCCGGTTGAAGTGTTCACGCACCTGCACGTCCGTGAGGACGAGCTTGCGCTGTATGGCTTTGCCAGCGAGGACGAACTTGCGCTGTTTGAATTGTTGTTGAGCGTTCGGGGCGTCGGCCCCAAGGCCGCGATGGCGGTGCTGGCCTCTGGCCCGCCGGAGACGTTGCGCGCGGCCATCGCCAACGATCAACCTGAGGTGCTCACGCGCGTCCCCGGCGTGGGCACGCGGACGGCCAAGGCGATCATTCTTCATCTCAAAGACAAAGTCGGCGGCGGCCTGGCGCCTGCGGCGGTGGGGTACCTGACCGATGCAGATGCCGAGCTGGTCGCCGCGCTCACCAGTTTGGGCTACAGCGTCGTCGAGGCGCAGACGGCGCTGGCAAGCCTCCCTCGCGATCCCTCGCTCCCGGTTGAAGAAAAACTTAGACAAGCTCTGGCCTATTTCGCGCGGCTATAAGCGGGTCAATGACATTCGATGTTTGCGTGCAGCGCAAGAGTACAGGCTGAAACCTGCGCTCCAACTACCGGATGTGATGTGGGGGTTGCCCCAGACAAAAAAGCCCGCCGACCTCGTTGAGATCGGCGGGCCAGGCTCGAAACTCAGTTCCCATTGACGGCGATCTGGTGCTCCTTCAGGAATACCCGCAGGCCGGGGCTATCGGGCACGCTGATCATGCGGAGGGACTGTCTGCACCTCAAGATAAAATGGTATATCTCTTGCCCGGCGTGTGCGCTTCCCAAACGGGGGCGGGCATACACGGGAGGCTCGATCCGCCAGCCGGCGTCAAGAGCTGCGAGCAGCTCGAAATAGGTATCCTCTTCTGACTCGGTCGAACACGATGGATTCTGTGACACTGCCTTTAGTAACCGGCCCACATCAAGCTCCATTGCGGCGACAGAGATTGGTTCCCCTATGTTCCAATCAACCGTCGGCGAGACCTTTTGATATAGCATACCACAATATGAGGCGATAATAGGTTTGCAGATGCTTGCCAGCGTGTTGCAAGATTGTTGCAATGCGCGCGTCAACGCGATGGTCAGGTGCCCAAAACGGCACAGCCCGCAGGTCGGCGTCTGCAGCCCAGTTGGAATTGTGGTACATTTGGCCTATCTTGCCAGGGAGGGAAAGCGTAATGAGCGATCTGACTCAAATCAAGTGCGTGCCTTGTCGTGGCGGCGAGCCGACGGTGACCGAAGCTGAGATGGCCGAATACCATCCCCAGGTGCCCGATTGGCAGATCGTGGAGCGCGAGAGCATCAAACGCCTGGAACGCGCCTTCAAGTTCAAGAATTTTGTCCAGGCGTTGGCCTTTACAAACAAGGTCGGCGAGCTGGCCGAAGCCGAGGGACATCATCCGGCCATCCTCACCGAGTGGGGCAGGGTGACGGTGACGTGGTGGACGCACAAGATACGTGGCCTGCACCGCAACGATTTTGTGATGGCGGCCAAAACGGACAACTTGTATTCGGTGTAGTAGGGGCAAGCCTTGCGCTTGCCCCAAGCTTTCACCCCAATAATCGCGCGCTCAGCTCTTGCACAGAGGCAGTGTAGCGCACCAGCTCCTCGCGCAACTGTGCCACGTCGCTGCCATAGCGCAAGCGGCGGGCCAGGAACGCAAACTCTTCGCTATCGGCAGGAGGGACCGTCAGGTCTTGTGTGTTGCCTCGCACGACGCGCAGCGCGTCAATCAACCAGCGCAGAAACGTGTGTGCCTTGCGCAGACGCGTATGGTCATCGGGCGAAAGAATCCCGGCAGCAGCCAGCGCGGCCATTGCCTCGCGGGTGTTGGTCAGGCGCAGGCCCGGAGCGCAGTGACCGTGTGTGATCTGCAAGCCTTGCACCAGATATTCGAGGTCCACCAGGCCACCCGGGCTGTACTTGGCGTTGAACGTGCCTCCCGTGACGAGATGCCGGACCTGCCGCTCGCGCATCGCGCGCATTGCCGTCACGTCAAATCGCTCGCCGTTGTAAACGAATTCGTCGCGCAGTGCCGTCACCCGTTGACCCAGCTCCGGGTTGCCTGCGATCGGGCGCAACTTGACCAGCGCTTGCCGTTCATAAGCCCAGGCCGGGCCGTCGGGCGCAAAGTAACGGCGGAACGCGTCCAGCGAAACGGCCAGGCTGCCAGCCTTGCCATAAGGGCGCAACTGCAAGTCTATTTCCCAAACGCCTTCGCGCTTGGCGCGGATAGCTCCCAAGAACGTTTGCAGCACTTTTTCGTAAAACTCTGAGGTGGTGATCACGTGCGGCCCTTGGGTCTGGCCGTTCCCGGCGTAGATGAACATCAGCTCGATGTCCGAGGCAAAGCCCAGTTCGCGTCCGCCGAATTTGCCGAGCGCGCAGACGCTCATCGTCGCAGGCTGACCATTCTCAAGACACGGCGCGCCGAATTGCGCGACCAGTTCCTCGACGCAGAGACGGTAGGCGGCGTCTATGACGACCTCCGTCAGGGCGCCAAGCTCTGCCGAGAATTGGTCGAACTCGGCAACGTGCCCCAGAATGTGCCGCATGTCCACGCGAAACAGCTCGCGGTCCTTGAAAGCGTTGAGCGCTGCGCGCCATTGTTCTGAGAAACCCGTTTTCTCCCAGAAAACGGGTTTCTCACTCAAAGCGGCTGCCAGTTCCGCTTGCAGTTGCTCCCGAGTCTTGTGCGTCGCCAGCGCGTCCACGTCACGCACGACGGGAAAGAGATTCTCATGCTGCATTCGCAGGAAATCGTCCCAGAGGAAATCGCTGACGCCGAGCAACTGCGCCAGCGCGTTGAGCACCTCGGTGCGTTCGAGCGAGACCAGCTCATCGGGCCAGTCCGGGCGCTGAAAGAGCTGTCCGATGAACTCGCGAAAGTGCAGCAGGGCCGATTCCGGATTGGGCGAAGCGGGGAGCAGGTGCGTGAAATGTTTGATCAGGACAGTCGCCGCGCGCAGCTCGCGCTGCTTATGGGGCGCAATGATCTTGTGTCCATTCGCGTCGGTGACGTAGAGCGTGTCGCGCACGCGGTTGCCCACCGATTCGACCGCCACGCGCGCAATGTAAATCCGGTTGAGCGCGAGCGCGCTGGTGAATTCATAGAGAAAGCCCACTGTGTCGAGCGCGCCGATGCGAAGCACTGTGTACTGGCTGGAAGTGGTGTTGTCAATTTCAATGTCTACCGGATACAGCGTCGTCGTGGGACCTGTGATTTCCCGCAAGGCGAGGGCGGCGCGCTTGGCAAGCTCTCCCTGCGCTTCGCGTGGCTGGCCGGCCTGCATCAACTGCAGCAGAGCGGCCAGGTCCTTGGCGTAGCGCAGCCAGACATCCGCAGCCACCTCGCCACGCACCGGGCGCACGGTGAACACGTCCACGATTTTCCGCCGGTCTCTCCCTTTGTTCCTCTCCCGTGAGCGGGGAGGGCTGGGGGGGGCAGGTTCGTAGGTAAAGACGTTTCCATCGTAGATGCTAAAGCCGTAGACGAACAACAGTCCGCAGATGAGCGCAAGCTCGCCCGGGTAATCGTAACCGACAACCGTGATACGCCAGCGTCCGTCATCGAGCAGCGCCGATTCCACCTCGACCAGGCGATCCTCGTCGAGTTGTTCGGCGAGCGCGGCGTGACGCCGAATGTCCTCCGGGCTAAAGACAGTGGCATACGAGGGATCCATCCGCGCAACGTGGTGATGGATATCGGGGACGGGGACGGAAGGCGTAGAATCGGCGTCGAGTGTCATGGTTTCACTTCCTACGTGCCGCAGATAGACCGCGCGGATCGCGGCACAGTGCTGCTGGTAACGCGCCAGGAATTGGTGGCTGGCCCCAAAGCCCAGCCGCCGCGCCAGGTAAGCCAGCGCCTCGGGTTCATTGGGCAGCGTGTGCGTCTGCCGATAGTGCATCATTTGCAGATGGTGTTCAATGGTGCGCAAAAAGATATAGCCGTCCGCCAGCGTGCGGTATTCATCCGCCGCAAGCAACTTGAGCGCAGACAGTCGCGCCAGCGCGTCGAGCGTGTTGCGGCTGACGACGTCATGTCGTTTTGCTCCGTGCGCCAGTTGCAGGAACTGGGCGACAAACTCTATGTCGCGGATCGAGCCTTCGCCCAGCTTGACCTCGCCCCAGTCGCGTCCCTGTTGGCGCAAAAAGCTTTCGGTGCGCTGCTTCATCGCGTGGACCTCGGCGCGCGCCGTCTCGATGTCCGAGTTGAACAAGAGCAAGGCCGCCCGTCCGAGAAATTCGTTCCCCACCGCTTCGTCGCCGGCGATCACGCGCGCTTTGAGCAGGGCTTGCTTTTCCCACAAGCGGGCATGTTTGCCCAGGTAAGCCATGTACCCGTCGAGCGAAGAGACCAGCGCGCCGACTTGCCCCCACGGGCGCAGCCGCATGTCCACGCGATAGAGAAATCCCTCCGCCGTCACGTTTGCCAGCGCCTCGATCAACTGTTCACCCAGCCGCCGATAAGCGGCGGCGTTCGACGCAGCCAGGAACAACAGGTCAATATCCGAGCTATAGTTCAGTTCTTGCCCGCCCAGTTTGCCCAGCGCGATGACGGCAAAACCGTCCGTGGCGATGCTTGACTGTTTAGCGGCGATGCCCAGACAGACGCGCACGAGGCCATCGGCCAGGTTGGAAAGCTGCAAGGTCACGGTGGGCAGATCGAACAGGTCGAGCAGATCGCAGGCACCGATACGCATCAGCTCCAGGCGCTGATAGCGGCGGAGAGCGTTGAGCTGCCCTACGAGCGGCCCCGGCGGTGTGATGGCTGCCTGCGCTTCGGCATAAAACTGATCTGCGCTTTTAGATCGAGCCAGGTGCTTAGGCTCGGCCAGCCGCGCAAAGTATTCGGGGTTACGCAGCAAGATTTCGGTGAGGAATTGGCTGCCCGCAAACAGCGTCACCAGGATCTCGACGGCGCGCGGGTTGCTCGCCAGGTAATAGAACAGTGCGAGTTGGTCAGGGGCGCTGCGCGCAAATCGCTCCAGGTTGACCAGCGCCCGGTCAGGGCTGGCGGCGCCAGCCAAGGTGGTCAGCAGGTAAGGTAGCAAGTCGGCCAGCGCCAGCTTCAGCTCTGGCGCATCGGCCATGCGTTGCAAGCCGCGATAAGCGGCGCGCCAGTCGGCAAAGCCGATGGGCGCCAACAGCCGATGTATTTCGTCATCGCTTAATGGCTCGTCCCGCAGCAGGTCGCGGCAGCGTTCGTCTATGGTCGAAACCATTTCCATCTGTGTGGCCCTCGCTGCCATTATAGAGAGTTCGCTTTGCCCTGTCAACCAAAAGATGAGGGACGAAACAATTCATCCTTCCGCCTTCATCCTTCATCCTTCAAAATGGCCCATTTGGGTAGTAGACGGCGCTGGGGATAGCCTTTATAATCACAAATCGTGTATGCCAATCAGAAATCAAACGAGATGCAAAAAAAAGACCGAGCGATGCGCCTCCGATCCGGTGACTTGCCTGCCATCAAGCTCCCCACGCGATCCGGCGACGAGCTATCGGTGGACATCGCCGAGGTGAAACACTGGGGGCCGGAAGCCGAGTTCTTCCTGTTCAATGACGCTCGTTACAATTTGCTGGCAAACTGCTAGAAAACTGAGGAGGCAATCATCATGTCCAAGACCGTAGCCGACGTTCTCAAAATGGCCAAAGAGGTCAAGATGGTGGACTTGCGGTTCACCGATCTGCCCGGCCAGTGGCAGCACTATACTATTCCAGCGCATCGGCTTACCGAAGACCTGTTTGAATCGGGCATCGGGTTCGATGGCTCGTCCATTCGTGGCTTTCAGGAGATTCACGAGTCCGACATGCTCCTGATACTTGACCCCGGCACCGCCTTTGTGGATCCGATTTTTGAGATTCCCACACTGGTCATCACGTGCGATGTGTACGATCCCGTGACGCGGCAGCCCTACCCACGCGATCCTCGCTATGTGGCACGGAAAGCCGAAGCCTATCTCAAGCAAACGGGCATCGGCGACACAAGCTACTGGGGACCGGAAGCCGAGTTCTTTTTGTTTAACGACGTGCGCTATGGCGGAGGCACAAACTCGTCCTTCTATTACCTTGACAGCGTCGAAGGGTGGTGGAAGAGCGGCGAAGACCTCAAGCCCAACCTGGGGGGCCAGATTCCTCCCAAGCGCGGCTATTTTCCGGTGCCGCCTGCTGATACCCAGCAAGACATCCGCAGCAAGATCGTGATGGCGCTCGAGTCCGTGGGAGTCGAGATCGAGCTGCATCATCACGAAGTCGCCACAGCCGGGCAAGCAGAAATTGACATGCGGTTTGACACTCTGCTCCGCATGGCCGACAAGCTGATGACTTACAAGTACATTGTCAAGAACGTAGCGCGGAAGAATGGCTTGACAGCCACCTTTATGCCCAAGCCGCTGTTTGGCGATAACGGCAGTGGGATGCATGTTCACCAGAGTCTATGGAAGGGCGAGAGGAACATCTTTTTCGACGAGGCGGGTTACGCCCAGATCTCGGACACGGCCAGGTACTATATTGGCGGCTTGCTCAAGCACTCGTCGGCGTTGCTGGCGCTGGTCGCACCGACGACCAATTCGTATCGCCGCCTGGTGCCCGGCTTTGAGGCGCCGGTGAACCTGGCCTACTCGCAGCGCAACCGCTCGGCCATTTGCCGCATCCCGGTCTATTCCAAGAGTCCCAAGGCCAAGCGCATCGAGTTCCGCGCGCCTGACCCTTCGTGCAATCCCTACATGGCCTTTGCCGCGCAGTTGATGGCGGGCCTGGATGGGATTCAGAACCGGATCGATCCGGGTGAACCGATGGACAAGGACCTGTACTCGTTGCCGCCGGAAGAGGCCAAGTTGATCAAGCAAGTGCCGGGTTCGCTAGGCGATGTTCTTGACGCGCTGGAAAAGGATCACGAGTTCCTGCTCAAGGGTGATGTGTTCACGCCAGACCTGCTCGAGGCTTACCTTGCTTACAAACGCCAGGTCGAGTTGGACCCGGTGCGGCTCCGCCCACATCCATACGAATTCACGCTGTATTACGACATTTGATTTCAACCTCCCGCAGGCCGCAAACCTGCGGGAGGTTTTCAACCATGACCACCTTGTTTCTGTCCTCGCTGGCGCTGGGGATTGCTTTTTGTGCTCCGCCGGGAATTGTCACTGCCGAAGCGATCCGTCGGGGCCTGGCGCGCGGGTTTGGGCCGGCGCTGTCGGTCGAGTTAGGCTCGCTGATTGGCGATGCCACGTGGGCTGTGACCGCTTTGATCGGCGCGGCGTTTGTTGTGCAGAATACGCTGGCGCGCTTGTTCTTGGGCCTGGTCGGAGCTTCGTTTTTGCTTTACCTGGCGTGGAGCGCGTGGGTGAGCGCAAAACGAGGCGGCGCGCTGCAGTCCAGGAATGTGACGACTCGGAGCGATTTCGTCGCCGGGGCGGTCCTATCGCTGGGAAATCCCTTCGCGGTCGCTTTCTGGTTGGGTGTAGGTAGCTCGACCATCACGACCCACGCGCCGAATCCACAGTGGATTGACTTTGGCACTTTTTTCGTTGCCTTTATGCTTGGTGGCTTGTTGTGGTGCTTCTTTTTGGCAGGCTTGATCGCCTGGGGCCGCCGGTTTGTCAATGCAGCCTTTTTCCGCGGCGTGAATTTGCTTTGCGGCCTGTTTCTTGGCTATTATGGCCTGCAATTGCTGTGGAATACTCTGCAAGGATTGGTGTAAGTTGCCCGGCGCGGTCCGCTGCAAAATCAAGTCAGATGATAGGCACAACAGTAACCTGTGAGCTCCAAGCTACGCCCTGCGCCAGAGACAACTTGTCGCAATAGCTGCCCCGTGTTACAATCTCTTATAATCTAGAACGGATTCCTAATGCGTGTGCACATCTCTCCGGCCTCTGTCATTGCGAGGAGCCGCGAAGCGGCGACGAAGCAATCTCTTGGCCGCACTTGGAGATTGCTTCGCCGCCTTCGGCGGCTCGCAATGACAATCAGGAGCGACTTGTGTACATCCAATAGGAAACCGTTCAAGTCGTCGCAGGCGCACTGCTCATGAGGTTTCTCTTTGCCGTGCGCCTTTCTGTTAGCAGGTTTCAGACTCATGGATTCTGCAGCCAAAGATCGGCTATCAACATTCCCCGAGCCTGGGCTGGGCGTCAGCGCAGAGGTTAACCAGCAACAATTGCTAGACGCGCTGGCCAGCCTCAACCAGATCGGCACCACCGTCAATCGCATTGTCCCGGGTGACCGCGTCAGCGTGGAAGCGACGCTGCGCCTGATCGTTGAAAGCGCCATCAAGGTCGTCCCCGGCGCTTCGGCAGTCATCTATACCTACGATCAGGCTCAACGCGCGTTTGACCCGGCCTCGCGTGTCTCGGCCAGCGAGTGGATCGCGCCTGTCCCCGGCGATGAACCGCGTCCCGACGGCATGGGCGCGCGCGCCATCCGGCAGCGCCGCCGCATTCTTTCCTATGAAGAGCGTGATCTGGACATCCATCCCCTCAAGGTGCAGGCCGGGGCCAAAACTGTGGCTTGCTTCCCGCTGATCGTGGCTGACCGGGCCGTCGGCGCGCTCTATGTTTATCTGCACCAGGCTCGGCCCTTTAACCAGCTCGAGTTGTTGATGCTCGACAACTTTGTCAACCAGGCGGCCATGACCATCTATCAGACACATCGGTTGGTCAGTGTCCAGCACGACCTGGCGCGCAAAGAAGACGAGCTGAATCGCCTGCGCCGCGCCGGCTTGCTGATCTCTTCGCGCTTGCGCCTGGAAGAGACGTTGGAAGCCATCTTGCAGATGGCGCTTGAGGTGACCAACGCTCACTTTGGTATCTTTCGGCTGACGGACAAGAGCGGCCAAAACCTGATCACCCGCGCCCTTGCGGGCGAACAGTTGGCCCGGCCATTGGTAGAGGCCCTGCCGCTGAATGCCCGCAGTGTCATGGGCTGGGTGGCCCAACACCGCCAGCCTGTCTGCATCCCTGATCTGCGCGAGAAACTCTGGGCGGACATCTATTACCCGCTGGATGCCGATCTGGAAATGCGATCCGAGTTGGCCGTGCCACTGATCAGCGCCAGTGGCCGTTTGGAAGGAGTGCTTAACCTCGAAAGTCCTCAAGTCGGTGCGTTTAGCGAGGAGGATAGTCATCTCCTCCAGGCTCTGGCAACGCAGGCAGTCATTGCCATTCAAGAGGTGCGCCTGTTGGACGCCCTGCAAGAAGACGCGCAACTTGTGCTCACCCAGCCTTGCCAGCAAGTCTTGACGCATCTGGTCGAACAAGCCTGCGATCTTTTGAACGCCACTTTTAGCGCTGTTTGGATTCTCAGGGATGACCAGTTGATCTTGCAGGCGGCCAGCGCCGGTTACTCGCCCGGTGAGTGCCTGCCCCTTCAGGGCAGCCTGCTCGGCCAGGCCATCCTTACCCGCAGCCCCGTGGTAACCCACGGCGCGGATACCTCCGTTCGCTTCAACTGGCCTGATTCGGTGCGTGAACCGGGCTGGACCCTGACTGTGCCGATGCTGACCAGCGAAGCCGGCCAGCCGCTCGGCGTGTTTGGTGTCTATAATGTCGGCTCCGATCCGGGTCGGTTGGTCGGGTCCGAGTGGGACAAAAAAGTGCTGACTTGCCTGGCACATTACGCGACGCTGGCGGTGCGCAATGCTGCTCGCCAGGAAGCTTTGCGCGCGGCTCAGGAACAGCATGCTGTGGCAGAGGCTTTTGCTGCTGTAGGCGATATTGCTGCCAATTTGTTGCATCGTCTGAACAACAAGGTGGGCGCGATCCCGGTGCGTGTGCAAGGCATCCAGGACAAATGCCGACCGGCCCTGTTGGCGGATGTCTATCTGGCAACCAATCTGGCCGAGATCGAGCGTAGCGCGTTTGAGGCTATGCAGGTGGTGCGCGAGAACCTATCCCATCTGCGTCCCATCCAGCCCGAGCCAGTGGACGTGGCCGCATGTGTGGCGGCGGCCATTGCCGCTGCCAACCTGCCGGCCGGCCTGCGCGTCCAAACCGAGAAGCTGGATGATCTGCCCGCCGTGATGGCGGGACGACAAAACCTGACTCTGGCCTTTACCAACTTGCTGGAAAACGCTGCCGATGCGATGAAAGGGAACGGCGTTGTGACCATCCGGGGCAGCACGCAAGGCGACCGGGTGCAAATTGCCGTCAGCGACACCGGGCCTGGCATCGCGCCCGAATTGCACGAGCGTATCTTTGAGTTCAACTTTTCCGGACGCGCGTCAACGCACGATGGCAAATTGGGCTTTGGCCTGTGGTGGGTCAAGACGCTGATGGCGCGTCTGGGAGGAGCGGTCGCTGTGGAAAGCGATGGCTGCTGTGGCACCACCTTTCGGCTCAGCCTGCCCCGCGCGCAAGAGTAGCTATGATGTCTGCTCCTCGTGCCCTGATTGTCGAAGACGATCGCTCCTGGCAGCAGTTGTTGAGCGAGATCCTGACCGACGCCGGTTTAGCGGTGGAGGTAGCCGATAGCGTAGAAGCGGCCGTGGCCTGTTTACGCAAGACTCCACACCGCCTTGCGGTGGTAGACCTTTCGCTGGTCAGCCATGATCACCACGACCGGAGCGGTTTGCAGGTTTTGGACGCTGCGCGCCGCCTCGATCCGGGTTGCGTGACGATATTGCTCACCGGCTTTGCAACAGTCGAGCTGGCGGTCAACGCCTTGACTGAGCGGGGCGCGTTCACCTGTCTGCGCAAGGAGGCTTTTCATCGCGCCCAGTTCCGCGAATTGGTCAGCCGCGCTTTAACAAGCGCGCCTGCTTCGGGAACCAATCTGCGCGGCCCGGGGGATGCTCCCGCAGGCGATTCGAGCGGCGATGTGGTCAAAGAAGACATCGCCCATAGTCTGGCTTTGGTGGTCGAAGATGATGCAGGCTGGCGCAGCATCCTGTACGAGTTGTTGACGGATGCCGGCTATCACGTGCGCCCATGCATTAGCCTGGGCGAAGCCCTGGGCTATCTGCGCCGCGAGAAATATGCGTTGGCGGTGATAGATCTGTCGTTGGTGCGCTCGACCATGGCCGACGCCAGCTTGTGGGGCAAAGGTCCATCCGCGCAAGACCTGGAGGGCTATCGGCTGCTTGTCAGCACCCGGGCTGCCGGGATACCGACGATTGTCGTCAGCGGCATAGCGACCCCGACCGAGATCGAACGCGCCTACACCGGGTATGGCATCTTTGCTTACCTGGAAAAGCAAACGTTCGATCGCAGCGTTTTCCTCCGCACGGTGGCCGAGGCGCGGGCTGCTCGCAGAACGCGCAGCGAGTTGGACGCGCTGACCGAACGCGAGCGCCAGGTGTTGGACTTGCTGGCGCAGGGTATGACGAACAAAGAGATCGCCGAGGCGCTTGTCATCACCACTAATACTGTCAAGCATCATCTCAAGGCGATCTTTGAAAAGCTGGAGATTCATACCCGCTCGGCCGCAGCGGCCAAGGCCATCAGCGCCGCCGAAAGATCCGCGTCCGGTGCAACAACCACAGATTAGACACCTTTGTGAGTTCGTCTGTGTGATGGCGGGCTGGCCCTCTCCCAGCCGGACAGTCTTCTCCAACACATCTCACTTGATTTTTCACAAAACGCCTCGAACCGGGTTATATTAGCAGTGGTTCGATGATGCGGCAAAACCGTTCGAATTGGGATGGCTTGATGGCGATTGTGCTTGAACGTTTCGAGACGCTGATCGAGCGTTACCACGACGAAATCTATGGTTACTTGTGGCGATTGGTGGGGGGCGCTGGCTGTGAAGACGGCGCGGTTGACGCTGAGGACCTGACGCAAGAAGTGTTTCTGCGAGCTTACCAGGCCTACACACGCCTGCGACCCGATAGCAATTATCGCGCCTGGCTCTACAAGATCGCGACCAACTGTGCTTACACGGCGCTGAGACGCAATTCTGCAAGGCCCCTGGCGCTTGAAGATGCTCACCAATTTTCATCCGATGCAAGCCAGTTGCCCGATCATGTCGTGACCTCGAACGAGACGATGGCGGCCATCCGGCGTGTGATTGACGGGTTGCCCGCCAAGCAACATGCTGCCGTCATCATGCGTCACGTGCAGGGACTAGAGTATGCCGAGATCGCTCAAGCGTTGGGATGCTCGGAAGACAGCGCGCGGGCGAACGTCCATCAAGCCCTCCGGCGTCTGCGCCGCGAGCTGAAGGAGTGATGAGTAAGCCTATGGATGGTCAAATCTCGATTCAGTTGCAAAAAGCCGTCGGCGCTCCAGCAAGCGCAGCCCTGCGGCGATCCCGCCGCCGCGTGGATACGTGGTTCGCGCAAACCGCTCCGCTGATCCAGTGGGATGCCGTCGAGTCGCCCATTGGGCGCATCTACCTGGCCGCGAGCGCGCAGGGGTTGTGCAGTGTTGACTTTGGCGTGAGCGAAGAGGCCTTTTTGAACCGGCTCGATGCGCTCGCGCGCGTCGAGCGGGACCCGGCGTCGTTGGCGCGTGTCACACAGCAATTGCGCGAGTATTTCGCGGGCAGGCGTTCCCGGTTCGACGTGCCGCTTGACCTGAGCCGCCTGACGCCGTTTCAGCAGAGCGTCCTGCAGGTGACTCGGACGATCACGGCGGGCACGGTATGGACGTATCGCCAGGTGGCTGAGGCGTTGGGCAGACCGCAGGCTTCCCGTCCTGTCGGCCAGGCCTTGGGACACAATCCTGTGCCGATTGTCATTCCCTGTCATCGCGTGATCGCCAGCAATGGCTCGCTGGGCGGCTATAGCGCCGGGGCAGGCCTGGAAAGCAAGCGATGGCTGCTGCAACTGGAAGGCGCTCTCACGTGAGGCACGTGGATGGTATCGGCGAATGATCGGACAGGGATAGGACGTGAGTATGGTGACCAAGGGTCAAGTGCTGGGCAATGCTATCGCGCAATCCAAGCTCAAGCGATCGCCTTCGCCGCTGGCGATCTGGGCTGCGATGATCAGTGTCTACATCGTGTGGGGTTCGACGTACCTGGCGATCCGGTTTGCCGTTCAGACGATGCCGCCGTTTCTGATGGCCGGAGTGCGCTTCCTGATCGCCGGGACGGTGTTGTTTGTGTTCCTGCGCTGGCGAGGCGAGGTTGCGCCCTCTGAACGAGAATGGCGCTCGGCGGCTATCATCGGCCTCTTGCTTTTGCTCGGCGGCAATGGCGGCGTGGTCTGGGCTGAGCAGCGGGTGGCCTCTGGACATACGGCGCTGTTGGTCGGTGCGACGCCGCTCTGGATGGTGTTGATTGACATGCTGCGGCCCGGCGGGCAGCGACCCGGTGGGCTGGCGATCACAGGTGTATTGGTTGGCTTTGCTGGCGTTATTCTGCTCATTGGCCCTTGGGCCGGCAGCGCCGATCGGATCGACCCGCTGGGCGCGGCGGCGCTGATCCTGGCGACAGTGTGCTGGGCCATCGGTTCGCTGTACAGCCGCCGGGCCGCGCTGCCTCCTTCGCCGCTGTTGGGAACCAGTATGGAGATGCTAATCGGCGGATTAGGGTTGCTGACGTTCGGTACGCTGGCGGGCGAGTGGAGTCGCTTGAACCTGGGGGCTATCTCGCGCGAGTCGTGGTGGGGATGGGCCTATCTGGTGGTGTTTGGCTCGTGGGTCGGCTTTGGTTCGTACACCTGGTTATTGCGCGTCGCGCCGACCTCGCTGGTTTCGACGTATGCCTACGTCAATCCGATTGTGGCCGTCTTGATAGGCAACTGGCTGGCAAATGAGCCGCTGACGCCGCGCACGCTGATCGCAGCAGCGATCATTGTCGGCTCGGTGGCTTTGTCAACCTTTGATCATCAGAGGGCAAATCGCAAGTCATAGTGCTTGCAGGATTCAACCATCACCTGTCGTAACTACTCAGCCCGGTCTACCGCACAGGCTGTCATTGCGAGCCTGCCGAAGGCAGGCGAAGCAATCTCTGTGCTCCGATCGCTGAGATTGCTTCGTCGGCCCGCTTCGCGGGCCTCCTCGCAATGACGGCTGAGTAGTTACCACCTGTCATTCTGAGCCGCGCGCAGCGCCAAGAATCCCCGTCATGCAAGGCGGAGACTCTTGGCGCCTGAATTTTATGGTAGAATGTCAAGCCGTGAGCAAGCCTTATCCGGTTCCTCCGCTGCCCGACCCGGCGGAGCAAATCCAGACCTTTGTCAACCTCTACCGCGATGCCGTCCATCCGACGACCCTCGCGCGGCTGACCGCGTGCGTCTGCGAGCTTGGCTTGCCGTTCACTGATCAGGAGCTGCTGATCCTGGCCGCGCTCGATACCCCCGCGCGTGTGCAGGAATTTCTCAACACGCAAATCTATTACAATAACGATCATGCTTCGCCTGACCTCCAAGAGACCGCGATGCCTCCACGCCTGGTGCTGCGCACCGCGCGCGCCCACTGCTTCGAGGGCGCAATGTTCGCTTACGCTGTAAACTATTTGCACGGCCACCATCCGCGCTTGATGCTGCTCGAAGCCAGCCAGGATTCAGAGCACAACCTTGTCCTGTATCGTGACCCACAGACAGGATGGTATGGCTGCAACGCCCATTCAGCTTTCAAGTGCCTGGATGGCCGCCCAGCCGAATACAAGACGCTCCGTGCGCTGGCCGAATCGTACTATCCATATTACTACAGTGATCGAACCAACGATCCGGGCGACTTGACGCTGGTCGGTTATTCAGACCCATTCGATCTGGTCGCCAAATTCGGTGTCAGATGGATGGGTTCGTTAGAACCGCTGTGGGACATTTATTACACTTATCTCGACGACACGATCACGTTCCATTATCTCTTTGATGATTCGAACGAGACACACCTCTACCCGGCGATCCACGCGCTCAAGGAGAAATGGATTCAGTTGGACGGGCAGGGGCGTCCATTCGTGAGCGTCGAGAGCCTGCCGCCGCAAGTGCAGGTTGTCTGGCATCACTTTTGGCGCGCCTACGATCCAGCCGTCCCGCGTCCCTATGGCGAGGCGCGCGAGGTCGAAAAACAGTTTATGAAGCTGACCGGCACGACGCCGATTGACCTCGAAGAGAACGCGAGTGACCTGCAGTATTATCTTGAAACAGGTTATCGCATCGAGCAGTTTTTCAAAACCTGACTTGGCTTGACCGCTCTTGCGCCTGTGACAAAATCCCCGCTCGTTCGTTTTATATAGAGAGTTTCCGCACTTGGGTCTTGCAGGCCCTAAGGGTCTGTGGACAGAAAGGGGATAAGATGGACATGCCAAGTTTTGCTCCACGTTCGTTCGCGCCAGCCCGAACCCGTGTGCTGTGGCTGGCTCTGGCGATTGGACTGGCAATGCTGGTCGGCGCGTTGCTGGTTGTGCCCGCAACGGCATACATTGCAGCCGCGCCCGATCATGGTGATCCACCGTTTCCTCCCTCCGGTCCCAACCTGGCTCCCTCGTACAAATATGCCTCACAGAACATGGTCGTCGCTGGTGAGAGGCTCACCTATACGATCCGCTTGATCAACACAGGCACTGCTCAGGCAATTGCCGATGTGGTGGATCGCCTGCCTATGCAAGCGAATTATGTTGCCGATTCGGCGAGCCAGGGCGGCATCTATGATCCGGCCTTCAGGGTTCTTGCCTGGCGCGGCATCACAGTGCCCGTTATGGGCGATGTGTCGCTCTCGTTTGTTGTCACGATGAGCGCCTTTCATGCGCCGACTATGGTGGTCAACACCGCTGTCATCAGCGCAGACCACAGAGTGCTTGAGCGATCCGCTTGGGTCACCGTCATACCTGCTCCACCGACGCCCGGCCCGAACCTTTACCCTTCGCACAAATTCGCTTCGCGGCACGCAGTGATCCCGGGTGAGACCTTCACCTACACGATTCACCTGGTCAACGTCGGCACGATGGATGCGCTGGCGCAAGTGACCGACCGGTTGCCGGCTGAGGTCAGCTATGTATCTGGCTCGGCGAGCCATGGCGGCGTTTACGATCCCGCCACTGCCACGTTGGCCTGGCAGAACGTGACTGTGCCAGTGCACAGCCATGTCAAGCTCACGTTCGCGGTCCTGGCAGGCAATACGACCACGCCAACGCTCGTGACCAATACGGCGGTCATTACAGCCGACAGTACAACGTATGAGCGTTCTGCCTGGGTTCTGTTGATGCCTGAGCGGCCCGCGCCGCGTCCCAATTTGAACCCATCGCACAAAATATCTTCCAAATATATCGTACCTCCGGGTGAGCAGTTCACCTACACGATCCGGCTGCGCAACGTCGGCACGGCCGACGCCGTCGCCCAGGTGACGGATCGCTTGCCCGCAGAAGTGAGCTATGTCGCCGGTTCAGCCAATCTCGGCGGCGTCTATGATCCACTGGCAGGCACGGTATCCTGGAGTGGCGTGACGGTGCCGATGAAGAGCGATGTGTCGCTTTACTTTGCGGTGACGGCCGGAATGGTCACCACGCCGACGATCATTACCAACACGGCGTTCATCAGCACAGGCAATCAGTCGCTCGTGCGGAACGTGCGCGTCTTGCTGATCCCCAGCCCGGTGGCGATTGATCCTGTCCCGCCGGTGGTTCACAGCCTGACGATAGACGACCAGGACGTGTTGACCAGCCCAACGGTCACGCTGCACATCTCGGCCACGGATAATGTCGGCGTCCGTTGGATGTATGTGCGCGAATGGCAGTGGGCCAGGTCACCACGGCCACATTGGGCGGGCGTCCGGTCCAGCGGGTGGGTGCCGTACCAGGACACCTACACCTGGACGCTCAGCTCGCAAGCGGGCACGCACTTTGTAGGCGTGTGGGTGGCCGATGCCGCGCGTAACACGTCGCGGCTGGATCGGCGCGCGATGGATTTTGCCAGTCTGCTCGTGCCAGGCGCGATGCTGCCACCATGTGGCGCGACGCCCTACCTGGTGTACTATGATGCCGACGTGAATGTCAACGCTGTGCTCACGCCCATCACAGGTGATGCCGACCTGTATGTGTGGTATACCGGCGTGCTGACTGCGCCCATCGCGACAGCATCTCAGGTGGTGTCCTTTACGACGCCCGCCGCAGGTGTATACTTGTTCATGGTGCACGGCCAGCCTGGGTCAACGTATGATCTGCTGATCACACCTGAGGGCGGGCCTCGGCCTCCATTGCCAGGCATGAGCGAAGCGAGCGTGGTTGAGAGCAATTCAGGCGTCTGGGCCGAAGCGGCCCCGGCGGCGCCCGGCGAATCGGAAGACCTCGTTGCGCTCCTGACGGAAAGCGCGCTCAACCCGCCCGACTTGGCCGAAGCGCTATCTGCGTTCTCGGTCTATCTGCCGATCGTGATGCGATAGCCACTCAGGCCGGCCGAGTTCGTAGAGGCCAACCGATCAGAGACCGGTCTTCACACTTCGAATGGGGTGTGACCAAAATCAGTTGGTCGCAGGGTCCCTCGACTTGTCGAGGCTTGCCCGAACAAGTTCGGGAGTCCGGCGACCGTAATGATCAACCAGGTTTGGTCACGCCCCTTTGAATGAGGCGAGGAGCGGGTTTCTGGCTATCCCGTGCGACCGGGTAGAACCTGATGTCGGACCCGTCCAACCAAACTGTGCTGGTGAGGCGCGCCATCGCGGGTGATGCGGATGCCTTTGGTCAGTTGTATCTGGACCACCTGGATGCGATCTATCGTTACATCTACTTTCGGGTCGGAGATGCACACGAGGCTGAGGATCTCACCGAGCAAGTGTTTCTGAAAGCGTGGGAAGCGCTGCCCGGTTATCGGCAGCGTGGCAATCCGTTCGCCAGTTGGATCTATCGCATCGCTCACAACCTGGTGATTGACCATCACCGCCAGCGAAAACCTGTCGAGACTATGCCATCCGACGACCAGCCGGATCAGACGAGTGAGCCACTGGCTTCGCTGGAAGGCGTGATTGCGGCTGAGGAGGTCGAGGCATTGAGCCGGGCCATACGCCAGTTATCGGATGAGCAACAACAAGTAGTCATCCTGCGGTTCATCGAAGGGCTGAGGCACGCCGAGGTCGCGCGCATCATCGGCAAAAGCGAAGGGGCGTGCCGGATGATCGAGCATCGCGCGTTGATCGCGCTTTATGGGCTGCTGAGCAGCACGTCAGGTTAGGGAGACTATGCGCCAACCATTCGCCCGCTTTGACAACATCCTCGATGAATGTATCGTCGCCATTCAAGAGCGCGGCGAAACCATTCAAGGCTGCCTGGCGCGTTACCCGGCTCAGCGTGCAGAGCTTGCGCCGCTTTTGGACGTGGTGGTGCGCTTGCAGGCGGCGCGAACGCTGAAAGCATCACTCGAGTTCCGTCGCGCTTCCGCCGTTCGTATGCGCAATCTGGTGACTGCCCGGCCGCGCCGCGTCGCCAGGCAAGCGTGGGTGCTCCACTGGCCGCAGAAAAGATGGGCCACGGTGATCGTGCTGATCGGTTTGTGGGCTTGTCTGTTGATCGGCGGCGGGGCAGTGTATGCTTCGGGCGACGCGTTGCCGGGTGACGCGCTTTACCCGGTCAAGCGCGCAGCCGAAGTGGTGCAGTTGAATCTCGCACGCGATGAGGCGAGCCACGCCCAACTGCGCCTGAACCTGGCCGCGAGGCGGATAGAGGAAGCCGAGGCGCTGTTCAACCAAGGGCGACCTGCGCAGATGCCACAGGTGTTGGCCGATTATGCCGCGCAGATGGAGGCTGCTTCGGTGCTGGTCAGCCAGGAGAAGAAAGTCAAACCTGAGCAGCAGGCGGCTTTGGTGGAGTTGTTGGTCACAGCCCAGGCGCGTCAAGAAGCGCAACTGGTCGCCCTGGCGGATCGAGCGCCCGATCCGGTTCGAGCGAGCGTTCAACAGGCGATCCAGGCCTCTCGAATTGCGCGCGATCGGGTGCGTGGGGCCAGGCTGCCTCTGCCGCCCGAGTCGCCACAGCCGGCCGGCACGCCAGCGCCAGGGCCTTTACCAGTCTCGACAGCAACACCTGAGCCGCCTGACACACCTGTGGCGTCCCCATCGCCGAAGCCAACCGGGCGGGCTACTCTCTCTCCCTGGCCGACTGAAGTGACGCCCGTGAGACCACATGCCACACTGACCCATTGGCCGACGGTGGTGTGGACGCCGCGCGCCACGTCTTCGGTCAAGCCGACGCGGGTGATCTTCCCTCAACCGACCCGTTGGGTTTGGCCGTCGCCCCCACTTTCGACGCCGCCTGCCTGGCCGACCCCGCCGATCTGGGTCACGCGCGCATGGCCCTAAGAGCCTATCCGAAAACCAGCGGGTCGGGCTCCCATGCCCGACACCTGCCCCCGCCAGGGGGTTCGGCGGCGTGGAAGCCGCCTGTGCTGGGTTTTCGGATAGGTTCCAAGTTGCCCTTGCGAAGGTTTTGAACCTTTGCAAGGATTCGTCAGAAGGCTAATCCTCCACAAACCATTGGTGTAAACTTTAGCCCCGGAGTGCGGCCTTCAGGCCGCGTTTTATGCAGGCTGAAGCCTGTACTCCAACCTTAAGTTGACACGCATGCTCCACAAACCTGCCGTCTGTGATCTTCCGGTCCATCAACTTGCGCTTGGCGTCGAACGTGAGCGTCACCTCGATTGGCTGATAGCAGCGCTGCTTGCCGATCAGAACTTGGCGGCAAAAGTAAGTGGTTGCGTTTCCGTCTGTGTCGTATTCGACGCTCAAATCGTTGTTCAAGTTGATTTGTGTTCGAATGACCTCGCCGTAGCGATTGCACTGCACGGCGAGCGGATATACATGAGCACTGCTGCGCCGGGCGGTGGTGGCGAAAAGGGTAGAGAGTTTTTTGAGCAGGTTCACGGTTTGTCGGCCCCTTATGAAAACGATCTAGAAACTGCGTCAACGAATTTCAAACGAATCAACGAATAGCAAGGCGCACACGATTCGTTTATTCGTTGCCTATTCGTTGACGGGGATTTCTAAAAGCAAACCTTAACCTCTATACAACACGGCTACGAAGCTGACGATTGATTGCGGATTTGATCCAAAAGCTGCTGAATCACCCCAAGGTTCGGTTGTCCTTCGATGGCCTGCGCCAACTGTGCCCCTTTTTCCAATACCTGCACCGCTTGCTCAACCTCATTGAGCGCAAGCAAAGCGATCGCCAAACGCGGCGCGACGTAGGTTTGCCAGTGGCGGTCGCCGATTTCACGATAGATCCTCAGCGCCTGTTCAAACCAGTCTCGCGCGATGCCATAGTCTTTTTCGGCCAGACTCACAACGCCGAACGCGGTGAGTGTATTGGCTTCGCCGAGGCGGTCGCCGATCTCGCGATAAATGGGCAGCGCGGCTTCATAGCGTTGGCGGGCTTGGGGGTACTCGTCGAGTTGAACGTGCACATCGCCGAGCCTCGAAATGCAGTTGGCTTCGCCGAGGCGGGCGGCCGTCCGCTCCGCTTCGCTACGGGATGCTTCGCAAATCTCGCGGTAGAGCGATAATGCGGTTTCGCAGCGGCGAATCGCTTGTTGCCAGTCGTTAATCCAATAACACACATTGCCGAACCGTTCGAGCACTGCCGCCTCTTGAGCCTTTTGTCCTGTCTCGTGCAAGATTTCTGCTGCGCGGCGCAAGGGCAGCACGGCGTTCTGCCATTCCTTATATTCAGGCAGGCCCGCATACAAATCGCCGATCTCTTGCAGCACCTGGGCCAGGCGCGGGCGCGCTTCCGGCCCGGCGCGTTCCAGCTCCATGCGGCGCTCTTCCAGCAGTTCCAGGCGCGCGCTCAACGTGTCCGGTGAAAGAGCGGTCGAGTAGGAGGGCGGTGGCTCGGCAGCTTGCTTCGTCTGCGGCATGGCGGTTTCAAGCGCTGGTGCGCCGGCCGGGCGCAGACGAAAGATGCCGCTGTACCAGTCAAAGAAATCCGGCGCGGCCAGATCGAGCCGGTCCATCGCGTGGTCGGTGAGAAAGAGGATGAGCGGGACGGGGATGGCCTGCGGCAGCGCGTCGCGCTCCAGGTTGAGCGCGGCGGCAAACGGCGGGCGGCCGGCCTGGCGCGCTTCGGCTTCGACGAGATGTTCCAGTCCCACGACGGCCAGCGCGGTGTGCTGGGGATCGTTTTTCAACGCCGCCTGGGCGGCGGGTTCGCCGAATATCGCGTCGCGCAGGTTAGCCGGGTGACGGTTGGCGACGTCCACACGGATCAGGCGCGCGCCATCAGCAGCCAGTGCATCCGTGAGCGAGGCAATGACGCCATCGCGCTGGCGGGGGTCGTTGACGCGCACCAGCCCCAGCGTGAACCCGCCGAGGTGGTAGAGGATAAAGCGCCGCAGGCGGTCGAACTCGCCGGGGTCTTGTTCATCTGTGATCGGGTGAGGCGCAGCCTGCGTCGCCATAGGTTCATGCGGTTAGCGGCGCGCCGCGCGCGCGCTTTTCGGCTTCGAGCGCGGCTTTGAACTCGGGCGCGTCCCACAGCAGCGGGTGAACGCCGACCCAGCGCTCACTGTCGTATTCGAGCGCGGCGCGGCGGTACAACAGGCGGCGGCCCGTGTCATCTGGATCGATCGCGCCGTCGAGGTACACGCGGGCCAACACCGCGTAATCGGCCAGCGTAAGCTTGCGGGCCATCTCGCCGCGAATCACACTGGCCGAGCGCTGCACGGCGCGTGCGTCAATCCGATCTTGCGACTCCAGGAGCGCCCGCTTGAGCAAGTGCATCAAATCGCGCGGGCAGCCGCCGGATAGCCGGGCAATTTCGCAGGCTATAGCCGGGTCGGCAAACAGCGCGTGATCCACGCGCTTGTAAATGGCCCCTGTCATGTCATCGAGCACCGCGCTATTCACGGTGTGACGGTCATCGCGTCGAAAGACCGGGATCATGGGCAGCGTCTCCAGGTCGAACCGGTCTTCGACGGTTTCGCCGGGCGGGTTGTACAGGAGCGAAATCGGCATGACGTAAACCGTGTGCGCCGCCACGCCGTTGAACAGATCGGCGTGCTTGAGCACGGCGTCGTCAATCGTTTCCGGCGTGTAACGGTCGAGGTTGTCGAGAATGAACAATACCCCGCGTGGGTAAGGCTTGGCGGCGATCTTTTTCGCATCGTCGAGCAGCAGGTTGAGGTTCTGGCGGAGTTGCTGGGGGTATTTCTCGACCTCCTCTTTGACTTGTTCGCGCTGCCTGCCGGTTGACTTGCGCAACACGTTCAGCCCAAACAGCCGCTTGGCCAGCGGCGTTTCGAGGCCGAGGCCGGCCTCGCCCGAATAGGCAATTACTCGTTCGAGTTCTTGTTCCTCGACGCGCGTGACCTCGCGGAACCAGTCGGTCACGACCTTTCGGTCTCCTGGCTGCCAGCCTCGTCGGCAGTCGAAAGGTTCTCGAGGAATATGGCAAAGGTCAATAGATCGCGCCGCACTAGGTCAAAGGTCGCGCGCAGGCCACGCACCAATTCGGCCACTCGCTCCGGCCGCAAATTGAACGTGTATACATTGCGCACAAGATGGCGAAAGTCGAGGTAATCCACCAACGCGGCGCTTGCCTCTGGTGAAAGAACGGCTGGGCGCACCTGGCCTACGACCAACGTCATCTGCGCCAACAGGTCACGATGCCAGTGTGCGCCCGTCGGATGACTGCGATCTACATCGTCGGCGATCAATTCAAACAGACGTTCCAGCCCGGCGTAAAAGCCATGCAGGTCGAGTGCCGCAGCCGCCAAAAAGTAGTCTTGATCCTCCGGCTGGCGAGATGCCCGCGCCAGCGCGTTATTCGCTCGCTCGACAACCTGCTCTAGCGATTGCAGCTCAGCGTGTAGGCGTGCCGCCAGCAAACGATAGTGCGTGATCACAATGGCACTCCTTCTCGCTCGATGGCCGCCAGCAACCCGGGCGAGCAACATTCGACGTCCACCAGGTTGAGCTCGATTTCATCGGATAGACGGTTCACTGCGCCGATGGCTTTGAGCCAGTTCTTGGGGGTGAGTCCCCATGCTGCCAGGTCCACATCTGACCATTCTGTGAAACAGTCTTCCTGCGTGAGTGAGCCAAAGACTACAACCCGCGTGACGCCGAAATCACACTTGAGCAATTCTGCTGCCTGGCGTGCCAGGTCCCACGCACGCTCGCGCCGTAGGTTCCGCTGTACTTTTTCAGCTTGCCAGCGGAGGCGTGCGGTGCGCTTGTATTCTGCCATTTGCTCCGCAGAGACTCGCAGGGTCATTTGCCAGTTTCCCGTCCGGTGCACTCGGTCTGCAACAAGTATACAACAGACCGGCCCAGCGCGAAAGTAAAGACCTTCCAGGTTTCAGAAACCTGGAAGGTCCCTTACTTTTTGCCGAACGTGAACTTTTGCTCCGTTCACGCTCACCAGCACAGTGTCGCTCTCCTTGAACTCGCCCTGCAGGAACTTGTTCTGCGACTGCTGGTCATGTGATTTGTCGCAAGGAAGCCAGAGGCAAGTTATCTGTTCTTGCTGCGCTGGGGACGCGCGCGATCGGACATGGGCACAGGTGTGGAGGTTGCGCGGGCCTGGAGCCGATCTATCTCTTGCTGGATGGCCGTGCTCGCCTGGAACTTGTCAATCGAGTCCACCAAAGCAGCTTCTGCGCTCAGGCGCTCACAGGCGTGGGTCAGCCACTTTTTGTCGGAGGGCGTCAGTCGGCCAGTGCGTCGGCGGTGCAGCAGGTCTCGCACGGCCCCGGCCAATGCAGTTGGCTCTGGCGCTTGCCAGCGGGCCTTGAGTTCAAGCACCCGCTGACGGTCATTATCGGACAGTGGATGCACCGGGGAACGCAGACAGTCCACGATGCTTGCCAGGCTGTTGACAATGAGGCGCAATCCCAGCGACTCGGCGCGCGAGACCGGCACGGTCAGCACCCCGCCTGCCGACAGGCGGATCAGGTAATAGTCTATTGCCTGGCCGAGCTGATCGTGCCTGGTTATCCCTTCGACTATGCCGAACCCGTACATCGGATGGACCACGCGTGCTCCCGTTGGGAGTAGTTGAACGCTCATTTGCTCCCCCGATCTGGGACAGGCACATCACGCTCGCCGACTGGTGCTGGCCAGAGTGATGTGCCTGCAGGATTTGAAATCAGATAGAATGGACTAGCCCCGGCGACGTCCGCCGCGACCAAAGCCGCCACGGCCGCCACGGCTGCTGCCATAACTGCCACCGAACTCGCCGCGAGGCGTGTGCGGGCGAGCCTCGGCTACGGTCAGGGTTCGTTCGTTGAGTGTCTTGCCATTGACCTGGCTGATCGCTTGCCGGGCCGCCTCGTCGCTGGCCATTTCGATAAAGGCAAAGCCCTTGGCCTGGCCGGTGTCGCGATCGGTGATGATGGACACCGTGCTCACCTCGCCAGCTTGCGTAAACAGTTCGCGCAGCGCGGACTCGGTGACGCTGTAGGGCAGGTTGCCGACATACAATTTCTTGTTCACGAAAATCCTCTCTGGTTTTGGTTTCTGGGGCGCTGGACAACGACTCATGCTGGCCGTTGCGATCAGCGCCGTAGATCGTGGCTCCCTTACAGGGCCTTGACGTTGACGGCCTTGAGGCCTTTGGCGCCGGATTCGACTTCGAATTCGACGCGCTGACCTTCTTCAAGCGTGCGGTAGCCTTCAGCCTGGATGGCTGACTGATGGACGAAAACGTCTTGTCCGCTATCGCGCGCAATAAAGCCAAAGCCCTTGTTCGCGTTGAACCACTTGACTGTGCCGATTGTTCGTTCGCTCATCGCTGGAATCTCCTTTCTGCAGAATGTGTAGGCCAGAGTGGGGCAAGAAAAGAAACCGCCCAGGAGGATAAGCCTGGGCGGTTTTGATGTTGACCGATTCAGTTTGCTTACTTTGTCCTACTTGGTTACATCTTACCACACATCGTGGCTTTTGTCAAAGACCTTCGAGGGCTTGGTCAGGCTTGGTGCAGACATCGAAGGTCTGATTTACGCCTTGCTGAACGTGAACTCGTTGCCCCCATCCACGCTCACCAGCACGGTGTCGCCTTCCTTGAACTCGCCTTGCAGCAACTTGAGCGCGAGCGGGTTTTGCAATCGCTGCTGGATCACGCGCTTGAGGGGGCGCGCACCGTACACCGGATCGTAGCCCTCCTCGGCCAATTGTTCACGCGCCTGCGGCGTCAGCTCCAGCGAGAACTTGCGGTCGGCCAGCAACTTGCGCAGCCGTCCGAGCTGAATCTCGACAATCTGCCCGATCTGCTCGCGGGTGAGTGGGCGGAAGACGATGACCTCATCCACACGGTTCAGGAATTCGGGTCGGAACGTGGCGCGCAGAGCATTGAGTGCGGAGCGCCGAGCTTCCTGGTCGTTCCACTCGTCACCCGTTACTCGCCACTCGCCACTTCCCACATTGCTCGTCATGATGACGACCGTGTTCTTGAAATTCACCACACGCCCGTGCCCGTCGGTCAGGCGGCCATCGTCCAGGATTTGCAGCAAGACGTTGAACACGTCGGTGTGCGCCTTTTCGACTTCGTCGAACAACACCACGCTGTAAGGCTTGCGGCGGACGGCTTCGGTGAGTTGCCCGCCTTCCTCATAGCCCACATAGCCCGGCGGCGCGCCGATGAGCCGCGCGACCGTGTGCTTTTCCATATACTCGGACATGTCAATCCGAATCATGGCCGCTTCATCGTCGAACAGGAACTCGGCCAGCGCGCGCGCCAGTTCGGTCTTGCCCACGCCTGTCGGCCCCAAAAAGATGAACGAGCCGAGCGGCCGGTTCGGGTCTTGCAGGCCGGAGCGCGCGCGGCGCACGGCGTTGGCGACGGCCGACACCGCTTCGTCCTGCCCGACGACGCGCAGGTGCAGCCGCTCTTCCATCTTGACCAGCTTTTCGACTTCGCCTTCGAGCAGTTTGCTGACCGGCACGCCGGTCCACTTGGACACGACCTCGGCCACGTCCTGCGCGTCCACTTCTTGCTTGAGGAGCGTGTTCCCCCCAGCTTTGAGCTGCGCTTCGGCTTCGGCCAGTTGCTTTTCGAGTGTGGTCAGCCGGCCGTATTGCAACTCGGCGGCCTTGTTGTAATCGTACTCGCGCTGCGCGCGCTCGATCTCGACGCGCGTCTGATCCATTTGCTCTTTGAGCGTCTGGATGCGCTTGAGGACCTCGCGCTCGCGCTGCAACTGGGCCTCCAGCGCGCTGCGCTTTTCGCGCAGGTCGGCCAGCTCCTGCTCGATCTTGTCCAGCCGTTCCTGGCTGGCCTTGTCCTTTTCTTTCTTCAACGCCTCGCGCTCGATCTCGAGCTGCATCATCCGGCGCTTGAGCGAGTCGAGTTCCTGCGGGTCGCTGGTGATCTCCATCCGCAGCCGGGCGGCCGATTCGTCAATCAGGTCAATCGCCTTATCCGGCAGGAAGCGGTCGCTGATGTAGCGATCCGAAAGCACCGCCGCGGCGACAATCGCGCCGTCGGTGATGCGGACGCCGTGATGCGTCTCGTAGCGTTCCTTCAGCCCGCGCAAGATGCTGATGGTGTCTTCGACGCTGGGCGGGTCCACCATCACCGGCTGGAAGCGCCGTTCGAGCGCGGCGTCCTTTTCGACGTGCTTGCGGTATTCGTCGAGCGTCGTCGCGCCGACCATGTGCAGCTCGCCGCGCGCCAGCATCGGCTTGAGCATGTTGCCCGCGTCCATCGCGCCTTCGGCCGCGCCTGCGCCGACGACTGTGTGCAGCTCGTCCACGAACAACACAATGTCGTCGCGTTCCTGAATCTCTTTGAGCACAGCCTTGAGGCGTTCCTCGAACTCGCCGCGATATTTGGCCCCGGCGATGAGCGCGCCCATGTCGAGCGCGACGACGCGCTTGTTCTTGAGCGCTTCGGGCACGTCGCCGCGCACGATGCGCTGTGCCAGGCCTTCGACGATGGCGGTCTTGCCCACGCCCGGCTCGCCGATGAGGACCGGGTTGTTCTTGGTGCGCCGCGAAAGAATCTGGATCACGCGGCGGATTTCGTCGTCGCGCCCAATGACCGGGTCAAGTTTGCCGCGACGGGCCAGGTCGGTCAGGTCGCGGCTGTACTTGTCCAGTGCGGCATACGCGCCTTCCGGCGTGGGGCTGGTGACGCGCTGGGTGCCGCGCACCTCGCGCAGCGCCATCAGCAATCGGTCGCGGGTCAGCCCGGCCTGCTGCAAGATGCGCTGCGCCGCGCCGCCGGCGTGATCGAGAATCGAAAGCAGCAGGTGTTCGGTCGAAACGTACTCGTCGCCGAACTGCGCCAGCTCATCGTGTGCGCGGACAAGCACCGTCCGCAGGCGCGGCGAGATAGTCAACTGCACGTTGCCCGTCACGCGCGGCAGTCTGTTCAGCTCCGCGCGCGTCTGCTGCGCCAGCACGCCCACGGCGAGGTTGAGCTTGGCCAGCACCTGTGGCACCACACCATCACTCTGGTCGAGCAAGGCCAGCAGCAAATGCTCTGGCTCCACCTGAGCGTTGCCGTTGCGCTCGGCGATGGCTTGCGCCGCCAGGATGGCTTCTTGGGATTTTTCGGTAAAGCGATTGGTATCGAATGACATGGGTCCAAACCTCTTGGAAAAATGCTGGTGAAAGCATAGCACGCGCGTGTCAGAAGAGTGTTAATCTTGTGTTGGAATTGTGTTGGAGAAAAACATTGATTGACAGTTTCGCCCTTTCCGACTACAATCCTCATCCGCCGGTCGCCTATCGCTCATCGAGTCAGCGATAGGCGATGTGCGGTAAGCTATCTGCAACTATTGAGGTTCTGATGTCTGAAAGACCAACACTCACCAGCGCCGAGATCCGCCAGCAGTTTCTGGATTTCTTTGCTGCGCGTGGACACGCGATTGTTCCCAGCGCGTCGCTCGTGCCGCTGGATGATCCGACGCTGTTGTTTACGAACGCCGGGATGAACCAGTTCAAGGACATGTTCTTGGGCCTTGGCTCACGCCCGTACACGCGCGTGGCCGACACGCAAAAGTGCATGCGCGTCGCGGGCAAGCACAACGACCTGGAGGACGTGGGGCGTGACACGCGCCATCACACCTTCTTTGAGATGCTGGGCAACTGGTCGTTCGGCGATTACTACAAGAAGGAAGCGATCGAGTGGGCGTGGGAGCTGCTCACTGAGGTGTGGA
Organism: Thermoflexales bacterium; assembly: GCA_034434835.1. Classification (GTDB taxonomy): domain Bacteria; phylum Chloroflexota; class Anaerolineae; order Fen-1058; family Fen-1058; genus JBGLNJ01. The sequence continues at coordinate 20,456 of DAOTXX010000185.1, read as the reverse complement.
AGCTGTCTAAGGAGCGTTTGTGGGCGACCTGCTTCAAAGATGACCAGGGCGACTTGCCAATTGACGACGAAGCTTACCACTATTGGCTTCAACAGCCTGGCATTGACCCTTCGCATGTCCTCTATTTTGGCCGCAAAGACAACTTTTGGGAGATGGGCGATACCGGCCCCTGCGGCCCGTGCAGCGAGATTCACTATGACCGCGGCCCTGAGACGTGCGAAAAGCAAGGCGTGCCCGGCCACGTCTGCCGCGTGAATGGCGACTGTGGTCGCTACTTTGAAATCTGGAACCTGGTGTTTATCCAGTACAACCGCGCCAGTCCAACGCAGCTTGATCCATTGCCGGCCAGGCACGTGGATACCGGCATGGGCTTTGAGCGCATCGTTGCCATTTTGCAGGGCGAAGATAGCAATTACAAGACCGATCTGTTCACGCCGATCATGCGCCGGACGCAAGAGATGCTCGGTCACACCCGCGCGCAGGTGGAAGAAAACATTGTCGCCTACCGCGTGATCGCCGATCACGCCCGCGCGGTGACGTTCCTCATCGGCGACGGCGTTTTGCCGGGCAATGTGGGACGCGGTTACGTCCTGCGCATGATCCTGCGCCGCGCCGCGCGCTTTGGCCGCAAGATCGGTTTCACCCGGCCGTTCCTGGCCGATGTCGCCGAAGCCGTCATCGAGACGATGGGGCCGCATTTTACCGAATTGATCACGCGCCGCGATTACATCCTCCGCGCGATCACCGACGAAGAGGAGCGCTTTCAGCGCACGCTTGACCTGGGCCTGTCCCGGCTCGATAGCGTGCTGGCCTCGGTCCAAGATCAGATCGTACCCGGCGCGGAAGCGTTCAAGCTGTATGATACGTTCGGCCTCCCGTTCGAGATCGTCCGCGATGTGGCCGAAGAGCGCGGCATGTTTGTGGACGAGATAGGCTTTCAGGAAGCGCTGGCTCAGCAGCGCGAAAAAGCCAAAGCGTCTGAAAAGTTCGAGATGGATGACAAGGCGCTCGCGGCTTATCATTCTGCGCTGCGCCAGTTGCAGGACAAGGGCAGCCTGGGGCCCAGCGGCGTCGAGCACGATCCGTACACCTCGACCGAGAGGGAGACGACGCTCATCGGCTTGCTCGTAGAGGGCCAATTGGTACAACAGGTCAAGCCGGGTGACAAGGTCGAGGTCATTCTGTCTGCCACGCCGTTCTATGTCGAATCCGGCGGGCAGGTCTCCGACACCGGCCTCATCGCGCGCCTGCCCGAAGAAGCCGCCAGGAAGGGCGAGGGCCTGCCCCTGTGGGAGATCGCCATTCACGACATGCGCCGCCCGCTGCCGGGCCTTGTTGTTCACACGGGTGAGGTCCAGTCGGGCCGACCGCATGTTGGCGATCCGTGTTGGGCGCTGGTGGACTATGAGCGACGTTGGGACATTATGCGTAATCACACGGCGACCCATTTGCTTCATTCGCAACTGCGCGCGGTGTTGGGCACGCACGTCCAACAGGCCGGGTCGCTGGTCGCGCCGGACCGCCTGCGCTTTGACTTTACCCATTCGGCCATGTTGACGCAGGACGAGTTGGATGCGGTTGTGCAGAATGTCAACAGCCTGATCCTGGCAAACTATCCGGTCAACCCGCACTATGAAAACTACAAAGACGCTGTCGCCGCGGGCGCGATGGCGCTGTTTGGCGAAAAGTATGGCGAAGTGGTGCGCGTCATTCGCACGGGCTGGCCGGGCGAGCCGCTGATCAGCCAAGAGTTATGTGGCGGGACGCACGTCAGCATGACCGCCGAGATTGGCCCGTTCATGGTCGTCTCGGAAAGCAGCGTGGGCGCGGGGGTGCGCCGCATCGAAGCGGTGACCGGGCGCGGCGCGCAGGCGCTTATTGTGGAGCGGTTCAACAAGATGAATAACGCGGCGGCCTATCTGCTCTGCACACCGGACGAACTGGATCGCAAAGTCCAGGACCTGTTGGAGCAGTTGCAGTCGGCGCAAAAGGAACTGGCGCGTCAGCGTCGTGAGATGGCTCGCCGTGATTTCGAGTCGTTGATGAATACGGTGCAGGCGGTCAAGGATGTGCCGGTGTTGTCTGCGCAGGTCAGTGTGGCCGATGTGGACGCCATGCGCGAAATTACCGACTGGTACCGCGCGCGCGTTCATTCGGGCGTGATCGTGTTGGGAGCGGTCTTGGAGGGTCGCCCGCAGATCGTCGCGGCGGTGACGGATGACCTCACCCAACGCGGGTTGCACGCGGGCAAGCTCGCGGGTTCGGTGGCCAAGGTCGTCGGGGGTGGCGGTGGCGGCAAACCCACGCTGGCACAGGCGGGTGGCCGCGATCCGAAGCGACTGACCGAGGCCCTTGCGCTCGTCCCCAACCTGGTGAGCGAGGCACTGGCTTAGCCCATGGATGCTTCCTTTGCAGCAGATCATTTATCTCGAACCTGATGAGGACATTCTGAGCGTCCGCGACCGGCTGGACACTGCGGAAGCCAAACGAGTGCTGCTGGTGGTGCCGCCCTACTCGGACGTGCTCAAGCGGCACGTGGATTTGCAGATCGTCCAGCGCCGCGCAGCCCAAGGTGGGATTGAGGTGGCGCTGGTCACCGAGGATGGGTTCATCCGCGCGCAGGCGCGCGAGATCGGCCTGCCGGTTTTTGACACGATCGGGGCGAGTAAGCGAGCTAGACGCTGGCGCAGGCCGCACGACGACGAAGAGCCGCTCCAGCAGCACCGCAGCGAAGAAGCCTGGCAAGCCGCCGAACAGCGTGGCGCGGCACAAGCGCTGGCCGCGCGGCTTCGCACCGTGCGATTGATCTTTGCCGTCATGGTGTTTCTGGCGGTGCTGGGTGTTTTGGCGGCGGGCGCCGCGCTGACCATCCCCAGCGCCCGCATCGTGCTCATCCCGCGCAATCAGCCGGTCGTCGTCACTCTCAACGTCGTGGTGGACCCCAACATCCGTGCGGTGGACTATGCCCGCTCGCGTGTTCCCGCCACGTATGTTTCGACCGAGGTCGAAGGCAACGCACAAGTGGCTACGTCCGGCAAAAAGGACATTCCCTCTTCGCGCGCTTCCGGCAAGGTGGTGTTTGTCAATCAACTCAGCGCGCCAGTCACGATCCCTAAAGGCACCGCGGTGCGGACTTCGGCGTTTGTCACGGCGATCCGCTTTGTGACGGTGGCCGATGTCCAAGTGCCGGGTGGTTTTGGGGCGCAGGCGGAAGCGCCGATCGAGGCGGTCGAGGTGGGCCCGGTGGGCAATGTCGGCGCCAACCTGATCAACGAGGTTGAAGGCGTGGCGGCCCTGGCGGTGCGCGTGAGCAATCCTGAGCCGACGAAAGGCGGTGGCTCGCGTCAGGTGCCTTCGGTGACGCAGGCCGATAAGGATCGTCTGCGCGCGGCGTTGCTCAAGCAACTTCAACAGCGCGCTCAAGATCAGTTTGAGGCCAAGCTGGGTGAGCAAGAGTACATCTTGCCCGAATCGTTAGCCGTGGCCGAAATCCTCGACGAAACCTATGATCGTTTTGTGACGGAGGAGTCGCCCTCGCTCGGATTGGAGATGCGTGTGCAGGTCACGGCGCTCAAAATGGGCATGCAGGATGCCAATGCACTGGTCTTTGCTTCCATGGCGCGCCAGGTCCCGCCGGGCTATGAGATGATCCCCAACGGGCTGCTGTTTCAGCGTGTCGAGACGATCGTTCCGGCAGACCGGCGCGGCAATCTGACGCTGGTGATGCGTGGGACAGGCTTTGCGGCGGCGCGGCTCGATCTGGACGCGGTCCGCCGGGCGGTCACCGGCAAATCGGTGGACAGTGCGCGGGCTTGGCTGCTCGAGTCGTTGCCGCTGCAAGTTGATCCAGACATCCAGGTCTGGCCGGACTGGCTGGGCCGTTTGCCATCTCTGGCATTTCGCATCAACATTGACATCAGGCCCGAAGGTTAAGAAATTCGACTGCTGACTATAGATTGCGAAACGTGGTCGGTCGTCGGCGGTCCACGGTCGGGTGAATGGGACGCATCCTCGCTCTCGACATTGGCGACAAGCGTATCGGCGTGGCGGTGGGCGACGAGACGGGCACGCTGGCTCGCCCGCTGACGACGATCACGCGGGCGTCCAGGCGCGAGGATTTTGAACAGATCGCTCGACTGGTTGCAGGCCAGAGCGCCGAGCGCGTCATCGCCGGTTACCCGCGCAGCCTCTCCGGCGATGAAGGCCCGCAGGCTCAACGGGTCCGCCGGTACGTCCAGGCGCTTGCGGCGAGGCTTGCGGTGCCCGTCGAGCTTTGGGATGAGCGCTTGACGACCGTCGAGGCGGCTGAACGGCTGCGCAACGTTGGTCGCAGCAAGCCTCGTGACCGCGGTCAGCTTGATGCGGCTGCCGCCGCGATCATTTTGCAGGATTATCTCGACGCGCACGCCGCAATCCGCAATCCGCAACCCGAGATCAAAAATCCAAAATGAGAAAACGTACCACTCGCGCCGTTGTTTTTCTTATCACGCTGCTCATCTTCTTTGGTGGGATTGGAGCGGCGGGCTATGTGTTCTTGAGGAGCCGTTCTGGCGCGTCCGGGTCTGGCGATCTGACGCTCAGCGCGCCGACGAACATCAACGATTTTTTCGTGTCGCTGTATCTCGATTTTCGTAAGGGCGAATTGACTGCGCCGGCCGGTAGTGACCCGTCAACCATTGTGTTCACCGTCGAGCCGGGCGAATCGGTCGGGCAGATCGCTTCGCGCCTGCAAAGCGAAGGGTTGATCCGCGATGCGCAACTGTTTCGTCTGTACCTGCGCTATGCCCGGCTCGATAGCGGCGTCGAGGCTGGTCAGTTTACCCTCAAAAAGACGATGACCATTCCCCAGATTGCGCAGGCGCTTCAAACCGGCAGGCGCGGCGACGAGATCACCTTGACGATCCCGGAAGGTCGCCGATTGGAAGAAATCGCCGCGATCGTGGCTCAGCAGACTCCGATCAGCGCGACGCTGTTTCTTTCGCTCACGCGCGAGGCCAAAGCCTGGGCCGGTCAGTTCCCGTTCCTGGCTGATCTTCCAGAGGGCGTGTCGCTCGAAGGGTATCTGTTCCCCGACACGTACCGCCTGCCCGACGATGTGACGGCGTCCGATGTCGTCGCGCGGATGCTTTCGAACTTTGACCGGCGAGTGGCTCCCGCGCTGCGTGACAAGCTGACCGCGCAAAAGCGGACGCTGTTTGAGGTGGTCACGCTGGCCTCGATCATCGAGCGCGAGGCGGTGGTCGCCAGTGAGCGGCCCGTCATCGCCAGCGTGTACATGAATCGCCTCAAGAACGGCATGGCGCTGGACGCTGATCCGACGGTGCAATATGGCATGGCTTCGATCAAAAAGCAACCGCCCTGGTGGCCTCAACTGACGCAAGAAGATTACCGCAGCGTCAAGTCGCCGTACAACACGTACCTCAATCCTGGGCTGCCGCCCGGACCGATCGCCAGCCCCGGCCTTGCCTCGATCCAGGCGGCGATTGAACCGGCGCAGACGAATTTCTATTTCTTCCGCGCGTCGTGCAATCGCGATGGGACACACTTGTTTTCCAGGACGCTGGAAGAACATGCGGCGAAGGAGTGCAAGTAGGCGCCGAATGTCCAACACCCAATACCTGATTTCAACGATATTGGGTATTGGGTATTTGGCGCTCATTTCCGCCTGTGCTTCGACCGCTCCGGTCATCAAAATCGGCCTGGTGGCGCCGTTCGAGGGACGCTACCGACCGGTGGGGTATGATGCGATTTACGCGGCTCGACTGGCGGTGCGCGAGCAAAATGCTCAAGGCGGGGTAGGGGGCTATCGCGTCGAGTTGGTAGCTTATGACGACGGCGGCGACGCGCAGGCAGCGGTTGAGCGAGCACGGCAGCTCGCGCTCGATCCGCAGGTGGTGGCGGTGATCGGCCACTATCGAGTGGAGACGACTCGCGCGGCGTGGGAGGTGTACTCGCGTAAAGTGTTGCCCCTCATCGCGCCGGTCATCCCAGCCGATTCGCTTCCAGATGCCCGATGCGCGGGGTGTAGCTTCCCGGCGGCATTTCGCACTGGACCATTGAGTTCAAGTCTGAACGGCACGGTCGGCCTGGACGAGGTTGTGGCGGGCACGGTTCCCACGGGGACGGTGTTTATCACGAGTGCACCATGGCCAGCGCACCTGCCTGACATGAGCCTGGGGATGTTCATCACTCGCTATCGGGAGGCGGCCAACGGCGCAGAGCCGGGGCCGTATGCCTTGGCGACACACCGGGCTATCCAGATGTTGTTTGCTGCGATGGATTCGACCTCCAGCCCACTCACGCGGAGCGGCCTGGGTGCGCAACTGGCCCAAGGGTTCGATAGTCGCGGTATGCTTGTGAAGGTGCCCGTGTATGTCTATCGTTGGGATGGCACAGGGCGCCCGACGCTGCTGGAGCGGCGGTAGCCGGCCGCTTGACGAGTTTCCTGCTGCGTCATACAATGGGCGGTGTTGGAAAGGAGCAATCGAGATGTCCAATCCAGATGAAACCTCAACCCCTGCGGGTGAAGAAGCGACCAAGCCCGGCCCACCTGGCCTGTCACAGGAATCCACCTGGCCGGCTTCGTCTTCGAGTGAGACGCTTGTCGGCGCAAGCACAAAAGCGGGAGTGTTCGAGCCAAAAGCGCCACTGACGCCCAATGCGCAGGCCATCCACAATCAAGATACTGTGGTGTCACCGAGATTGAGGCAGTTGGCGACGACGCCTTCGCAGCCTTTGCGCCCGCCGCCGGGCGCGCCTCCTCCCAAACAGTCAGGTCTGAATGTGCCGCTTGGCGGATCACCCTCACGGTTGCCCATGCTCATTGGGATCGTGGCGGTGTTGGTCTTGCTTGCGCTGATCCTGGTGGCGGTGCTCTTGGCGACGCAAGGGTCGTCGCTTATGGCGCGTTTAAATCCGACCAAGACGCCCACGCCCTCTCCGACGCTGGCGGCCACGCCGACTTCGGTTTTCCCGCCCACCCTTACGCCGACGCGCGTTCCACCGACTTTTACGCCGACGCCTGCCCCGCCTACGTCCACGCCCCGACCTGCGCCTGTCGCGCTGGCGAAGGACGTGCTGGCCAAAGTCACACCCCCGGAAGGCGTCAAGCTCAAAGTGCGTGATAAGCCGTCCACCGCCGGCGCGGTCTTGGGCGAGCTGGACAAGGATGCGCAGGTCACCATTGTGGATGGCCCGCAGGAGGCAAGCGGCATCACGTGGTGGAAAGTGGATAATGGCGCGGGATTGGTCGGCTGGTCGGCGGAAGGATTGGGGGGTGTCAAATATCTGGTGCCGGTTGGCTGGGCCAGGTAAAGGAATCTCCCGAAGGCATTTGGCCTTTGGGAGTTTTTTTTTGAAAAGGGGGTCTTTTACTCTACCACTCCATAGAACAATGGCAATGGCTCGACCGGCGCGTCGCTCCATTCGACGGCGGCGAGCAGTCGCTTTCCGGCTGATGCCAGCCGGGCCTCGTCATTGGCGTGAACCGTAAATAGCGTCTCGCCTGCTTTGATGTGATCGCCCACCTTGCCCCGGACGATCACCCCTACGGCATGATCAATCGGCTCGCCTTTCTTGGCACGACCTGCGCCCAGCTCAACCGCAGTCAGGCCGATCTCGGCAGCATCCATCCCCGCGATGTATCCGCTGCATGGCGCTGGGACATCCTTGGCCCAGCGTGCTTTCGGCAACAGGTCGGGGTGGTCAATCATGTTCACGTCGCCCTTTTGGGCAATCACCAGTTCTCTGAATTTCTCCCACGCCTGGCCCGAATCGAGCAACTGCCCGGCCAACGCTTTGCCCGCCTCGACTGACTCGGCCCGGCGGCCCAACTTGAGCATGTACGCTGAGGCCACCAGGCAGTGCTCGCGGAAATCGGCTGGCCCGTGGCCATGCAGGGTCTCGATCGCCTCTTTCACTTCTAAGGCATTGCCTACTGCGTGGCCGAGCGGCTGATTCATGTCGGATAGCAGCGCCACGCATTGACGACCCACATCACGTCCGATCTGAACCATTGTCTCGGCCAGCGCGCGCGCTTCCTCGACGGTCTTCATGAACGCGCCGCGTCCCACTTTCACGTCAAGCACAATCGCGTCGGCGCCCGCGGCGATCTTTTTGCTCATGATCGAGCTGGCGATGAGTGGGAGCGAAGGCACCGTGCCGGTCACATCGCGCAGCGCATACAGCTTGCCGTCGGCCGGGGCCAGGTCCATGGACTGCCCAGAAAGCACAAGGCCGATCTGTCGGAGCTGCGCGCGAAACTCATCCACACTCAGGTCCACACGATAGCCGCGAATGGATTCGAGCTTGTCAATCGTCCCGCCGGAAAAGCCCAGCCCTCGACCGGACATCTTGCCCACCGGCAGTCCGCTGGAGGCGACCAGCGGCGCGACGACGAGGCTGACTTTGTCGCCCACGCCGCCGCTCGAGTGTTTGTCCACGACCAACGGCGCGATGTCGTGCAGGTCGAGCGTCTGGCCGCTGTGCGCCATTGCCAGCGTCAGTTCGGCCGTCTCGCTTGGCGTCATCCCGCGCAGCATCACCGCCATCAGCCAGGCCGCTGCCTGATAGTCGGGGATCTCGCCGCGCGTGTATCCATTGACGAAAAACCGGATTTCTTCGGGCGTCAATTCCTGCCCATCGCGTTTCTTGATGATGATGTCTACCGCGCGCATGTTCTCCTCACTCTTGCTTGTTGCGCATCGTTTATCCCCTGCGGCATATTCTAGCACGCAGCACGGAGCACGCAATTCGCGCCCCGACTTTTACTCTGCGCCTACTGTCTCGTACATCTCAAGCAACTGCCTGGCGGCTTTGTCCCACGTGAACTGGCGCGCCTGCTCAAACCCCTGTGCAACGAGTTGCTGGCGCAGGTTGGCGTCCTGCAACAGGCGGCACATGGCTTCTGCCATTGCATTCACATCAGACGGCTCGACGAGTAGCGCGGCATCGCCGCTCACCTCTGGAAGCGAAGAGACGTTGGACGTGACCACGGGCGTGCCACAGGCCATCGCTTCCAACACAGGCAGCCCAAAGCCTTCATAGAGGGAAGGATAGGCTAACAGCTCAGCAGCACTGTAGAGCGCGGGTAAATCCTCGTCGTCCACAAAGCCAGGAAACACGACCTGGCCTTCTAATCCCAGTCGCCTTACCTCTGCAAAGATGTCGTCGTACAGCCATCCCTTTCCGCCTGCAATGATGAGTTTGATATTGGGTACTTGGTATTTAATATTCGAGAATGCCCGAATCAATCGTTGATAGTTCTTGCGTGGCTGGATGGTGCCCAGTCCTAGAATGAATGGCTCGGCACCGAGGCGGTACTTGTTTCGGAGCACGGTGATGCGCTGTGGTTCGCGCACGGGCTGGAAGTGCGCATCCACACCTCCATACATCACAGTGATTTTCTCTGGCGGCGTGCCCAACAGTTCGCCTAGATCGTTTTTCGTGGCGAGGCTATCGGCCAGGATGCGTGTCGCTCGGGCGACCGAGCGCGGCACCACGCGATTAAGGTAGCGGCGCAACGGTGGAAACGCCGAATCAGGATCGCGGATAAAGCTCAGATCATGAACAGTCACAATGGTCGGCGTGCGCGGCAGGGTAGGGGGCAAGACAAAATCCGGCTCGTGAAACAGGTCCACTCGGCCGAGAGCGATTTGAATAGGGATCGGCAGGCGTGCGCGATGCCAGATGCGATGAAGCCAGTCATCGGAAAGAAACTTTAAATCACAGATTTCAAATTTCGAACGAGAGCCACCAGCCGCCCGAATCATGTGCGCCAGACGAGGTTCGAGCACAGAGCGTGGCAGTCCGCCTGTGGCAGCGAACAGGACGTATTCGTGGGGGGCATCAAGCGCCAGCAGCGCGCAGATCAGTTCGCGCGTAAAGCGTCCGATGCCGGCGCCCTGACGAACAGCCGAAGTGATGTCTATACCGATGCGCATAAGTTCTAGAGCGTCAGATCATTACAATGGGCTGGGAATCCAGTCTTGTGATCGCCTTGTGGGATTCGTGCCGCAACTCTCTCGTAACTTTTTATGGCCGGGCGATTATGGGTTCCCCGCAACCTGATGTGTTTCTGTAACTGTCTTGGAACCCCATCATCGCCGTGACTGATGTACCATACAAACAATCATTGAATCAGGGGAGGCTGTCATGTTGTTTGTTTTCTTGATTGCTGTGTTCGTCTTCACGCTGGGCATTGCCCTGTTGGGCGGTGCGGTTGACCCGGAGTAGGATCATTGAGTCATTTAAGCCGCAAGCGAGGAAAAGATGTTGATCCTCTTTCTTGTTGCTACTTTTGTTTTCACCCTATCTATCGCCTTGCTGGTTGGCGTGACAGAGAATTGACCTGCAATTCACTGGCCGAGTTTCACATCGTTGTAGGTCCAGAAGCGGTTCACCACGAAATTCCAGAACATGACGACAATGATGGCGATCGCTTTAGCCGCGTTGTAGCTGTAAAAGCCCAGCATCGGCTTGAAGGACGGGTCGAGCGCATTGAGCACCACCAGATTGATCGCCAGTCCGGCAACGTTCACGATGAAAAACTGTCCCAACTGCCCGGCCAGCGGCTTGCTGCGCGATTCGGGATAGGTCCAGTAGTGGTTCCAGGTGAAATTGGAAAGCACGGCCGCGGTGAACGAGATCGTGTTGGCGACGGTCAAGTTCCCCGCGATGGTGATCAGTCCTAACAGATGCCACGCGCCCAGATCAACCCCATAGGCTCTGAATGTGAGCTTGAGCGCGTTGAGGATGCCCAAGTCCACCGCCGCGCCGAAGGCGCCGACGGCCATGAACTTGAGGAACCGACCAAACTCCTTACGATTCTGCCGGGCCAGGATGAGAATATGGGTCAAGCGTCCTCTCCTTTGTCCAGGTCAATCACTGTCAATACCCCTAACAGTGCGCCGACCAATAGATGCGTATTGTTGACGTACAGATTGTCAAACAAGTGATGTGCCGAGAGATGCGTCCACGCGCCCAGCAACCCGATTGCCAATCCGCGCCGCCAGCCTGAACCCTGCCGCAGCACACGCGCGGTTTGCCACAGAATCGCACCCCATAGCAGCAAATAAGCCAGCAGGCCCACGATCCCCAACTCAGCCGTGACGTTGAGATAGTAATTGTGCGCGTGTCCGAGCGCGTTCGGCCAGTTCATCAGCGCATATTGCGGGTAGACTGGTTCATAGTTGGAAAAGCCGACGCCTGTCCACGGCTGATAACGGATCATCTCACCCGCCGCCTGCCAGTGGGCCAGACGTTCCAGTACGGCAAAGTTGGCGTCATTGATGCCCACTCCCCGCACATCCATCACCTGAATCTGCTGTGTGAAATCGGTCAATCGAGAGCGGATCACATTCGGCAGCACGCCGATAGCATTTGCGCTCAGCAGCATCACCATCACCAACATCGCTCCGCCTGCGCCCAGCCAGGTCCGTCGAGGCAGCGCCGCGGCCATGACGGCCATGGCTGCCAGCGCGCCCAGCCAGGCTCCGCGCGACCACGAAAACACGATCGCGGCAACCGGTAACACCGCGCAAGTCGCCAATGACAGGAGGAGCGCTCCAGACCACCAGATGTTCTTGAAGGTGGAGAGTGGAGGGTGGAGGGTGGAGAATTGTCCAAGCAATAACCCGGCGGCGACCGGCCAGATCAACCCGAGGTAGCCCGCGTAAGGATTCGGTTGCTCAAAAGAGCCATAGGCGCGGTACAGGTGCTCTGTGATTTTGAACGTCTCTGGGCCAATGCCGCGCAGGCTGTGCTGCCAGATGCCCAACGCTCCCTGAAATGCGCCGCTCGCCAGCACACCGGCCAAGACCCAGCCCAGGCGCTCCCGACCTGCTTCGGCTGCCATCCACACGATCAGGATGATCTCGATCCACTTGATGACTTCGGGCAAAGCGTACTCGTAAGAAGTCGCCCACAGCAGCGAGAGGGCAGCCCACCCCACAAAGAGAGCCAACGGCCAGAACAGCGGCACGATAGGGAGACGGATCTCTCGGCGGGCCAGTCCGCGCAAAAGCCACGCGCCGAGCATGAGGCCAAACATGACCTGACCGATGTCTAGCGGGCGCAGCACCGCGCCGGTCATAAAGTTGGTGTAGGCAGCTAGCGGAGCAGCGACCAGCGTGATCATCAGCCCGGCCATCGGCTCGATGAGCGTGGCCAGCACGATGACGGTCCCGCCGATCAGCGCGAGCAGCGGCACGAGTGGCAAGCGCGCGATCGCCAGCGAGGCGACGATGGCTGCGGCGAGGAGCGCCGCCTCACGTCTTGCGTTGCCCATCCCCTGGCAGGGGTCTACGATGGGCTGCTGACCAGCGATCACTTGATGCGACCTCGAAAGTATTCGATCGTGTTTTGCAGTCCCACCTCAAGCGGCACGCGAGGCTCCCATCCCAAAACTCGTCTGGCTTTGCTGGTGTCGGGCTGACGTGTCTTGGGATCGTCTTTGGTGCGCTCGTCTTGGGGGGTGACGAAGGTGATTTCGGACCGGCTGTTGGCCAGCCGCACGATCAGACGCGCCAGGTCCACCATGCTCATTTCGGTGGCAGGGTTGCCGATGTTGACCGGCATCGTTTCGCTCGAGTTGAGCAGACGCACGATGCCGTCCACCATGTCGTCCACGTAGCAAAACGACCGGGTGCGCTCGCCAGTGTCATAGACCGTCAAGGGTTCGCCGCGGATCGCCTGGCAGATAAAGTTCGGCACGACGCGGCCGTCGTCCATCCTCATGCGTGGGCCGTAGGTGTTAAAGATGCGCACGATGCGCGTGTCCACGCCATGATAGCGATGATAGGCCATCGTCAACGCTTCGGCAAAGCGCTTGCTTTCGTCGTACACGCCGCGCGGGCCGACCGGGTTGACGTTGCCCCAATAGTCTTCCGGCTGAGGATGAACCAACGGGTCGCCATAGACTTCGGACGTGCTGGCCAGCAGGTAACGCGCTTCCTTTTCCTTCGCCAGCCCTAACGTGTTGAGCGTGCCCAGCGCGCCGACTTTGAGAGTCGGAATGGGCAGGTTCAAATAGTCCACTGGGCTGGGGAGCGAAGCCAGATGCAGCACCGCATCCAGCGGCCCGGCAATGTAGATAAAGTTGGTGACGTTGTGTTTGACGAACTGGAAATGCTCGTGGCCGGCCAGATGCGCGATGTTGTTGATGCTGCCGGTGCTCAGGTTGTCCATCGCGATCACGTCGTGGCCTTCGGCCAGGAAGCGATCGCACAGGTGCGAGCCGATAAAGCCCGCTCCGCCAGTGATGAGGATTCTCATCGAGTGCTCCTTGCGGATTCGGTTTCAGCAAGTATACCAGCGTTGGTCAAAACAGAAAACCTGTGGGCGCCCAAGCCGTAGGAGCGCCCTTGTGGGCGCGATGGAGGTTGGTCAGCCTGCCTGCCGCTCCAATGCCTGCTCGTATGCTTCATAGGTGCGCCGGTCGAACAAGACAAAGCGCACCAGCTCGATATCCACGTGCGCCCGGAGGTATTCGATCACGGCCTGGAGTGCGACCGGCGCAGCCTCATTCGCCGGATAGCCGTAGGCGCCGGTGCTGATCGAAGGGAACGCGATGCTCTTGAGATGATGCGCCGAAGCGATCTCCAGGCTGCGCCGATAGCAGCGGGCGAGCAGCTCGGCATCGCGCGGCGAGCCGCTATAGACCGGCCCCACGGTGTGAATCACATGCCGCGCTTGGAGGCGATAGCCTTTCGTGATCTTGGCGTCGCCCGTCGCACAGCCGCCTAGCGTGCGACATTCGGCCAACAGCTCCGGCCCGGCCGCGCGGTGAATCGCGCCATCCACGCCGCCGCCGCCCAGCAGCGAATTGTTGGCCGCGTTCACGATGGCGTCGGTGTCTTGAAGTGTGATGTCGCCTTGCACCAATTCGAGCCGGGTTTGGTTGATTTGTGTTGCGTTCATGTTCGTGCCTCCTCTGCAAAGTCACGGTCGTGAGTATAGCACCAGGTCGCCCAAGTGACCATCTGTTGATGCTGATAGCAGATAGCAGATGGCGGATAGCGGGTAGCGGATAGTTATCAGCCATCGGCCACCAGCCATCAGCTTGTTGGCACAAGCCACGCGCGGTATAATCGCATCTACTGAGCCATGAGAGAGGAGACTGAATGCCCGAATTGTTTGTCGTTCTTCCGCTCGCCCAAGCGCTCAAGGGCCTGCTTGACCGCCTGTCAGTTGCCGTTCGAGCGGAACGTATCCCTACAGCGGATGCGCTCGATCGGGTGTTGGCTGAACCGCTTGTCGCGCCCTCGCCTCTTCCGTCTTTCCCGCGCAGCACTGTAGATGGCTATGCCGTTCGCGCCGCCGATACATTCGGAGCGACCGAGTCGCTCCCGGCATATCTGGCCGTTATAGGCCAGGTGCCGATGGGGCGCTCAGCGGAGGTGACCGTTGGCCCGGCTCAAGCGGCTGTCGTTTACACCGGGGGCATGATCCCGGCCGGCGCCGATGCGGTCGTCATGATCGAGCGGACGCAGCAACTCGACGCCAACAATATTGAGGTGCTGCGCGCAGTCGCCCCCGGCGAAAACGTCATCCAGATCGGCGAGGACGTGCGGGAAGGTGAAGCCTTGCTGGCGCCAGGACATATCCTGCGCCCGCAGGACATTGGCGGCTTGATGGCGCTCGGCCTCACACAGGTTGGGGTCGCCGTCAAGCCGCGCGTGGCGATCGTCTCCACGGGCGATGAGGTCGTGCCGCCGGATATGACGCCCGGCCGGGGTCAGGTGCGCGATGTGAATACGTACACCGTTGCCGGGCTGGTGGCGCGCGCCGGCGGCGTGCCGCTTCCTCAAGGCATCGTCCTTGATGATTTCGATGCACTGTTCTCTGTGGCGCGCCGCAGTCTGGAGGCGGCTGATGTGCTGGTGATCTCGGCTGGCTCCTCTGTCTCGACGCGCGATCTCACGGCGGAAGTGGTGAACCGGTTAGGCCAGCCGGGCGTGCTGGTTCACGGTGTCTCGATCAGGCCGGGCAAGCCGACGATCCTGGGCCTCTGTGGCGGCAAGCCGGTCATCGGTCTGCCGGGCAACCCGGTCAGCGCGATGGTTGTGGCGGGCTTGTTTCTGGTGCCATTGCTCTGGCGCATGCAGGGCGCAAGCCAGCCGCCGGTTCGCCGCGTGAAAGCTCAACTGACCCATAACGTGGCTTCGGTGCCGGGCCGAGAAGATTACGTGCCGGTCAGGCTCTCCGGGCACGACGAGCAACGGTGGGCTGACCCGGTGTTTGGCAAATCTAACTTGATCTATACGCTGGTCAAGGCCGATGGCATGGTGCGTGTGCCGCTCGATTCGAACGGTCTGCATGAAGGCGAGTGGGTTGAGGTGGAGTTGTTTTAGGAGATAGGAGAGGACATGATCAAATTCTTTGACTGGACGATTGTCTTGCCGCCTGTATTGGAATTTGCCGCTCATCCATTGACTTCGTTCATTCTGACCTGGTTGGGCTGGCTGGTGATCACGGCGCTGGTGTACTATGTTGTTTGCGTGGTGGTGCAGCGAGCGACGCGCAATACCCGGATGCGCATAGACGATCTGATCATCGCCATTATCCGCTGGCCGCTGATCGCCGCGCTGGCGAGCTATGGGGTGCTGCACTCGTGGGAAATCGCGTTTGGCCAGTCCAGCGTCACCAACACCCTTCAGCGTCTGCATCGGGGCTTGCTGATCATCCTGGCCGCCTACGTCGCCTGGCGCGTCTTGTACGAGATCGTCATCGCCTACCTTCGGCCGATCGTCCTCGAGTCCGATAGCCAGGCCGATGACATGATCATCCCTATCCTCAGCCGCGTAGGGCCGGTCATTATCGTCGTCGCGGTCGCCAACGCGATTGTGGCGACATTCGGCGGGGACCTGGGCGCGCTGCTCACCGGGCTGGGGCTGTTGGGCCTGGTGTTGGGGTATCTGTTTCAAGAGCCGCTGCAGGGATTGTTCAGCGGGACGTATATTGCGCTCGACAATCCCTTCCGCGAAGATGATCTGCTTCTGCTTTCTGATGGCACGATGGTCCAGGTGCGCGAGGTGGGCGTGCGCGTCACGCAATTGTACGATGTCAGCCGTCACATCTTGCTGTATGTCCCCAACTCCAAGCTTTCCGGCTCAACGATCGTGAACATCACCAAGCCGAGCGTCGAGTTGCGCACGGTGTTGACGGTGACGATGGACAAGCCGCGCGATCCCAAGGCCGCGCTGGCGCTGCTGATGGAAGCCTGCAACGCTCACGAAAACATCCTGGGGCGGTGGGAACACAAGGAACCGGCTATCCGCCGCCGCCAGGCAGCCTATCGTGCTGAGTATAGCCGATTGGCCGCGCTGACTGAGCCTTTCCCCGGCGACGAGGCGCAGATGCAGTGGCTCGAGCGCCACATTGAACGGCTCGACAGCGAGCTGATCCGGTTGCGTGTGGAGCATACGCTTCGCCAGAGCGGCGAGCAGTTCAGCCGGGGCCTGCTCGATCTATTGCACTATGTGAGCCGGGTCGAGGAAAGCGGGCTGTCGGGGACAGAGCGACAGCAAATCAAGGAGCGCGTTTTGGCGTTGATGGATCAGTTCGATGGCCTGATCAAGCAAATCACGGTCTGGCTGTATCTGCTCAAAGTGATCCAGTACGATCTGGCGGAGGATGAGTGCGCGGGCTGTGTCAACTGCTTTGTAGAAAGCGACGCGCTGCGCGATGGCAAGCTCTCGCTGCATGAGCTGGCTGCGTGCCGCGCGCCGGGTGCGCCCACCCGTCCCATGGTGCTGCGGAACGAGTTGGGCAAAATCCGCTCTTCGGAAATCGAAGCCGACAAGGTGATCAGCCGTTCGCAATTTGTCAATCGTTCGGACTATGTGGATTACCGTCGCCTGTATGTGACCTGGCACCGTAACATCACGTATCTTTATCGCAGCCTCAAGCAAATCTATCAGGTCGAACGGCTGCACGGCGATCAAGAGTTGCGCCTGGACGATCGCATCAAGGCGATCGAGCGACACTTTTCCAACGCGTTCTTGCTCAATGTAGGTCATTGGCAACTGCCGTCTGCCAAGCTGGTAGATGCCAGCGGCGATACACTCAAGTTCGAGCTGGAGGTGTTTATAGACGACGTGGTGCGTGAGCATTTCCAGCGCGCGGAGCGGGTGACGACGGAGCTGCTGATGGAGATCGATCGCATTCGCAGCGTCTACAGTGCAGCGTTGAACCATACCCCGCTGCCCATCCCGGCGGAAAGCCTCGTGGCGCACTGAGAGCACTTGTATCTGGATAGAGACTCCCGATGAGCAAACGCAAGGTATATCTTGAGGACATTCCGCTGGACGAAGCCTGGCGACGGTTCATTGCAGCAATGGAAAGCGCAGGCGTGTGGAGCGCGCTGCCTGGCGAGGACGTCCCACTCGACGAGGCATTGGGGCGCGTGACAGCCCGGCCCGTGTGGGCTGCGATCTCTTCGCCGGGTTATCACGCCAGCGCGATGGACGGTTACGCCGTGCGCTCGATGGATACGCTCGGCGCGACGGAGACATTGCCGGTTCGGCTCAAGCTTGGCGAGCAAGCCGTCTATGTGGATACCGGTGACCCACTGCCCCCCTGGGCTGATGCCGTCGTCATGATCGAGCAGACGCAGCTCATCGGCGACCAGGCGATCGAGCTTCAGGCCAGCGTCGCGCCGTGGACCTCCGTCAGGCCGATGGGCGAGGACATGGTGGCGACCGAGCTGGTGCTGCCGGCCAATCACATCCTCACGCCAGTGGACCTGGGCGCGCTGGCAGGCTGCGGTCACGCCATTGTCCACGTGCGCCGCCAGCCGCGCGTGGCGATCATCCCGACGGGCACCGAGTTGGTGACAGTCGAACAAGCCCAACGTGATGGCCTCAGGCCGGGCGACATCATCGAGTACAACTCGCTCGTATTGGCGGCGCAAGTGCGTCAATGGGGCGGCATCCCCACGCGCTATCCTATCGTCCCCGACGATTACGAGCGCATCCGGGCCGCGGTGCGCGAGGCTGCCACCGCGCACGATCTCGTGCTTGTCAACGCGGGTTCGTCGGCCGGCAGTGAAGATTTCACCGCGCGCGTTGTGGAGGAGCTGGGAACGTTACTGGTTCACGGTGTTGCCGTCCGACCAGGACATCCTGTCATTCTGGGAGTTGTGGAGGGTAGAGAGTTGAGTGTAGAGAGTCAAGAGGTCACATCTCTCCACTCTCCACCCTCCACTCTCCACATTCCCATCATTGGCGTCCCGGGCTACCCTGTCTCGTGCGCTTTGACCGGAGAGATTTTCGTCGAGCCGATCCTGGCGAGGTGGTTGGGAGTGCCGGGCCGGGAAAAGCCCAAGGTCCAGGCGACGATCACGCGCAAGCTGCTCTCGCCGATGGGCGAGGACGAGTGGGTGCGCGTGACCGTCGGCCGGGTCGGAGAGCGCACGGTGGCTGCGCCGCTTTCACGGGGGGCTGGCGTCATCACCTCCCTGGTTCGCGCGGATGGCATCGTGCGCATCCCGCGTTTTTCGGAAGGCGTGGATGCCGGGCAAAGTGTGACGGTCGAGCTGTATTGCGATCCGGCCGAGATCGAACGTACGATCGTCCACATCGGCAGCCACGACCTGTGTTTGGACTTGTTGGCTCAGTATTTAGCCGATCCGACGGCCGGGGGGGAAGCGGCCTATCGGCGCTTGACGAGCGCGAATGCCGGCAGCCTGGGCGGATTGGTCGCCTTGCGCCGGGGCGAGGCTCACCTGGCCGGGGCACACCTGCTCGACCCGCAAACGGGTGAGTACAATGTTTCGTATGTGAAGCAATACCTGCCGGGCATACCTGTGGTGCTGGCGACGTTCGTTCACCGCGAGCAGGGCCTGATCGTCGCACCGGGCAATCCCAAGGGGATCCGGGGGCTGGCCGACCTGGCGCGGCCTGACATGCGCTATGTGAACCGTCAACGGGGTGCGGGCACGCGCATCTTGTTGGACTATCGTCTGGGTCAACTGGGCATTGCGCCAGACCAGGTGCGCGGCTACGCTCGGGAAGAGTATACGCATCTGGCTGTGGCGGCGGCGGTTCAATCGGGCGTGGCCGATTGCGGGTTGGGCATCGCGGCCGCTGCACGCGCGTTGAAGCTTGATTTTGTGCCGCTCGAGCAGGAGCGCTACGACCTGGTCATCCCGCGCGCGCACTACGAAAGCGAGTTGCTTCGCCCCCTGCTGAACTTGATTCAAGGGCCGGATTTGCGCCAGGCCGTATCCGAGTTGGCAGGCTATGACGCAAGTTGTATGGGGCAAGTGCGTGAGGTGTGAAACGTCAAGCGTCATGCAGTGAGCCGGGCGAGTGGCTCGCAGAAAATCTTGAGCCAGGCGCGCCAAATAGTGTGATTAACATGGATGTAGATTCCAGAGAACCCAAGAGCATTTTTGCCGTCAATCTTGGCCTGGGGGCTAACCTGGTGCTGGCGGCGCTCAAGACGACGATGGGTATCGTGGGACACAGTCCCGCGCTGCTGGCAGATGGCATCAACTCGACGTCGGATGTAGCATACTATGTGGTCGTGTGGGTGTTTATGAGACTGGCGCATCAGCCAGCGGACGACGAGCATCCCTACGGCCATCGTCAACTGGAAAGCATCGCCGCGTTGGTAGTGGGGGCGTTTGTCATCACCACAGCAGTTGCCATTTTCTGGGACGCCGTCAACAACGTGTATGATCTGTTGGTTGGGCGGGGAAGCTATGGGGGTGCGGCGCTGGGCGCGTTAATCGTCGCCGTGTTCACCGTGATCACCAAGATCGTTTTGACTGTGGTGACGCGCCGGATCGGGCGGCAGACCAATAACCCGGCGGTGTTTGCCCTGGCCTATGATCATCGCAATGATATCTTTGCGGCATCGGCGGCGCTGGTAGGGATTGTGGGGGGACGCATGGGCTATGGCTGGGTGGACCCGTTGGCGGGCGCGGTGGTGGCGCTCGTCATCCTGCGCACCGGCGTCGAGATTTTGCGCGAGTCCACCGACGACTTGATGGATACATTGCCGGGCCAGGAACTGGATCGACAGGTCAGAGGCGTCTTGCTCAAACTGCCTGGCGTCTGTCAGGTCGAAGAGGTCCAGGCGCATCGCTTTGGCCCTTACCTCGTCCTCAACGTGACGATCGGAATAGACGGTGCGCTGACGGTGGCCGAAGGCGACCGGATCGCGCTGCAAGTCGAGTCTGCGTTGTACCGGACAGTGGATCTGTTGCGTCGTGTCCACGTTCATTATCATCCGGCGCAGTTGAGACAGACCCGGGAGATCCAATTTTAGCCTTTGCCGCGTGCTCTCCCCCTGCGTATCTGTTTACCAACTTGCAAGTCTTTTAGAGGAGCCTGCAATTCCTGTCAACGAATATCGAACGAATAAACGAATCGGCCCGCCGGACGCGTTCATTCGTTTATTCGTTGTCCCATTCGTTGACAGGGACTTTCCCTTCTGAAGGCTATGAGACG
>DAOTXX010000184.1:0-11767 GCA_034434835.1 Thermoflexales bacterium | reverse complement strand
CCCCCCGCCCCCCCCCCCCCCCCCCCCCCCCGCTTGGCTAGACGATGTCGAAACGCCCACCGGGTCTATGTCATTATAGCCTGCCTGCTATCCAACCGGCAATGGCTCATTTGTACTGGACCCAGCGAACGATACGGAACGCACTTGGGATTTGTGAATTCCACATGGCGTAGGAGCGCCCTCACGGGCGCGATCTCGCGCCGGGGACGGCGCTCCTACGGTCACCCTATCCACATAACCCAAAGGCGCATGGTAGATTTCACGGCTAATATGGGTGATACGGGATGACCAACCGCTGTCCTACATAAATCCGGTTGAGGTTGTAGATGCCATTGGCCGATGCAATGACCCATGGATTCACACCATAGAGACGGCCAATGGATAGCATGGTCTCCCCCGCCTTCACCCAATGGTATCGGGCAGGCCGATACACCGGGCGATGCGGAATGTAGAGCCACTGACCCGCGTAAATCTTGTTCGGATCTGCCAGATGATTGGCAGAGGCAATCGCCCACGCACTCACGCCATACAGTCGGCCAATGGACGACAGCGTTTCGCCTGCGCGAACCAGATGATAGCCAGGCGCGCTCCACATCGCCGGCGCTGCGGCTGCCGATGTGCTCAGCAGGAGCGACGCCACCAGGACACTGAACAATGCGATCATTCTTCGGCGCATGGTGACCTCCTGATCTTGGATAACGGCCCCTCCCCGAAATAAACGGAGCCCGGTAGCTAGATTATATACCTTGCGAAAGCCCCACGCAATGGCACAAGCCAAGCTGTAGCGGACAAAACGCCTCCCGCACCTCGAAAGTCTGCGAGAGGTTGATGCTCTATGTGCCTCTCAAGATCAACGGCAAAAAGATGCGATAGTCCGGCCAGTTCTGCCAGTAGCCGCTCAGGACTCTGTAAGACGTGCTGCCGGACAAGCCCACCACTGCCTGGCCCACTGTGCTGTGCATGGCATAGCTCGCCGAAGCAACTCGTCCGCCGCCCCCGGCCAGCGCATACCACGCCAGGCTGTAACTGGTCGAGCTTTGCGCGCTGGCAATGCTCACCACGAGCAGCACTACAAGCACACCCGCCATTCCCACCAGCATCCATCGCTTGTTCATGGCGCGCCTCCTACTGCAAAGTCACAAAGACGGGCACGGTGCCGGTTTTCGGATCCAGTGGCCCGGCGACTTTGCCCAGGATTGTACCGGCCATGTAGGTGGCCTGGCTATCTGCCCGTAAAATTTCTGCCTGGCCGGGCACAGCGGATGGACTGAGCAGGTCGCCGACGCGCAGGCTTTCGACAGTCGAGGTCGTCACTTTGACGGCAGACACCAACCCGTGGCTGACGATAGCCAGGTAACCACCCGGCAGGATGGTGCCCTCGACAGGTTGGACGTCCACCGATTTGTGACCCGGCGGATTCTCTGGCCGTTCTATCTCCTGCACGCGTATGGCCTGCACCACGACTCCGACCACAGCGGTATCCGTCGCGCCACTGACCTTGCGCACTGCCAGCAGCGGTTCGCCGCCGGTCTGGAGTGGCTGTGCAACGCCGGCGATGGCGACAATGTCCCCCGGCTCCAGGGTCACGTCGCCACCGTTGACGGCAAGTGTGCGATTTGCGTACAGGGACCAGTAGCCTCCCGCAGCATATACGCCACCTACCCCGGCAAAGTAGCCATCGTACCAACCATCCTGGCTGATAGCATAGATGCCCCGGTAATCCTGAGAGACGAAATAGCCGGCGTATCCACTTTGGGCATCTGTGCCAGTGCCAAGAGCCCTGACTCCAATCCGGCCTTCAAAGATGCCGCCATAGGCCGCCCCAGTTGTACCGGTGCCCACGCCATAGACGCCAGCTCCATAGGCGCTTTTTCCATAAACTCCAGGCGCATACATGTTTGAATAGTACGAGTTAGCATTGCTGAAACCATAGACGCCCACGCCGTTGGAACTGTAAAAATAGCCGCCGTACCCTCGGGCTTGATCAGAGCCCAAGTCCAGGCCATAGACCCCATAGCCATCGTTTGTTATGCCCTGGACTCCGATGCCGTGACCACTATCGGTTTTGCCCACGACTCCATAGCCAGAGGCCAGAACACTCCCGATGACACCCGCGCCATAGCTCCACGCGTTTGAGCTGCCATTGTAGCCATAGACCCCATAGCCGCCCGCGTCACGGCTTTCGCCGCGTAGGCCAAAGCCGTGTGAGGTGTTGGTGGCTGCGACAATAGACTCGGGTTGGCCCAGGCTGCCTTCGATGCGTGCGCCTGGCCGCAGGCTCATCGCATATGCAGTGGGGAGCACCTGCACGCGCGGGGTCAGCGTCTCCCATGTCCCTCCGGTTGTCCGCACACGGATTTGGAGCCACAATTCTTGTCCATTGATATTGGCCGGGTTAACTTCCAACTGCGTGCTATACAGCCCGTTCGTGATGAGTTGGGCGTTCCGTGGGATGGTCGCCCCAATCTGGATGCCTCCGTCTGAAAGCGACCAGAACGTGAATTCCAAGTCATAGGTGCCACTCAACGGCGCGCCGGTCGTGGGGTGGACGAGGCGACCTTGATAGCTGATGGCAGATGCAACGGTGCCAGTGGGCGCAGCTATTTCTGCAGGCACTGAACCTTGAGAATTCACCCCGCCTGCTGACATGACCAGCAGCGCAAGGACTCCGATCAAGGCAATGACTCGAATGCTTTTCATGGTGCGTTTCTCCTTCCTATGGATAGTGAATGTCGTCTCTGCGCAACATACCTGCTGTCAGGTCTTTGGAGAATTGGCACACCTCCTTTCTGCAATCACCTGCACCCGGCGCGGAGAGATAGCAGCCCCGGATGAGTTGGCGCTATCTGCAATCCTTGTTCCACAGTTTGACACGCCAACTCATATTGGCCCAGTTCTCCGTAGCAGCGGGCCATGTCTTGGTACAGGCCCGGATCGCCCGGGGCAAGATTTAGAGCGCTCTGGTAAGCGAGCAAAGCAGGTTCGATTTGCCCTCGGCGGCGATAGATGTGCCCCAATCCACGGTAAGGTCCGACCAGGTTGGGTGCCCATCGCAAGGCGTTTCGGTAGGCTTGCTCCGCGCCGGCCAGATCATCTTGAGCCAGCAGCGCATCACCCAGGTACCCATAGGCCCAGGCATCGGTGTGATCCAGATGGGCGGCTTGATGAAATTGAGCGGTCGCCTCTGCGATCCGGCCCTGGATCATGTAACTCAGCCCCCAGCCGGTGTGAAGCATCGCGCTACCGGGGAACAGTGCGGCAGCCTGGCGGTAAGCTTGCTCGGCTTGAGCAAAGCGGCTCAGATTGCCTGCCTTGCCCCACTCGGTATACAACTCGCCGTACCCGGCCCAGATGCGATAGTTACCGGGCCCAAGTCGCCGGGCCGCGTCGAGTGCGGTCTCGGCAGCCTGGAACTCGACGTGCGGGTCGTGACCTTGTCTTGCCAGTTGTAGGTGAAGCCAACTCAAATGCTCATGATAGGCCGGCTGTGTAGGCCACAGGGCTATGGCTCGTTCCATCGCGGCGATGCTGTGCTGCAAGTCGGCCACTGGGCGTGTGCGGTTAGCTCGACCGGCACTGGCATCGGCGATGAGGAGAGCCACACTCGTCGGCAGCACGATCACGAGCACAAGTGCGGCAAGCAATTGGTGCGGCCATCTCTTTCCTGCTTGCTTCGTCAATGCAGGCGGCGAGGAAGAGACCCACGGCGCTACCAGCATCCCCAGCGTCAGCCAGAACAAGGTCGCGGTCGTCGTCACCGGAAAGCTGAGTTGCGTTTCCACCAGATGCCCGGCGCTGGCTGCTACCCCTGCCATCAACACAAGCCGCACTTGACGATCCTGCGACTTGACAAGAGCTCGTGCGGCGGATGTGAGCACAGTTCCCACCAATACCATGCAGGCAAGCGATCCCACCAAGCCGGTAGAGGCCAGCGTATCCAAGATCAGGTTGTGAGCGCGATCCACGATCACAGCTCGGCCTTGCAGGTAGACCAACTCTGGCGGAAAAACTGTGGTAAACACTTGCCCAAAGGTTTCCGGGCCATAGCCCAGGATGGGACGCGCGGCGATGAGTGGCCCTGTGACACGCCAGATAGTGGCACGCGCCCCAATCGAACCAGTCAAGCCCGGCACACAAGCCAAGGCAATCAGACCGGCGACCAGTCCTATCACGCTCACGATTCCACCGAGCACAGCGAGCCGGTGGTGCCCCCGGTTCCATGCCACAGCCAGGATGAACACTGCCCCAGCGGCCAGCATGCCCAACCAGGCAGCGCGAGCCATTGTCGCCAGCAGGCACATCAGTTGCGCTCCAAGTAGTGCAACGTAGGCCGCGCGGCGAGTATGGCTCTGCGCCTGCCACGCACAAGCCAACGTGAACGGCAAAACCATCACCAGATATGCACCCAGAAAATTGCTCCGGCCCAAAGTGCTCATGGCCGGCGATCCCTCCACACGCCAATGCAGTGGATCAATCCCCGCCGCCTGCAGCAATCCATAGATCACCACCGGAGCACTACCCCAGGCGATCGTCTTGAGCAGGCGAAGGATGTGCGCCGTATCACACAGGCAGTCCGCGATGATCAAAAACAATAACAGGGTACACAGGGCAGTGAGGGTTCCCTGCATCCGATCATAAGAGCCTTGCGCACTTTGCAGGGGATTCACAGAAAAGAGTGTGCTGAGGATGAGCGTGGCGGAAAATACAAGACTTGTGAGGCCCAAGACATAGTTCGGCCCGTCAGATCCCGGTCGTGCGAACTGGGCACGCCTGCGGCGGTCTGTGAGCCAGGCCGCTCCCATCACGGCGACCACAGCCCACAACAGCAACGCCTTGGGCAACTCGAAGGGATTCCGTCCCCAGGGTGCGATGAACACGGGCAAGCCAGCTGCAAGCATCAGCCAGCCTGCCTCGATCACCCGCGCATTGAACGATGGGGCTGTGTCCATCTGCACCTGCCTGTGGGCAGAGCCATGTGCTTTGCGCTGTGCTGCTCGGAGGGAACGGATACGGTGATCCCTAGGAACTGTCTACATTTCCATTATCGCAAAAGACCCGCCGGGTTTCTCAAATCCGGCAGGTCTGATTTTCGCAGCCTGCGTCCTGTAACCTCTCACAGCTCAATCGGCTTGCCCAATATCGCCAGCAGCAGCTTGACCGAGTTTTGCACATCGCCGTAATCCACCATCTCCGAGGGCGTGTGGATGTAACGGCAAGGGATCGAAAGGCAGCCGGTCGGGATGCCCTCGCGGACGATCTGGATCGCCATCGCGTCGGTCGTCCCGCCCGTCAACACCTCAAGCTGATAGGGCAGCCTGGCTTCTTCGGCGCGGCGCACCATGAGGTCTTTGACGCCGCCGTGCGCCACCATGCCGGAATCCTTGACCTTGATCGCCGGGCCGCGTCCCAAGCCCACATCCATGTGATTGGACTCGGGCGTATCGCCCACACTGGTCACGTCCACGGCCAACGCCATGTCCGGGTAAATGCCATACGCCGACGTGCCTGCGCCAGCCAGCGTCACCTCTTCCTGAACCGTGAATACGAAATAGGCGTCGTGCGGGGAGCGGCGCAACCGGCGCAGAGTCTCGATCAGGATCGCGCAGCCGATGCGGTCGTCCATCGTCTTGGAGATCAGCCGGTCGCCCAGGTCCTCGAACGAGCGGACAAAGCCAGCGGCATCGCCCACCTTGACCGGGCAGGAGGCTTTGTCCTGAGCGCCCACGTCAACAAAGAATTGAGCCAGCGCAGGCGTTTTGCTGCGGTCGAATTGCCTGGTCTCGACGCCGATCACGCCCAGCGTGCCGTTGCCGAACACGACGCGCCCCCCCATCACGTTGAGCGGGAACACGCCGCCAATGTTGGTAAAGCGGCAAAAGCCTTTTTCGTCCACGTGCGTGACCATCACGCCGATCTCGTCCATGTGCGCGGCCAGCATCACCTTCTTGCCTTTGCTGCTGCCGCGCTTGAGCGCGATGAGGTTGCCGAGCGCATCCGTGCGGATCTCGTCGGCGTAACCACGAATCTCTTGACGGATGAGTTGGCGGATTTTCTGTTCGTGGCCGGAAGGGCCATAGGCTTCAGTCAGTTTCTTGATCAGGTCTTTCACAGAATTCTCCTTCGGGAATCAAACGTCAAACGTCATGTGTTATTTGACGTTTGACGTTTCACGTTTTACGCAACACCTCTGGCGTCAACCGTTTGAGGCTCTCGCGCATCAACCTGATGGTGTTTTCGAGATCGTCCAGCGAGAGGCGCGAAACCGGCGCGTGAATGTAGCGGCACGGTACAGCGACCGGGACGCTGGGAACGCCGGCCTTGCTGCGTGCAATCGCGCCGGCGTCCGTCCCGCCCAAGCCAGGCTGTTTGAACTGATACGGGATGCCCAGTCGTTCCGCCGTAGCGACGAGATGATCCACCAGTCGCCGGTCGGCGAACACACTGCGATCCATCAGGCTGATGGCCGGGCCCTTGCCCAACTGAGTGGTGGGACTGGTGTCTTTTTCCTTGGACAAGTCATCGCAGATCGTACCTTCCAAGGCGAACGCGCAATCTGGCTCGACGGCGTTGGCGGCTACACGCGCGCCGCGCAGCCCGACTTCTTCTTGAACCGTGAACACGCCGTGCAGGTCGAATGGAAAGCGTTCACCGTGCAGCAACTCGACCAGCACCGCGCACCCGGCCCGATCGTCGAACGCCTTGCCGGTGACCGTGCGCCCGACTCGCGTGTAGCGAGTCGCAAATCCGGCAACCTGACCTGGCTTGACCAGCTTTTCCGCTTCCTCTTTGGACGACGCGCCGATGTCAATCCGCAAATCATCTATCTTGGTGACCTGTTTGCCCTCGTCACCCTTGAGCAGATGGATGGGCTTGAGGCCGATCACGCCGGGGATTTTGTCCGGGCCGACCAGCACCACCTGACCGGGCAGGATGCGGTCATCAATTCCGCCCACAGGCCGAAAGCGCAGCCCACCGCTTGAATCGGCGCCAATGATCATCAGCCCGACCTCGTCCATGTGCGCGGCGAGCATGACCCGCAGGCCATTCCCTTTGCCTCGCGCCTTTTTCACCGCGAACAAGTTGCCGATCGTGTCCGCGCGCAATTCGTCCACGTGATCGCGCACAGCATCGGCAATGATCTTGCGTACGGCGTCCTCGTCGCCGGAAACGCCAATGGCTTCGGAAAGCTCTTGGAGTATCAAGGGTTCGCTCCGTGTTGCGTATTGCGTGTTCCGTCTATGCAATACACAGTATCAGTCAACAGAATAGGTCAGCGCCTTGAGTACATCGTCATTCAACGCCGCGATGAACTCGGCCATCAAGCGGCCCGTGCGCTCGATGTCTTTGAGCGAGATGGTCTCGACCGGCGTGTGCATGTAACGCAGCGGCAGGCTGAGCAGCGCCGTCGGGATGCCTTCGCGCGCCACCTGGATGGACCAGGCGTCCGTACCCGAATGGCCGGGGGTCGGATCCATCTGATACGGCATCTCCATCTTGCTGGCAGTGTCCACCAGCATCTGGACAAGTTTGGGATGAAAGTTGGGGCCGATGCCGATGGCCGGGCCTTTGCCCATCCCGACCGCGCGCGGGTCCGAAACGCCGACCTGTTCGCCAAAAGTCACATCAACCGCAATGGCCACGTCGGGATAAAGGTCATAGGCGCCTGTCGCCGCGCCCAACAGCGTCACCTCCTCTTGAACAGATGCCACGCCCAGCACATCCCACTCATGCTGCTTGGATGCCAGCGCCTCCAGACACACCACGACCGCTGCGACCGAAGCGCGGTTATCCAGCGCCTTGCCGGAAAACAACCCGCCTTTGAGTTCACACGCCTCACGGCGGATCGAGATCAGATCGCCCACACGCACCAGCTTTTTGACCTGCACTTCCGGCAGGCCCACATCCACGAACAGATGCTCAAATGGGATGACCTGATCGCGCTCGCCAGGTGGCAGGACATGCGGCGGGCGGCTGCCGACGATGCCGGGCAATTCGCGCTGAGCGTGCACCATGACCTCTTGGCCGAGCATCACACGCGCATCTGCGCCACCGACTGGAGCGATCCGCAAAAAGCCTTTTTCGATGCCGGTCACCATCAGACCGATCTCGTCCATGTGCGCCGAGAGCATCACCTTGCGGCGCGGCTCGCTGCCGCTTCCATGGCGAACCCCGATCACACTGCCCATC
Source organism: Thermoflexales bacterium (assembly GCA_034434835.1). Classification (GTDB taxonomy): domain Bacteria; phylum Chloroflexota; class Anaerolineae; order Fen-1058; family Fen-1058; genus JBGLNJ01. The sequence continues at coordinate 3,580 of DAOTXX010000184.1, read as the reverse complement.
TTGGTCACGCGGACCTCATGGCTGTACGGGGCAAACTCTTGGCGCACGATCTCGCGCACCGGCCCCTCGTAACCCGAGATGCCGGTCGCTTCGGCAAGTTTTTTGAGCAAGGCCGATAAATCCATGAAAACTCCTGCGATAGTGAATGGGGTGCCAATGCGATCAGGGCAACACTGGCCCCCAAGTTGAGGTGATCGTCACGCTGGCCGTTGGCGAAGGCGTCTCGGTCGCCGTCGGCGGAACGCTCGTCGCTGTCGGGGTAGCGGACGGCGGGACGGATGTAGGGGTCAAGGTTGCAGTGGGAGGCACCGGAGTCGCCGTTGCGGTCGCCGTCGGCGGAACGCTCGTCGCCGTCGGAGTCGCCGTATGAGTCGCGGTTGAGGTCGCTGTCGGCGGCACGCTCGTCATCGTCGCCGTTCGAGTAGCTGTGGGCGAGGCGGGCACAACCGTATACGTGGACGTTGCCGTTGCTGGAGCTTGGGTCGGCGTGGCCGTCGCAGGCGACGGAACTGCCGTCAAGGTCTTGCTGGGGATCGGCGTAGGGGTGGACGTGAGCGGCCGCCAGCCAGTAGGCGTTGGGCCTAACGTGCCGACCGTCGGCAACTTGACCGGGGATTCTGTCGGTGCGGCGGTCGGCTTGACCGTCGCCGTGACTGTGGCACTCTGCGCGTCTGGCCTGAACCACAGCGCCGCAAAGCCCAAACAATAGCAGGGTAACGTCAACAGGATAATGGCGATGAGGACACCGTAAACAGTCCGCTTGCCGCTGGCAATGTCGGCCAGCCAGTCCATTGGATTGCCCCCGTGTGGCGCGCGTCAGCGCGTGTCAACGAGCGTCAGCGGAATCGAGGATGCGATCATAACATCGTTTGAGGCAGGGCACAAGTCCATGTCAACCTCCCGCAGGCTCGCAGCCTGCGGGAGGCTTCAACTACACCCAACCCATCAGACGCGCCAGGCTGGCCGTTGCCAATGTCACAAGGAAGGCCAATCCCAGCGTGATGACCACACTGAGCGTTGCCCACTTGACGCTCTTGGTCTCTTTATAGATCGTCAGGATCGTCGTGGCGCATGGATTGTGCAACAACGAAAACAGCATCAGGTTGACCGCAGTGAGCAGCGTCCAGCCATGCTGTCCCACCAGCAGCGCGCGCAGATCGCCAAACTCGGGCACATCCGTCATCATGCCAACGCCCATATAGACCATCAGCATCGTCGGGACGACGATCTCGTTCGCCGGGATGGCGATGATGTACGCCAGCAGGATCACCCCATCCAGCCCGATGGCCCAGCCAAGCGGGTGGAGGAAATTCGCAATATGCTGCGCCAGGCTCAGGCTGCCCAAGTTGATATTGCCCAGAATCCAGATGACGGCTCCGGCCGGCGCTGCCGTTTGGATCGCCCGCCACAAGACAAACAACGTGCGGTCAATCAACGACGTGTAGAGAATCCGCCCAATGTTCGGCGTGCGGTAAGGCGGCAGCTCCAGCGTAAAGGCCGAAGCTTCGCCGCGCAGGATAGTACGCGAAAGGAGCCACGAGACGATCAGCGTAACCAACACGCCGATCAGCACGACCATCACGACCGCGCCCGCCGCTGCCACCGAAGCCAACAGCGGCGGAAAAGCCGCCGCCACAAACACCGTCGCCAGCATGATCAACGTGGGAAAGCGCCCATTGCACGGGACAAAGTTGTTGGTGAGGATGGCGATCAATCGCTCGCGGGGCGAGTTGATCACGCGCGTCGAAATGACCCCCGCGGCGTTGCAGCCAAAGCCCATCGCCATCGTGAGCGCCTGCTTGCCGTGCGCCCCGGCCTTTTTGAACAAAAAATCCAGATTGAACGCCACGCGAGGGAGATAGCCCAAATCCTCCAGGATGGTAAAGACCGGGAAAAAGATCGCCATCGGCGGCAGCATCACCGAGACCACCCACGCCAGGCCGCGAAAGACGCCGTGCCAGATAAAGCCCGTAATCCACCAGGGCAGGCCCATCGCCGTGAACAGGTTGCTCGCTTGCTCTTCGATCCAAAAAAGCGCGTTGGCGATCATTTCCGAGGGGATGTTGGCGCCGACAATAGTGACCCAGAACACGACCGCCAGCAGCCCGAGCATGATGGGCAAACCCAAGATGGGCGAGGTCACAATCCGGTCAATGCGTTGATCTAGATCATAGTGACGGTCGCCCTTGGGCTGTACAGCGCGTTTGGCAATGGTTTCGGCTTCGCGGTACAGCGACTTGACGATCTCGTCGCGAAAGCTTTCGCCGAGGCGTGGGCGCAAGGCGTCGGCGCGCGCCAGCACATCTTGCGGTTGAACTTGCACATTTTCGGCCATGGCTTGCCTCCTACTGCCTGCCCTCAAGCGCGATCTTGGCGCTGAATCGCGTGTCCGTCTGTCGTTGATAGGTGACGACCTGCATCAGCTCGCCGTTGAGCAAAGCCTGCTGAACACGCGCATCGCCGTCCAACAACCGGATCGCAATCCAACGCGCGTTCGGCACGCCAGGCGCCAACTGCTCGACCAGCGGAACAAGCTCGTCCACAGCCCGTGAAAAGTCCGGCGTGCCTTGCACACGCCTGGGCCGGGTCACCGTCTCGCCCGAAATCACACTCGCCATGGTGCTCAACAACGTCTGGATGCCTTCGCCCGTGCGCGCGACGATCGGGACGGCCGGCACTCCCAGGTCGCGCGCCAGGCTGCGCGTGTCCACCTCCAGTCCCTTGCGGCGCGCTTCGTCCATCAGGTTGACGGCGACTACGACCTTGTCGGTGATCTCCATGACCTGCAAGACGAGGTTCAGGTTGCGCTCCAACGCCGTCGCATCGGTGATGACGATGGTGCAGTCCGGTTGGCCGAACAGGATAAAGTTGCGCGCCACCTCTTCGTCCTGAGACGCCGAAAGCAGCGAATACGTGCCGGGCAAATCTACCAGCTTGTACTGCACGCCGTTGAACTCAAAGCCGCCCTCGGCCCGGGTGACGGTTTTGCCAGGCCAGTTGCCGGTGTGCTGCTTGAGACCGGTCAGCGCGTTGAACAGCGTGGATTTGCCCGTATTCGGATTGCCTGCCAGCGCCACCACGCGATCAAAGTGATCCAGCACGAGTCCCATCTGCGCCAGTTGCGCATGAGCAGGACAGGTTTCACATCGGTTCGCATCAAAAATCCGTTGACTCATCGTTCCCCCTCGACTCATACTCCGTTATCATCTCAACCCATTGGCCGGACGAGAATCTGAGCCGCCTGATCGCGGCGCAGCGCGATCAGCGTGCCGCGCACGCGGTAGGCGCGCGGGTCACCGAAGGCGTTGAGCAGCTCCGGGTAGATGAGCGTGCCGGGGGTGAGGCCCAGGTCGAGGAAGCGGCGGCGGGTGAAGCCCTGGCAGGCCTCGTCGAGGGCGACGATTTCGGCCTGCTGGTTGTGCGCCAGCTCGCCCAACTGCAGCACGCCCTGGGCGAGCGCGGCTGCTTCGGGCAGCGGTTCGACCATGATATTGGCGGCCACGGCCGGGGCCAGGCGGTATTCGTTCTCACCGTCGGTGAGCAGGTAGCGTTCGGGCGTTTTCTCGATGACGCGCACCAC
>DAOTXX010000183.1:0-3909 GCA_034434835.1 Thermoflexales bacterium | reverse complement strand
GGTACTGCGCCATCTTTTTCAGCGCCAGCACTTTGGTCATGGCGGCTGTCAAGGTCGTCTTGCCGTGGTCAATGTGCCCGATCGTCCCCACATTGACGTGCGGCTTGGTCCGCGCAAAATGCTCCTTTGCCATAATGCCTCCTGATCATCTCAAGCCCAGAACGGCTTTCGCCACGTTGTCTGGGACTTGCACATAATGGTCGAATTCCATCGTAAATGTCCCGCGTCCTTGCGTCATGGAGCGCAAGCTGGTGGCGTATCCAAACATCTCGGCCAATGGCACGTGCGCGTCAATCGCCTGCATTCCATCGCCGCGCGGCTGCATCCCATCAATCGAGCCGCGCCGCGCCGAAAGGTTGCCGATGACGTCGCCCGTGAACTCGTCGGGCACCACCACTTCGACTTTCATCATCGGCTCGAGCAGCACCGGACCGGCTTTGGCCGCGCCGTCCTTTAGCGCCATTGAGCCAGCAACCTTGAAGGCCATCTCGGACGAGTCCACTTCATGATACGAGCCATCTACCAGCATCGCGCGCAAGTCCACCAGCGGATAACCGCCGAGCACGCCCGACTCCATCGCTTCGCGCACACCCTTTTCGACGGCCGGGATGAACTCGCGCGGGATCACCCCGCCCGTAATCGCATCCACGAACTCAAAGCCCCTGCCCTTTTCCAGCGGCTCGAGTTCAAGAATCACGTGGCCGTACTGGCCGTGCCCGCCCGTCTGTCGAATGAAGCGGCCTTCGGTACGCACCGGGCGAGTGATCGTCTCTCGATACGCCACGCGCGGGCGACCGACATTCGCGCCGACGCGGAACTCGCGTAGCATCCGGTCCACGAGCACTTCGAGATGAAGCTCGCCCATACCAGAGATGAGCGTCTGCCCGGTCGTCTCGTCAGTGCGCACGCGGAAGGTGGGATCTTCTTCCGAAAGCCGTCGCAACGCCTCGGCCATCTTGTCCTGGTCCGCCGTCGTCTTGGGCTCGATAGCGACGCTGATGACCGGCTCTGGGAACGTGATGCTTTCCAGGACGATGGGCGCAGACGACGCGCACAGCGTCTCGCCGGTAAACGAATCCTTCAGGCCGAGCGTCGCGCCAATGTCGCCCGCCAGCACCTCATCCATGTCTTCGCGGCGGTCGGCATACATCCGGATCACACGACCCAGACGCTCCTTCTTGCCTTTGGTCGAATTGAGCACCGACTCACCCGCATGGACCGCGCCCGAGTACACACGAAAGTATGCCAGTCGCCCCACATACGGGTCAGAGACGATCTTGAACACAAGGGCAGTGAATGGGCCATTTTCGTCGGCCGCGCGCGCTTCTTCGCGCTTGGTGTACGGATTCATGCCCGTAATGGGCGGAATGTCCGCTGGCGATGGCAGGTAATCCACGACGGCATCGAGTAATGGCTGGACGCCCTTGTTGCGCAGCGATGAGCCACACAACACTGGCACCAACTGCCCGTTGATGGTTGCTTTGCGGAGTGCTGCCTTCAGCACCTCGACCGGAATTGCCTTGCCTTCAAGGTATTCAAGTGTTAAAGCTTCATCTGTTTCAGCGATGCGCTCGACCAACGTGTCGCGCGCTTGCCGCGCTTCTTCGTAAAGCTCTGCGGGGATCTCGCCGCGTTCCATCGTGCGGCCCTGGTCATCGGCCCACAGGATGGACTGCATCTCGAACAGGTCAATCACGCCACAGAATTTTTCTTCACAGCCCATCGGGATTTGGACCGGCAGCGGCCTGGCGGCCAATCGGTCGCGAATCATCTGCACTGTGTGCCAGAAATCCGCGCCCGTGCGATCCATCTTGTTCACAAAACAGATGCGCGGAACACGGTAACGATCAGCCTGCCGCCAAACGGTTTCCGACTGTGGCTCGACACCGGCCACCGCATCAAAGACCACCACGCCGCCATCCAGCACACGCAGTGATCTTTGAACCTCAGCCGTAAAGTCAATGTGACCCGGCGTATCAATGATGTTAATCTGATACTCGCGCCAGAACGCGGTGATGGAGGCAGCCGTGATCGTGATCCCGCGCTCGCGCTCCTGCTCCATCCAGTCGGTGACAGTCGTCCCGTCATCCACGTTGCCCAGCCGGTGCGTCTTGCCCGTATAAAAAAGAACCCGCTCGGTCGTCGTCGTCTTTCCAGCGTCTATGTGGGCAATGATGCCGATATTTCTGATCCGCTCGAGCGGGATTTGCCTGGGCATTCGAACCTGCCGCAAAGAACCGGATGGTCGGGTGGAAGGTATCGGGATCGGCCCGACTCTTGACCACCGTCACCCACATGGACGAGCGACGTGACGTCGCCCCTACCAACGGTAATGGGCAAAGGCGCGGTTGGCCTCTGCCATCTTGTGAGTATCCTCACGCTTCTTGATGGCCGCACCCTGGCCCTGCGCGGCATCCATCAATTCACCCGCGAGCTTTTCGGCCATGGATTTGCCGCCGCGTGCACGAGCCGCCTGCAAAATCCACCGATGCGTGAGCGCCATGCGACGATCCGCCGCGATTTCGACAGGCACCTGAATGGTCGCGCCGCCCACGCGGCGAGGCTTGACCTCGATCGTGGGCATGACATTTTTGATCGCCTGGTCGAACACCTCCACTGCCGGGCGCTTGGCGCGCTGCTCAATCAGATCAAAGCAATCATACAAGACGTGCTGGGCGACGCTTTTCTTGCCGCCCCGCATCATCCGATTGATGAACGCCTGCACCACGATGCTATTGTACTTGATATCGGACAAGATTTCCCGTTTGACTGCGCGACTACGTCGTGACATTCCAAACTCCTACGCTGCCGCCGCCTTCTTGGGTCGTTTGGCGCCGTACTTGCTGCGGCCCTGCTTGCGGTTTTCGACGCCGGTCGAGTCCAGGCCACCACGCACGATATGATAGCGAACGCCCGGCAAGTCCTTGACGCGGCCCCCACGCACGAGCACCACCGAGTGTTCCTGCAACTGATGACCTTCGCCAGGGATGTAGGCAGTGACTTCGATGCCGTTAGCGAGGCGGACGCGGGCGATCTTGCGGAGAGCCGAATTCGGCTTCTTGGGGGTCATGGTACGCACCTGGGTGCAGACACCGCGCTTTTGCGGGCTGCCCTTGGGGCGACGCTCGCGCTTTTGCTTGAACGAGTTGTAGGTGTACAGCAGCGCGGGCGCTTTGCTCTTGCCGCGCTTAGCCTTGCGTCCTTTTCGAACGAGCTGATTGATCGTCGGCACCTGACTGCTCCTATCCCCCGACGCTATCGCGCATGGCGTAGCGCCTCTGTCAAATCAACTGTCTGTCTTGACTCGTGCGCCCGCCCGCGCTACGTCTTTCCCACGCGGGCGGGCTATTCATTTCAAACAAGAGAGACCATCTCGACCGCTGACGGCCTCTCACTACAAGATGACCAACAGTTTTGCGGAAAAGCGGGAGTTTTGCCGCCTTCCAAGCGGCGAGATTTTACCACAGGCTCATCAAGCTGTCAAATGCAGCTTTGCGGGGGACAAGGTCTGACAACAAAACGGCCACCCAAGTGGGCAGCCGTTTTGCATTGTTCATCACCTGATCTTTTAATCGAATCCGGCTTCTGTCCCGAACCCTAACAGCCCCATGCCGAGCCGGGGCACCTTGGCCTTCTCCTCGTCTTTGCCAAACCGGATCACTTCGCCCGATTCGCTGATCGCTTCCACAGCCAGGCCAAGCGATTGCAGCTCCTTGACCAGCACACGGAACGAGGCCGGAATGCCAGGCTCTTCAATGCGTTCGCCTTTGACGATCGCCTCATAGGTCTTGACACGACCCTGCACATCGTCGGATTTGACCGTGAGCATCTCTTGCAGTGTATGCGCTGCGCCGTAGGCTTCCAGCGCCCACACTTCCATCTCGCCAAAACGCTGCCCGCCGAACTGCG
>DAOTXX010000182.1:0-1797 GCA_034434835.1 Thermoflexales bacterium | reverse complement strand
AAGCGAGCAGATAGTAATCGTCTTACCAGACTCTCCACCTAGAAAGTGTGAAACGGCTGAATCTTGGATTCTTAATTTGAAGACGGGCCATCTCGCCCCTTGGGTTGTCAGATCAGATTACGATCGTTCGATTTATATCACAGACGCGGAATGTGTCAACCCTTTTGAGACAACTTGTGCGGGAATTTAGTGTCGAAGCGGGCTGTTAATTAGGCGGGCAGAGCTCCTTTCGGGTTGGGGTGTGGACTTGTGGACAACTCTCCGCTCTGCTCCGAATTGCCCACCGCGTCCACACCCCCGACGGCGGCGGCGGCGCTCGCGACTTTCGGGGGATTGATCCACACGGCGGTGGGCAGCGCCGGCGGTTGCGGTAAGCCCTTGACGAAGCGCTCGGGGTGAGCGGCGTAGGCCAGTTCTAAGGCGATCTGACGTTTGGCCCACAACTGCGCCGCCTCGCCATAGTGGATGGCCTTGGGGGTCATATAGCCCAGGGCGCTGTGATGATGTTCGTCGTTGTACCACGGGAAAAACGCCTGTGCCCAGGTACGTGCATCGGTCGGACTCCCGAAGCGGTCAGGATAGTCGGGTTGATATTTCATCGTTTTGAACTGGGCTTCGGAAAACGGATTGTCGTTGGAGACGTGTGGGCGGGAATGGCTTTTGGTGACGCCCAGGTCGGCCATCAGTAGGGCAACCGGCTTGGCGATCATCGGCCCGCCGCGATCGGCGTGGATCGTGAGTTGGTCGGCGTGAATCTGTTGTTTGGTGCAGGCTTCGCGGATGAGCAATTCGGCCAGGCTACTTGTTTCGCGCTCGGCGAGCAACCAGCCGACGACATAGCGGCTGAAGATGTCGAGCATGACATACAGGTAGTAATAGGTCCACTTGGTCGGCCCGAGGAGTTTGGTGATGTCCCAACTCCACACTTGCTTGGGCGCGGTCGCCAGCAATTCCGGCTTGGCATAGGCCGGATGGCGCAGTTGGTCACGGCGCTCACGGACTTCCGCCTGTGCCGTCAGAACGCGATACATCGTGCTGGGCGAGCACAGATAGGTGCCTTCATCGAGCAGCGTGGCATAGACTTCGCGCGGTGACTGGTCGGCAAAGCGCTCACTATTCAGCGTGGCGCGCACCTGCTCCCGTTCCGCCGGGCTCAAAGCGCGGACGGGCGCGCTGGCCGGCGCTGGCACCGCCGGGGTCTGCGGCTGTCGCGCGCGATAGAGGCTGCTACGCGGCACCTTGAGCACATCACAGGCGGCGCGCGTGCCGAGGCTGGGGCTCAAGTGTTCGACACTGGTGATCATGTGTTCTCGTCGTTCGGCGTTGCCGGCAGACCAAGCAGCTGCGAGAGTTTTTTTTGAACATCGATGATCAATTCGGCGCGTTCCACTTGAGCCTGCAGACGGGCCATCTCGCGTTGCAGGCGAGCAATCTCGGCCGCTTGCGGATCGGCCTTGCGCCCGCGTTTAGCCGGAGCTAAGCCCTGCAGTTCGCTCCGCTGGCGCTGCTGCCGCCAAGTGTTGAGGTGGGATGAATACAACCCTTCCCGGCGCAAGAGCGCTCCGATTTCGCCCGGTTGCGTGCAGGTCTCGGCCTCCTGCAAGATGCGGCGCTTGTATTCCGCCGTGAACTGCCGCCGCTTCGGCTTGACCACCACTTCGGGGTCGGGCATCGCCGGTGGTGCGGCTGGGTGATCAGATTGACGGGCATTGGTGTGAGACATTGACAGTTTTCTTTCTCCGCCCTGCTACACTAATTTGTCGGTGGACATTGTCTCACAGATTGTGACACAGAGGG
>DAOTXX010000181.1:0-4411 GCA_034434835.1 Thermoflexales bacterium | reverse complement strand
GAGCGCCTTTTCTTCTTTCAACACTTCCAGCACGAGCTGGGCCTTGAGGTTAGCACTGTATTGTTTTCGCATGGTCATGCTCCTACCTTAAGTCGGCTCCTTTTCTTGTCTAGTTTTACGGGTCCATTATAATTGTCAATTGATAATCGATCAATGGCAGCCGCATCCGCTTGATGATTTACTGCTCTCCCCAGTGGTGCTCGTGCGGAATGACTGCCCGCAGCGGCATGTCGAAAGCGCGTTCGGGTTTTCGATGCGAAAGCCCCCACTCATCAGGTTGTCTTCGTAATCAATCGTCGCGCCATCCAGATATTCGGCGCTCATCGGATCCACGTACAGCTTGATACCGCTCACTTCAATGACTTGATCATCACTCTGGGCGAGTGACTCGAGCGCCATCCCATACTGCATGCCGGAGCAACCCCCACCCGCCACGAACACTCGCAGGCCATGATTCGGAACCCCTCGCTCTTTGAGTATGTTTTGAATCTTGGAGACGGCGAGATCGGTCAGGTTCAACACAAGCTTTGCGGACATCTCGACAACCGGATCACTCATCACTGCGGTCATTTCTCATCTCCCAATAAGTGTAGATTGACCACCTGACTCGCTTCCCAAAGGGGAGCAGGCTGAAGACGGGGTAAAGGAGATCGGAAGGAGGAAGGTGGCGTGCCTGCTCCACCGTAGGCGATTCTAACACGGTTTTTGTGGCCTGTCAATAAAATAGACTGTAATAAGCGAAATTAGCTGCCCGTGCCGGCGGGCGAGGGGATATGATAGGAGCAATCGAATTCGCCAGCCGCCATCCACGATACGCGCTCAGGGGCTGTGCCCAGCAATTCCGAGATGAGTGTCATATCCATGACGCAAACCTGGCTGTGGTTGTGTGAGATGTCGTGGTACGGGCAATTGGTGGTGTGCAGGTAGTATCCGTCGCTATCTTGAGATTTTTCCCATTTGGCGATGTAACCTTTTGAATTGAGAAAGCCGACCAGACGATCGAGCCGCTGCTCTAGAGGTTCCCCGGAAATCGGCTTGGGCGCTTCGGTGACCATGCGATGCGCCATGCCACGCAGGATGCGGTCAAGCTCGGCTGGCTCAAGTCGCTCTTTGATCTCAGCGATCATCAGGTTGGTGAAGCCGGCATAGTTTTTGGGAAAGTGCTCGTCTGCCGCATCAGTCAGCGTGTAGACGTATTGAGGTCGGCCCGGCGTCGCGCGACGCTTGACCTCCGGCACTTCGACCAGGCCCTCGCCGCGCAAAATATCCAGGTGATGGCGCACTGTGACTGAGGTTAGGCTGAGCGCCTCGCTCAATTCGTCAATCGTTGCTTCACCACGTTCTTTGAGGATCTCGAGAATGCGCTGTCTGGTCGCTTGCATGGGGTACCTCTCCTTCATGGCAAAAGTCTCTCAAACGGTCCGCTTCACCTCCACGCGAAGCGGAGTGGAGCGAAGCGGAACGAAGGCGAGATCAGTCCTCAACTCACCGCTTTCTTCACGAGCGCGCCGATCCTTGCCTCTTCGGCGGCAGTCAACTCCTTCAGCGCGAAGGCGGTTGGCCACATGGCGCCTTCGTCGAGGTTCGCCGTGTCGCTGAAGCCGAACGTCGCGTACCTCGTGTTGAACTTGTGCGCGCTTTGGAAGAAGCAGACGACCTTGCCGTCCTTGGCATACGCGGGCATCCCGTACCAGGTTTTCGGTGAGAGGGCTGGCGCGCTGGCTTTGATGATCGCATGGAGTCGCTGGGCCATGGCGCGATCCGGTTCCTGCATCTCGGCGATCTTGGCGAGCACGGCGCTTTCCCCGTCCGCTTTGTTCTTGATCGCGCGCGCTTCCGCTTTCAGTTCTTGGGAGCGCTCTTTCATCGCCGCGCGTTCCTCGTCCGTGAATCCCTTGGACTTCTTGCCGATCGCGGTAGTGCTCTTGGCGGACTTGGGCGTGGCCTTCTTGGGGCTCATAGAAACCTCCTCAGACTGACTTGGGTTGGAAACCTCGCCGCAGTTCGAATGCGGACCCGCGCTAGTCTAACATGCGCCGCACTAACGGCACGGGGATAAGCCGCCGCGCGGTCACTGGCAAGAGACGCTCCGCCCACCAGAACAACACACTGGCAAATGATGCCGCGAGTTCGGCGCGCGCAGCGCGGTCGGCTTGATCCCCTTGTTAGGCTGCGTTTCGCTTGTTACAGGAATGCACTTCAATTCTTCGGTAGGCGCATTGCTTCCCCGAAAGAACAGCCTATGCGCTATTGGTCTTTCAGAGTGATGGGTAAATAGACATGGGCAGATGGAAATAACAGCCAAGAACATACTTGTCCTCCTGTCCCCGCGAACCAAGACCTTTCATCACCGAATGTATTTGGTGTAGCACCGTAATGATCTGGACAAATTGAAGCAGGTGATACCCAGATAGTGCTGTTACCTGTTCCCCCTGTGCTTACGGGCCATTCTTGCCAGCCAATTCCCCCTTCCATGTACTGTGGATGCCAGTGATAGAACCACATGGTGATATATGGATCAGCGGCCTCATAATATCCTTCTTCGGTATCGGAACGAGCCAGATAAATGCGGCTGCTGGTAGACCAGATTTTTGCTACATCGTGGGCTGTGCCATTAGTCTCGTACACACGTGCTATCCAAAAATTATCTTGTGGATACTTCACCAGTTCAACCCAATGCCACTCGTAAAGATTTACCCATTGACCGTAAGAGCCATAGCAGTGGTAAGGGTCATTAGGGGGTTGAACACCTTCTAGACAAGTCACTGTGGGTTCAGCATAGACAAACCAACGTATACCATCCCGCGTGGTCTCGATTCCAACTTGAGAAAATTGCCCACTATAAGGCTGCCCATTGTACTGTGCCAAGAATACACCCAGCCAAGCAGTCGTGAAATTACGCGAGTCGCCTGTACTAGGTTTATCCCAGGCACCCAAGAGTACTCGATAATCTCGAGCATTGTATACCTGGGGCAAATCCCAACGCAAGTCACCGATAACGAAGGAATTGCCTGCGGCTGAAATCACTGCCACTTCAACCATCACAGCAAGTATCGCCGCGAAAAGAGCAGATCGCAGAAAGCGCATCCATTTCATTGTGCTGACCTCCTTCTATTCCCTTTAACATAAATTGCTTAAGTTTTTTCAACCTCAATCACGGTACAATACTGCTGTTTAACGTGTTAGGTCTAACCAAAGTCGCTTAAGCTTTAAGCCAGCTGCGTGGAAAAAACTCAACAACAAATCAGGACGATGCCGCAAGCGTGCAAAGCCACGATCGATCATTCGACGCATTTCCTGTCGGTCGGCAGGCAATGTATTTCTGGCCTGTTCCTTGACGTTACCATGGCAGAATTCTTCGGCGTTGAGTTCAGGAGCACATCGTGGCAACCATTCAACCATGATTTCAGGATGGTCAGCCAGATAGGCCAGGGTCTTCTGGCTGGTGTGAATGCCAATTCGATCCCAAACCAAAACGAACGGGCCCGGAAGATGACGTTGCAAATGTTGGAGCGCTCTAATCACATCATCACTATCCATCGGGCCGTTGAAATGGCGTTTGTAAATCTTGCCAGAGATGGTCAAGCCTACAGCAGTCGTCAGAGCCCGCCGGTCCGAACTGACCCGGCGTATGACAGGCCGCTGGCCTTTCGGCGCCCACGTGGGGCCAGGCTGATCCAGGAAGGAAACGCCAAATTCATCGAAAAATACAATGTCTGCACCGTGGCGGCGAGCTTTTTTTTATCCTGGGCCAATCTTGTTCTCGCCAGAGGCGCACTCTGGTTTCATCTTGCTCCATCGCGCGCGGCAAGGGCTGTTGTACACTCCAGCCCAATTCGTCCAAGAACCGATTGAGATAGTTCGGATGATACGTCACACCAAACAGCCGTTGGATCAAACGTCGCACACGTCTCAAGGTCCAGCGGTCGGTCAGAAATCCGGCAGCACGAGCACCGCGTTTCAAGTGATGGAGCAATTCACGTTGTTGGGCCTGGGTCAGCTTGGGTGGACGGCCAGGCGAGGTACGACGACGCAAGCTACGCATCCCCCCAGTGGCGAGCTGTTTCGCCCACTGACTGACAGCCGCTTGACTCACGCCCAGTCGACGACTGATCTCTGCTTGAGACAACTTGCCTGCCCACAACAGGCGACCGCCGGTGCGGCGACGCTCTTCCATTTGTTCGCGGGTGAGTTGGGTCGGTTTCCATATCATGCCCGCATTATACCAACACCAGATGAAAGTTCATGCCCAGGCTCTCAGCTGGCAGTTGGGCTTAAGCCATTGGTCACAAGTTAAGGTTTTCGCTCAGATGTCAAGGGGCGTTTGGCTTCTTTCGCCTCATGCGGTAAGATAGGCAGTATGAGCAAAAAGACCCAAAACACTCGGAAAAAGAGCACGGTGCGGCACACC
>DAOTXX010000180.1:0-16562 GCA_034434835.1 Thermoflexales bacterium | reverse complement strand
ACGACAATTTCGACTCAAGGAAACGGTTCATGCTGTACGACCGCAATTCAGACGAAATAGCGCACGATGTCGTGATTACTGGCCCGGTTAGATTTCGGGCAAAAAACAGCGCACGATGTCGTGATTATTGAGAGTTATTCCACACAGGTAGCGATTGCAGAGTATGATAAAGCTCAATCTAGCTCTCCGCTCATCTCTTCTTGGGCTGCAGTCAGCGATACTTGGCTCAAGACGCCACGAACACAGAGACGATGTACAAGCAAACTGCGATAAGGTCGGCTGAATTGTGTGTGACCAGGGCAGTCAGGCGCGGCCCGCAGCGGACTCGCACGGACAGAAGCGGCAAATAGAAAAACCGAAAATAATCAAGATTTGGACACGTTGGCGCCGAGGCCGAATACCCCTGCATCCTGGGCTAACAGGCCCGCAGGCCGGCGGCAAGACTGCATAAGCCAGTTTCGTATGAGGGCACACCTCATGGCGTCGCGCGATCAAAAAGTCTTGACATTCGGCTGTTGAATGTGCTATCTATTCATCGCATTGATTTTCTTTCTGTGATTGCCGGCGGCGATCACACCTCGACCGGGATGGTCGAGACGCGACGATGACGGGGAGTCATGTCGCAATCGTGTGAGCGGTGTCGGAGCCAAGGAGCACGGCGCTAATCACACCAGTGGTGATAGAGGTCGCAAGATCATATCACTGCTGTAAAATGTGTCGGAGCGGCAACGCACGACGCGAATCGAAAAGACCACAATCGCATATCGCTCTCCTGACTCTGGCAACATGGCGGAGAGGGGAGATACCTGGGAGGGGACACGGCTATGCCGTCGTCCCCCTTTTGGGTTTAACACAAAGTGGCTTCTGATACGAGTTGAAATCGCTGGAGCACAAGGTGCCTGGCCTCAAGCGCCTCGTGTGATGCTCTATTGGGTTGGCCCGAGGCGGGAGTTGGAAACTCTCTGGACCGCGTGACCGGTTGGCAACAACCGGAAAAGAAAAGTCGCCTGTGCGGCAGGCGGCTCTTCTAAACAACACGATTGGAGGATGAGATGAGCACCCTACAATCTGTGGTAGATACTACCACGCCTTTCGCACCGTGTCAATATCCCGCGCATCGAAATCCGGGATGCGACCTCATTATGGTCATCAACCTTTCACCGCAGCCCAATTTCGCACACTCGGTTCATAAGCCGCCTGGCATCCACGCCAGCCCCCGCGTGTTTGTTCCTCTCCATCAGCCTCTTTCCTGTCTTCTCCATGTAATCCCATCTCGCGCTTGTGTTGAAGAATCCGTATTGTCCACCACCCGCGCACCGCCTCTGATTTGAGCCTCACGGATGTGTGGTTATCGGCCCCTCCCTGGGCGTATTGCGCCTCGGGAGGGGCCACAACCATATATCCGCCGCCCGACGCGCCCTGCGCTGCGGGCGTTCGAAAGGAGGCCACCATGAGGGCAACGTGGGCTGTCATGGCGCTCGCCGTCTTGATCCTCATCGCCTGCCTGGCCGGAGGACCTGACCGGCGCTGCTACGACTGCGCCGCCGTGACGCCATTCGATCCTTTTCGTCCTGTTCGAGCCGTCATTATGCGCCCGATTCACGAGGCCGTGGTCGCGCTCGAAGCGACTGCGGATTGGTAAGGAGGCAATTGCCTGGCTGACGCTCGACATCTCAAGTAGTGCCAGCTTCGATTCTCATTTCTGCCGAGAGGCCGACCCAAACAATGGCCTGGCGCAGCCACAACCATCACCCGCGTGCGCGGCTCTGATGGCAATGGCCTGGCTGCGGCACGGCCTACATCACCGCACAGGCGAGCCCACCGGTCGAGCGGACACGACCGGCTCGCGCGGGCGTCCCTGCCACGACACGGCAACGCACAAGCTCTATCGTCTACACGAGGGAAGGTCTGCGGTCTACACCAGCGCCTTTCCTCGTCGTGTTTCTGACTCAATTCAAGGAGATCAAAATGCCTACCGCATCTTTTCTCACCGCGATCCGCGAAGCCAACATTCAAAGTATCGTCAAGCGCGAACAGCAAGTCGCGCAGGCTGAATTGCACTGCCAGAACGTCCGGCTGGAAGCCGAGCGAATGAAGGACGAGGCGGACGCGCTCGCCGCTGCCGAGATTGCCGCAGCCTCTAGGCCCATCGCGGGCGCTCGCCTGCTCGTGATGGATGCGCACCTGACCGGCCAGGGCATCCTGCGTGACGCGGAGCGCCGGACCGCCCAAGCTCGCGCTCGCACACAACGCGTTCGTGAGGCGATGACGGGCAAAATCACGGCGTTGCAAGAACAAGCCCAATCCGCCGCGGGAAAAGCCGCCGAGTCGTTCATGCGACCGGCCAGGCTGGCGGCCCAGGAATGGGAAGCGCGGCTCAGGGCGGCTCGCCACGAACTGGACACGCTCATCGCGCTAGAGAATCCCGAAGAGCCGGTGTGGCAGGAATACGAAGCCCGCTTCCGGCGACTCATCGTCCAGCGCCGCGATGCCGCTGTCCGGCGACTCGCACAACGCGAACGACTGGCCGAGGCCAGGCGACTCACGGTGCTGGCTCAGTACGAGACTCGGATTGCCGCCTGCCGCGCCCGCCTTGCCTGTGCGGAGCGATACGTGACCGTCGCCGAGGAGCGCGCTGTCTGCGTCATGGACAAAGCGCGCGACGAAGCGACGAGACTGCTGTTGGCGGCGCAGCTTGAGGAAATCGAAATCCGCCGTCTGGCTGCGCCACAGATCGAACGCGCAGAAGCGCGCGCGGCTGATATGCGATTGAACGCCGCTGTACAGGGCGAACTGAATATCCGGCTGGCCGAAGAAGCTGTGGAAGAGACTCGCGTTGAACTGGAAGAAGCGCGGCGACTGGCCCCGCAAGCGGCCAGCGAGTTGGACAACCGCCGGGAGGCCGAGGTCTTGCGCAAGCAGGTCGGGCGGCTTGCCCGCGCCGGTCGGGTCGCCGAGGCGATGTTGGCGTTGGCGCAAGCCAAGGCGCTCAATCCGGCCAGCCCGTACCTGCCTGGCTGCGAGAAGGCAATCCAGACCGGTCTCCAGGCGCAACAGGTCAAGGAGATGGTGCGGCAGATCGAAACGGTCGAAGCGATCGCGGAACTGGATGCGCTCTGGGCCAGGGCCAAAGAGCTTGGGATCACGCATCGCGTCGAGTCTGTCTGGAAAGGCCGAAAAGCCAAACTGCAAAAGACGCAAGAGCGGCTGTTCGACTGGACGAACCGGTACGCCACCGACATCGCGCGGCACATCGTCGAGTCGGACCAGGTTGTGATGGTGCATCGCGAGCGGCCGGGCCTGGTGTTCGTGTTGGATAAAGCCATGTCGGTCGTGCAACTGCACCAGTTCCAGGGGCGCGGCTGCTGGAAGACGACGCACGCGCGAAATTGTCAGGTCAACCTGAGCGATCTGGCCGAGGTGCAGTTGTAGGCCAGCGTACGCAACTGGATATCGCGCGAGGCTCCTGCCCGCCCAGGGACGGGAGCCTCACGGCTCATAACCATTCTAAAGTGGAAGGAGGTGAGACGCTCTGGAGCTCAACCCACTGCAGCAAGCGGCTGTGGATCACACGACAGGCCCGCTGCTCGTGCTGGCGGGGCCTGGGACGGGCAAGACGCGGCTGCTGACACACCGCATCGCCGGACTGATCCAGCGGGAACTGGCCTATCCCGCCGAGATCACGGCCATCACGTTCACGCGCAAGGCCAGCACCGAGATTCGCGAGCGCGTCGAGCATCTTCTGGGTCAGGACGTGGCCGACCTGACCATCGCGACGATTGACGCACTGGCGTATGCCATCCTGTATGCCGAGAGCAAGAACAAGCCGGTCAAGGTCGCCGACGAGTGGGAGTCGGCCAAACTCGTCAGCCAGGCCATCGAGCAGGTGGGATTGGACAAGCGGGTGTGGACGGTCCGCCGCCTGATATCAGATATCGCTCGCGCCAAAGACACGGGACAGAGCTACGCCGACATTCTGATTCAAGGCAGGGGTTATCATGACCCGCTCCTGGCCTATGCGGTGCTGGCCGCCGACCCGAATAACACCCTCGCGTTGACGGCCATCGTCCAATCACCCTCACGCGGGATTGACTCCGACTCTGTCCGCAAGATCAAGCGCGGGCAGGAGCTCGTCACGACCGACATGCTGGGCGAGGCGATGATGCCAGAGGTCGGGCTACCCGTCCACGTCGTCGAGTCGGTCTATGACCTCATCTCACTGGCTTCTGACGAACTGCCGCAAAAGGCGCAGGAACTGTCGGCGCTCCAATTCGTGGATTACGTCCTCGACCGCACCGGCTACGCCCATTGGCTATCTGCCACAGGCCGCGCCGACGACATTGCGCCTCACATCCGACACATCCGAGACATCGCCTACCTGCATCACACGGTTGCAGCGTTCGTGCAGGCGATGGAAGCGCAAGCGAATCAGTACCGTCTGGCGATTGGGCAAGTGTATGAAGCGTACCAGCAATTGCTCTCGAAAGCTGGGCAGATTGATTTCAATGATCTGCCCATCCAAGCCGCCGAGGTGCTGCGGCGCGACGAGGGCATCGCGGCGTTCCATCGCGCCCGCGCCCGCTTCATCCTGGTGGACGAATACCAGGACACGAGCCGGAGCCAGTATGCCCTCATCAAGGCCCTGACTGGCTCTGAGCGCAACATCACTTGCGTGGGCAGCCCCGCCCAGGCCATCTATGCCTGGCGCGGCGCCGACCCCGAGTTCCTGATCAGGATGTTCCGGCAGGACTATCCCGACGCGAAAGAGATCGTCCTGCGCGACAACTATCGCTCGACGCAGGCCATCCTGGCTGCGGCTTCGTCGGTCGTCAACGGCAAGTATCCCGACGCGCAAGGGCTGGCGCCGCAGCGAGAAGCCGGCGAGCTGGTCGTCGTCGGGCGCTTCGACACCGAAACGCAGATGGCCGAGTACATCGCAAATCAAGTCCGTCGCTGGCATGATGCCGAGCCAGCGCGACATTGGAACGAGTGCGCCGTGCTGTATCGCACCAACCAGCAGAGCGATGCGATCCAGGATGCGTTGATTGCGGCGCAAGTGCCGTACTCGCTGCCCGAGGGCCAGATCACGATGCTGGAGCGGCCCGAGGTCAAACACCTGCTCGCGTATGCGACGCTGGCGGTGAGCCAGGACGACGAGCTGGCGCTCACCGAGATCGTCAACGTCCCACCCAGGCAGATCGGTGCAGCCTCACTCCAGAAAATCAAGCACGGGCACGAGCTCGTCAGCCTCGATCTGCTGTCGGCGGCAATGAACCCCGAGTGCGGGCTGCGCGACGTGACGGTCGCGGGCATCTATGACCTGCTCACGCTCGTGTGCGATGACCTGCCGCAGAAAGCCAGCGCGCTCGCTCCGCCCGAGTTCCTGGACTATGTCCTGGACAAGACAGGCTACAGCCAGTGGATTGCGCAAGACCTCGACTATCACAAAAAAGCCGCCAGCCTCAAGTGGCTGCGGTACCGCGCGGGCGAATTCGACTCGGTGGCCGAGTTCGTGCGCGCGATGAAGACGATGGAGAGCCAGCAGCTCGAGACGCCGCGCGGCGTGAACCTCAACACGATTCATGGTGTGAAGGGGCTGGAATATGCTGTAGTGTTCATCGTCGGTATGGAAGAGGGCAAGCTGCCCCATCGCCAATCGCTCAAGCTGCACAGCGATCCTGAAGAGGAACGCCGCCTGTGCTACGTCGGCATGACGCGCGCCAAGGAGCGCCTCTACCTGTTCGGCTCGCGTACCGAGCGCGTGAATGGACATGTCGAGCGAGTATCGCCCAGCCGCTACCTGGCCGATATTCCGACCTCGGTGACGAGGAGGTTTTGATGCAACCAACGGCAACAATAGATGTTCAACGTCCACCGCCATCCACTCACACTGAGCGTGAGCGGGTTGACGTGGACGAAGTGAAAGCCCATCATCCGATTGTGGACGTGGTGGCGCGCTACGTGCCGCTGCGCCGCACGGGGCGGACGTTCGTCGGGCCGTGCCCGTTCCATCACGACACGGGGCGGCCCAACCTGGTCATCTTTCCCTCGACCGGCAGTTGGTACTGCTTCCGTTGTGGTGCCGGCGGCGATGCGATCACCTTCGTCGAGAAACGCGAGCGAGTCGGGTTTCTCGACGCGGTGGCCAGGCTCACCGGCAATCTTTTGCCTGCACCCAGATCACCTTTGCCAGGCAATTGGCGTTCACTCACGGCACCATTACCCCAACCGGCTGCGGACAGCCTGCGCATCGTGCAAGGCGCCGCGATGGCGTACTATGCCGCGCTCCTGGGCGACCCCGAGGCCAAGCGATACCTGGCGTCGCGCAAGATTTCGCTCGAGACCGCTCACAAGCATCTCGTGGGCGTGTGTCGTGGCGGCCGCCTTGTCCCCTATCTCAAAGGACATAAGCTGTCTCTCCAAACGGCGGCCGACCTGGGTCTGCTCGGTCCCGATGGGCGCGAGTTCTTTACTGGCAGGCTGACCATCGCTGAAGTCGCGCCTAGCGGCAAGGCGCTGCACCTCACCGGGCGTGCGTTCGTCCAGCCTGACCGCGAGCCCAAGTATCTCAGTGTGCCCAACTTGCCCAAGAGCTTATATGGTTGGGAGAGAGCCAAACACCTGAACCGCACACCGATTCTGACCGAGTCCGTCACCGACTTTTTGACGTTGTCTGAATGGGGCTATGTGCCGCTCTGCACGCTCGGCACAGGGATGAAGGAAGGTCACGTTGAACTGCTCAAGACACTGCCGCGCCTGGCAGCCGTGCCACACAACGACGAAGCAGGCTGGGAAGCCATTGGGCGTTGGCGGGAGGCCTTACCTGACTTGCTCATCATTCCACTGCCTGACCGATACAAAGACGTGAATGAGTTGGCTCAAAGGAACGTAGACGCACGGCGGGTCTTTGACAGACTCTTGCCGAAGAAGCGAGAACGATGAGCGACGATCTCAGCCTGGTCAAGGAGCTATGCCGGCAGATCGCGCAGCAGCCAGAAACGCTGGCGATGATTCGAGCCACACATGACTGGCCGCGTGCCGGCATCCCCACCGGCGCATACGTCATCTTTGAAGAACGCCAGGTGCCGCTCAACGGCTGTTTCGTGATCGTCGCCCGGCTGGCGGGCAAAGATTATCATTACGTCGGCCACGCCGAGCGCATCATTAGGCATAATGGCGTCTTGATTCGGCTGGACGATGGCACGTCCATCCCGCAGCGTTCCTTTGTGTTGCGAGGGCCAGTCGTCCTGGTCGCTCGAACGATGATGGGTGAAACTTGTGGAGAAGCATAAGCGATGAAACTGAGTTGTCTCCAGGAAAATCTCTCGAAAGGTCTCTCTATCGTCGGGCACGCTGTGGCTACGCGGTCAACGCTGCCCATCCTGTCCAATGTCCTGCTCGCGGCCGACCAGGGCCGCCTGAAGCTGTCGGCCACCAATCTTGAAGTCGGCCTCACCTGTTGGATTGGCGCGAAAGTCGAAGAGGATGGCTCGACCACAGTTCCAGCCAGAACCTTCAGCGATCTGGTCGGCGCGATGCCGCAGGAGCGCGTCGATATTGCACTCGCCGAGCGCACGCACACGCTCAACATGCGCTGTGGGCGTTTTGCAAACAATGTGCGCGGCATTGATCCGGCCGAGTTTCCGGTGATGCCCGGCCTGGAAGGCAAGGCCGTCATCCGCGCGGAAGCCAGCCTGCTGCGAACGGCCATCAACCAGGTCGTCTTTGCTGCTGCGACCGACGACAAGCGCCCCATTCTGGCCGGAATGTTAGCGCGTTTCCACAACGACATCCAATCGGGCCATGGCCGGGTGACACTCGCTGCCGCGGATGGCTTCCGGCTTGCCGTCCGCACGATACCACTGCCTGAGCCTGTGACGGAACCGTTGAGCGTTATCGTTCCAGCCAAAGCGATGGCGCTTCTGGCGCGTACCGCCAACGCGCAAGAGTCGCCCATCTCGATTCACATTACGCCGTCCAAGTCGCAGGCGGTCTTTCGTCTTGAGAACGTGGAACTCGTCACACAGCTCATTGACGGAACCTTCCCGGACTATAGCCTCATTACTCCGAAGAAGAAAGACTCGCGGGTCATCGCTCGGACAACTGAAGTCCTCAAAGTGTGCAAGGCGGCGAGTGTGTTTGCGCGCGACAGCTCGAACATCGTGCGTTTCACCGTCACGCCGGGCAGCGATCTTGAGCCGGGCAACGTCACAGTGCAGGCGACCTCGGCGGAAGCGGGAGACAACGTCGGCCAGGTGGATGCGCTGGTCGAAGGGCCCGCGATCCAGATCGGCCTCAACGTCAACTATGTGATGGATGCGGTGTCCGCTGCGTGTACCGAACAGGTAGCATTGGAGATGACGACACCCGGCAGCCCGGTGGTGTTTCGTCCGGTGGGCAGCGCGGGCTACCTCAGCGTAGCGATGCCGATGAGCCTGAAGAACTGACCATGCGGTGAGTGCGACTAGGCCGGTGTGACCGATCGCGCCGGCCCGTTGCGTTCACAGCTTGGAGAACGCCATGAGAATCTCCAAGATTATCCACGGGTGCCTGGCCGAAGGCCCTGGGCCGCGCACGGTCATCTGGTTTCAGGGCTGCCCGATTCGCTGCCCTGGCTGCTATAACCACCATCTCTGGCCGTTTGAGGGCGGCGAGGAGATCTCGGTGGAAGACGTGGTGAAACGCGTCAGGCAGGGACTCGCCCGCGGCGATGTGGGCGTGTCCCTCGTGGGCGGCGAGCCGCTCGCCCAACCCGAAGCATGCGCGGAACTGTGCGCGGCGCTGCACGAGATGGGCGTTCACATCATCCTGTATTCAGGGCTGGTGTATGACGACATCGTCAGCCTTGTCCCCGCTGTTCCCGCTTTTCAGGCGATTCTCAATTACGCTGACGTCCTCGTGGACGGCCCATTCATCCGCTCCGAGTATGACCCGGCTATCGCGTATCGCGGCTCTCGCAACCAGCAAGTGATTGACCTGCGCGCCACGCGCGAGTGCGGCCAACTGATCGCCCTGGATCAGGAATGGGATCGGCGTCTTGCCATCACGATCCGGCCCGGTGGCACGCTGGTCATGCCGGCGCGTGTGTCGCCGATGTTCGCCGGCAGCAGGGCGCGGGCGCGCAACTGCGGGCAGACGCCAAGCGGCGTGGCGTCCACGTCCATCAGAACGATACCGGAGACAACATGAGCACAACCCTAAGTGTCTTGGATCGAACACGTGCCGCTGTAGACGTGGGGCCATTGGCCGAACTTCGCTGGCAGGTGGCCGAACAGACGGGTGAAGACCCTGACCGCATCCGGCTGGTCGAGATGCAGCTCGACATGCTGCTCAAAGCGGGTGTCGTCGTAGACATTGACGCCACAGGATTGTCTCTCTTTTCCATCAAAGCGCCGTGGGAGATGTGGGGCGTGCCGGCTTCGTCGGCCCGCCGCGCTCACCTGACCTCGGGCAGCCTGTCCCTCTTTCCCAAGTCGGTCGTCAATGGCATCCGGTCGAAAGCGCAAAGCGCGGTGAATTCCCTCGACGCGCACTATAGCTTTTCCGTGCCTGGCCTGCCGGGACGCTGGGTGCCGTACACGGCCTATCGCGCCTGGCTGGATGATTTCGGCCGCCGTGTAGCGGATCTGGAGCAATACGTTCAAACGCAATGCCTGGATCGCTACGAAGACCTGGTGCATCAGGCCGAACGCGATATGGGCCGCATGGCGCGCGAAGCCTACAACTCGCTCCGTGCGCTGGATCGCCGGATCGAGTTGGACGACCGGATCGGCGTGGATGTATCCAACGTCGAGTCGCCGCCGGTCGGCATCGGCGACGTCGTGCGTGTGCACGGACGCTGGACTGGCGATGCTCAGGACGATGCGACCTATCGCAGCTTCTGCGCCGAGCGAGTACAAGTGGTGGAAGCGGATGTTCCACGTCGCGAGTCCTCGACCTGCGTCGTGGGTGTGGTGACGTGCGCAGGCAGCGGGTTGGGCGATACGACGCTAGACGCGTTTGTCGAGGACGTGATGGTTCGAGTCCGCCGCGCCATCCCCAGGCCCGAGAGCATCTCCGAGCGGCTCAAGCTGACCTACTCGACGGCGGCGCTCGTCAACCCTGCCGTCGTGGAAGCGGAGCTGGCCCACCGTGACGAAATCCGGCGGATGCGCGAGGCCGCGCAGGAAGCCGAGTATGCACGGCGCGAGGAAAAAGACAAAGGACGCCGGCTGGCGCGCGAGCAAGAGGAGGCGCAGAAGCGGCATATCTGGGCGCAGGCGCGCCTGGTCGAACTGGAAGCCGAACACCGTCAGAAGCAACTGGAAGAGATGCGCGCCGTCGAGCGCGAGCATTATCGCCAGCAG
Organism: Thermoflexales bacterium; assembly: GCA_034434835.1. Classification (GTDB taxonomy): domain Bacteria; phylum Chloroflexota; class Anaerolineae; order Fen-1058; family Fen-1058; genus JBGLNJ01. Next base: position 6,216 of record DAOTXX010000180.1, on the reverse strand, counting down.
TTGACGCACATGGCCAGTCCTGTGCTCGCCATTTTCAACAGCCTGCGCGCCCAGATGCACGCCGGAGCGCAGGCTGTGCTCGAAACACTCAAGTCAGGGCGCGCCAACGGTCCGGCGGTTCGCAAGGCGCGCGGGATGGTGCAGGCGTTCCGGCTGCTCAACGGCCTGGAAGATGACGAGATGGATCGGCTGATCGTCCGCGCCGATGCGCTCGTCAATCAGGCGGACGAGCTGGACACGCGCGCGCTGGGAGATGTGATGAAAGAGATTGTGTCGCTGGCGGCGCAGGCGTCCGCCGACATGCAAATCGCCGCGCACCGGGGCGGGCGCTGGCGCGGGCTGAGACCGGCGCAAGCGTAAGACGTGCGGATTTCCTTCCCGGTGAAGGGAATCCCTGTGCTGATACAGGAGGCATTGGATGGAGGTTCGCATTCCATGTGTGTGGCAGGTATGGGGAGTTGCGCGCGCTCAGGTGCAGGACAGCTCCCCGGAGTCACTGGCGCAAGCTATCACGAGACTAATCCACGAGGGCGGTTTGCCCGCCCAGGAATCCTATGTCGAGGATTCGCTGGAGATTGACTGGGAAGGGATTGCCGGATTGAACCCGGGAACGCTGCCGTCCCTGGAACGAGTGCGCCAACTGGTGGAGGGAAAATGAACACGGCCAACGAAATCGAAATCCTGGTGCGAGCGCGCACCCCATTGGTCTACATCTACAGCTCCGAAGAGCGCCGCGTCCTGGAGACGCTCAAGCGCATCGCGGTCAAGCTCACGGCCGAGACGACCGACCCGCGAGAGCGGGTGGACGTGCAACTCTTGATGTGGAGCGTCGTATCCGGGCTGGTCAAGTGGGACGACGACACACCCATTGGGACGAACACCAACAGCGCGGTGGCCGTGTTGCAGCATATCGCCGCGATCAAGGGCAGCGCCATCATCGTGCTGCGCGACTATCACCCCTACCTGCAAGAACCCGCCATCGTGCGCCGCTTGCGCGAACTGGCGGTCAGTTTCGCTGAGGGCGACAAGCGCCAGCCCCCTTCGGGGGTCTTCGACTGCCGCACACTTGTGATTCTGTCGCCCCGGCTCGTCATTCCGCCCGAACTCGAAAAGGAAATCGCGCTGGTGGACTTTCCTCTGCCCAGCAAAGATGACCTGGAAGCCGTGATTGACCACGTGCAGGCGGAAGCTCATTCCGACGAAGGCGGGTTCGCGGTGCATCTTGATGGGGACGGTCGCAGCGACATTGCGCAGGCGCTGCTGGGTCTGACGATTGCCGAAGCGGAGAATACCCTCGCCAAGTCCATCGTCGTGACAGGCGAGTTGGGCCACAAGGCCATCCCCCTCATCCTCAAAGAGAAAGAGCAGATCGTCAAGAAATCGGGAGGTGGCGCAGTCGAGTACATTCATCCGCGCCACACGCTCGACGACGTGGGCGGGCTGGACCTGCTCAAGACGTGGGCGACGGAGCGATCCGAAAGCTGGGGGCCGCGTGCGGTGCAGTTCAAACTCGCGCCGCCGCGCGGCGTGTTGCTCATCGGCGACGCGGGAACGGGGAAATCGCTCTCGGTGAAAGCGATTGCCAGCTTGTGGCAAGTGCCGCTGCTGCGGCTCGACATCGGCGCGCTTTTTACCAGTGCACTCGGCGGCACGGAAGAAAAGATGCGCAGTGTATTGAAGCTGGCCGATTCATTGGGAAGATGCGTCCTCTGGCTCGATGAAGTTGAAAAGGGCCTGAGCGGCCTCGGCTCGTCGAACCTCAGCGACGGCGGCGCGCAGGCGCGCATCTTTGCCACGCTGCTGACGTGGATGGAAGAGCACGAATCGCCCGTGTTCGTCGCGGCGACGGCCAATCTGACGACGCTCGATGTGCTCCCGCCCGAGTTCATCCAACGTTTCACGGATACGTTCTGGGTTGACAAGCCTAACGACGCCGAGCGCGCGCAAATCCTCAACATCCATTTGAAGGATCGTGGTCTGAATCCAGACGAGTTCGACCTCTCAAGAATCGTGGCCGAGACGCAGGGTATGGTCGGTCGCCAGATCCGCAACCTGGTGCAGGCGGCCATGCACCGGCCTTTTCGTGAGCAGCGGAATGTGACAACGGAAGATATGCTGGAAGCACTCAAGTCTCAGCGACAGGGCGTGCGTGAGTTTGCAGGGGTGCAGGCGCGGCCAGCCTCGTCCGCCAATCTCCCTGTGCCGCAGGCGGCTCGTAAGCGGACCGTGCGGATGTCGGCCAATTGACAGGCCATGTAAAAACTGTTATCCTATCCGCAGTAGGAGGTGCGTATGTTGGCGACGTATCAGGGTGTTGTGGAACAGGGAAAGGTCAAACTGTTAGGGGCCAAGCCGCCTGATGGGACGCTGGTCGTGGTCGTCGCGCAGGCGTGGCCTTCCGTCGAGGAGCAGATCGCGCGATTGCGCGCCATCCCGGATGACGAGTGGCGCAAGTCGTTTGACGCGCTTCGACGCGCGTGGGACGAGTCCGAGCCGGCCGAATTGGAAGGCGAGGAGCTTTCGACAGAAGAGCTGGTGAAACTTGTTCACGAGGCGCGCGATGCAGCCGACGTTGCCTAAAGCTGTCGTTGACCTCACCGAAATGGTGCGGGCGGCGATGCAGCGTCTGGATCAGTCGCCCCTCATCCGGCAATGGGAGTTGCGCGCTTTCGATTGGGTGATCTCGGCCGAACTGCTGGCGCAATTTGAGCGAACCGTCTCCGAGCCGCGCCTGGCGCGGCGCATCCGCCCCCTGGTGTGCAGGGTGCTTGTCGTCAAGCTGGTCGCCGATGCGGTGATGATCAGGCCAGCGGACACGTTCCCGCATTGCCGTGACCCGAAAGATGACGTAGTGATCGCGACGGCGGTAGCTGCGCGCGCCGAATACATCGTGACCAGCGATAAGGATCTGCACGAGGCCACCCTTACGTCTCAATTGCGCGATGTTTACGGGATCCGTGTCGTGTGGCCTGGCGAATTTCTGGAGGCGTTGTCGTCAAGCGAATAACCAGTTGCAGCTTTTGCGGGAGCAGCGCGCCGCAGATTGCCCAAAGGGGTAACTGCGGCGCGCTTTGGTTTCCGACGAGGAAAACATGAGCGAATACACAACGGTTCAAACTGAAATCACCGATGCCGACCTTCTGCGGCTCGCGTTGCAGGATGTTGGATTGCCATTTGAAGAAGCCGCAGTCGTTGCTGGCGGCGACCGAAACGGCTTGAGCCTGGTTGGGTATCTCGGCGATACGCGGCCACAGAAGGTGCAGTTCGCTATCCGTCGCCGGAACCTGGGCCGGCTTTCGAACGACATCGGGTGGGTATGGGAGGAGGGCGCGCAAGTCTACTCGGCCTACATCTCGGAGTACGATGCCAGCCTGCCGAACGTGAAGCAAATTGTGGAGCAGGTCGCCCAGCGCGCTGCGTACCACCAAGTCATCAAGACGGTGAACGAATACGGGATGATGGTTGAGAGCGAGACCGTGACGCCGGGCGGCGAAATCCGGGTCGTCGTCCGAACCTTCTGAGGTCAGACCATGCAATACCTGATCACGATCAAGAACGGCAAGGTGACGATCACCGTGCAAGGTACGGCGGGCGCCGACTGCCAGGGCAAGTCGGTTGAGTTTGCCCAGTTGTTGGGCGGCAAGGTCGAAATGACCGAGCACACCGAAGAGTATTATGCCCAGGTCGCGGCGACGGCGCAGGCGACCATCCAGAGGCAGTGATGGCGACGGTGGACTATCCCGTGGCGTGTCCTCAGTGCGGCTTTGACGAGGCGCACGGGTCATTCAATACCTGGCGCTGCGAGGAGCACGTGTTCTGCCCGATGTGCGGGTATGTCGCCTGGACGCGAGCCGTACTGGATCGGAAACGTCAGGCGGCTGACCCTGTGCGAAGGGTGTACTTCAAGCTCGACCGGAATGGGGAGCGGATCTTTCGCACCTGCCGGCGGGAGGGGTACGGGACCTACTGCATCACCGGCAAGACCGGCATCGCCAGCCTGGGCGCGCTGCGCGTGCCCGTCACACGCAAGGTCATCGCCCAGTTCCGACGAGACATTGCCGACGACGGCATCAACCAAGCCGCGTGCTGGCTGACTCGCTGGACGGGCAACAAGGTTGAGTTTGTGATTGGTCGGCGAGAGCAAGTGAGATTGTAGGCCAAAGACGAGGTTGCGGGCGACATCACGCAATGTCACCCGCAACCGTCTGATTTCATTTCACCGTGCAGTAGTAGCAGCTACAGATGAGATGAGCATCCGCTCCACCCCCCAACCGACCACGCATAGTGACAGAAAGACCCATACTGGCGTTATTCTATCATTGCCACAAACGGTTCGTCTTTTCGATAAACTCGATGATCTCGTGGAGATTGACATCACACAAAGAAATCTTGGGAATCGCTGGATTTCTACGAATTGGAGAGCCATCTGATGCGACTATCTGGATGTAGTCACTAGACAGTCCAAGATGCCTTCCCTGTCTGATCGCCTCAGTCTCCCAATCTGTGCCTGGGTAAGCTTTAGCGAAATGCGCTACACCGTCGTCCAGTAGAGCACAATCGCGCAGGCGTTTTGCAAACTCATAAGTTCTAGTCATTCCCTCAATTGTCTCACCTGGCAGGCCGTACATGAAGAACCCTTTCGTCTTCATGTCAGCATTCTTGGCGTGCCTCAGGGCTTCCACAACCATTTCGGTCGTTGTACCGCATTTTATTCGATGAAGTATGTCATCATCACCGCTCTCGATGCCAATCGCTACTCGATACAACCCGCACTTTCTCAAATCAAGGAGTAGAGGCAATGGAAACCGACTTAGAACATCGGCCCGAGTAAGTGCCTTAAAGGTCAGACGCTCTTCTAGATTAGCAGTTCTCATTTCGTAAACAAATTGCTTCATTCGGTCTGGCCCCGTAATAAATACATCGTCATAGAAGTGCACAATGTCTACACGACTATCGTAGTAAAGGTGTGTCAAGTCACGAATCACACGTTTCATATTTCGGTACCTTGTTCTTCCCATGCTGTTTGGTGTTGAGCAAAATGAGCAGTTCCAGAAACACCCGCGAGAAGTAAGCATTGCGGCTTCTCTTTGTCCCTCGTCGTTCTGAAAGACAGCACCAAACTGCTCATATAGCAATTGGACATCCTCGTCACCAACGATATCTAGCGGAACCGGTACGTTTACGATCATGTTCTCGCCCTTCATGAAGGCTATACCATCGACATGTTCTACTGCGTCACCTGCGAGTAGCCTCCGTACGACCTTTTCGCCCTCACCAGTGCAACATACAACATGTGAACATTCAGCGAGAATCTGAATAGGTTTGAGTATGGCGTTGGTGCCTCCAACAACAATCAGTGCATGATCACCCGCTGTCTCAACGGCACTCACCAAAGATCTGAGAATGGTGGATGTCTGATGAACACTACTGAAGCCAATGATCCTCGGTCTTGCTGACAGTATTTCCGAAACAATCTGTTTCATGGACAGTCCAGTTTCGCCATCAATGTACTTGACGCGGAATGCATCCCCTATTCCGAAACAGCTTGGTGTTGCTGCTGAGCTTGCCACGTAAATCAGGCCCAAAGCCGGTGAATAGTCAGGGGCGGAACCGCTGTTGCCAGGGTAGATACTTGAGGGGCACGATATAAGCACCAAGTCTGCATTATGGCTACTCGGATTGTAGTTACAGAACACACTATGGTGTTGGGCCAACTTGGAAACCTGCAAACACGAAGACAGGGTAGCTGTGTCTGGCTCCCTCATTGTAATCTAGCTCCTCTGGCCCCGAAGAAACTGATATACTCCTGGGTTAGACCGCGCGCGCCTTCTAGAATCATCTCGGTGCAGACGAGCCTCCTCTTCCGCCCCCCTGTAGCTTCAATAATGAGTGCAGGCTGATACGATGGCAAGGACCAAATAATAAGCCGTCCGTCATAGCCAGCCGTCAGCAGTTTTCTGCCATCGTGGCTATACCGCAGTTCTCTTACGTTTTCCTCGTGAGCTTTCAATGTGTGAGTGACGCTGAGCTTGGGTAAACTAAGAATAACAACTTGCCGATCGTGCAAACTAACTGCTAACTGATCTCCTCGTATGATATGTTTTGCCGAAACAGGGATCCCAGGGATAATGACCCTGCGTTCAGACGCGGTCACGGGGCGGTTCTTGTGTCTCCTTGTTGCGCCGCGAGGCGCTTCTGTCAAAGACTGTTCCCCAC
>DAOTXX010000179.1:0-119288 GCA_034434835.1 Thermoflexales bacterium | reverse complement strand
ACGTCGTCCGCATGATCGCGCGCGGCGTCTTCCCCGGCGCGCATCAGCTTCCCCGTCTTGGCCCGACGGCTGCATTTCTCATCCCCAGGAAGGACGTCGAAGCGTACCTGAAAAAAAGACAACGCCACCAGTCCACACACTGATGGCGTTGCAATCGCACTGCCATTCGGCCCCGCCGGGGCCAACCGCGCCCGAATTCCGAGTTTGAAGGCAGCGGCCCGCACATTACAAACCGAATAGCCAGCACGATGATGACAAGCGGTTAGGCCAACCGAATAGCCAGCGCGATTGTGGCGGGTGTGAGGCTCGAACTCACGACACAGGGCTTATGAGTCCCCTGCTCTACCGGCTGAGCTAACCCGCCAGGCAATCGCAATTATACACGGCAAGTATGACCTGTCAAGTTTTGGCTGTGCGCGCAGCGTGCGGTGTGGTATAATCTTGCCCAGCTATTTTTCTGAGAGATTGCATGCGACGCCTCGCAACGTTGCTGTGCCTGACCGCTCTGCTGATTTCAGGCTGCGGGCAAGTCGTCACCGGCCCCACACCCACCCCCGAAGTGTTGGGCGTGACGTTGCCGCCGCCCACACCGACACGCCTCATCGCCACTGTGTTGACGCCAACGCCTCGTCCGACCTTTACGCCCGCGCCCACGCCCACGCCGATCGTGTACGTTGTCAAGTCGGGTGACACGCTGCTTTCCATCGCGCTTGAATATGGCACCACCGTCGCTGCGATCCAACAAGCTAACGGCATCCTCAACCCGCAATCACTTCAGATCGGGCAAGAACTGGTCATTCCTCTTGGCCCGGGTGGCGTGGAAGCTGCCAAGCAACTTTTGCCGACTCCCACGCCGCTCCCCGCCAAAGTCCAGGGGCTGGCGTGTTACGAAAACAGCGTCGGCAGTTTACGCTGCCTGGGCGAGGTTGCCAATCCTAACACGCGCGCGCTGGAAAACGTCCAGGTCCGTGTTGTGCTCAAAGAAACTGCAGGTCAAGTGCTGGCCGAGGGCAAACCGTTCACCGCGCTAGACGTGATCGCACCGGGCGGCAAATCGCCGTTTGAATCATTCTTCACTTCTCCGCCGGGACGTTACGCAGGCATTGAAGCTATTGCCATTCGCGCTGAGCCTTCCAACGAGCCTGGCACGCGCTACGCCAGACTTCAAATCATCAACCAGCAAGGCGGCACAGACGGTCTACAATTCCGCGTCATCGGCAAGGTCCGCAATGTCAGCGACCGACCCGCCGTCAACGTCAAAGTCGTCGTCACGGCCTACGATGCCGCGAACAACGTCATTGGCTATCGCCAGCAGACGCTCGGTGACGGCAACCTGGCCGCAGGCGCGACCAGTGACTTTGCTGTGACCTTTGCCCCCAGCGGTGGAACTCCGGCTCACTTTGAAGTGACCGCCGAAGGTCGTTTCGCGCAATCATAAGCCAAATGTCAACCTCGCCCACTCATCACCCCGATGCCCGGCTATGGCGCCTGGTGCAAGCTATCGTCTGCTTCCTCGTAAAACTACTCACTCGCACCGAGGTTCGTGGCCTGGAGAATGTGCCCGCGCGCGGCCCTTATCTCATCACCACCAACCACCTCAGCGCAATCGATCCGCCGCTCCTCATGGCCGTATTCCCGGCGCCAATCACTGTGTTTGCCGCTGACACGCATCGTCATGAGTTTATAGTCGGAGAGGTGATGCACCGCCTGGGCGCGATCTGGGTCAAGCGTGGCGAGGTTGACCGCCATGCTCTGAACGCCGCGCTGCAGGTGCTCCGGGAGGGCGGTATCATCGGCCTCGCGCCCGAAGGCACCCGCAGCCGGACCGGTGGATTGCTCAAAGGGAAAATCGGTGCGGCTTACCTGGCGGCGCATACGAATGTGCCGATCGTTCCCGTGGCGCTGGTGGGCACCGAGGTCGGGCTTCCGGCGGTGTTCCGGTTAGCTCGCCCGCGCATCACCGTCACCATCGGCCCGCCGTATCGGTTGCCGAATTCAGGCCAACGACCCAGTCGCGAGGAGTTGGACCAATACACCGAGATGATCATGCACACGCTGGCCCGGATGCTGCCAGCCAAGTATCGAGGCGTGTACCGAGACACGGTGGCAGATGGCGAATAGCAGATGGCCGCTCCGCGTGGCGGATGGCAGGTGGACGCCGCTCGCGCGCACGCGGGCGGCGCTTTATTTTGAACCTATCCGAAAACCCAGCACAGGCGGCTCCCACGCCGCCGAAGGTCGGGCATGGGAGCCCGACCCGCTATAGATGTTCAGAAAAAGATTTGTGGTAGGGGCAGGCCTATCTCCCTCTTTAGGGGGTGCGCCTGCCCTGGGCGACCGCAAGGGTCGCCCTTACCCCAAAACATTATCTGAATGTCTATAGTTTTCGGATAGGCTCTTTGTTTCAGAAAGGGCACGAGAGAGAACAGCCCATTCCTCCAGTGAAAGCGTTTCGGCGCGGCGACGACCATCAATGCCCGCGCGCTCAAGAGCCGCCGCAATCTCTGGCTGTGGCCGAGCCAAGCCAGAGGCCAGCGCATTGTGCAATTGCTTGCGCTTCTGAGAAAAGCCTGCCTTGACGATTGCAAAGAACCAGTCCCGATCCTCCACCTCCACAGCCGGGCGCTCGTACGGCTCGATGCGGACCACGGCACTGTCCACTTGAGGCGCGGGATAAAACGATCCCGCTTTGAGGCGTGCGACGATGGCAGGACGGCCGTAGAATTGGACGCTGACCGCCAGCAAGCTCAATTTGCCGGAGGCGGCGGTGAGGCGCTGCGCCACTTCGAGTTGAACGGTGAGCACGATCAGTGACGGACGAGCCGCTGCCTCAAGCAAATGACGGATAACGGCAGACGTGATGTAATAGGGCGGATTCGCCACGACCTTGTATTTTCCACCAAGCCCCAATCTTTCGGGCGGATATTGCAGAATGTCGCCCTGGATAAGGATGACGTTCGAATAATCTGCGAGAACGCGGCGAAGCGGAGGAATCAGCGTGGCATCCAACTCGACGGCGACGACACGCCCAGCTCGCTCGGCCAGGTGGCGCGTCAGCGCACCCAGGCCAGGGCCGATCTCGAGCACAGTGTCCTCGCGCCCCAGTTCTGCCGAGTCTGCGATGCGAACCAGTGCGGCTTCGTCCACGAGCCAATTCTGACCCAGGCTCTTTTTGGCGCGCAGATCGAACTCGCGCAGGAGCGCGCGAACGTCGAGAGGGCGAGGCATGGTCATACCCGACGTCAAGGCTCGGGCGGCCAGTCGGGGATCACGTAATTCACGTTGTCCGGCACAGGCGTAAGCAAATAAACGTCCACCCAACGATACCAGGTCCACACGATCGGATCGCCATCATCGTAACCCAGGTCAATCCGGCGGCCTTTGATCGCGCCACCTGTATCGCCCGCATCGCCGATCCCATAGCCCGGCACATACACCTGGCTGCGCAGCCTGATCACGCTTGGGTCCACTGCGACGATACCAAAGCGCATGGGCCAGCCCAACCGGGTGCGGCCATAATAGGGCGCGCTCTTGGGCGTGCCAGCCGTCGAAGCCGTGTAAGCGGTCGCCAACATCCTGATCTTGCGCCAGTATTCCACCGGGCCGTTGGGCGTATCCAACGTGCGGATGACGATGTTGGTGCCATAAGAAATGATCTTGGTCTTGGGCGGGCGGATGATGCCGGAATCTTCCAACTGACGACTGATCTCTTTACCATCCTCGTAGCGCACGCGGATGCGTTTCTGCAGCACACCGTTCTCCCCCGCCTGCGTCAAATCGCGCGTGTCAATCTCCATATCCGCGTCCGGCACCCACTGGATTTCATAAGGCACCGGCTCCTGCTCGATGCGGAATGTCTCATTCACTCGAACAACGCGGACCGTCATATCACGCTTGAGCAGGGCATCCGGCGCAGGATCGGTGTAATCCAACCCTTCGAGGGGCACACCGACTTCGGCCAAGGCCTCAGATACCGTCTTGCGATGCGTGCGAGTGTGGAGATGGCGACCATCGGCCAGGATGGTGATCGGCATCGCCGGGTCAATGCTCACGACCTGCCCGTTGTTGACCAGCACGCTCAGATCAGGACTGACTTTGTCGGCCAGGTAAACCGTCATACCAGCTTCGCGCAGGGCTTCGCCTATCGTCGAGGCAGTCGTATGAAGCGTCACTGGAGCCAAACCCGTCGTATTCACGGTGAGCGTGACCGCTCGCTGAACGGTGATGCGGCGCGGCACCTGGCCCAAGCCCAAGCCCCCGGCCTCGCGGCCCGACCGACTGGATAGCGAGACCGCCACCAGCCGACCTGACGTCTGAGCCGCGCTCATTTCAACCGGCTGACCATCTACGATCAATTTGTCGTAGGGTAAAAGCGTCTTGCCTAGATCGGCCAAAATCTCTGCCGGCGCGCTCTTGAGGCTGCGAACGTAGAACGTCTCGCCGTCCACATTCACTTCGACCAGGCGCGCATGGTCAACGTGGATCGTGTCCCCTTCCTCAATGGACATATCCAAAGGCGGGATGACGCGGTCCTCAGGGTAGAGTTTAACGCCCGCGTCGCGCAAGACATTCGCTACAGTCGCTTGATTCGTTCGAATGATGCGCAATTTACCATCCACGACGAGACGCACCGTAGTCAGCGATTGGACATAGCCCACCATCAGAAAGGCCAAGAGGACCGCCGTCACCATAAAGGCGGAAAGCCCCTGCGGGAGCGGCCGCGCTCTACCCGGCAAACGCCAGGTTGAGAGCAGCGGCGAGTTGAATCGTGGGTTTTGAGGATCCCAGGGAGATCGTTTCAGTTCCATGGTGAAATGGTCGTGCACCCCTCGTCGAACCCGTGGACCTGACTGACCTCGGCTAGCCAGCTCCAACCAGGCGCCCCTGCGGCACCCAGAAGTGTCTCCTTACCGTTGCTGCCTTCCGGCCCTGGCGGGGTTCGAAGGCTTCTGCCGCGCAGGACCCGATCTTCATCGCCACTTGGCCGAGGCAGGCTCAAACCCGCGAGCCCTTCAAAGGGGAATTCGACCCCGCGTAAGCGGATTTCGGGCACGGCACATAGCCGCGAAGGCACCGCTAGCTCCCCATCTAGCACGACCAAACAAAATCATACCAGAACCCGATAAAAAAGCAAATGAAAGACATCACCTTCCCGAAAGTGGAGCACTTAGGAAGGTGAGACAGTGGCGGAGAGGGCGGGATTTGAACCCGCGGTGCCTTTCGGCACACACGCTCTCCAGGCGTGCGCGTTAGGCCGGACTACGCTACCTCTCCGGGTCACCGACAACGTGTTCAACCCGTCGGCCTGTGACGCGGCAGATTATACCACAAATTGTATCTTCTCAATGTATCTGTTTACCGATCACAATGGGGGCAGGCGCAAGGCCTGCCCCTACAGGGTGACCATCCTTTCCATTCCCATGGACGATGGTTTCCCACGCTTGCCGGGCTTGCTCGGCGCTGGCCGATGAGATGGGGAGGTCGCTGTAGCGCGCCTGCAAGTACGCTGCCGTGAGAATTGAAATCGGTTCGCCGTAAATCGGCCAGGCGTTGCTCAGCGACAACAGGTACTCGTTCGACGTCTGGCCGGGCAAGCGCGGCATCCCCTGTTCGGTGGCCCACGCCAGGAGCGCCTGGTACGCCCGGCGAATCTGGGCGCGCGGGTCATCGCCGACAATGGAAACGAAAGGCTCAGGCTCGATGCCATCCCCCTTGGTCTTCCGTCCGAATAGCTGCGCCAGTTGCTCCTTGAGCAAATCCACCGAAAAGATCAGCTCGCGGGTCTCTTCGACATCTTCTTCCAGCAAGGTCTTGAAGCGCCGGAACGCCAGCGCAAAGATGAGGACGATCACCGCCACTGCCAGAAGGCCGGCCAGAACCTGGAGGCCCATATAGACTTGAGGCGAAATGGTGCTGGGGCGGCCTTGCTCCAGGTCTCGAAACTGTTCAGCGAAACTGGGCAGCGGGTTGATGGGCGGCTGGTCATTGGGGCGGCGTCCCTGGCTGATGACTTTGACCAGCCATTCCAACAGCATCAAGATCGGATAGGCCACGATCATCAAGACGAACACCAACAGGCGCGCCAGCCATTCCCACACGATCGCCAGTTTCTCCAGTATCCATGTCATGATGCCCGGCGTGAACAACTGGCCGAGCAGCAAACCGGCCAACAGCACAGCGCCGATCACCGCAACGACAGTGCCCAGCCAGTAACGATTCACGGCAATCGCCTGGTCGGTCCGACTGCCCTCGAAGCGCCGCGCGCTTTGCAGGTTGGCAATCGCCATCGTCGCCAGGCCGATGGCGAAAAATGGGATAAAGGCCAACAGCACTTGCAGAAGCGGTACGACGCGAGTGGCGTAAGCCGCGGCTGCGCCCACGGCCAGCATCAACATGCCCCAGGTAAAATCGGCATTGAACAAATCGTAATAGACACGCTCACGGCCGGTGCGAATGCCCCACCACCACAACCACACCGCGATCAAGACGATCACGATGGTGGCCGCAGGGTGTTGCGCCAACAGCGTGAGCCAGCGCAGATCCCAGATAGCTGGGTGGCCTGCGCCCAGTCCACAATACAGCACGAGCGCAATCGCCGCCAGACCACTCGACACAATCAGCACCACGGCTCGCCAGGTCGTCTTGACCACGTAAACGCCGAGCTGCGTGCAGGCAGTGCTGCCAGCCAACAGACCGAACGCCATGAGCGGCGTGACCAGGTCGGGACGGTCGGGCGTCACCCCGCGTGACAACAGATGCACCAGCAAGCCGATCCATGTCGCGCGCATGGCGGCCAGGGCATACGGCAGCAACCCGTCGTCAATCCAATCCCACTTGTAATCGGTCAGAGTTAACGAGTACATATCTTGTCGCTAACTGGCTTCCCCCTCAGGGACAGCGAGGGCCGTCAAAGGCAAATCGGCCTCGACCAATCGCCGATGGGTCGTGCGGTCGCCGATCCAGTACATCTGCAAATCGTCCGGCACATGCTCCGGCGCGCTGGGGCCGATGGACAGCCATGTGACCGGGTGACCGCTGCGTTGGAGATCGAGCAAGGCGGCAAGCAGTTCGTCGGTGGTCACGGCCGAGATGGCGATGACGGCCGCGCCGAACGGCAAAGAGGCAGCCTCAGCCTGCAACAGGTGCTCGAACGAGGCCGACGCCAGGTAGTTGATCCAGGCGAGTGTATCCAGGATCTCGAACCAGCGATCGGGCCGGCGGGAAGGCGGCAGGCACACCAGGCCGCCGGTTCTCAGTCGGCTGGTGTTGGCGTACAGACCCACAGCTTCGCGTGCATCCAGCAGGTGACGCGCGACCGAGGCCGCCGCCGTGGCCGCCAGCTCGAAATATTCGGGGATGTAACCGGCTTCCTCGGCAGTGCGCGCGTTGAGAAAGATGGCTGACGCGCGGGCCGCGCCTGGCTCGAACACTTTGGTCTGCAATTCGCGCCGCCGCGCCGTCGCTTTCCAGTGGATAAAGCGCGGATTGTCGCCGGGCGTGTAGGGTCGCACGCCCATGATGCGCAGCGGGTCATCGGTGATTTTGCGCGCTGTCTTGGAATCGCCGAACGGATAGGCCGCTGGCAGGCCCAGCGCAGTGACCGGGACGACTTTGGGATAGACGATCAGCCAGTCTATCTCGGAAATTACTTTTTCCTGGTACTTGAACCCGAACATGTCACCGGAGCGCAGCTCGACCGGGCCAAGCTCGAACGCGCCGCGCTGCATGGCGCGCAGGCGATAGTGCTTGCGCACGCGCTCATAGAACCGCAACGAGATGAGATTCGTCAGGATAAAGCGCGTCCATTTGTAGGAGCGATAGACCTTGCCCTTGGGGAACTTGATTCCGTCTGGAATCTCGTCTTCGATTCTCAGCCAGGCCAGCGGCAGCGGCTTGGCGTTGACGACCTCGATCCACAGATCGGTCTCTTCGCCGACAAACATCCGCGTCGTCCCTAATCGGCGAGTGTAGGTGACGCCAGTCAGCGCATAGCGATCCCACAGCGCCGTCACACCAGCGACGAGCGCGAGCAGCACGCCCAGCAGGAACAGCAGGGGGTTCCTCAGCGCCAGGCTTGCCGCAAGCAAGATAAAGGTCAGCCAGTTGAGCGCCCGGGTCACGCTGCCGTCGCCTCCACCGACCAGCTTTCCTCAACCGGCACTGGCGTCTGGTCGCTGATCTCGTGCAGAATGTCAAAGACGACGCGCCCGCGCACCCGCGCCTGGCTGGTCGTGATGATGCGGTGGCCCAGCACAGGTCGAATCAACTGCTTCACGTCGTCTGGCAGCACAAAGTGACGTCCCCGGATCGCCGCCCAGGCCTGCGCGGCGTGATACAGCGCCAGCGAGCCGCGCGGGCTGGCGCCCAGTTGAATTGCCGTATGTTGCCGTGTGGCGCGCGTCAGCCGCACGATATATTCCTCGACGGCGGGATGCACAAACACCTGCCGGACAGCTTTTTGCAGCTCGAGGATTTCGTCCGCATCCACCACCGGCTTGAGATCATCCAGCGGGTTGCTCTCCCGGAAGCGGCGCAGGACGGCGCGCTCCTCATTTTCCTCAGGATAGCCGATGGCGAGCCGCATGAAAAAGCGATCCACCTGCGCTTCAGGCAGCGGGAATGTCCCTTCCAGCTCGATGGGATTCTGCGTGGCGAGCACCAGGAACGGGCGCGGCAGCGGGCGCGTGACGCCGTCCACCGTGACCTGGCGCTCTTCCATCGCCTCCAGCAGCGCCGACTGGGTGCGCGGGCCGGCGCGGTTGATCTCGTCCGCCAGCACTACCTGAGCGATGAGCGGGCCGGGGCGGTACTCGAACTCGCTCGTCTTTTGGTTGAACACATTCACGCCCGTGATGTCGGAAGGCAGCAAGTCGGGCGTAAACTGGATGCGCTGAAAGCTGCAGCCCAGCGATTTCGCCAGCGATTTGGCCAGCGTCGTCTTGCCGATGCCGGGCACGTCTTCCAGCAGCACGTGTCCCTCGCAAAAGAGCGCGGTCAGCAGCAGTTCGACGACTTGATCTTTGCCCACCATCACGCGGGCAATGTTCTCTTTGACAGACTGGGCAACTTGTGCAAGCGTCAGGTTCAATCTCTCACCTCAAAAGAGTTTTTCCGTCAAGTCTCGTTCGGCGGCGGTTCGGCGGATTTGCCTCTGACCAGCGAGGACAACACCAATACCATTTCAATCAAGCGATCCAGGTGTGGGTCGAGTTGTTGAGCCAGGCGCGGGTCCACCACGCCGAACCGATTCATCTTGTCAGAGCGAGTGTCCACCAGGTCGGCCCACATCAGGCTCATGCCGGCGCTGATGACGGCGGCCAGATCGTCTTGGGCTGGCTGCAAGTCAAACTCGCGCGAGACCTGCGCGATCTCGTCCAGAGCCATCGCAATGATCCTGGCAGCCAGTTCCTGCTGCTCCGGTGACAGGCGCAGGCTGCGGTGGTACAGCCAGCCGGTCTCGTCCACACCGGGCAGCCAGGCTTGGGCTTGCCGCAGACGTTCTTCCAACATGCGGAGCACATTGGTCAGCGAATTGCGTTGCGGCGTGTTGAGCAGGTCTGCCATAAATCCCTTGACGCGCATCGTTCAAAGACACGAGCGTAAAATCCCCATTTCATGAATGTTTCCTCCGATAACAAAAAAGCTTCTACCGCAAGTCAGGTAGAAGCTATCAGTCACTCAGACGACATGGGTGAATATTCACCGGCGAGCCTCATCGCCGAGATGCATTATAGTCCATCTTGCACGAACGTCAAGGTCGCGCAGGGCATAGGGAGAACTTGCCGCTTCAGGTGAAAGGGTCACACACTCGGTGTACAATTCGTCGGTGTCGTCGTCGCTGGCGTTCCACGCGCCGCCTCCGGCGGTGATCAGGCCCGTTTTCCGTCCATGGTTACTCTGGCTTTCAACAGGGCGCGGAGTGTACATCCTTTGAGTAAACATGTCAAGCAGTTGAAAATGGTCGCGCCCGATACGCGCAAGTCGCATCGGGCGCAGTCACAGATTCATCTTGTTGTTCAACATTGTCATGCGCTTGAGGGCTGAAGCGTGAGAGTCCTCGTCGCAGTTCTCCAGGCATCGAGCATGGCCGCCAGATTCCCCATGATGTCCACCAGGGAATCGGGTACGTCCGCGCCTTCTTGGAGTTCATGCAAGACCTCGTCACGCATGTCCTTCAAGACCTGAAACGTCAGTTCATCTGGAAACGCTGCCTGCGACAGCTTCGAACGGCCCATGTTCTCACCTCCTTTCCGGTCAGAATTGGCGCGAGGCTCGCCAGAGAGCAAAACAGCTTCTACCCCAAACTCAAGGTAGAAGCTGTCAGCCATTGGGACGGCATTGGTGGGCGCGTTGTCCCTAGGACACCCTTCAGGGGTGTACCCAACGCCTGCCCACCAGCGAGCTTCATCGCCTACATAGATTCTATTCCATCTTCGACGAATGTCAATAGGCAATTATCGCACGAACGCCTTGCGTCCTGCGTACACCGCTGCTTCGCCCAACTCTTCTTCGATGCGCATCAATTGGTTGTACTTTTCCACGCGCTCGCCTCGACACGGCGCGCCGGTCTTCAAGTGCCCGGTGCCCATCGCCACGGTAAAATCGGCGATGAAACTGTCCACTGTCTCGCCACTGCGATGGGATACCATCGCGCCCCAGCCGGCCTTGCGCGCCATCTCGATCGCGGCGATGGTCTCGCTCAGCGTGCCGATCTGGTTGAGCTTGATGAGCACGGCGTTCGCCACGTTCTGTTCGATGCCCTTTGCAATGCGCTGCACGTTGGTGACGAATAAATCGTCGCCCACCAATTCGACCTTGCCGCCCAGTTTTTGATTGAGCAGCTTCCAGCCATCCCAGTCGTCTTCGGCCAGGCCATCTTCCAGGACGACGATGGGATACTTGTTCACCCATTCGGCGTACATCTCGACCATCTGCGCCGACGTGACCTTGCGGCCTTCGGTGCGCAAGTGGTAGTGACCGTCCTCATAGAACCCGCTCGAGGCCGGATCGAGCGCGAGCGCGATCTGCTCGCCGGGTTTGTAGCCGGCCTTTTCGATGGCTTGCAGGATCAACTCGACGGCTTCCGCGTTGGTCTTGAGCGCAGGCGCAAAGCCGCCCTCGTCGCCCACGCCGGTCGAGTAACCCTTGCTCTTGAGCACGCCCTTGAGCGCCTGGTAGGTCTCGCTGCCCCAGCGCAGCGCCTCGCGGAAATTGGGCGCGCCCACGGGCGCGATCATGAACTCTTGCAAATCCGTGCCCTGCCAGTTGGCGTGGACGCCGCCGTTGAGGATGTTGAACATTGGCACGGGCAAGACCTTGGCCGTCACGCCGCCCAGGTAACGATAGAGCGGCAGGCCGACCGCATCCGCAGCCGCGCGGGCCACAGCCAGACTCGCGCCCAGGATAGCGTTGGCGCCGAATTTGCTCTTGTTCGGCGTGCCGTCCGCAGCCAGCATGGCCTTGTCCACACCAGCCTGATCCAGCGCGTCCAGTCCAACAATGGCCTGAGCGATCTCCTTGTTGACGTGCCCGACAGCCTTGAGCACACCCTTGCCGCCGTAACGCGCCTTGTCTCCATCGCGCAGTTCCAACGCCTCGTGGACGCCGGTGGATGCGCCGGATGGAACGGCGGCCCGTCCCATTGCGCCGCATTCCAGCTCGACCTCGACCTCGACGGTCGGGTTGCCGCGCGAATCCAGAATCTCGCGCGCTCGAACTTGAACAATGCCTGTTGCCATATCATTGCCTCCTAGATTTGAACACTCTCTTGTGTTAGGGATTCGGTTCGGATCGGCGTCGCTCCATTTCGAATACTGGACATCAACGCCAATGTCAATTCGATCAACCTGTCCAGAGAGGGATCGAGTACCTGAGCCAGGCGCGGATCAACGTCGCCGTAACGTTTCAGTTTGTCAGAGCGCGCGTCGCAAAGATTGGCCCAGCGCTCGCTCATCTCCGCCGTAATGGTGGCTTCGGGGCTGTCGTCACCGGGCTGCAAATCAAATGTGCGCGCCAGCTCCGCAACCTGTTTCAACGCCGCCGCGATATGTCGGCGGGCAATCGCTCGACGTTCAGGCGGCAAACGCAGCTTGCGGCGATAGAGGATACCTCTTTCCTCAGCGCCCTGCAGCCACTTGTCGGCCTGGCGCAGGTCTTGTTCCAACAAGCGCAGCACGATGGCCAGCAACGCGCGCTGTGGCGCGCTGAGCAAATCGTCCATCCTCACCCTCGCTTGCGCCGCAGCAGGCGCAGCCAACCGGAACCTTGAGCGCGGTCAGCGACCTGCGCCGACGGCGCAGGGGACTGGCCGGTGGTTTCTTGCGCAGGCAACTGGGCGCGCAGTTGTTCATTCTCCATTTTGAGCGCGGCGATCTCTTCGCGCAGCCGCTTCACAACGCCGCGCAGGCCTATTCGCTCGTTCTGGATCGCGCCGGTCGAAAGCTCCCAGTTTTGGTTGGCCTGTTCCAACTCGAACGCACGAAAGCGCAAGACGGCCAGGCGCGACTCGGTCTCCATCATGCGCGAGACGACCGTCTGCAGGTCTTGCGCCGTCATTGCGCCCGATTCGACGGCCTGCAATATCTTTTCGCCTCTGACATAGCCCAGTCCGCTCCCCAGGAGCAGGCGCAAGCCCTCGGCGCGTTCCCAACCATTTTCAGCGATGACGCGCTCGATCTCGCGCGCCGTCTCGCTCTCGACGGTAATCTCAAACGTGACCCGTTCCTTTTGCGCGTCCATCACGACCATCCAGTCCACCCAAGAATTGTGACGCTCGACAGACGACTCATCTCACACCACGTTCTCCCGATACAATCCCGATGGCGCGCCGCCAGCTATCACCCTCTTTGCCAAATCCCTCCTCGCGAAAACGATAGTCGTTTTTGCGGATGAACTCGGCCAGGTCATTGCGCAGTTCGGTGAGCGTGCGCTGTTGAAGAGCGACCAGTTTTTTCAGCGCCTCGGCATCGTTAACCAATTCCAGGGCGCGCGAAAAATGCGGCAGGCACAGTCCCGCCGAGCCGGCCAGCGCCGCCGCCAGCTTTTCATCGTCAATGTGCCGGAGCAGCGTATCGAGCGCGATGTCTTCCATCGTGCGGCAGTGCGCGCAAACCGGACATTCGGCGGTGGGCTGCAAACGCTTGAGCAGTTCTTGCGCGCTTGAGCGGGCGCTGCGCCCGTTGGGCAGAGTCTCGGTCAGTTCCAACACGGTCTGGACGATGTCACGCTGAAGAATGGCGACGCCCAGCCCGGCCCCGTGGACCTCGGTCATCCACCAGGCATGTTCGTTGCAATAGCCGCGCGATTTGCGGATCTCGTCGCGCACGCCCGGATCGTTCACGTATTCGTACAGGATGCTGTCCACGTAGCGCCGCGCCATCTTGAGCGAAATATGACATATAGGACAGCCTGGCTCGCCGCAAGCATCTATCAAATCCAGGTATCTTGTATCTTTCTGCATAGCACACACCCGATAACAAAAAAGCTCCCACCCGCACTCCAGGTAGAAGCTATCAGTCACTCGGACGACGTTTGGTGAGATGCGCTCACTGGCGAGCTTCATCGCCGGGGCAAATTATAGTCTATCCTGCGTGAACGTCAAGGACACGTTTCCTCAAATGCCGAATCTCAAAGGTGCGCTAGTTCTTTTGGACTAGAAGCATCCTGCCCGGTCATCTGATGGACTATAGACACTCTTTGTGCAGTGTTTTACAATTTGCACAGCAAAGATAGGAATAATGACAATAGCCGAGTCTAGTCTCCAGGTGTATTTTGTGGGCAGTGATATTGGGGGGCAACTCCGATGAAACAACCCTTTGATGGAAGCAATCCTGCGGGAGCGGTGCTGGTGATCGGTGGAGGTGTGGGCGGTCAGCGTGCCGCGCTGGACCTGGGCGAAGCCGGATTGCGCGTGTACCTGGCGGAGATGACGCCTATTTTAGGTGGGCGCGTCGCCCAACTCGGTTTCATGTTCCCGACTCACGATTGCGTGCTTTGCCGTGGCACATCGGATCATGGGTACGGCTGCACGCGGCCCACTATTTCCCCGGCGTTCCTCGATCACAACGCGCACCCCAACATCGCGGTCCGAACCAGCACTGAAGTGATCTCGGTGACCGGGCAGGCGGGCGATTTCACCGTGTCGCTGATTCATCAGCCGCGCTACGTGGACGCGGGTCGTTGTACAAACTGTGGCCTGTGCGAGGCAGTCTGTCCGGTTGCCGTTCCGAACGAGTTTCAGGGCGGGCTGGCGCTGCGCAAGGCGATCTTCAAGATGGCTCCGCGCGTCGCGCCGAACTCGTACAGCGTGGATCGCGCGCGCTGCAAACCGGGCTGCACTCGCTGCGTGGCCGTGTGCCCCACCCACGCCATCAATCTGAACAAAAAGCCGTCCACCGAAACGATTCACGTCGGCGCGATCATTTTGGCCGCAGGCTACAAGCTGTTCGACCCGCGCGAAGCAGAAGAGTACGGCTATGGACGGTTCCGCAACGTGTTGACCTCGATGCAGTATGAGCGGTTGGCCTCGCGCTCCGGCCCGACCGAAGGCATCGTCACGCGCGTGAGCGACGGCCGGCGACCGAACAAGATCGCCTGGCTGCAATGCGTAGGCAGCCGTACCCAAGACCATCCTTATTGCTCCACCATCTGCTGCATGTACGCCACCAAGCAGGCCATGCTGACCAAACAGCGCCTCGGCCCGGAGGCCGTCGCGCGCATCTTTACGATGGACGAGCGCGCGTTCAGCAAGGAATTCAACGCCTACTTTGAGGAAGCCAAAGGGATGGGCGTCGAGTACACGCGCTGCCGCGTATCATCCATCCGCGAAGATCCCGAGACGCGCGATCTGTTCGTGCGATATGTCCCGGAAAGTGGGGGCAAGCCCATCGAAGAACGCTATGACATGGTCGTGCTTTCGGTGGGCACCGAGCCGCCGCAGGAGGCGCGTCAGCTCGCTCAAGCGATGGGCATCGAGCTGAACCCGTTTGGCTTTTGCATGACCGACAAGTTCACGCCGCTGGAGACTTCGCAGCCGGGCGTGTTTGTGTGTGGCACGTTCTCGTCCCCCAAAGAAATCGCCGAAACGATCCTCGATGCCGCGGGCGCGGCGGGTTCGGTCATGCAACTGATGCACGATTATCTGAGTCATGCGCCCTCCAGCCGGCAGTATCCGTTCCTGGCCGGGCCTAGCAGCTTTCCGCCGGAGCGCGACGTGAGCCGCGATCCGATACGGACCGGCGTTTTCCTGTGCCGCTGCGAGCCGACGATGGACGGCGTGGTGAACACGCAAGAGGTGGAAGAATACGCCTGGATGTTGCCGAACGTCGTCGCTGTCAAGCGGCTGGATTATGCGTGCTTCCCCGAAGCGCAGCGCGAGATCAAGACCATCATCACCGAACGGGACGTGAACCGCGTAGTGATCGCCGGGTGCAGTAACCGCACGCACGAATCGCTCTATCAGCATGTCATCCGCGAGACGGGCTTGAACCCTTACTATCTGGAAATGGTCAACCTGCGCGAACAGTGTGCGTGGGTGCATATGAGCGAGCCAGCCAAGGCTACCCGCAAAGCTAAGGAACTCGTGCGCATGGCTGTCGCTCGCGCGGCGACGTTGGCCCCCATTTACAAGAACACAGTGCAGCCGGTCGCGCGGGCACTCGTCCTGGGCGGCGGCGTGGCCGGGATGACCGCGGCGCTGATGATCGCGGACGCCGGCTATGACGTGACGCTGGTCGAGCGGGAAAGCGCGCTGGGGGGCAACTTGAGGCACGTGTATTACGTGGCCGAAGGGCAGAATCCACAGCGGCTGCTGCGCGATCTCATCAACCGCGTGCTCGGGCACGATCGCATCCAGGTGCTGACGCAAGCGGAGCTGATCGAGCATGGAGGGAGCGTCGGGCGTTTTGTGAGCCGCCTGCGGGTCAAAGGCCAGGAGCGGACCGTCGAGCACAGTGTAACGATTGTCACGACGGGCGGGCAACAGAGCCGCGATGGGCACTATCAACTTGGCAGCAACCCGCGCGTCATCACTGCGCTCGACCTGGAGGACATTATCGCTCACCGCCCCGAAGAAATCGCGGTGATGAAGCAGCTCGTGATGATCCAGTGTGTTCGGCCAGAAGGAGAACTCGAATACTGTTCACGCATCTGCTGCACGAACACGATGAAGAACGCCATTCGTGTCAAGCTGCTGAACCCGGACTGTCAGGTGATCGTGCTCTACAAGGACATTATCACTTACGGTTTCCGGGAGCAATACTACACCGAGGCGCGCAAACGCGGCGTGCTATTCATCCGATATGACGACGAGACGCGCCCGGTCGTTGAATCACTTCCGAATGGCCGCGTCCAGGTGACTGCCCGTGAACCGAATCTGCAGCGCACCTTGACATTCTTGCCCGACCTGGTGGCGCTCTCCATGGCGATCGTCCCCAGCGAAGGAACGGCCGACTTGGCGAAAAAGCTGGGCGTGCCTCTTTCGCCCGAAGGCTTTTTCATGGAAGCGCACCTCAAGATGCGACCTATGGATTTCATGGTCGAGGGCATCTTTGTGGCGGGCATGGCCCACTATCCCAAGTTCATCGAGGAAGCCATCTCCAATGCCCAAGCTGCCGCCGGTCGCGCCTTGACGCTGCTGAGCAAAGATCCTCTCTTTTACGGCGGCACGGTGGCGGTCGTAGACCAAAGCAAATGTGTCGGCTGCCTGACGTGCGTGCGGACCTGCCCGTTCGGCATTCCACGTGTGGATTCGAGCAAGGTCGGCGTGGGAGGAATTGTGGGCGCCGCGTGGATTGACCCGGCCCTGTGCCAGGGCTGCGGCACATGCACCAGCGAATGTCCGGCGACGGCGATCCAGCTTGCCAACTATCGTGACAAGCAAATGATCGGCGTGCCCAACTGGTTGGGGGCATGGTTACCTGAAGTGACTTGCGTCGAGTGAGAGGTCACACCACAGCCCGTCGGGTTGCCAGATATCTAACCACGAAGACACCAAGACACGAAGAACACCAGAATATTCAAATCAGTTTTGCGTCTTTGGGCTAAACGAGGTTCAACGTGAGCGATAACGGCAAATCATCGAACGAGTTTGAACCCGAGATCACCGGTTTCATGTGCATCTACTGCGCGTACATGGCCGCAGATACCGCCGGCACGCAGCGCATTCAGTATCCTGCGAACGTCAAGATGGTCAAGCTGCCCTGCACCGGCAAGACCGACATCCGTTACATCCTGCGCGCCTTTGAGGATGGTGCGGACGGGGTGTACATTGTGGCGTGTCCCATCGGCAACTGCCATCATGTGCGCGGGAATGAGCGCGGGCTGCGCCGTGTGCAAAAGGCCAGACAGATTCTCAAGAGCATCGGCTTGGAGGAAGAACGGCTGGAGATGTACTTTATGAGCGGCGGTCAGGGGCAGACCTTTGCAGAGAAAGCTGCCGAGATGACAGAGCGCGTGCGAAAGCTGGGGCCGAATCCATTGAAAAGGTGATCGGGGAGCAGTGATCGGTGATCAGTGATCAGTAATCGGTGATCGAGACAGCGGGGGATGACCCGCTGTTTTTGTTTCATCAGTCTGAATTGCTTTCGACATCTTTTGTCAGGATTGGCTCCACTTGCGTACTACCGCATCAAAGGTCCTGTCGTCATGCACAAATTCCTAAAAGGTCAATCCCCGCGTGTAGCGTAAAATCTTGGCGCACGAGTCCTGAATGTCGTCTTCGCTACGGGGTGCTTCGCAAGGAGCCGCCTCGGCTGGGTTCTCCGACAGGCTGCTAGGAGATCACTGAAAAAGTCATCTTTCTACCGCAGAGGCCGCTGAGGACGCCGAGTTTTATTAGGTTTTTTCTGCGCTCTCTCTGGGCGTATTTGTCTACCGCCTTTGGCAGGCATTGCCCAATCCGCACCCTGCCGGATGATGAATCATCCGGCTGGTACGAGAAACCGGCTGAAGCCGGTTGGCGATGGCCCCAGTCTGCTTCAGCAGACTTGGCGTGACAGCCGCGAAATTCATTTCGCGGCTACAGATGGTAAACAAGTATCTCTGGGCTTCAGCGGTGAAAGAAGGGGTTTTTCAGCACTCTCCTAGGGTGACAGAACCGCATACAAACTCAAGTTTCCCTCTCGCCCGCCCGCGCGGAACACCCCAACGACGTTTAACCCGGCCTGCTCCGCCAACGCGCGCATCTCTTGTTCGCCGATCCAATGACAGTACCGCAGGCCCACGCCGCCACGCTTCCAGCTCAACAGTGCGTCGCCCGGCTCCAGCTCGCGCTCGTCAATCCCCACACTGCTCCAGGGAACGATCTTTTTCCGCATTCGCTCGTTATCCATAAACTGCCACGTCGAGACGATGGCGCAGCCCTGCGGCCCGAGCAGCTCGCGCACCTGCCGCATGAGGCGCGCCCGCGCCTGGCCGCCCGGAATGTGATGCAAGACCGCCAACATCAGCACGCAGTCGAATCCTCCTATCCCTTCCCTCGCTGCAAACCGAGTCAGGGAGCTGGGCCAACCCGGCTGTGTGATATCCACAACCCGGAATACCATGCTCTGCGACTTACCTGCAACCTGCGACTGGCACCTTGCGATCAGCTCCGACGACGAATCTATGCCCACATACGTCACCGCGCGCCGATGACGGGCCAGCAGCGCCGCCACACGCCCGTTGCCACAGCCGATGTCAAGCACCCTTGCGCCGTCGGCAATGTAGGGTAAAATGGCCTGCACTTCGCGGCCCAACTCGGATCGGGCCTCGGAAAATGAGGCGGCGAAGGCAGAATAAAATTTTCGGTTGATTTGGTTGAGGCGTTCGATAAACTCGGGTTTCATCGGCAGATGTAAGCAACGTGCTACGTATTGCGTATTCCGTTTACGCAGTACGTAATACGCCATAGATTATAGCACGGTGTGGGGATGGCCAGCGAGCAAGAACTCGCCCGGCGGCGAGCCAGGTGGATGGCCGCGCACGGGCAAACGATTGACCTGGACGAATACGAAGACGATCTAGTCGAGATCATCGAGCGCATCGCCGCGGCTGAACACGTCGCCCCCGACGACATCACCCGCTGGCTGTATCGTGCCTCGCGCGGCGATACACCGCTTACCAAAGACCAACTCGTGAAAGGCTACCGTGAGCTGGCCGCGCGCGGGGTCGTCCCGCCTTCGCGCGAGATACTCGCAAGAATCCGCACCAAGCCCGTTCGCACCCTCTCTGGCGTCGCGCCGGTCACGGTGATGACCAAGCCTTTCCCCTGCCCGGGCGAGTGCATCTTTTGCCCCACCTTTTCCGAGATGCCCAAATCCTACGTTCCCGATGAACCGGGCGCGCTGCGCGCCGGACAACTCGAATTCGATCCGTATGCGCAGACCGCGTTCCGCATCCGCGCGCTGGAAAACATCGGCCACAGCACGGACAAGATCGAGCTGCTCATCTTGGGTGGGACGTGGTCGTATTATCCGCCGGACTACCAGGAGTGGTTCATCCGCCGCTGCCTGGACGCGATGAACGGCCAGGATTCGGCCACGCTTGAGGAGGCGCAAAAGCGCAACGAGACCGCGCCCCATCGAAACGTAGGGCTGGTGATCGAGACGCGGCCAGACTACCTGGACGAGGCCCAAGTGATCCGCTTGCGGCGGCTCGGCGTGACCAAAGTCCAGATCGGCGTGCAAAGCCTGGATGATGAGATATTGCTTCGCAACCAGCGGGGGCACACGGTGGAGCAGACGCGGCAGGCGTTTCGATGGCTGCGCGCAGGCGGCTTCAAGATTCACGCGCACTGGATGCCGAACCTGCTGGGGGCAACATCCCAGTCCGACCGCGAGGATTTTGCGCGGCTCTGGGATGACCCGGCTCTGCGCCCGGACGAGCTGAAAATCTATCCGTGCGCACTGATGGCCGATACTGAGCTATATCAACACTGGCAACGCGGCGAGTATAGCCCATACTCTGATCAAG
This sequence comes from Thermoflexales bacterium, assembly GCA_034434835.1. Classification (GTDB taxonomy): domain Bacteria; phylum Chloroflexota; class Anaerolineae; order Fen-1058; family Fen-1058; genus JBGLNJ01. Next base: position 99,338 of record DAOTXX010000179.1, on the reverse strand, counting down.
AACTGGTTGACCTGGTGGCGGATTGCAAAACGCGCGTCCCACCCTACTGCCGCATCAACCGGGTGATGCGCGACATCCCGGCCGGTCACATCGTCCAAGGCTCCAAGCTCTCGAACCTGCGACAGGTCGTGCACCAGGCGATGAAGGCGCGCGGTCAGGTCTGCCAGTGCATTCGCTGCCGCGAGGTGCGCGGCGAAAAGATTGACGCCGCCAAACTTGTCCTGCAAGAACTGGCTTACGAGACAGACACGACGCGCGAGCATTTTCTTTCGTTCGTCACCCCGGAAGCCGGGCGTGGGCGAGCCTTACCCCTGCTGGCCGGATTCTTGCGGCTCTCGCTGCCTCAGTCCAGAGACCATTTTATCCCAGAGATTGCGGATGCGGCGATAATTCGCGAGGTGCATGTCTACGGCCCGGCGCTTGAAATCGGCGAAGGAAGCGAAGGGCAGGCCCAACATGCCGGGCTGGGCACGCGGCTGCTCGAGCGCGCGGTCGAGATCGTCCGCGAGGCAGGCCTGACGCGGTTGGCCGTGATTGCGGCGACAGGCACGCGAGAGTATTACCGTGCGCGGGGGTTTGAGTCAGGCGAGTTGTACATGACAAGGGCCATTGGCACAGCGGGCCTGCCAGGGAGATTTGGGGCAAAGTAACCTGGCCTGCACGACTGCGCACCCAGAGCTTGACCGTCGGGCCGCCTCGCTCACTCTTGCAACTCGGGAAGAATGTTCTGGTAATAGTCCAGCGAATCAGGATTAATGAGGGCATCACGGTTTGCCACACTCTTGCCATTGAGAATGTTGGTGACTGCACTCTCGACCTTTTTCATGTTCAGCGTGTAGGGAATATCTGGCGTCTCCATGATCACGGCGGGGACATGCCGGGGCGAAGCATTCTCGCGCAGCGTCTTTTTAATCTTTTCTTTCAATTCCTTTGTCAAACGGAACCCCGGAGCGAGTTTGACGAAAAGGATGATGCGCTGGTCTCCTTTCCAGTTCTGTCCCACCGCCAGGCTATCTGCCACTTCTTCCAGCTTTTCCAGTTGGTTATAGATTTCGGCTGTGCCGATGCGAACGCCGGAAGGCTTCAACACGGCATCGGAGCGGCCAAGAAATGTGATTCCCCCCGTATCACTGTGCATGACAATGTAGTCGCCATGGCGCCAAACGCCGGGGTAGAACCTGAAATAGGCACTCGTGTATTTTTCGCCGTCCGGATCGTTCCAGAAATAGATCGGCATCGAAGGAGCGGGGGCTTCGCAGACCAACTCGCCTTGCTGATCCGTGACGGGGCTGCCTGACTCATCGTAGGCTTTCACCTTCATGCCCAGCGCCGGGCCTTGCAACTCTCCTGCATAAACGGGGCTGAGGGGATTGCCAGCCGCAAAACAGCCGTTGATGTCGGTGCCACCAGAGATGGAATTGAAATGCAGATCCGTCTTGATCTCCCGGTAGACGTATTCAAATCCCTCGGTGGAAAGAGGCGAACCAGTCTGCGATATTTCCTTGAGCGATGACAAATCATAGTCCTTGCCCGGTGTCACACCCTGGCTTCTCAAGCCATTGATATAGCTCGCACTGCAGCCGAACACGGTGATTTTCTCGTCCTGGATCAATTTCCACATCGCCCCGGCATCCGGGTAATTCGGATTGCCATCGTACAATACAATCGTCGCCCCTACCCCCAGGGAGCTGAGCAACCAATTCCACATCATCCAACTGCACGACGTGATATACATGATCGTATCCTGGCGTTTGAGGTCTGTGTGGAGCAGCAATTCCTTCAAGTGGTTAATCAGAACCCCACCCGCTCCCTGCACCAGACACTTGGGCTTGCCCGTCGTTCCAGAAGAAAACATGATGAACAGGGGGTGATCGAAGGGCAGTTGTTCGAACCAGATTTCAGAACCTCTTTCCTCTGAAATGAAATCATCATAATGTACAGCATGAGCAAGATCGGAAATATCCGGCCTGTCGTCCAGGTACGAGACGACAATCACCTGCTCAAGCGAAGGAATGCCTCCGGCGACTTGGGCAGCTTTCTCCACGGCGCGAAAGGCTTGGCCCTTGTAGAAATAGCCATCTGCCGTGAACAGGACTCGGGGTTCAACCTGCCCCAGGCGTTCGAGCGCCGCCGGAGCGCCAATGTCCATCGCGCACGACGACCACACGGCGCCGATGCTGGTGGCGGCCAACATGGCTATCGCTGTCTCTATCATATTGGGCATGTAGGCAACCACCCGATCTCCGGGGACAACGCCTGCCTCACGCAGCGATTTAGCCAGGCGAGCCACCGCATCGTAAAGCTCCGCATAGGTCATCCTGGCACGCTTTTGAGTTTCCCCTCTGAAAACGAAAGCCACCTGGTCATCTCGGTACCTCAACAAGCTCTCGGCAAAGTTTAATCTCGCACCCGTAAACCACTTGGCGCCGGGAAACGTGCGCAAGTCATCCACCACTTGGGTATATCCCTGGGACGATCGGATCGCAGCAAACTCCCACATAGCCGCCCAGAAATCCGGGATGTTCTCAACCGACCACTGGTAAAGCTCTGGATAAGACCTGATTCCGAGGCCATGCTCCCGGTTGACCATGTCAATGAACCGGGTCATGTTGGCATGTCGCTTCCGTTCATCAGAAGGCACCCAAAGAGGTGTTTTCATTGGCCCCCCTGTATATGACTTTTAATCCAAGACGGACGCCGGGGAAATGGATCTACCCACGAACGATAAAAAGTATATCACATTTGCCAGCGTGAGGGGAAGCAAAGCGCGGCACCCGACACGCCGGATTGGTCATTCGCTCTGTTTTGCGGTAGAATACGTTCGGAACTCATGCCTGGCAAGGGTGACACCTCGATGCCGTTGGAAAACCAGTTGCTCAACAACCGCTATCGGTTGCTCGCTCAGGTGGCTGCAGGTGGGATGGCGCTCGTCTACAAAGCGCAAGACACGATGCTCAACCGCATCGTTGCGGTGAAAATCCTGCGCGAAAGCTTTGCCGAAGACCCGGCGTTCCAGAAACGCTTTGTGCGCGAGGCGCAGTCCGCGGCCAACCTTACCCATCCCAACATTGTGACGGTGTACGATTTTGGGCGCGAGGGCGACCGGCAGTACATCGTGATGGAGTATGTCGAGGGCCGCGACCTGAAATCCATCATCCGCGCCGAAGGGCCGCTGCCGCTGGGCCGTGCGCTCGACATCGCCCGGCAGATTTGCGAAGGTATCGGCGCCGCGCATCGCCTGGGCGTCGTCCACTGCGATGTCAAGCCGCAAAACGTACTCATCACCGCCGAGGGCCGCGTCAAGGTGACGGACTTTGGCATCGCGCGCGCGTTTTCGGCCGCGGCGCCGGTCGGCTACACCGAAAGTGTCTGGGGCACGCCACATTACTTTTCACCGGAGCAGGCGGCCGGCGAACAACCGACTCCAGCTTCCGATGTGTACAGCATCGGCGTCATCCTGTTCGAGATGTTGACCGCGCGGCTGCCTTTCGAGGGGGACAATCAACAGCAGTTGGCGCTGGCGCACCTGCGCGACGAACCGCCGCCGATCACCCAAATCAATCCTCATCTGCCGCTGGTCATTGAGCAAATCGTCAACCAGACACTTGCCAAAGAACCGGCGCATCGCTATCGCACCGCCGATCAACTGGGGCGTATTTTGACTGAAGTCGAATATGGGGCGGAGCAAGCAACGAGTTTGCAGGCCCCGGTATCTCCATTGCCCGGCTACACGCGGCAAGGGCCACTGCCTGGCGAAACCCAAGAGCGAGCTGGCCTGGACTGGCCGGCCTGGGCGCTGGCTGCCATCGCCCTCATCGCCGTCATCGGGTTGATCGTGTTGTGGACTGCCGTGTATCGCGCGTACACGAGCGCGCCTCGCATCCCGCCTACCCTCACGGTAGCGACGCCCGTCTCTACGATCGCCAACATCGGCCAACAGACCACAGTGCCAAATGTAATTCACCTATCTCGCGAGAATGTAGACAAGGTGCTGGCGCAATACGGACTAAAGCTCGAGATCAAGGCAGAACGCTTTGATGACACATGGGCTGCCGGCACCGCGCTGGAGCAATTTCCTGCTCCCCAAACGCCCGCCAAGCGCGGCGATCCCGTTCAGGTCGTCTTTAGCAAAGGGCCGCGCGTCAATAACGTCATCAGCGTCCAGGGGATCACGTACGATGACTCGGTCAAGACCGGGCTGGAATCCTACGGCTGGCGAGTGATCACCGACCCGCAGTGGAGCAAAGAGCCAGTCGGCAAAATCATTGGCCAGATTCCGCCGCCGGGCTTTCCACTGACCGCCGGGATGCCGATCACACTCCAGATCAGCAGCGGCTCGGCCATCTCGCTTGATGTGAACCTGGACAACCTCATCACATTGGAGAGTGCTGATCTGGTGCGCGACACCTTGCGGCCTGGCGAGTCCATCGAGCTGACCCTGCACTGGAAATCGCGGGTGAGCAGCATCGGACAAGCCTACAAGGTGTTTGTGCATCTCCTCGGCCCGACCGGGAAACTGATTAATCAAATCGACCAAGAGCCTCACGAAGGCCGCCTGCCCACGACCCAGTGGAATCTCAATACCGCTGTGACCGATCCCTACGTTCTGGACATCCCTCCCGACGCTCCCCGCGGCAAGTATCAATTGCGTGTGGGAATGTACCCGGCCAACAATCCCAACAATCGCTTGCGCGTCGCTTCTCCCGGCCGAACGGCAGTGGACAACAACAGCATCCTCATCAGAGAACTGACCATCGGGCCTTAGCCCAAGTCATCGTTCCACTGCCGAGACCGCTGAGGACGCTGAGTTTTATCAGGTTTTCTCTGCGCCCTCGGCGCTCTCCTGGGGTTTCGAACCGAGTGTCCAGACTAGCAGCCTGTCGGAGAGAAAATCGCCCGTGCAAAACATCGCTCATTCCGTCATTCCGAGGCCCCGAAGGGGCCGAAGAATCTCCTCTGTGGGCCAAAGTGCACTTCAACAGCGAGAGTCTTCGTCCCTCCGCTCCTCAGAATGACAGCCCACCTCCGACAAACTGCTAGAGGCTTGAACAGGAAATTCCGGCCTAATCAACCCTTAATGCCCTTCTATTGCAAATCCAATACAAATCAGATAGAGTAAAGCCCAACGGCTGGCTTGAGGTCAGCCATTTGGCGGATGTCTCGGCCCCAACCTCCCGCAGACTGCAAGCCTGCGGGAAATGCAAAAAATTCGTGGCAGATTCGATGGAACTGCGGTATAATCATGTACGGTAAGCGAGTGTATTGAAACATGCAAGGACGTTCAGCCAGTCTCGCGCAGAGGGTTTTAGTGTCAGGTAATGCGAGACGGGCATCGGAAAGTGGAGGTCAAACATGAATACCCCCCAATCGAGAAATGGGTTTGTCTATCTGATCATCATCCTCGCCATCGCGGCGATCGTCATCTATTCTGTGCAGGGCAACCGAACCACCAAGCCGGACCAGATGGACTTGAATGTATTGGCGAACGAGATTCGCAATGGCAACGTGTCTCAGATTTCGGTCAATGGCGACGACGTGACGGTTGAACTCAAATCCGGCCGACAGTTCTTGGCGCGCAAGGAGCCTAACACCACACTGGTCGAGCAGCTCGAAGCATTCGGGATCACTGACGCACAATTTTCCAATCTCAAGTACACCGTCAATCGCCCGACCGATTGGGCCGCTTGGCTCAACATCTTGGGGATTATGCTGCCAGCACTGCTGGTCGCGGGCATCATCTGGTTCATGCTCAGGCAGGCTCAGGGCACCAACAACCAGGCGCTCGCGTTCGGCAAGAGCCGCGCGCGGATGTTTACGGGCGAACAGCCGACGGTGACATTCGATGATGTGGCCGGGGTGGACGAGGCCAAGCAGGAACTCGCCGAAGTGGTCGAGTTCTTGAAAGAGCCTGAAAAATTCATCAGCCTGGGCGCGCGCATCCCGAAAGGGGTGCTGCTCGTCGGCTCGCCCGGCACCGGCAAGACGCTGCTGGCCAAAGCCGTGAGTGGTGAAGCGGGCGTACCGTTCTTTTCCATCTCCGGCTCCGAGTTCGTCGAGATGTTTGTCGGCGTCGGCGCGTCGCGCGTGCGCGACCTGTTCGATCAGGCCAAGCGTCACAGCCCGTGTATCGTGTTTGTGGACGAGATTGACGCGGTGGGCCGTCATCGAGGCGCGGGGCTGGGCGGCAGCCACGACGAGCGGGAACAGACGCTCAACCAGATCCTGGTCGAGATGGATGGCTTTGACACCGACACGAACGTGATCGTCATGGCCGCGACGAACCGGCCCGACATCCTCGACCCGGCGCTCCTGCGTCCCGGCCGCTTTGACCGGCGGGTGGTGCTCGACCGGCCCGACTTGAAGGGCCGCGAAGAGATCCTCAAGGTACACGTGCGCGGCAAGCCGCTCGGCGAAGGGATTGACCTGGCGACACTAGCCAAGGCGACGCCCGGCTTTGTCGGCGCGGATATCGAAAACATGGTCAACGAAGCGGCCATCCTGGCCGCGCGGCGCAATCGCAAGACCATCAGCATGCCCGAGTTCGAAGAAGCGATCGAGCGCGTTATCGCCGGGCCAGGTCGCAAGAGCCGCATCATCAGCCAGCACGAAAAAAAGGTCATCGCTTATCACGAAGCCGGCCATGCAGTGGTTGCCTACCACCTGCCCAACTGCGATCCCGTCCACAAGGTCACCATCGTCGCGCGCGGGTTAGCGGGCGGTTACACAATGGCGCTGCCGGAAGAGGAGCGCCGGCTGGAAAGCAAGAATCGGCTGCTCGACAATCTCGCCTTCATCCTGGGCGGGCGAGCCGCCGAAGAGATCGTGTTCGGCGATGTGACGACCGGCGCGTCGAACGACCTGGAGCGCGTGACCGAGATCACCCGCTCGATGGTGACGCGCTTTGGAATGAGTGACAAGCTCGGCCCCATGGTCTTTGGACAAAAGGAAGAGTTGGTGTTTCTTGGCAAGGAACTAGGGGAGCAGCGCGACTATAGCGAGGCGGTGGCTCAGGAGATTGATAGCGAAGTCCGGCGTATCGTCAAAGACGCCTACGACCGGGCCAAAGAGATCCTCACCCGGTATCCTGATAAGCTCAACTTGATTGCGCGCCGGCTGATCGAAGTCGAGACGATAGACGGCAAGGAGTTTGCCGCGCTGATGAGCGGACAGCCGGCCGAACCGCCTGCGGCCCCGCCTAGCGCGCCGCCCTCGCCGCAGCCACGCCCGGCGACCAGTGAGCCGCCGAGCTGGCAGGTGGGTCCGGCGCCCGCTCCGATCCCCGCCTAAGCATCGGCAGATTTGGCTTGCGGCCAACGTCATTGCCACCCGCAGTGACGTTGGCTTTTTGTATGAAGCGTCAAGCGTCATGCATCATTGACGTCTGACGTATGACGTTTGAAACAGCTCACGTGGATTTCATCACCATCCTCCTCATCGCGTTCGGCCTGGCGATGGACGCATTCGCCGTGGCGTTGGGCGTGGGGACTACTCGGAAAGAGGTGTGGTTCCGGCCCGGCTTCCGCCTGTCATTCCATTTTGGCCTGTTCCAGTTCATGATGCCCATCATCGGCTGGACGGCCGGTGGGACCATCGTTCGCTTCATTGCCAACTGGGATCACTGGATCGCCTTTGCGTTGCTGCTCTATGTGGGCAGCAAGATGATCAAAGCATCGTTTGAGGAACGCAAAAGCCACGACAGCGCGGACCCGACGCGCCGCTGGACGCTTGTCATGCTGGCGATTGCCACGAGCATTGACGCGCTGGCAGTGGGCTTGAGCCTGGCAATGCTCAAGGTTCAAATTCTTTATCCCAGCGTGGTTATTGGCGTCGTCGCAGCGGCTATGACCGCGCTGGGCCTGGCGCTCGGCAAGCGGCTGGGCGTCCAATTCGGCAAGCGGATGGAATTGGTCGGCGGCCTCGTGTTGATCGGCATCGGGCTGCGTGTGCTCATTTCGCATCTCTTGGCGTAAACGATGGACAGGCATCGCCTGCGCGGATATGCGCTCATCCTGATCGCCGCCACGTTGTGGAGCACGCTGGGGATCATCTTCAAAGCACTCATCAATGACTACGGCCTCTCGCGCCTCACGATTGCCTTCTTCCGCGCCTCGGTTTCGGCGGCGATCTTGTTGGCGGTGTTGGCCCTTCGCCGCCCCGGCTTGCTGCGCATCACCGCGCGAGACCTTGTCCTGTTCGTTGCGTTCGGACTGTTCGGGATCGCCGCGTTTTATGTCTGTTACATCACCGCGATTGATCTGACAGGCGTATCCGTCGCCGCGGTGTTGCTTTACACTGCGCCCGCCTGGGTCGCCGCGATCAGCGCGCTGTTCCTGGGCGAGCCGATGACGATGAGCAAGCTGGTGGCCGTTGCGCTGGCGATGATCGGCTGTGCGCTCGTCGCCCGCGTCCACGACGTGCACAGCTTGCAGTTGAATCTTGGAGGGATCCTGGCTGGACTGGGCGCGGGGCTGAGTTATGCGCTGTACAGCGTGTTCAACAAAGTCGGCGTGCGCCGTCACGACGGATGGACGGTGCTGGCTTATGGGTTGTTGTTCGGCACCGTCTTTCTGATCCCACTGCAATCGCCCCAATGGATAATCGCCGCGCTGCGCCTGCCGGGCGCAGATGCCTGGCTGCTCGCGATGGCGCTCGGGCCGACGCTTGGCTCTGGGCTGGCGTTCAACGCCGGGCTGCGCTATATTCCCGTCAGCAACGCAAGCGTCGTGGCGACGTTGGAGCCGGTGTCCGCCTCCCTGCTTGCCTTTTTCTTTTTAGGCGAGCGGCTCGACCTCGCTCAGCTCGTCGGCGGCGCCTTGATCCTGGCCGCCGTGATCTCGCTGACTCGCGGACAAACACAAACAGGCCATCTCAGTTGAGATGGCCCGTGTTCATTTCGCGCACGGAATGGACTAGGCAACCGGTTCGTCGCGCTTTGGCTGCTCAGCGCGCGCGCGCAAGCCGACCGCGCGCTCCGTCCCCTCACGCAATCGCTGGATATTGGGCCGCAATGCCCACACGACCGCGAGGGCAGCCGCAACCGCGTACGCAGCATACCACCAGTTTGGATCCACGCGCAGCGCCGCGCGCACCACAAACGTCACCACGACCGCGATAGCCACCATCATCGAAGTGACCGAAGCGTACCCGATCAGGTACAGGCCGAGCGGCACCAGCGGCGCAAGATACAGCCCACACATCGGCCAGAACGCAATCGAAGCGCCAATGTTGGGAGCCGTACCCGCTCCACCTTTGAAGCTTAGATAGACAGACCAGTTGTGCCCGACGACGGCTCCCAGCCCGGCCAGCACCGTCGCCGCGGTGCCCAGACTCGTGTTCAACGCGGGTGCGCCAATGACCAGACGCGCCAACGCAACGGCCACATAGCCCTTCAGCACATCGCCCAGCATAGTCAGCACACCCGCGACCAATCCACCAGCCCGCATCGCGTTCGTCCCGCCGGTTCGGCCACTCCCATGGCTCCTGATGTCTTGGCCCTTCAATAGCCTGATCACCAAATAGCCCATCGGGATAGACCCGATCAGATAACCAATCAGGGCTGTCAACGCCAGCATCCACCACATTTTTCCGCACTCTCCTCAATACGTGTCTAACAAACAAAACACCACGTCAGCCCGTTCGTTGCGTCACGCAGGTTGACGCAAGCCGCAAAACACCTCATAGTCAATCAGTTCGTGGATCGTCGGGCGATTGCCACATAAAGCACAATCGCTGCGGCGCTTGACCTGGACCGTGTCTGCCATCGCACCCAGCCCATCCAGGATCAGCAGCCGCCCGACGAGCGGCTCGCCGATGCCCGCCAGCAGCTTGATCGCCTCCAACGCCTGCCAGCTTCCGACGACGCCGACGAGCGCGCCGAGAATGCCGGCTTCGACACAGGTCGGCACGCTGCCCGGCGGCGGAGGCGTTGGAAAGATGCAGCGGTAACAGGGGCCCTGCCCAGGCAACACGGCCGACATCTGCCCGTCGAACTGAAACACGGCGCCCCACACGAACGGCTTGTGGCACAGCACACACGCATCGTTCGCCAGGTACTTGGAGGGAAAATTGTCGCTGCACTCGACGACCAGATCGTATTCCGCCACCAGTTCCATCGCGTTGGCCGAGGAGAATGTGACTTGATGCTGCACCACATTCACATCGGGATTGAGCGCGCGCAGCGTTTCTGCCGCCGAAGCGACTTTGGGCCTGCCGACGTTATCGTTGCGATGGACGATCTGCCGCTGCAAGTTGGAAATATCCACCACGTCATTGTCCACCAGGCCGATCGTGCCCACGCCCGCTGCCGCCAGGTAGAGGCTCACTGGCGATCCCAACCCCCCTACCCCGACGACGAGCACACGCGAATCCAGCAGCTTGCGCTGACCCTTACCGCCCAGTTGCGGCAGGACGATATGACGTGCATAGCGATGAATTTGCTCTTCGGTAAAACCGAACATGTCATTCAACCTCTAGCTCAACCTCAGTCACGACGCCTTCCACAATGCGAAAAGCTCGCACGCTGGGCGGCTCTTGACCCAGCGAGATGATGATATAGACCGAGTCTGGATAAAACGCCTGAGCGATGTCGGTGGGCGAAGGGATGGACGGCCCCTGTGGATGCGAATGATAGATCGCCAGCGGCTCAAAGTCGCACGCGACCATCGCATCGGCAAACTCCTGGCCGTCCATGCGATACTCGACGCGGCTGCGCAGGACATTCGGCACCGGCAGAACCCGTTCCACGCGACCGTCGCGTCCGGCCATCAGTCCGCACGTTTCCATCGGCGCATCGGCGCAGGCCTGCGCGATGATTTGCTCCAACTGCGCGCGAGAAAGCTTCACGTTATTCCCTTGTGGGAATTATGCCGCAATTTGGCAATACACGCCAGTCCAAAACGATGCTATAATTCAAATGTACCGCATCGAGTACACGCCCAAAGCACGGGCCGCTTTTTTCTCCGCAATGCCGATACGCCGCATTAGCGCACTACCATGCAAACAGAGAAGAAATAGAAGCTGACCTCGCTGCCGAAAAGTTGGATGCAGAAAGACTTGAATACCAGCAAGCAATGAGGCTGGCATAATGCAGATTCGCTTGTATGTGGACGAAGACGCGATGGCTCGCGCTGTTGTGCAGGGACTGCGAGCACGCGGCATAGATGTGATAACAGTGCTCGACGCCGGGATGTCAGAACAGGATGACAGAGCACAACTTGAGTATGCCGCCGCGCAAGAGCGCGTACTTTTGCTACAACAACCTCTCTAACCTTCCCGATCCTCTGCCCCTGGCTTGCTTGACTGCCGCGCGCAGTTCATCCCATGCGGGAGCCGCTTCCGGGGGAATGGCGGCAGGCGGCGCATCCACCAGATTTCGCGCGCGCTCCAGCCACATCGCCATCTGATGACGATCCTTTTGATCATAAGCCTGCGCTGCCATCTGCAGATAGGCCCGGCCCAATTGCAGGAACAGCTCGTGAGCGTTTGCCTGCCGCGCCGTTTCTTGGGCTGCCTCCCAGATTTTGATCGCGGCCTCAAGCCCCTGCTGCGCCTGGATCGCCTGCCCGACCGCCAGGTACTCACCGACGATGTCTCGACGGACACTGTCAATGTCCCAAGGCTGCCACTCAATGGCGGATTGCATCATCCGGTTCGCTTCGATGAACCGGCCCAGCCGCGCGAGCGCGCGGGCGGCGTAACGATCCACCTGGCCTTGTGTCATGTCGCCCGCCGCAACGCTCTGCGTCATTTGCTCGCGATCAAAGAGCAAGTCGGTCTTGGTTTTCACCCACCGGCAGCGCCGGGCCTCGTCGAACCACTCCAGACATTGCTCGAATCGCCCCTCCATGAATTCCAGCTCGCCTACGCCGGCAAACGCTTCGGCCATCTCTGGGTCTTGTTCACACGCGCGCTCGTAAGCCTGACGGGCTGCATGACGCGCGCCCAGGGCCAACAGCAATCGGCCCAGATTATACGCCACAAAGGGCAAAGCATCCGGCTGCTCAGCCACCTGGTCGAAGACCAGCACCACTCGACCGGGCAAACTGTTCTCGTCTACATCGCCGGCCGCCTTGATTTGCTGAAAGAACTGGGCGCGCAGCCAGGCCGGATCGCGGGAGACTGCAACACTCAGACACCGATCACATTTCTCCATATCGCCCAGGTGGTGATACGCTCTCGCCAGGCACAGCATCGCTTCAACGCTCTCTGGCGCCAACTGCGCGGCGCGCAGGGCGGCCTGGAGGCTGAACTGATGTTTGCCCAAGCTCCCATATAGCTTGCTGATCAACATCAGGGCCTCGACGTTGGAGGCATCGGCGCGTACCACCGATTCCACTGCCGCCAGAGCTTCTGCCTCCCGTCCTTGCCGGATCAGTTGTCGAGCCAGCTCGAGTCTTTCGGATGCCATCAGGTGTTCTCCTCCCAGATCAAGAGGTACAAGAATTCTACACCTGTTTCAGAGATTTTGGGAAAACACACTCCAAACAAAAAAAGCCGCCCTGAACCGGGCGGCTTGGACGCCTTGCCCTAAGGAGTTGTAAAACAACTGGCGTTTGGCAAATTGCTGGATTGCAGCCTTCAGGCTGCTATACTGCAAACGGGTGAAAGTTGGACTTTTTTGAGAAGCCGAGAGCGTAACTGTTCAGGCTTGTTCGCCGCGAAATGAATTTCGCGGCCGCTATGTCCGGCCTGCTGAAGCAGGCCGGTCTCAACTGGCTTCAGCCAGTTTCCAGCATCAGCGGGATGATTCATCATCCCGCCGGGAGCGGGCTGAACAGTTACGTTTTCTCTGCGCTCTCGGCGTGCTTGGCAGTGAAAGAAGGGTTTTTCAGCACTTTCCTAGGGTTGCCTGGCTGGCGGCTGATCTGGCAAGCGGATGCGCTTGTTCAGGTCAATGCTCTTTTCAATCTTGGCCTTGAGTTCATCGGCCTTGTCCTGCGTCAGCTTGCCGTTCTTGACGGCCTCGTCAATCCGTGCAAAAGGCACCGCCAACATCGCCGCCTTGAGCTTGTTGGGGTCCACGCCCTTTTGCTGAGCGATCTGTCCCAGCGTCAGGCCATGGCGCAGCTCCTGCCTCAAATCGCTCGGCCCCATGTCCAGCACATTTGCCGCCGTGTCGAGCATTTGCTGGAGCGATTCGAACCTGGCCCGGTCTTGGGCAGGCTTGCGCTGCGGCAGGATCGGCAACGGCACCCTGTCAAGCGGCATCTTGTCAATCCGCTGATTGAGCTTATCGGCAGCTTCTGGCTTGAGCTTGCCATCCTTGACGCTTTGCGCGACGACGGCCTTGGCCGCCTCGCGGAATGCCGCCTTGAGCGCGTCCTGACTCACATTGAGCTTACTGGCCAGCGTTGTCCAAAACACCTCCCCCGGCTTTTGTTCTTGCGGAGGCGGCGTCTGAGCAAAGGCAACTGCGCCCAGCGCCCCACTGGCTAACAAAACAACAGCGACGACTGACGCGATGATCCATCGAATCTTTCCAGTCATTTTGTCCTCCATGGATGATCTCTGACTGCCATCCTATCCGATGGATGTAAAAAATCTGCAAACACGCAGTAAAGATATTGAAACTACTTGGCATCTTTACGACACTGGAGGTTTCCCTCAAAAGATGTGCTATAATACCCACACGATTGAGAGGTCATGGTATGCTCAAGAATTTTTTGAGCCGGGTGGTGGGTGATTCCTCCGAGCGCCAAGTGTCCCGGCTCAAGCCGATTGTAGACGAGATCAACCGCCTGGAAGACAGATTTCAGGCGATAAGTGACGCGGCCTTGCGCGAATTGACCGCCGAGCTGCGGGCACAGGTGGCCGCCAGTACCTATGCCGCCCGGGAGCGCGTGGCCGATCAGCGCAGGATGATCGCCTCCGAGCCGAACGCACAGCGCCGCCGCACGCTCGAGATCGAACTCGAAAACCTGCACGCTAAACTGGATGAAGCCGAAAAGGCCGCGCTGGGGGAGGTTCTGCCGCGCGCCTTTGCGGCCGTGCGTGAAGCGGCCAAGCGGACGATTTACCTGCGCCCGTTTGACGTTCAACTCATCGGCGGCATTGTCTTGCACGAAGGCAAAATCGCCGAGATGCGCACGGGCGAAGGCAAAACGCTGGTTGCCACGCTGCCTGCTTATCTGAACGCGCTACTGGGACGCGGCGTGCACATCGTCACCGTCAACGATTATCTGGCGCGGCGCGACGCGGTGTGGATGGGCGCGCTATACGACCTGCTTGGCTTGAGCGTGGGGGTTCTGCAAGGCGCGGACCTCAAGGGCAACCCGCAGACGTTCATCTACCAGCGCGGTTACACTCGCGGGCCTTACCGCGATCTGCGTCCGGTCCGCACGCGCAAGCGCCGCATCTGGACCCGCAAGGGCAACAGCCTGACCGAGACCTGGCAGACCGTCCCCGACCGCCGCGAAGCTTACGAGGCCGACATCACCTATGGCACGAACAACGAGTTCGGCTTTGACTATCTGCGCGACAACCTGGCCTACGCTCTCGAAGACCGTGTCCAGCGCGAGCTGTATTACGCGATTGTGGACGAAGTGGACAACATCCTGATTGACGAAGCACGCACTCCGTTGATCATCTCCGGCGAGTCGGCCCAATCCATCGAGGATTATCGCCGCTTTGCCAGCATCGCCAAAAAGCTCAAGCCTGGAGAAGACTATACATTTGACGAAAAAGATCGCTACGTCGTCACGACCCCGGCCGGGCTGGCCAAGGTCGAAGAAGAACTGGGCATCGCCAACATCTATGACGACGCCAACGCGATCTACCTGCATTACCTGGAACAAAGCCTCAATGCCGAGGCGCTCTATCGGCGCGACCGCGATTACATCGTCAAGGGCGGGCGCGTGATCCTGATCGATCAGCACACCGGACGGCTCATGCCGGATCGTCGGCTCTCGGATGGGCTGCACCAGGCCATCGAAGCCAAAGAAGGCGTCAAGGACATCCGTCCGCCGATGATGACCAACGCCACCGTCACCATTCAAAACTTTTTCCGCATGTACCGGCGGCTGGCGGGCATGACGGGCACGGCCAAAAGCGAAGAAGAAGAGCTGTACGCGATCTACAAGTTGAGCGTGGTGACCATCCCGACCAACGTCGAATATCAGGTCAGCCATCCCCAGCCGTCCGGCCCGCGCCTGGTCACCGTGCGCCAGCGCCAGAATGGCACCGAGGTGATCACGTATTGCCGCGAGGGCGAGACCCGCCCGGTCTTTTACCGTCGCACCGATTACGCAGACGTGATCTATTCGACCGAAGAAGCCAAGTGGCAGGCCATCGTCAAAGAGATCGTCCAAAAGCACTGCGCCGGGCAGCCGGTGTTGGTCGGCACGACGTCGGTGGAAAAGTCGGAAAAGCTGGCCGCACGCCTGCACGTCTCCATGCTCGAGATGCTTGGGCGCGTGTCGCTCTTGCAGGAGGCGATCCGCCAGGCGGGCGAGTCTATCGAGCAACACCCCGCGCTGCTCAAGCCCCTGGACCAGATCACGCCAGGCGAATGTGACGCAATTGCGCGCAAGCTGGAATTGCCCACGGCGCAGCCGACCACACCCGAGAACCTTACGACGCTAGCGGGCCTGTGGGGGATTGACGATCCTGCGACGCTCAAGCGCGTCTTGCGAGAAGGCATCAAGTACCAGCGATGGGTGCGCGACGAACGACGCCGCGCAGGGACTTTGGAACTCGATCAAGAGACGACCTTTGCGCTCCTCAACGCCAAAGAGCACGCTAAAGAGGCCGAGATCATCGCCGATGCGGGGGTGCTCGGCGCCGTCACCCTCGCCACCAGCATGGCCGGGCGCGGCGTGGACATCCAGTTGGGCGGCGAGCTGCCCGACGCCATTCGCCAGGCCGCCTACGAACGCCTCAAAGGGCGCGGACTCGATCCGTTCCAGGTGAGCACGTCCCAGTTTTACACGGTCGTGGCCGAAGTCGCGCCGCAGTACGTCCGCATGCGCGAAAACGTGCTGGCCGCGGGCGGGCTATTCGTGCTGGGCACCGAGCGACACGAGGCGCGGCGAATTGACAACCAGTTACGTGGCCGCGCCGGGCGTCAAGGCGAGCCAGGCGCTTCGCGCTTTTACATCTCGCTCGAAGACGACCTGATGCGTCTGTTCGGCGGCGACCGCATCAAAGGCATTATGGACTGGGCCAGGCTCGATCGCGATGTGCCGTTGGAGCACAACATGCTCGACAAGACCATCGAGCAGGCCCAGACGCGCGTCGAAGGGCGCAACTTTGACATCCGCAAGCACGTCCTGGAATACGACGACGTGCTCAACCGACAGCGCCAACTGATTTACGATCAGCGTCTGCGCGTTCTCACCCGCGATGACTTGCACGACGAGCTGTGGGAGATGATCGAGCCTGAGATCGCCGACCGGCTCAAGCGCGAGTTCGAAGAGCGCCCGCGCAAGCAAGACCAGATGCCCGCTCGCCGCGAACAGCCGCTATTCGATTATCTTGACAGCATTGTGCCCCTGCTCTATGTCGCCACGTCGCCCTACCACGTCAGGAACATCCTCAAAGGAGCACGGCAGGCCGCTTTGCACGCGCCGTGTCTGCCGCCGTTCAGCATCATGTTCCTGGCGCAGCACATCCAGGACACGACCGCCGAGACGCTGAGCGAGACACTGAACGATCTCGTCGAGCGCGGTCTGAAGGCTTATCAGGATTACCTGGTCAAGCGCATCCTCCGAGCACCGGTCGAAGAATGGGTCGAGAAACGTCAGCAGCACCTGGAAGAAGAAAAAGAGCAACTCGAGGTCAAGATCGGCGAGTTTCTCTCTTGGGCCGAAGAGCAACAAGAGATGAAAGGACAGCACCAGCCTGTGACGATCGGTCAGGTCGCCCGGCATCTCCAAAAAGTGTACCCGCTCCTCAAAGAGTCCAGGCTGACGGCGCTGCGTGGCCTCCGCGGCGAGCGCGACGATGACCCTATCGCCTCAGCCGACGATGTCCTGCGCAAGCTCCAACCAGACCTGGAGACGGCTTACGATCGCAAGGTGATCAGCCTGCTGATCGATCAGGTGGATACCGGCGTGCCGCGCCGCTTGCAGGTGAAATGGACCAGCGCGCTGGAAATGGCCGACAGCTTGCAGCGGCTGGCCGAAGAAGCGCTAAACGCCAGTGATGACCCCCGCATCCAGCGCGATGTTGAGCGACTGATAAGCGATCTGGAAGCGCAAAAGCCCGCCCTGAACAACCAGAGCGCGCTCGAGGCCCTGCGCACGCTCAACAAGTCGCAGTTGGATGTGTGGTCCGTGATCAAGGCGATCCAGACCATCTTCGAGTCCTCGTATCAGCGCTGGTCAGAGGAACAGCAAGCCCGGCTGCGCAAAGCCATTGAGGACGCAACGCGCGAGACCGACGTGACTTCCCTCGAGGACATTACCCAATTGTTGCTGGACATTTATTTCGCTCCCATGCCGACCACCGATCGGCAAGGGCGCGCCGCCATGGATTACGCGCTGGCTTTTCTGCCCCAATTCCAGGCGCGTGCGGTGGCCGCTGCGCTCAAGCCGGACGACCGCCTTTCCGCGATCATGGCAACGCTTGAGCAGGCGGTGGCCCTCCGACAGCAAGTATGGGGCGAAGACCGGTTCGCGCGCCAGAGTCAGGAAACGCTGGAACAGCTCAAGCACCACGAGCGCCAGACCATGGTCCGCTACTGGGCGCGTCAACTCGTTCAGGAGTATGGCGAGCAATCTCCAGCTCAATGGCCGGAGGCGATCCAAGAGGCCTGGCAGCAATGGGAATGGATGCGCCAATTCCAGGCTCAGCCGCTCGGACAACTGAGCAACTTTGCGCAGATCACGGCGCACCTGGCCGAAACGTGGACAGCCGATCTGAACAACTGGGACGATCTGGACGCCGAGAGCCAGGCGCAACTCGAAGAGCAAGCCATCGAGCTGGGCGCGTTTGCCGAGACTGAAGCCGAGCAGCAGCTCTTTCAATTGCGGCTGAACGATCTGCGTAAGGAAAAGCGGGACGAGCTGATCCTCGCGCTGGGACGCAGCTATCTCGAAGGCGTCAGGCTGCAGACGATGGGCGAACTGACGCCCGAGGCGCAGGCCGTCGTGCGTGAATGTCTGCGGCAGCGGGGCGCGTTCACCGATCAGGCTCGCAAGCAGCGTTTTCTCGTCCATGAGCGGTTGATCGATCTGGGCGAACAGGCCGCCCAAGAGGCCTGCCAGGAGCTGGCTCGACGCCGCCTGCATCAACAGCGCGAACGGCACATTGCCAAAGAGACCAGCCACGACATCCGGGAGGCCGTCGAACGCGCGCTGGTGGATAGCGGTTGCCTGATTGACGCGGCCAAACAACAAGCAACGCTTCAGTTGTCGCTGGCTCAACTTGACCCGGACACACTGGATGCGCTGCGCGGTCAGTTGGGGCGGATGCAGCTTGCAGAGGCCCGGCGTGCCGCGAACGGCCCCGTTGACCCGACATTGCGCCAGGAGATGATCGCGTATCTCAAACAGGCCCACTACTTTGTGGATCAGGCGCGCGCGGAAGCCGTGCGACAGCAGTCCATCGCGCAGCTCAATTCCACCGTCGGCGAGCTGGCGCGCCAGTCGGTGCTGGCCTATCTGGACGCCATCCTGCGCAGCCGCGCCATCGGCGAGATGCCCGACTGGCTCCAGCAGGCGATCAACGACTATCTCGCGCAATGCGATTACTTTGTAGACGCAGGCAAGCTCAAGCAGTGGGAGTCCAAGACGCTGGCGAACCTGCCCAACGCCGTGCAGGCCGAACTGAGCAAACTGGTCAGTGCGCGCATCACAGACACGATGGCCGACCAGCCGATGGGCAAGCTCGCGCCCGATCTGATCTCGGCGATCCAGCGTTACCTGGACGATCGGCAGCTCTTTCGCAAGCGCGCCGAGCGCGAAGCAGTGCTGGAAAAGCGTCTGAGCGATCTCAATCCGACTTTGCGCGAGGAACTCGTCGGCTTTCTGACGCGCACACAGTTGGATAGCCTGCCGCGCAAGCCGGTCGCCGACCTGCCGGGCGAGTGGGGCGAGGCCGCACGTCTGGTGCTCAAGCGATCCGACACCGTGCACGATCACGAAAAGCAAGAGATTCTGCCCATGTTGCAGATCGCGGAACTGGAGGACGGGGTTCAACGCGGACTGGAAAAGCACCTGACGCAGGAATTTGACGGCTGGCTGCATGCCAGACCGATCAGTGATCTGCCCATCGAGGTGCAGGAACAAGTCAGCCGGGTCCTGGATCAGAACGAATATCTGCTTGATCCACAGGCCATAACGGCCTTTGACGTGGCTCAACTGGACGCGGCTGCACCTGTCTATGCCGGGCTGGCTCAACATCTTGGAAGCCGGCTGACGGCTCAGGTTAACCATCGGCCTCTTGGCGAACTGGAGGCCCCAACGCGCGATCGGATATGGCAAGGCCTGCAAGCGATCGGCTATTTTTACGACGAGGACAAGCGGCGCAAGTTGTTGGCGGGCACATTAACTGACCTGAGGAACAAGGCCCCGGAAGCGTATCAATTGGTTGAGGACATGTTGGCTCGACAGGTGTATCAAGACATCGCCCGGCGGCCTGTGGCCGAATTGACCGATGACCAGCGGCGTGAGTTGAGCGAGTATCTCGAACAAGCCGGGTACTTTGCAGATCAAAACGCGCTGACACAGTCCTCCAGCCAAAAGCCAGCCGCGCTCAAGCCGAACGACTATGAAGCCGTGGCGCAGGCCCTCGGCAAATGGCGGGTCGAACCTTACCAGGAAAGCAACATCGGCGATTGGCCCGACGAGCTGTTGACGAGCATCAAGGCTCTGCTCAGTGAACAGGGCCGCGTGGGGAATCAGACTCTGCTGGAGCAATTCCGCCAGCAAGGGCTGGCCGCGCTGGATGCAGCAATGCGCACGCAACTCACTCGATGGTGGCTTGATCGGCAGACTGCCTCCATCCACGCCAGGTGTCTGGCCGAGCTAGACGACGAGACCCGCCTGAGGGTCGAAGAGTTCCTGGAGACGCAAGCGGCCTCATCTGCTGCTCGATCGCTCCCGGCGGACATGGACCGTGAGGAACTGCTCCACTTGGCGGGGTATTGGGCGCGGCGGCGGCTCGCCCGGCTGGCCCCGCACAAGCTGAGCAGTCTTGACCCCGACGATCAACAGGCTATCCGCAGCTTTTACGGCTGGAGCACATGGCACGAACATGCCAAGAACACCCTGCTCAACCATATCAGCCAATTGTGGATCGGTTACCTGACCCGGATTGAAGACTTGCAGCAAGGCATCGGTCTGGAGGCTTTTGGACAGCGCGATCCTCTGGTAGAATATAAGCGTCGTGCTTTTGAGATGTTTGACGACTTGCTGGCGATGATCCGCCGCAGCGTTGTGGCAACTGTGTTCCATTAAACGGGAACATTGTCACTTGCATCCAGATACACTCTCGATTAAGATCGTCTAATGCGGGCACGTTCACGGACAAGAGCACCTCATCTGGCCGCATCCAGCGGCGTGGTTGACAGCGGAGGAATCTACCATGTCAAGTAATGACCTGGCCGCGCGACTCATGGGCGATATGGCCCCGCAACTGCTTGAATTTCTCAAAACCAAAGTGAACTCGTTCGTCAAGTGGGACCTGGTCCGTTTTTTCCACGAAAACCCTAACACCACTGACACGGCGGAAAACATCGCCCGTTACGCCGGACGGGACGTGGCAACCATTGAGGTCGAACTCGACGAACTGGTTGGCGCGGGTGTGTTGCACCGCCAACACATCGGCGATCTGGTCGTATACTCGCTCGTTGACGATCCGGCCATGCGATCCCTCGTGGATCAGTTTATCCTGGCCTGCGATGACCGGCAGTTCCGCGTCAAGGCGATTTATCACATCATTCGGGGAATGCGGTAAAAGACACACAGCGCGAGCGCGAGACACGCGGGGTGTGTTTCGCGTCGCGTCACGATGGGAGGCACAGTATGGATCGCATCAAGACCGGCATCAAGGGACTGGATGAAATGCTCTCAGGCGGGTTCCTTTCACAAACTGCCAACCTGGTGGAGGGCGCGCCCGGCACCGGCAAGTCCACGCTGGGGATGCAATTCATCTATAACGGGATCACCCAGTTCGATGAGCCGGGGCTGATCCTGACCTTTGAAGAATTCCCTCAGCAATACTATCACGATGCCGAAGGATTCGGATGGAATTTTCGTGGTCTGGAACAGGCCGATAAACTGCGGGTGATTATGACCAGCCCAGAGGTCGGCAAGGCCGACCTGGAGCGTGTGGAGGGGCGCATCGCGGCGATGGCGCGCGAGGTCGGCGCCAAGCGCATCCTGGTGGATAGTCTCTCGCACTTTGAGCGACTCACCGACGACCCGACCGACCTGCGCAGTCTGCTGTTCAGCTTTATCAACTCGCTCAAGCGCGAAGGGCTGACCAGCGTGCTCACCCGCGAGTCGCAGGCATTCATCGGCGAAAGTGACGGCGCCGAAGAAGATGCCGCCTTTCTCGTAGATTCGTACATTATGCTGCGCTACGTCGAGATCGAAAGCGCGATCCGCCGGGCTCTGTTGGTGCTCAAGCTGCGCGGCAGTGATCACGCCAAAGACATCCGCCAGTTCGAGATCACCTCTTCTGGCATCGAAGTGCGCAGCAAGTTCGAAGGCCGCGAAGGCATCATGAGCGGCAGCCCGCGCCGCATGGCTGATTCGTTCATTGAAGCGTTTGTCACCAGGGATAAACGAAAATAGCGTCACATCAAACGTCAAAGGGTCACGTTTCACACATCCCATATCATGGATTGGCTGGCTCGGATTCTCACCCTCATGATCTGGCTCGGCGTCGCAGTGCTGTTGCTGCTGCTCTACCGCATTGCCTTCTTTTACGAGGTGTCGGCCAAGCAGCCTACCCATTACCGGTGGTTTGTGGCTCCTATCATCTTACTTTCAGCCAGCGGGCTGCGCTATGCGCTGGTCAATCGTGTCGTGGGCGATGTGATAGGCGATAGTCTTTTGATGCTCGGCGGTGTCATGTTGATTTGGCTTGGCATGCGCCTGCTGCGCCAGATGACGGGAGGTCGCCGATGAGCATGCTGCTCGCCCCTCTGGTCACCCCCTTGAGTGTGATCGGGCTGATCGCTGTGATATACATGCTCTACATTTTCGCCAACCTTAGCCAGCGACTAGGCGCAGTGACCAAGATCAAGCCTTACTATTACGGCTTTTACGCGGCGATAGGATTTCTGGCAGTTGCCCTGCTCAGCCGTGTGATCTTGAGCAGCATCGCCCTCTCGCCGGAATCTGGCACAGGCCAGGCGGATCTGATCGCTCTGGGGGTTTACCATATCCCGTTCTTGATCGCTGTCACGATCAGTGTCCTGGTCGCCTGGCGCTATTGGAGTTGGCTGTTCAAGGAGAAGCTGCAGTGAGCCGGACGGACTCCCCGGCGGCGAGCCGGACTGCCCCTCCCTCGTGGCCCGCCAAGACTGCTCGAACAATTCCCCCCCACAGTTCTCCCTGGATCAAAAGCAAGGAAGCGATTATCTTTCTTGACCCCGAGGGACAGTGCGTTCGATTCAGCCCGGCTGCCGCTGCTCTCCTGGGACGCGGTCGGGATTGGAGTGGATGCGCGTTTGCCGATCTATTGACGGCTGAATCGCGCCACACCTGGAAGGACTTGCTGGCTCGCCTGTGCCGGGGCGAACAAGCGCGCGAGACGCTGACGTTTGAACACCCGAACGGGAACCAGGCGCGCATCGAGTTCATCGGCCAACCCCGACGCAAGCGCGATCAAATCGTCGGCGTGCTCGGCAGACTGCAATCAAGTCCAGATGACACTCGCACGCACGACGCCGAGCTTGCGGCCCTGGTGCAAGTGAGCCGCGCTCTTTCGACCGGGCTGGATTCAAGGGCCATCCTCCAGACGGCAATGGACGAAGCGATCCGCATCACTGGCGCAACACGCGGTGTACTCTTTATTGTCAATCGTGATATAGGTCGTTTTGAAGTGCACATCCTGCGCGGGTATTCTGAGCGTAAAGCGCGAAAGTTGCAGGCTTTCAGCTTCCCACTCACACAAGGTCTCAATGGACGCGCCTATCGGTCAAAGCAGATCGTAGTCTGCAACGACACGCGCAGTGACCCGGACTATTTGTCAATCACCGATCAGCGCACCCGATCCGAGATCGTGATCCCGCTGGTGCGGGGCGGTCAAGTGATCGGCAACCTCGATCTGCACAGCAATCGCCCGGCGGCCTTTGCCCACGCGCACCTGGCTCTCTTGCAAGCCATGGCTGACCAGGTCACCATCGCCATCGAGAACGCCCAGCTTTATGAAGAAACTGTGCGCCGGGCCGACGGGCTGGCCGCGCTCAACACCGTGGCCGCCGCCGTCAGCCAGTCGCTCGATCTCAAGATGACGCTCAATCTGGCGTTGGACAAGGTGCTCTCCGTCATCGGCGTCGAAGCGGGCGCGATCTCGCTGGTGGACGAAGCCGCCGGAGAACTGGTGATTCGCGCGCATCGCGGCTGGCGGCAAAAGAACCTGGCCGAGCGCATGCGCATCAAGCTCGGCCTGGGCTTGTCCGGCCAGGCTATCACCACCGGGATGCCTGTCGTCACGGGTGATGTGGCCAATGACCCACGGCTCGCTGTGCCCGAATTCGGCTATGAGGGCGTCCAGGCCATGGTACTGGCGCCGATGCACGCCCGGGGTCAAGTCATCGGCGTGCTCAGCGCCATGAGTTACAAGCCGCATACGTTCGCCCCGCACGACGTGGCGTTGCTTGTCGCCATCGCTGATCAGGTGGGCGTGGCCATTGACAACGCCCGGCTCTATGAAGCCGAGCGCCGCCGCCGCAAGACGGCCGAAACCATGCAGCAGATCTCTGTCGCGCTGGCGGCAACGCTCGATCTCGATCAGGCCTTGCAGACCGCTCTGGACCTGCTCAGCCGGGTGATAACCAATGATCATGCCAGCATCACGCTGCTGGAAGATGGCCAATTGCGTGTCCGCGCGATCCGCGGCTTTCCAGAGAGCGAAAAGTTGCTGCTGCAAGCAATGCCCACCAGTGAAGGGACGCTGGTAAGCCAAGTGATCCGTGACCGCAAGCCATGTCTGATCCCGGATACGGACAGCGAAACGCGCTGGCCCCGGCAGGTCTCCTCGCATGCCAGCATACGCTCGTGGATCGGCGCGCCACTCATCACACACGATCAGGTCATCGGCCTCCTGACCGTCAGCAGTTCCAAACCGCACGCTTATGCTGAAGAAGACATGCACGTGGTGTTTACGCTGGCGCAGTTCCTGGCAACCACCATTGAGAACGCGCGGCTGTTCGCCCGCGAGAGCCGGCGTAATGCTCAACTGGCGATGATCAACGAGATCGCGCGGCAGGCCACCTCTACACTTGACCTGAACACCCTGTTGAACCGCGCAACGGAAACCATTCGACGACTGTTCGGCCACTTTCACGTGGCGCTGTACTTGGTAAATGAGACAGGCGACTATGTCGAGATGCGCGCCTACGCAGGCGACCCAGGCGAGAAAATCCCACCTCATTACCGGCAATCGGCCGAGGACGGGATGATCGGCTATGCCGCCCGCCACAGCCAAACCTTGCTCGCCAACGACGTCACTCGGGAGCCTCATTACATCTGCTGCCTGGACGGGCACGAAACAATCGCCGCCGAATTATGCGTGCCCATCCTTCACAGCGGACAGGTGATCGGGGTGCTGGATATTCAGGATACCCAGGCCGGGGCGTTCAGCCCTGAAGATGTCCAGGCGATGGAAACACTCGCCGACCAACTGGGCATCGCCATTCAAAACGCCTGGTTGTTCGAGGCGATCCACCAGCGCGTGGCAGAACTCGGCGCGCTGCAAGAAGTCGGCCTACAACTTGCTGCGTCACTGGACGTTCGCATGGTCTTGGACACCATTGTCCAAAACGTGCTCAAGCTGGTCGGCGCCGACGATGCTCACATTTTCATGTACGAACCAGACCAAGACGAGTTGGTCTTTGGCGCAGCCTTGTGGAAAGATGGCCGCCGCGAGCCAGCCGTGGCCAGGCCACGCCGTGACGGGCTGACGGCCCGAGTGCTGTACAGCGCCAAGCCGATCGTCATCAACGATGCGCCGAATCACCCGCTGTATGCCTCGCCCGACGCCCGGCCCTGGGGCATCCACGCCATCGCCGGGTTCCCACTCCGCCGCGGGGAGCGCCGCCTGGGTGTGCTCACCATCGCCTTTCTCTCCCCGCACACCTTTACCGCGGACGAGCTGCGTGTGCTGAATCTGCTGGCCGATCAAGCCGCCACGGCGCTCGACAATGCGCGGCTGTACCAAGAGACGCGCCGTCGTCTGGACGAGCTGACGGCGTTGCATGAGGTGGCGCTGGCGGCCACCTCCACTCTTGAACTGGCCGAAGCGGTCAAGCGAACCGTCCGGGCGCTCAAGGACCATCTTGGGCTTGATCACCTGGGACTATTCCTCTTGAACGAAGCGGAAGGCACGATGGATTTGTATGCCCATTCGGGCACGCCCGGCGACTTGGCGCGCAATGTGCGCATCCCGGTCGGCAAAGGCATTGTCGGCACCGCCGCTGCCACGGGGGGGGTGGTGCGTGTGGGCAACGTGACCAGCGATCCCCGTTACCTGCCTGGCATTCCCAACATCCTGTCCGAGATGGCCGTGCCGCTCAAGAGCGGCGAGCAAGTCATCGGGGTGATTGACGCGCAAAGCCCCCGTCCCAACGCCTTTTCCGCTGACGATGAGCGTGTGCTCGCCACAGCGGGGGGGCAACTGGCCACGATCCTCGAAAACGCTCGCCTGTATCAGTTGGAGCGTCAGCGCTGCCAGCAATTGGAAAGCTTGCAAGTGACGGCGGCTGGCATCAACGCCGAGCTGGAACTGGACGCTTTGCTGCAATTGATCGTGGATGAAGCCGCGCGCACCTTCAATGCCCAGGCGTCTGGCCTGTTCATGTGGAACGAAACCAGTTCGCACCTGATCGTGCGAGCCAGTCACGGCCTCTCCTCCGAGTATGTACAAAACCAACGCATCTCCAGGGCGGGGATCGAGGCGGTATGGCAAAACAGCCAGTTCATGACGGTGACGATCCAAGACCTCAGGCTTCAGCCATTCGGAGATCAGGAGCTCAGCGAGCGTGAAGGGCTGTGTTCGGCTCTGGCCGTTCCGATGATGAGCGCGGGCGATCTCAAAGGGACTCTGGTCATCTACAGCAAGGGCCTGCCCCGCACCTTTACACCCGAAGAGACCGAACTGGCGGCAGTCCTGGCTCACCACGCTGGCATCGCGCTCCAGAACGCCAACCTGTATGCCGAAACGCGCCGTCGGTTGGACGAGCTGATGATCCTGTCCGAAGTCGCGCTAGCCGGGGCTTCGGTCGGGCTGGACCTGGCCCAGGTGCTCGACCGGATGTTGGACGCCATCCGCCGCACGCTGCGATTCGAGACGTTCGAATTCATCTTGCTCGACCCGGCGACCGGAATGTTGCACACCGAGGCCTCATATGGCTTTCCGCCGGATGTAGGCCTAACGGATTTTCCCCTGGGCCATGGCGTCGTCGGATGGGTGGCCGAACATCGTCAGCCCCTGCTGGTGCCCGACGTCCGATTGGAGCCGCGCTACTCGACCGTATCGCCGCGCACCCGCAGTGAATTGGCCGTCCCCTTGACCGTCGGGGATCGCGTCATTGGCGTGATGAACGTCGAGAGTCTGCACGTCAATCATTTTACTCAGGACGATTTGCGGCTCTTGCAGACGCTTGCCGGGCAACTGGCCGTCATCATCGAAAACGCGCGACTCCACCGAGAGATGCAGCGACGGCTCAACGAGGTCTCGACGGTCTACGCCTTTGCACAGCAAATGAGCACCAGCCTGAATATGAACGAGGTGCTGGACTCGATCGTGAGTTCGCTCAAACGGCTGCTGGGTTGCCGGAGTGTGAACATCTGGCTGCTGGCGTCCGACGGGCAGACGCTCGAGATCGCTCTAGCTAGCGGATTGAAGGAAAAGTGGAAACAGGCCGCCCGGCTCAAACTGGGCGAAGGCATCGCCGGGCAGGTGGCCGCGACCGGCAAACCGATCTATGTGCCGGACACGCACGCCATTGAATTTATCTTTTTCGATCCGATCGTGCGCTCGCTGCTGTGCGTCCCGATGGTCGTCCGTGAACGGGTGATCGGGGCGTTGGCGATTGACAAAGACGTGCCAAATGCTTTCACGCCCGACGACGAGCGCGTGCTGACCATCGCCGCTGCCCAAGCCAGCGTGGCTCTGGAAAATGCGCGCCTGTACCAGGACCTCCAGGAACGCGCCAGGCGGCTCGAACAGGCTTACACTGAGCTGAAAGAGATAGATCGGCTGAAAGACGAGCTGGTGCAAAACGTCAGCCACGAACTGCGGACACCGCTGACGTTCATCAAAGGGTACGTGGAGCTGTTGCTGGCCGGCGAGATGGGGGATCTCACCACGGGGCAGCGGGAGAGCCTGTCCATCGTCGCGGACAAAACGGACCTGGTCTCACGGCTGGTGGCCGACATCATGCTGCTGCAACAGATCGAACACGAATCACTGCGCTGGTCGGACATAGACCTGGGCCAGGCCGCGCGGCGCGCCCTGCAAAGCCAGGAGGCCGCCGCGGCCCAAGCCGGCCTCGCCCTGCGCGCGATCGTGCCGCCCAATCTCCCGCTGGTGCGCGCAGACCGTGACCGCCTGAATCAGGTGTTTGATAACCTGATCGGCAACGCTATCAAATTCAGTCCTAACGGCGGCGAGATCACGATTCAACTTGCAGATGCTGGGGAGATGGTGCAGGTGGCCATCTCCGATACTGGCATCGGCATCCCGCCCGATCAACTTGAACGCATCTTTGAAAGGTTCTATCAAGTGGACGGCTCTGTCACACGCAAGTACGGCGGCGCCGGACTGGGGCTGGCGATTGTCAGGCGCATTGTCGAGGCCCACGGCGGACGCATTTGGGCCAATAGCGAACTGGGACGGGGCAGCACGTTCACGTTCACGCTGCCGAAAGCGAAACTCACATGAAAGCCAAAAGCGCTCTCTTTACCCCTCCCGTCTCACGCATCTTGCGCACGTCCACCGTGCAGATGGTGGACTTGCTGCCGATCTTGCAGCCGTTGCCCAAGATCGATCTGCATCGCCACCTGGAGGGCAGCCTGCGCCTGGAGACCTTGGCCGGCATCGCCCTGGAACATGGCGTAGACCTGCCCAGCTACGATCTGGAAAAGTTGCGTCCCTACGTCCAGGTCACCGAAGGCTATGAGCCGGACTTTCACCGCTTTCTGGAAAAATTCAAGCTGCTGCGCCGGTTTTACACTACCCGCGAGGCCATTGATCGCATTGCCTATGAAGCGGTGGCCGACGCCGCTGCTGACAATATCAAATACCTCGAACTGCGCTTTAACCCGGTGGCGCTTGCGCGCACACAGGGATTTCGCTTTGCAGACGTAATGGATTGGGTGTGGACCGCCACGCGCCGCGCTCAGGCCGAGCACGACATCATCGTGCGGTTGATCGTCTCGATCAAGCGCGATGAGCCTGAGACGGCCCAAGACGTGATCGAGGCGGCCACTGAGCACATGGATCGTGGAATCGTCGCGCTTGATCTATCGGGTGACGAGGTGAATTTCCCGCTCAAGCCATTTGTCCCGGTCTTTCACCGCGCCCGGCAAGCCGGATTGGGCCTCGTCGTCCACGCTGGCGAAGCCGGTGGCGCCGACAATGTTCGCGAAGCAGTCGAGCTGATGGACCCGGAGCGGATCGGACATGGCGTGCACTGTATCGAAAACTCGGACGTGGTGAGGCTGGTGCGTGACCGGGGGACTGTGCTGGAGGTGTGTCCCACCAGCAACCTGCAGACCGGCGTGATTCATCTGCTGGGCCACCACCCCTTGCCCGATCTGTACCGGTTAGGCATCAAGGTCACCGTGAACACCGACGATCCCAGCGTCTCCGATACGACCTTGACCGACGAATATCGCCTGGTGATCGCGGGCATGGGCATGTCCATAGACGATCTCAAGGTCATGATGATGAATGCGGTACAAGCCGCCTTCCTGCCGCCCGGCGAAAAAACCGCGCTCATCGCCCGCTTTCGCAGCGAGTTCAAGATCTGAGTTGATCTGCAAACATGGTGTCAACTTTAACCCTGGAGTGTGGCCTTCAGGCCGCGTTCTATGCAGGCTGAAGCCTACACTCCAACCTCAAGTTGACACTCGATCTGCAAGTTCCCAAAGTCAACTATGAGAACAAGAGTCTTTACCACGGTTACCTTTCTCGCTATCCTGGCCCTCTCCTTGGGCAGGCTGGCGACGGCGCCGACCGGGACAATTTTCGCAGTAGCCAGGGTAGAGGAATCCCCTGCGGTGACTCCCACATCCCAGAATGTGGCGCTGGTGGGACAGACCGGTGGGACAACCAGAAACGTGGCCGTGCAGGGTCACTATGCCTACATTGGCGTGGGGTCACGTCTGGTCATCCTGGATGTTTCTGACCCGGCCAACCCCACAGTCGTGGGCCGCACCAGGCCTCTGCCTGGCACTGTGCTGGATGTAGCAGTGAGCGGCAACTATGCCTACGTGGCCGATTGGGATGCAGGCCTGCGCATCGTCAATATTGCCGACCCCTCCAGCCCCAGTGAGGTAGGATACTATGCAATGGGATATGCCCAGGGCGTGGCAGTGAGCGGCTCCTACGTCTATGTGGCTAGTGGTTGGGGTCTGGACATCATCAATGTCACCAATCCCTCTAATCCCAGCAGGGTAGGGTACTATAGCACAGTGGGAGGGGAGGCTTCAGGCGTGGCGGTAAGCGGCCTATACGTCTACCTTGCTGATGGGGATTCTGGCCTGCGTATCATCAATGTCGCCAACCCATCCAACCCCACCGAGACAGGGCACTGTGACACGCCGGGGTATGCCTCTGACGTGGCAGTGAATGGCTCCTATGCCTATGTCGCCGATGGGGACTATGGCCTTCGTATCATCAATATCGCCAACCCCTCCAATCCCACCGAGATCGCCTTCTACGACACGCCGTGGGAGGCCTTGGGCGTGGCTGTGTGTGGCAACTATGCCTACGTGGCCGATGGGTATAGTGGTCTTCGCGTCATCCATGTTGCCGACCCCTCCAACCCCACCGAGGCAGGGTACTATGGCACGCCGGGGTATGCCCAGGGTGTGGCTGTGAGCAGTTCCTATGCTTACGTCGCTGATGGGTGGGAGGGCTTGTGCATCATCCACGTTGCCAACCCCTCCAATCCCGCCGAGGTAGGGTATTATGACACGCCAGGGTCTGTCAATGACGTAGCGGTGAGCGGCAACTATGCCTATGTGGCCGATGGACATCGCTACTACGGAGGTCTGTACATCATCAGTATTGCTGACCCGGCCAACCCCACCGAGGTAGGGTACTGTGACACGGTGGGATTCGCCCCTGGCGTAGTGGTGAGTGGCTCTCACGCCTATGTCACCGCCGAGTGGAAAGGCCTTCGCATCATCAATGTCGCCAACCCTTCCAACCCCACTGAGATAGGGTACTATGACACGCCGGGGCATGCCTATGGCGTAGCGGTGAGCGGCTCCTACGCCTATATCTCTGATTATTAAGCAGGTCTGCGCATCATCAATGTTGCCGACCCCTCCAACCCCACTGAGATAGGGTACTATGATACGCCGGGGCATGCCTATGGCGTAGTGGTGAGTGGCTCCTATGCCTATGTCGCCAATGATTTGGAGGGCTTGCGCATCATCAACGTTGCTGATCCCTCGAATCCCGCCGAGGTGGGGCACTATGACACATCGGGGTATGCCTATGGTGTAACTGTAAGCGGCTCCTATGCCTACATTGCCGATGGGAGTAGCGGCCTGCGTATCATCAATATCGCCGACCCATCCAATCCCACCGAGATCGGCTTCTACGACACGCTGTGGATAGCCTATGGTGTGAAAGTAGCAGGAGACTATGCCTACATCACCGACGGGGATAGTGGCCTGCGTATTATCAACGTTGCCGACCCCTCCAACCCCACCGAGGTCGGGTACTATGACACACTGGGACGTGCCTACAACGTGGCTGTGCGTGGCCCCTACGATGCCTACGTCGCCGATGGTAGTAATGGACTGGTGATTTTACGCTTCCTTCAATACCGATTCTACCTCCCGCAGGTGCTACGTTGACTACCAACAGCAGGGACAAGTCTGGGACTTTGAAGATCGGCGACATCGAGATCGTTCCGCTCAGCGACGGCACAAATTGGTGGGACGGCGGCGGAGCGTTTGGGCTGGTACCCAAAGTGCGATGGGAAAGACTCTTGCCGCCCGACACGCAGAATCGTGTCCCGATGGTTTTGCGCTGCCTGCTCATCCGCGCCCCTAACGCCACCCTCGTGGTAGATACGGGCCTGGGCGACAAAGTCACGCCGGAACTGGCCGAACAACAAAGCTTTCGGCTGGAGCGTCCAAAGGGCGGATTGCTCGGAGACCTGGCACGGCACGGCGTGCAGCCGGAAGACGTGGACCTCGTCCTGCTGACCCATCTGCACGCTGATCACTGCGGGGGCAGCACACGCTTCCTCGACGGCCAACTCGTGCCGACGTTCCCTCGCGCCCAGTACTGGGTGCAGCAGCGTGAATGGGATGATGCGCATCGTCCCAGCGAACGGACACGCGCCACGTACTTTAGCGCCAACTTTGATCCCCTGGCGGAGGCCAATCAACTGCGCCTGCTGAACGGCGACACGCAGGTGACGCAAGGCATTCGCGTGGTGGTGGCGCCGGGGCATACAGCGGCCATGCAGGCCGTGGTCATCGAATCCGGCGGACAGACCGCGGCCTTTATCAGCGACCTGGCGTTTTTCCGCTGGCATTTGGAGCGACTGGCGTGGGTCGCCGCGTATGACCTGGACCCAGCGACGACCATCGAAACAAAACGCCGCTGGCAACCGTGGCTGGCCGAGCGGCAAGCGGTGATCGTCTTTCAGCACGATCCCCAGGTAGCAATGGGGACCCTCGTCGCGCAAGAGGGCCGCTACACCGTGAACCCTCTCACGTCCGACCTCTGACCGCGACCCTCAAAGTGCAGTGCTTTCCCACGCGCGAATCGCCTTCTGAACGGCCTCACGCACGACCGGTTCTACTTCGTCCGGCCATTTGTACAATCGGCCTTCGACCTCCACGCCGAGGCTGCCGTCTTTGGCCGTGACCAGGTGAATCGAGCGGCCCAGCAAAGACGGGTTATTCACCAGTTGCTGTTGCAGGACCTGGTCAATCTGTCCGGCGATCCCCATCGGCATCGGCTCGGCCTTGACTGGCCGCGCCTGCGCCGATTCCACCAGCGTCGGCATTCTGAGCGGTTTTGGCTCAACCGGTGGAGCGGCAAGCTGCTTCAGGAACTCGTCCTCGGTCACGCCCTGCGGTTCGCCAGGCTTGGGAGGTACAGGAACCGGCACAGCTACCCCCTGGGCAAACGCCTCCAATTTGCCGATCATGCTCAACACTCCCCGACCGATGTCTCCATCACGAATGTCGGTCAGCTTGCGGTAACGTTGCCCGCGAAACTCGACGACGAATGTGCCATCGTCGCGCGCGTACCCGGCGCGCAACTCATCGTTCAGCTCGGCCGGCGCAAGCCTGGCTTCGGGAGTGATCCCAGCAAATTTCTGCATCGCACTGACGGCGGCCATTGCGCGTTGAGCCAGGCGATCATCCAAAATATCACTCAATCGAGCAAACCGCCGCCCTGCGATCTCGACCGCAAACGTTCCGTCATCTTCCAGGTAGAGATAGACTGGCTCGGGAGAAGACGGACGCGGCGCTTCGGGATCGGTTGAAGGAATGAGGGCTGATGCGGGCGAATTGACTGCTTCAGCGGGAGCTTGCCGCGAACGGCCCCAAGCGAAAATGCCGATCAGAATCAACAACAGCGCGACCACGACCGCGCCGAGCATCAGCATAACGGGAATCGCCTGTTCCATGTCATCTCCTATCCACGCGAACCACGTTGACGTTGACAGTGCGGGCAGAAATGTGTGCCACGCTGGCCCACGACGATGCGCCGAATGGGGGTGCAGCAGCGGCGGCAGGGCTGGCCTGTCCGCCCGTAGACGCGAAAGTGATCCTGGTAATTGCCCTCCGGGTAGACCCAATCAATCGCCGCACCCTCGTGCTTGATGCCGTCGTTCAGCGCGGCGCGGATGCCACGATACAAGGCGGACACTTCGTCGGCAGTGAGCGACCCGGCACGACGCAGGGGATGCAGCCTGGCCCGCCAGAGCGCTTCGTCGGCATAAATGTTGCCGATGCCGGCGATGAAGGTTTGATCGAGCAAGAGCGGTTTGAGGGCGCCGGATTTGCCCGCGATCAACTGGCGAAATGTCTTGAGCGTAAACGCTGGATCGAGCGGCTCCGGGCCGAGATCGCCGGTGACTTGAACCAGGTCATTGACCAGATACACGCGCCCAAACTTGCGAGCGTCGTTAAACCGCAGATCGTAGCCGTTGTCCAGTGTGAGCGCAAAATGCGTATGCCTGGCGCGCGGCGTGTCGGCGCTCACCACATCGAGGCGGCCGCTCATTTTGAGATGGATCAGCAGATGACACGCGCCAGAAGACAAGGTGACAGGATGACCGGGTGACAAGGTGAAGATGATGTATTTGCCGCGTCTGCCAATAGATTCGATACGATGGCCGGGCAATTGCCGGGTGATAGCGCGGGCGGAGGGGGACATCGCGCGCGGCCAGTCCGTCCACGCGCGTGTGATGACGTGGTCAAGCGGCGTCGGATAGGCGGGCTGTCCCCGCTCCATTGGCTCGCCGTTTCGCAGTTTGCGGACGATCGTTTCGACTTCGGGTAACTCGGGCATCCTGGTTTGGACACTTGCGCTCGTGGCGCAAGCAGGTGTTACGGATCGTGGGTTCAATTATACCATCGGTTGGCAGGAGGCAGGCTGATCCACGAAGGACACTAAGGTCACCAAGAATCCTTCGTGTTCTTTGTGGATCACCGGGTGTGGACATGCCTAACGCACGCTGCCTATCTTTGAATGTTCAACACCTGCGACTTGCACCATGCGACTTGTGTGCCTCTGCCTTAAAACTTGCAAACGGGCCGTCGCCTTATGGTATAATCGTCAGGGCAAGCTTTGCGGATGGATCAATCAATAGTTAGCTGCGCAGTGAAGGGAACTGGCCGGAATATGAATAACGACAGATTCCGATTTGATAGGAGAAGCCCAAGATGGAATTGACAATCAGCGAAAAACAAGCCAAAGAGTTACTTAAGGAAGTGCTCGTTGAGCTGATAGAAGAAAAACGCGACCTGTTTTTCGAGGTGATGTTGGAAGCCATTGAAGAAATCGGCTTGGCCAATGCCATCCGTGAAGGTCGGCGAGATGAGTTCGTCAGTGAAGATCAGGTTCTCGCCATCCTGAGGGGGCAAGCGTGAGGGTCTCTTTTGAGGCGAGCTTCGCCAGAGACTTGAGAGGGATCAGAGA
The DNA here is from genome assembly GCA_034434835.1 of Thermoflexales bacterium. Lineage (GTDB taxonomy): Bacteria > Chloroflexota > Anaerolineae > Fen-1058 > Fen-1058 > JBGLNJ01. The sequence continues at coordinate 64,817 of DAOTXX010000179.1, read as the reverse complement.
CAAGACCTTGCTCGAACGGGTCGAGCAAGTGATAACAGAAGTCAAAACGGCCACTGCGTTAAGCGAGATCAAGCATTTGAGCAAGATGCGGGGGTACACGACCTTCTATCGTCTTCGATTGGAAGATTATCGGATTGGGATAGAGGTAGTTGGAGACGAGGTCATTTTCGTAAGGATACTGCATCGCAAGGATATCTACAGGTACTTTCCGTGAAAGGGGACAAGAGATTGGGGGTGCTGTCAATCTTGTTGTCAGGCGAGAGTCGCAAAGGGCGGTAGCCTGGATCGGCAGGATGGAGGGCGCGGCTAGTTCCGGTCGGCGGGGCGGTCGCCTACTGCCCTGCCACTCCCGAACCGTGCGTGACACGCGAAGCGTCCCGTCACACAGCTCTTCAGTCGAAAGGCTGTTGTCATCAGCACTCCAACCACTGTGCACCTTACCAGTGTTGCGGCCTGGTCAGTGTGCAGATTGCTGTGGTTGTAGAGCCTGTCCCGATGCGCTGGCGCGCAAGCGCAAGTGCAGGTGTGACGACGCTTCAAACGTACCTTTGCTTGCGCTGACCATGACCACTGGCTCGACGCGTCGCATTGTTCGGCTCAATGCTGAGCGCCTTTCCCTCCATGCACTCCGGCGCTTGAGAGCCAGTCGCACACCGTTGGAGGTTGCCGTCATCTGTCCACTGCAGCGGTAGGAGTTGCACCTACATGGGCACTCGGTTGTCAAGGTTCTGGCGGTCAATGACCGCGCAACCTTGCCGCTCATCCCTTGTACCGTTTGGTGGTACAATTTCGAGCGAACGGGTCGCACACACTAGTTGCAGCCGACACGCTCCGCTTCGCTTCGCGTGCGGTTGACGCATACGTTGGGCCACTGCTTGCATCCCAGGACGACACATGCGATAATGTGTCTCGATGCGCTTTGAAATCATCAGCGAGATTGCCGACATCCAATCTATTGCAACAGGCAGTGGCATTCGCATACTTGCCTTGCTACGAAAGCGATATGGCCCGGGCCGTTGGCGGAAACTGACAGGGATAACTACCGTACGGCTGGCCGATGGCACTATACGGCTGGCAGAACTCCACTGGTTTGAAGCTCATGGCATCGGCAAACGGAAAATGAGAATCAAACGTTTCTTGGATTGATGAGCGAGTATGACCAAACGTCAAAAGTCAGGACCACGATTTGCCATTTGTGTTCACAGCGATGACCCGGACTTGCTCACGCCACGCATGATATATGAAGTCTTGCCCGATGAGAATGCCGCAAAGTCAAAGTACATCCGTGTGATAGACAACGAGGGTGAAGACTACTTGTATCCTGCGGACTATTTTGTCTTCGTAGATTTTCCCCAGGCGATAGAGCAAGCCTTACGGCGCATTGCGCATCCGGTGTCCAAGACTGTACCTGCAACTTGAGTCCGAAACAGCAGGCAATGGGGAGTTGGCCTACCCAACGCAGCCGACCGCTTTGCTCCTTCGCTACGTGGCGGCTGACGCATACGGTGTAAACTTTAGCCCCGGAGTGCGGCCTTCAGGCCGCGTTTTATGCAGGCTGAAGCCTGCACTCCAACCTTAAGTTGACACGCATGAATGAAGGATATATCTGTTTCAGCGAATTTGAAAACTCTTTGGAAGTGCGAGGGTATTTTGCTCCCAGAGGTTTGTGCTGATTGACCCATATGCTGCTGAAGGGAAACCACGTGGCAGTTATGGGCGCAGAAGAAAATAATCATCCCATTGTTACTGCGTAGGAGCGCCGTCCTCGGCGCGATAATCGCGCCCAGAGGGCGCTCCTACGAAGAGGGTGGGACGATTAACTATTTCCATGTCCCTATGGCAAAAAAGAGATCCCAAAAGACAACCAAGGTAGAGCAACCACACCCCCAGAAAGAGCAAACGACCAAGCAGATAGATGAGCAGCTCCTGCTAGCCGCGTCCCGGGGGGACCTGAGTGCGGTGGACGCCTGCCTGGAGAAAGGAGCGAATGTGAATGCTCGTGACCAGTACGGGTATTCGGCCTTGAACGAAGCCGCAAGAGAAGGACACCTCGAGGTCGTGAAGCGGCTGATCGAGGCCGGGGCGGACATCGAAAACCTGGGAGGCGCCGACATGACGCCCCTGATGAGCGCTGCTCTGGCGGGACAGTTCGACACCGTGGAATTCCTGCTCGCCAGGGGAGCTAAGGTCACGAACGATCTCTTGTCAAGCGTTCAGTTCAAGGTCAACATTCTCAAAGAGAATGCCGAAGCCGGCATGGTGCTTCCAGAGGCCGTGCAGGCCTGGATGTGGTTTCTCGAATTCTTGCAGGTAGCCCAGATCAGGCAAGTCAAGCCCAAAACAAAGCATCACTCTGCTCTGGAGGCGCAGTTGTTAAAAGCTGCCTCTGAGGGAGATCTCAACGACTTGAAAATGGCGCTCCAGGCAGGGGCCAACGTCAACGTGTCTGACGATCAGGACATTTCGGCCTTGCGTTGGGCAGCGCAAAGCGGCCAGATCGAGGTGGTCAAGCAATTGCTGGACGCAGGGGCCAGCATTAACCAGCCCAGTGCTTCGGGATGGACTGCGCTGATGCAAGCCGTGATCGCGGGAAACGTGGAAACAGTCTCTCTATTGCTTGAGCGAGGAGCCGACGTCAATGCCAAGACATTCGCCAATGCGTCCGCGTTGTACTTTGCTCATGACATGGTGCAGTTCTCGCCCGATCGAGAGGCTGCTCACCACATCATCCAACTGCTGGAAGCACACGGCGCAGAATACAGCGCGCCTCCAGAGGATTGAGGGGATATTCCGGGAGGCGGATGAAGCGTGTCCGTTGACCAAACATCGAGAACCGATCACCGGGTAGCAGGCATGTCCGATCCATTCGTTCATCTCCACGTCCACAGTGAATACTCGCTGCTCGATGGCCTGTGCAACACCGGCAGGCTCGTCGCGCGCGCCCAAGAGCTGGGCCAGCCCGCTATTGCGCTGACCGATCACGGCGTCATGTTCGGCACGATCGAGTTTTACAATGCGGCCAAAAAAGCCGGCCTCCAGCCCATCATCGGCATCGAGGCTTACCTCGCCCCACGCTCGCGCTTTGACCGCGATCCTCAAAAGGACAAGAGCCAGTATCACCTGTTGCTCCTGGCGCAGAATAATACGGGCGTCCGGAATCTGTACCAACTGGCCAGCCTGGCGCAGCTCGAAGGCTTTTACTACAAGCCGCGCGTGGACAAAGACATCCTGGCGCGTTACAGCGAAGGCCTGATCTGCTTGAGCGGCTGCGGCTCGTCCGAAGTGCCAGAGCTTTTGCTCAACGGTCAGGTGGACAAGGCCAAAAGCGCGCTGACCTGGTATCGAGAGACATTCGGGCCGGAGCGTTACTATCTCGAATTGCAATGGCATGACAACATCCCCGGTCTGGACAAGGCCAACGCGCAACTCATCCGCTGGGCCAAAGAGTTCGATCTCAAGCTTGTGGCGACCAACGACGTCCACTATATCCACGCCGACGATTGGATGGCGCAAGATGTATTGCTGTGCGTCGGCACGGGCAGCCTGGTGAGCCAGCCCGACCGGATGCGGATGACCGACCGATCGTACTATCTCAAGTCCGCCGAGGAGATGGCGGCGCTGTTCGGCAGCGAGGCCCCCGAGGCGCTCGTCACACCGCTGGCGATCGCCGAGATGTGCAACGTCGCTCTGGATCCGACCGGCTATCACCTGCCGATCTTTCCCGTTCCACAGGGTCACACGGCAGAATCGTTCCTGCGCCAATTATGCGAGGATGGCCTGCGTGAGCGTTACGGCGCGCGTGCGGACGACCCGGCGATCCGCCAGCGCCTCGATTACGAACTCACTGTGATCCACCAGATGGGATTCGACAATTATTTTCTCATCGTATGGGACCTGACGCGCCACGCCAAAGAACGCGGCATCTGGTGGAACGTGCGCGGCTCCGGCGCCGGCTCGATGGTCGCTTACTGCACCGGCATCACGCGGCTCGACCCGCTGGCGCATGGGCTGCTCTTTGAGCGCTTCCTCAACCCGGGCCGTATCTCGATGCCCGACATTGACATGGACTTTCCCGATGACCGGCGCGGCGAGATGATCGAATACGCCGTGCAGAAATACGGTCATGAGAACGTCGCTCAGATCATCGCCTTTGGGACGATGGGGGCGCGCGCCGCCGTGCGCGACGTGGGCCGCGCGCTCGACATTCCGTTAGGTGAAGTGGACAGCGTCGCCAAGCTCATCCCGGCCATCCCCGGCAAGCCCGTCTCCCTCGCCGAAGCGATCGAGCAGGTGCCAGACCTCAAACAGAAATACGGATCCGTGGGCTATATCCACGAGCTGCTCGACACGGCGCAAAAACTCGAAGGGGTCGTGCGGCACGCCAGCACGCATGCCGCGGGCGTCATCATCTCCGACAGGCCGCTGGTCGAGTACACGCCGCTGCACCGCCCGACTAAGGGCACAGATGAATCGGGTCTGGGCATCGTCACCCAGTTCGAGATGAACACGTGCGACGCGATCGGCTTGCTCAAGGTGGATTTCCTGGGCTTGAGCACGCTGACGATCATGCGCCGCGCGTGCGAGCTCATCCAGCAGAATCACGGCGTCGAGTTCAACCTGGAAAACATCCCGATTGACGATCCGAAAGCGTTCGAGCTGCTGGCGCGCGGCGACGTGGCCGGTGTGTTCCAGGTGGAAGGTTCGGGCATGCGGCGCGTGCTGATGGAGATGCGCCCGACCCGCTTTGAGCACATTGTCGCGGCGATCTCGCTGTTTCGACCCGGCCCGCTCGAATACATCCCCACCTACATCCGCCGTATGCACGGCCAAGAGAAGGTCGAGTACAAGCACCCCAAGCTCGAACCGATCTTGGCGGAAACCTATGGCATTACGGTCTACCAGGAGCAAATCATTCGCATCGCCAGCGAGCTGGCCGGCTACTCGCCGGGCGATGCCGATCAGATCCGCAAAGCGGTCGGTAAAAAGATCCGGGAGAAAATTGACGAGCACCGCGCGCGCTTTATCCATGGCGCGATCCAGAACGGCATCGAAGAACGAGTCGCGGCCTCGATCTATGACGACATCGAGTTCTTTGCGCGCTACGGCTTTAACAAAGCACACGCAGCCGACTATGCCGTCATCACTTGCCAGACGGCTTTTCTCAAAGCGCATTATCCGATCGAGTACATGACAGCGCTGCTTTCGGTCGAGCGAAACAACACAGACAAAATCGGCTTTCTGATGGCCGAGTGTCGCCGGATGGGGATTCCGGTTCTGAAGCCCAGCGTGAACCACAGTGTCCTGGATTTCTCCATCGAGACGTGCCAGGGCAAAAGCGGCGATTGCATCCCGGCCATTCGCTTTGGCATGGGCGCGATCAAGAACGTCGGGGAAGGCCCGGTGCAGGTCATCCTCGAGGCACGGGGGGGCGATGGCCCATTCCGCAACCTCGACGACTTTTGCCGTCGCGTGGACTTGCGGCAGGTGAATCGCCGCGCGCTCGAAAGCCTGGTCAAGGCTGGTGCGTTTGACGAGTTCGGACGCCGTGCGCAGCTACTCACGATCCTGGACCGGATGCTGGGCCTCTCGTCGCAGGCGCATCGCGCCGCCGACCTGGGCCAGATGACGCTCTTTGGCGCGGCCGGCCCAACGGCGGAGATGTCCGTGCTGACGCCCTTGCCCAACGTGGAAGAGGCCCCCGCCAAAGAAAAGCTCACTTGGGAAAAAGAACTCGTCGGCGGTTACATCTCCGAACATCCTCTCGCGCGCGTGATGGCCGACTTGCATGATACGGTCACCGTGATGTGTGGCCAGATCAGCGAGGACATGGCAAATCAAAAAGTCGTCGTCGCGGGCATGGTGACGTACGTCCGCCGTCTGACGACCAAAAAGGGTGATCCGATGGCGTTTGCCGGCCTGGAAGACCTGCAAGGCACCACCGAGATCGTGCTCTTTCCGCGCGTCTGGCAGCAGACCCAGTCCATCTGGCAGCCGGACAAGGTCGTGCTCGTGCGCGGCAAGGTGGACGCGACCGGCAAGCAGCCCAAGATCATTGCCGATTCGGCCACCGATCAGATCAGCGTGGCTCGCCCCGCCGATGCCGTGCCTGCGCCCAGGCCCGTCATGCTGGTTCCGCCGCGTCACGTCGCTGAACCCGAGCCGGTGTGGGATATCGAGCCAGACATTCCTCCACCGGATTATGAGTGGACAGTAGCGAGCGAAGCGAGTGTAACGAGTGACGAGCGGTCTGCCGCGGGTCCCCGTCGCGGGCTGGTCAACGGTCAGCCAGCCGAGCCGGTTGCACCAACGTCAGATCAGCCAACCCAACAATCCACAGCTCAGACGGTCAATGACACCAGGCCACGTCTATTGACGATCACGCTCGTGCGCAGCGGCAACCATGAGCGCGACATGAGCCTGCTGAGTGAAGTGCATCGCCTGCTCACCAGCCGCGGAGGGCGCGATCGCTTCAAGTTTCGCCTGACTGGCGGCGGCAACGGCGCGATTGAGATGGAATTTCCCAACCACTGTACATGCTTTAGCCCAGAACTGGTGAGCGACCTGGAAAAGATGTTGGGGCCAGGCGCAGTCAAGGTGGAGATGCAGCCATAACATGCGAGAAAACAAACTCAAACAACTCTGGCGAGAGGGCAAGACGGTCGTCAACTCCTGGCTCACGATTCCGAGCGCGTGGACTGCCGAAGTGATGGCACACGCCGGCTTTGATTCGCTCACGATTGACACGCAACACGGATTGCCGGATTATCAGATCGCCCTGTCTATGCTACAAGCGATCTCGACGACCGACGTGGTGCCGCTGGCGCGCGTGCCGTGGAATGACCCGGCCATCATCATGCGCATGTTGGATGCGGGCGTGTACGGGATCATCTGCCCGATGATCAACAACCGAGCCCAAGCCGAGGCGTTTGTGGGCGCGTGCCGATATGCGCCCGCCGGGTATCGCAGCTACGGTCCGACGCGCGCCGCCGTCTATGCCGGGCAAGATTACGCCGCGCACGCGAATGAGACGATCCTCACGCTGGCGATGATCGAAACCGTCGAGGCCCTTGAGCACCTCGACGACATCCTCGCCACCCCGGGTCTCGACGGGGTCTATGTGGGGCCATCCGATCTGAGCTTGAGCCTGGGGCTGCCCCGCGTGGGTGACTTGAACGACCCGACGTTGATGCGCACACTCGACACGATCCTGAACGCTGCTGCCAGGCATAATATAGTGCCCGGCGTTCACGCCTACACACCGGAAAATGCGATCAGGCTTTCCGAGCGCGGCTTTCGCCTTGTCACGCCGGCCGACGACACGCGCTTGCTGCGCGCTGCTGCCAGCACGGCCGCCGCGGAAACTCGGCGGGGATTGAGGCGAGACTGACGCTCAGCACGCGCCCTCTGAAACCTGCATCCTTGCTCCGCTGCTGAACCTGTGCTAGAATTTTCCCCGTCCATCGGCTGATCGGTCGGCGCGCGTCGGACGCACGTCGGCGCCGGGCTTCCCCGCCCGGCGAAAAGCGCCGGTCAGCACCACACCCCGAATCGCTGAGGCTGCCATGTTGTGGCAAGATTACCATCTACCGACCTCCATCAGTGAGGCACTCGCGCTGCTGGCCTCGTACAACGGCCAGGCGCGTATCGTGGGCGGCGGCACAGACCTCATCCTCGAACTCCAGCAAGGTCACCGCCCTCCTCTCCAGGCGCTCGTGGATGTGACGCGCATTGCCGGCGCCAGCGACATCCGACGCGAAGGCGATCACATCGTCATCGGCTGCGGCGTGACACATGCGCAGATCGTCAATTCGCCATTGATCCAGCAGCATGGCACGGCGCTGGCCGAAGGCTGCGGCGTGATCGGCGGGCCGCAGGTGCGCAACGTGGCGACACTGGCCGGCAATATTGCTCACGCACTGCCCGCCGGCGACGGAACGCTCGCGCTCCTGGCGTTAGGCGGAGAGGCGCAGGTCGCTCGCAAGTCACACGGGAACGGGCACGGGTTCGACTCGGAATGGCTGCCTCTGGAAAAGCTATATCTTGGGCCGGGCCGGTCGTGGGTGGATCCGACACGCGAGATGATCTCGGCGCTGCGATTCACCCCCACGGGCCCGGGCGAAGCCTCGGCCTTTGCGCGCATCATGCGCCCCCAAGGCGTCGCGCTGCCGATCTTGGGAATGGCTGCCCGACTTGAGCTTGACGGCCATATCATCAGCAGTGTGCGCGTCGCGGTCGGCCCGGTCGCTCCGACGCCGTATTGCGCTCGCGCCGTTCAAGCGTTCCTCACCGGCAAACCAGCGACTACCGAGACGATCGAAGCCGCCATCCCGGTCTTACTGAGCGAATGTCATCCGCGCACCAGTGCCCATCGCGCTACCGCCGAGTACCGACGCGAAATGCTGTGTGTTCTATTGAGACAGGTCTTGAACTCGGCGATTGAGCGGGCGAAAGCGTGATGCGTCAGGCGTCAAACGCCAAAACATTCGATAACGTTTGACGCCTGACGTTTGACGAGGCAGAGGATGAAACTCGAAATGATCGTGAACGACAAACCGGTTTCCATTGAGGTCAAACCGAACGCATTTCTGGCCGAGGTGTTGCGCTATCAATTGGGATTGACCGGAACGAAAATCGGTTGCCAGGAAGCCGAGTGCGGCATCTGCACCGTGCTGGTGAATGGGACGCCGGTCAACTCGTGCATCTATCCGGCGATCAAGGCGCACGGCGCGCGCGTCGAGACGATCGAGGGGCTGGCGCGCGAGGGGCAACTGCATCCGCTCCAACAGGCGTTCATTGACCACGGCGCAGTGCAGTGCGGCTTTTGCACCCCGGGCTTGATCATGACCTCCAAGGCGCTCCTCGACCGCAATCCCGACCCGACCGATGACGACATCAAACACGCGCTCAAGGACACGTATTGCCGATGCACCGGATACGTGAGCGTCATCCACGCGATTAAAGATGCCGCGCAACGCCAAATCTCCAATCTCCAATCCCCAATCTCCAATCTGCCGCAGACGCAAGAACCGCTCAACGTCGTAGGACGCCCACTGCCCAGGCCGGACGCCGTGGACAAAGTGACCGGGTCAGCCAAATATACCGACGATCACGTGTTCCCGAATATGCTGTTCGGTGCGACGCTGCGGGCCGGCATCCCCCATGCGCGCATCAAGCGGATTGACACGAGCCAGGCCCAAGCCCTGCCGGGCGTCGTGGCTGTCATCACACACCAAGACGTGCCGGGCAAAAAGCATCATGGCCTGGTGATCCAGGACTGGCCGGTGCTGTGCTATGACAAGGTGCGCTACGTGGGCGACGCGGTCGCCGTGGTCGCCGCCGAGACGCCCGAGATCGCGCAGCGCGCGCTTGCGCTGATTCAAGTCGAGTATGAGCCATTGCCCGTGGTGGACTCGCCTCAGCGCGCGCTCGAATCCGACGCGCCCAAGGTTCACGAGTCCGGCAACCTGCTCAAACACATCAAGGTGCGCAAAGGCGATGTGGCGCAAGGCTTTGCCCAGGCGGAGATCATCGTCGAGCGCACTTTTCACACTGCGTTCACCGAACATGCTTTCCTCGAACCGGAATGTTCGATCGGGCGTGTCGCGGATGAGGGCCGCATCGAGGTATATGTCGGTTCGCAGATCCCGTACCAGGATCGCGCGCAGATCGCCGCGTGTCTGGGCGTGCCTGAAGACCAGGTGCGCGTCGTCGGCACATTCATCGGCGGCGGCTTTGGCGGCAAAGAAGACATCATGGGACAGATTCATGCCGCGCTCCTGGCGAAAATCACCGGGCGACCGGTCAAGATATTGTACACACGGCACGAGTCGCTCCTCACGCACCCCAAGCGGCACGCGACGACGATTCGGGTCAAGATCGGCGCGAAACGAGATGGGCGCATCGTGGCGACCGAAGCGGAACTCTGGGGCGACACGGGCGCCTATGCCAGTCTGGGCGAAAAAGTTCTGACGCGCGCGACGACACACGCGGCCGGGCCTTACGACGTGCCCAACGTCAAGATTGACTGTTACGCTACCTACACGAATAACCCCGTGGCTGGCGCGTTTCGCGGCTTTGGTGTGACGCAATCGTGCTTTGCCGTCGAGTCCACGATGGACGAACTCGCCTGCGAGCTGGGAATGGATCCGATCGAGCTGCGGCGCAAGAACGCCCTGCGCGTCGGCTCGACGACGAGCACGGGTCAAGTCCTGAGGGATAGCGTCGGCTTGCTCGAGTGTCTGGACAAGGTTGAGCGCGAGATCAAGTCCGAACCGGACGCAAGCGCAAAACACAAAGACGCCGCCAGGTTCAAGCGGGCCTGGGGTCTGGCCTGCGCGTACAAAAACACCGGGCTGGGCGGCGGCGCGCCCGATAAAGCCGGAGCCGAGATCGAGGTGTATTCCGATGGCCGCGCCGAGATTCGCACCTCGTCCGCAGAACTCGGCCAGGGGCTGCCGGGCGTGCTGGCCGCGATCACCGCCGAAGAGCTGGGCCTTCCCTTTGCGCAGGTGAGCGTATTGCTTTCCGACACCGACCGCACGCCCAACGGCGGGCCGACGACGGCTTCACGCCAGACCTTTGTTTCAGGCAACGCAGCGCGCCACGCTTCGATCCAGATGCGCCAGATGTTGGCCCAGGTCGCCGCCGAGCGACTCGACGCGCCGCCGGAGCAGATCGCGTTCGTCAACGGCCAGGTCTGTGTTCGCCGCAACGGCCAGGCCGAGCCGTGCGCGACGTTTGCCCAAGTGGTTCAATGGGCGCAACAAGAGGGTCGTCCTACCCGCCTCACTTTCGAGTACGAAGCGCCCAAGACGCAGCCGTTGGGCACTGGCGGCGACATGCATGTCGCGTTCAGCTTTGCCGCGCAAGCCGCGCTCGTCCAGGTGGACACGGAAACCGGCGAGGTCCAGGTGCTCAAAATCGTCGCCGCGCACGACATTGGCCGGGCGATCAACCCGCTCTCGCTCGAAGGACAGATCGAAGGCGGCATCGTCATGGGGATGGGCAATGCGCTGACCGAAGAGTACATTGTCGAAAACGGCGTGCCCTACACGCAGTGGTTCTCCCGCTACAAGATGCCCAGCATCCGCCACACGCCCGAGATCGTGTCGTTCATCGTCGAAGACCCGGTGACCGCCGGGCCGTATGGCGCCAAAGGCGTGGGCGAACTCGCCAGCATCCCCACCACACCCGCGATCACAAACGCGATCTATAACGCGATCGGCGTGCGAGTCTATTCGCTGCCGGTGGATCAAGACTGGCTGCTGCGCGAGATCAAGTCGGCGGCCAGCGGCGCGTGATCGGGTGTATAATTTGCTATGCCCACAGGCTTGGCCCGGCATCTTGCCCCGGCTTTGCAGAATCAAGCACGCGGGCAAGGTACACGCCCGCCCGGCGCGCGAGAAGCCCGGCTACAATAAAAGTGAGGTAACTGTTCAGCGGGAATCCGTCAACGAATCGCTGATAGAGAGGCGTGACCCTCATTCGTTTATTCGTTTGATATTCGTTGACAGGGCCCTGCAAGCCTTTAGGAAAGGCATTGGCTGAATATACTCGGCGCGGCCACCAAGTTTCATTTTGTCATTGCGAGGCCGAAGGCCGAAGCAATCTCCAGCGAGCGCAAGAGATTGCTTCGCGCCCTGCGGGCGCTCGCCATGACAGTGCGCGACGGCCAATGACCTACAGACAGAATGAAAGTTTATAACTGTTGGCAGTATAACTACAAAGCGAGGTGAAACGATGACCGACGAGCAGACTACCCCACCACCCGGCCGATCAACAACCGCCGAAGCCTGGCGCGAAGTGGGCAAGCAATTCGAGGCGCTGGGCAATAGCCTGGCGAATGTTTTTCGCACCGCATGGGAGGACGAAAATACCCGCCGTCACGTGCGCGAAATGCAAAACGGCCTGGAGACCATGATCAACGAAGTAAGCAAGGCGATCAAAGAGGCCTCTGCATCGCCAGAGGGTCAAAAGGCTCGCGCCGAGGCCGAAAGAGCCGCCCAGTCCCTCCGCGCAGCCGGTGAAAAGACCTGGCAGGAAACCAGGCCGCAGCTCGTGTCTGCGCTACGCCAGCTCAGCACAGAGCTGCAAAAGACTATCAACAGACTAGAACAAGAAACCGAAGCGCCATCGGACAAACCAGACGCCTAGTCCCCGTAGTGGCGGCTCTAGCAGTTTGTCAGAGAAGGCTGTCATTCTGAGAGCCTGTCCTGACCCTGAACGAAGTGAAGGGGAGGGAAGCGGAGGCGGCGGAGCCGCCGGAGCGACGAAGAATCTCGCTCTCGGAGCACACTTTCCCCCCACGAGATTCTTCGGCCCCTGCGGGGCCTCAGAATGACGAAATGAGCGATGTTTTGCATCGGCAGTTTTCTCTCCGACAGGCTGCTAGCCGCTTTCTCACGAAAGTCGTGACTACGCCAAGAACCTATCCGAAAACCCAGCACAGGCGGCTCCCACGCCGCCGCCTCCCTCCAACTCCCTCCGCTTCGCAGGGGGAGAAGGCGGGCGTGGGAGCCCGACCCGCTAGTTTTCGGATAGGCTCCAAGACACACTTGTGGTCGGTTACGCCAATTCGCCACAGTCGGGTATAATGGTGGTCAACTGACTGGGAGGACGAGGAGGCGAATGCGAAACAGGCGCATTGTCGTGGCAGGCACTGTCATCCTGCTCTTGATCGCGCTCAGCCTGAGTTGCGGTGTGCTGGGGGAAAACCTCGCCATCGGCCAGGCACAGCCTACCCTCACACACACCGCCACGCGCACGCGCATCCCGCGCGACAGCATTGATTTTAACGCGACCGTCATCGCGGCGACGATCCAGGCCATTGGCGGCTACATTGTGACGAGCACCCCCCCGCCTGTCTGGCCCACTATCACGCCAACGCCATTTGACCAGGCGAGCTTTTTGGCGACGATCAACGCCCAGTTTGCTAATGCCACCTCGACGGCGCTGGCGCTCGCCACGCCCACGCTCACGCCTAGCCCAACGCGGCCAGTGACGCCCACGCCGCCCCCACCCAACATCTTGCCCCCGGCGGGGGGACGCGCGCCGGACCGACCGTGATTTGCCAGGATCGATCGGCGGGAGGTGCGGGTCACAGATTCAACCCCAGACACCATTCCTAACATCACCAGCAGGAGAAAAGCCCTCATGGATTTTCAACTCACCCAAGAACAACAAATGTTCCGCGACATGGTGCACGAGTTTGCCGAGAAAGAGCTGGCGCCGCGCGCGCGCCACACCGACGAAGCCTCCGAGTTCAACGCGGAAGCGGTCAAAAAGATGGGGCCGCTGGGATTGCTGGGCCTGAGTGTTCCAGAAGAATATGGCGGCGCGGGCGTGGACGCAGTCAGCTCGGCGATCGCCATCGAAGAGATCGGCTGGGGCTGCGGCTCGACCGGGCTGGCGATTGCGGCGCACAACGGGCTGGGCTGCGCGCCGATCGCGATGTTCGGGACCGAAGAACAAAAGCGCAAGTGGCTGCCCTTGTTGGCGACCGGCAAAGGTAAGCTGGGGGCGTTGGCGCTCACCGAGCCAGGCGCGGGCAGCGACTTGCAAGGCGGCGTCCGGGTGTACGCCGAGCGCCGGGGCAACGAATGGGTCCTCAACGGCGAAAAGATGTGGTGCACCAACGCCTCGATCGCGGAAACGATCGTCACCCTGTGCCGGACCGACAAGCGCGGCGGCAGTCATTCGCTTTCCATGATCATCGTGCCGACGGACACGCCCGGCCTCTCTATCGGCCCGGCGGAGAAAAAGATGGGCGTGAAAGGCTCGCCCACTCACGCCGTCAAATACGACGACGTGCGCGTGCCGCTGGAGAACCTGCTGGGCGAGGAAGGGCGCGGGCTGCGCCAGGCGCTCCAGACGCTCGACGGCGGGCGCATCAGCATCGGCGCGCTCAGTGTTGGGCTGGCGCAGGCCGCTTTTGAGGAGGCATGCAAATACGCTCAAGAGCGACAGGCCTTTGGCGTCCCCATCGCCAGGCATCAGGCGGTCCAATGGATGATCGCCGATGCGGCCACGCAGATCGAAGCCGCGCGACTGATGATCTATCGCGCGGCCTGGCTCAAGGCCAACGGCAAGCCCTTTACCAAAGAAGCCGCGATGGGCAAGCTGTTTGCCAGCGAGATCGCGGACAAGGTTTGCTGGAACGCGATCCAGATTCACGGTGGCTATGGCTACAGCGCCGAGTACCCGGTCGAGCGCATCTACCGCGATCAGCGACTCATGACCATCGGCGAAGGCACCAGCGAGATCTTGCGGCTGGTCATCGCGCGCCAGGTGCTGGCCCTGCACTAGCCGCCGCATCCAAGCCTTGCGCTCAGGTGGATGGAATTCAAAGCGATGATCTGGTCTCAACTCACTCGATTGATCAGCGGGCCGCCAGGCGATCTGGTTTACTACCTCGTCGTCCTGTTTGCGATCTGGGCGATCTTGCTGTTGGCGCTCGGCGAAGGTCGCCGCTCAAACTGGCCCGGCCACAGCGTGCGCGTGGTCATCGCCTCCGTTGGCCTGCTCGTCTTGCGCGGCGCGCAGGTTGCGGTTGCCTTGCTTTCGGTCGCGGGCTTGGTCAACTCGACCTGGATCATGCCTCCACTTGAGCAAGGAGCGGCAGTCATCAGCCTGGGTCTGCTGGCGTGGGCGTTCCTGCCGTGGGTCGAAGATTACGCGCAAGCCGGGTTGGTGCTCCTCCTCGCTAACACGCTGGCGGCGATCGTCCTGTACGCAGTCTTGGCGCAGCAGTGGTACACCGATGCACAAACTACGCATCTGTTCTATAATGCGACATCGGCCTCCCTGGTGTGGAATGTGTGGGGTATGGCCCTGGCGCTCTTGGCTGGCGTAGCCGCAGCAACGCGCCGCCGCGCTCAATGGGGGATGCTCTTCGCGATCTGGGGCTTGTTCCTGCTGGGCGACCTGCTCCACTTGATAGAAGGCGAGGCGCAGTCTCACGTCTCCGGTTGGATGCGGCTGGCCGAACTGTGCGCCTATCCCATGTTGGCCGGACTGATGTTGCGCCGCGCCGCCGAGCGTGAGGAGTCGGTCGCCTCTGCATTGCCAACGTCACTGGCCGCCTCAGCCCCATGGACCGCCATCGAAGCCTGTCAGCGTGTCGCTGAAGCGACCAATCCCCCGGTCGCCGTGCAGCGTGCTGGCATGGCGATGAGCAACGTGTTGGGGACCGATGTGCTGGCTATTGGCCTGCTCACCAAAGGCGGCGATACGATCGATCTGGCCGCGGTGTGCCGGGCCGGCTCGGCGCCGCGCAGTGGCCCGACCTTTGACGTCGCTTCGCAGCCGCCGATCCAAGCCGCGATCAATCGGAAACGGGCAATCTGGGTAGATGCCGCTCAGGAAGCGCAGCGAGCCACACTCGCCGCGTTGGTCGGTGGAGCCAATGCGCCACTATGGGTGCAACCACTGGTTCACCAGCAGTCTACTGTCGGCGTTCTGATCGCCGGGCGGCTTGGGCAACGCAAGAGCTGGACCTCAAGCGAGGTCGAATTGCTGAATGGGCTGTGCAGTGTTTTGGCTTCGGCCTTATCCGCCGCACAAAGCAACACGGCGCTCGCGCTCCAGGTTGACCAGCTTCAACAACAATTGCATGAGCGAGAAGCTGTGCTGGCGCAAGCTGAAGCGCAAGCACAACAACTGCGCGCGCAACTGGCTCAGGCCGAAGCGCAGCGAACGCGAGCGCCTGGGGTCGCGGCTTCACGTCCGGCTCGCACAATAGAGCCGCCGCCCCCGGTGGAGTCACGACCGGCTCAAGAACCCGGCCTGCCGCCCGCCGGCGAAAAGACCTTGCGCGTGCGCGTCACGCTCGATGGCAACTCGCCGCTGAAATCGGCGCGAGCGATGATGGTGTTGGCGCATGTCAAGCGGGCAGGACGCGTGATCGCCTGTTACCCTGTCGAAGCTGATCTGCGGTCAGGCGGCTTTCAAGACGAGTTCACAGTGACCTTTGCCACCTCGAGCGAGCCTTCGGCAGTGCGCGCCGCGCTCATGGCGATCCGAGATGTGATCAGTGTAGAAGTGGAAGTGATCTAGTTTTGCAGTCGAGCAGTCAGGTCATTGGAAGTTGACGGCTATATGAACAGAGAAGCCGGCGCAGTCGGCGGCACGAGGACGCGCACTGCGCGAGGGACGACCTGAAAGGTCATTGGCGTCGTGCCAATCGGATCGCCATCTATTTGAACCGGCCAGGGCCTGGCACAATCTACCATCACACGTCGCGCGCGCACGAACTTGACGGCCGGGTCTCGCAGATGACGCCCACCCAAGAGCCTGAACAGATGGGCTAGCGTGTACGACGGGCCAACGCCGTTGAAAATCGCCACGTCCAACAACCCGTCATTCAGCTTGGCTTCCGGCGTGATGCGCAGCAACCCGCCATAAAGCTGCGCGTTGCTGATCAGGATAAAGAGCGAGCGTCCTTTGATCACTTTCTTGCCGTCCACGACGACGGTCGTCCGGACGCCATAGAACTGAAAAGTCACCAGCACGGACGCGACAAGATAGGGCAGCAAGCCCAGGCGCTTGGTCGCGCGCACACGTGGCTCGAGGTCCCGCGCCACCTGTGCATCCAATCCCAGCCCGGCGAACAACAAGAAATATCGGTCGTTCGCACGACCGACATCAATCAGTACTGAACTGGCTTCGTTGAGAAGATGCGCGGCGACCAACAATCGGTTCGGGGTCGTCAACGTGAACGCGGGCAGCCCCAATTCCTTCGCCCAGACGTTCCCCGTGCCAGTGGGCAACACGCCGAGCGCCGTGTGACTGCCCACCAGACCATTGACAGCCTCGCACAGCGTTCCATCTCCGCCGGCGACCAGCACAGCATCACATTCCTCTCGCGCGGCCCGGCGGGCCAGCTGGGTGGCATGACCGCCGTGATCGGTGATGTATCTCTTGATCTGCCAGCCACAATCGCTGAGGTATTCCACGACCAGGTCAAGTTCGTCCTCAACCTCACGCGGGCCAGCGGTAGGATTGTGAATGAGAAACGCCTTCATGGCAGGCACGTCTGGCAGGGCCTGCCCGAGCTAGAGCTTGACGCTCGCCGGTGACTATTCTTTGGTTGGGCCCTGCTTGATCTCGTCTGCAAAGTTCCAGAACTCGTCGAGGATCATGACGAGTCCTGGTGGAGCACCTGACTTGTTGGCTGTGACCTTTTTGATGACGCCGCCGTCCCGGTACATCAGCGTGTAACGGATCGCGTCGTTGGACTTGGGGAGATTCTTGTCCTCTTCCTCGACCTGGAGCGGCGGCCCGGGTGGATAATCGTCCTTCAAGGACATGAACCTGGCCTGGTTAACGAACATGCGCTTCCAGCGGGCGACGCCATTGGCGTCCAGCCTGGACTGGTGCTCCTGGCCTTCGGCCTGGTCTGTGTAGACAGCCCGGCCATCCTGGTACACCACAATGATCTCGCTCTGAAAGGGCGCCACCCTGCCCGTGGCCCGGATGCTAAACCAGCCGTCGGGCGGCAAAGTGTCTACCCAGGGCAAAGTGGGCATCACTTTGGGTCGCGTTGGGGCAGGCGCTGGACCTGGCCCGCTGCAACCAATCAGCAACAGAATTGCCACAATCAGCAACAAAGCCTTCCGGATCGTCAGCATTTTGTCCTCCCGGACACAGGGTTATGGGACATTCTACCATGCCTGAAAAGGGGGTGCAACGGGTCTCAAGTCATACCAAATCTGGGAAGCGGGGCTGGGATTGGGCTTGAAACACCAGTACTAGAGGCCTCTTGTCAGCCCCTATCCTGTTGAGTATAATGTCTGCAAGAAGAACTTGTGTCAAGTTTTCACGCGATTTGGCAAAGGTCTCGGGGCTATGCACAAAGAGAAACCTTTTAATGAACGCGGCCAGAGCCTGGTTGAACTCACCTTGTTCGTGCCGATCCTGCTGTTCTTGTTGATCGGCCTGGTTGAAGTCGGGGCTCTGGTCAACACCTATATTGATTCGCTGGATGCCAGCCGGGCGGCGGCGCGCTACGTCAGTCCGCTGGACCCTTCCCTGTCACGCTGTCAGCCGTTTGGCTCGGACGCCACTGGCAAATGGATCAGCACCTTTACCACCAACTGCCAAATTGACGGGCGCGAGTATCCGGCCAAGGCCGCCGAAGTCAAGTCGTGGGGGATGACCGGCCCTCGAGGCATTTACGAGACCTGCAAGAGCACTCGGACGATCAACTTTTTCTATGTCGCGGGTTGCCTGGCCCTGCTCAACTTGCCTTCGGGGTATATCGAACCGGCCAATGGCTTTGACGATGTCATCGTCACGGTCGTGCCGGTCAAGAATGGGAATGTAGCCCCCGGGGCGGTTACGTGGTCCTTTTTCGGTAATCAACCGGTGGCGACTTCAGATTCGATCGTCGTCCACATCACGGACCCGGTCAACAACACGTTCACCATCAACCCGAACTTTGTCACCAGCCTCCAGCGGTACGCCTCGGCGCCTGCGACCGGCATGGTCGTCGTCGAAGTGTATCATGCCCATCCTCAGATGACCAAGCTGTTCGCCAGTGTGAGCCGGCTGACCGGAAATGAAGCGATCCTGCCGGATCCGATTCCGGTTCACGTGCATTCGGTATTTCCATTGCCCGCTATCGAGCCCAAGTAAAGGGAGAAGGAATTCAAATGCTTCAAGTGTTCAAGAACACCAGATGGGTGGACCGGCGCTCCAAGGGCCAGATCATTATCCTGGTGGCTTTCGTGTTCGTCGCGCTGATCGTCTTTGTCGGCCTGGTCGTAGATACAGGCACCGTCCTGGCCGGCTATGCTCAATTGCGCCGCGTGGTAGATGCGGCGGGCGTCCAGGCTTCCAATCAGTTCCGCGAGTTCCGACCGCTCTATGACCCCGGCGATCCTGACGGAGACATGTTTCGGGCAGCGGCGCAGGTCGCCGCGGCGCAAGGTTTTGTCCCGCCCAACGGTCATCTTCGCGTGTATGCCTGCACTGGACCCGGTCCGAGCGTCCAGGCCAGCCCGGAACTGCCAGGCCAGACCGGGCTTCCTCCCGGGATCACAGCGCAACTGTGCACCGATCCGCCGCGCAAGCTCGTCCGAGTGGATGGACAGTCGGACGTCGGTTTGCCCTTTTTGTCCATCATTGGCTGGCGGTCTCTCACTTTGAAAGCGACCAGCGTGGCCGAAGCCGCCGCGATTGACCTGGCCATCGTGCTGGATCGATCGTCCTCGATGACGTTCGATGGCGCAGAAAAAGATCCGGTGTTGTGCAGCCCCATGCAGAGTTGTTACCCCTTTGAGGATGTGCGCAACAATGCCTGGCGGCTGGTGAACAAGCTCTATTTTCCTTACGACCGTGTGACTCTGGTGTCGTTTTCACGCCGTGTGTTGGTCTTTGACCCAACGCAAAACGTATTCCGGCAGATCACCACTGGCGAGCTGGTCAACACCACGTTCATGATCTCGGACAAGAACCAGGCAATGGCGGCCTTGCAGGATAACAACATTTTCAACATTGACACTTGCGTCAGATTTCATGGGTGCTATGACAACGATATGCCGGGCGTGGACTATACTGCCAACACCAATACCGGCGGAGCGATCCGGACAGCGACCAGCGTCTTGGCCGTTCAAGGCAGACGGCGCGGCTCGGTCTGGATGATGCTGCTGTTGAGCGACGGCGCGCCTAACGCGACCGATCCGTGGGGTCAATTCACAGGCGGCTTTTGCCCGCCCACGACTTGGTCGTGGGGTGGGACGTATACTGTGCCGGGCTATGACCCCCCCAATCGCGCTTCTTCGTTCCCCTTCGCCTACCCATACTGCCGTCGGGCCAACGTTTACCCGGGCGGGCCGCCCTCAGGCGATCCCGATATGCCCTATAACCAGATCAGCCGGGTATGCCTGTATGCGCCGCAGTACCCGGGCGGGCCATATCCCAAGTGTGCAGCAGGCACAACCATCACCGACACGCTGGGGCTTCAATACGATGCGGCCGACTATATGCGTGACCAGGCCGATTACATGGGCAGCAACGGCATCGTAGCCTTTGTCATCGGTCTGGGCAAAGAAGTCGCTGATTCTGACCGCAACCAAAGCACGACCTGGAACTGCACGCCTATTCCGGGAGTTCAAGATTGTTCTCGTGAGCGCAATGCAGGTGAGCGGTTATTGCGCTACGTCGCAGACGTGGGCAACCAGCCCAACAACTGGCTCTGTCACAGCAACTATTGGAGTTCAGGTCAAACCGAGCTGCCGGCCACCCAGCAGTGTGGCAACTATTGGTATTCCGCTACAGGTGCCGGTTTGCAGGCGATCTTTGACGCCATCGCGAATCGTATCTTTACCAGACTCGCTCAGTAAGCCTATCAGGGCAGGCAAATCAGGCGCGATTCAATGTCGGCCAGGATAAGCAGAAGTAAGAGGGAATTATGAGCAAACAAGTCAAGCCAAACAAACGCAAAGTATCGGGTCAGGGGTTGGTGGAATTTGCCCTGGCGCTGCCCGTACTCCTTCTCCTGGTGTTCGGGCTGATCGAGTTTGCGCGCATTTTCGCGGCCTGGCTGATCGTCCAGAACAGCGCGCGCACGGCCGCCCGCTATGCGGTGACCGGCCAGTTCGACGCGAGCTATTGTGATATGCTGTTCCCGGCCAGCCGGTTCACGTCGCGCGGCCTGCCGTGGGACGAGTGGGCGACGGCCAAGTGCGATCTGCAGATCGCGCGCGATGAGCTGGGGCGAGAGTATTGGGAGCTCGACTCGAATCGGTCGCCTCAAGACCTGTGCGACGCGCTCTTTCCCGCGCCGGGCTTTTCCAACCCGCCCGTGCTGTGCCAGTACAACCCCGAAATGCAATTTGAAGACGTCATCGGCGCCATGCAAGATACCGCGCGCGTCTACTCGATCCGCGATGTCGCTCGCCGGGCATCTCCCAGCCTGGCGATTGACGACGCGACCACCGATCAAACTACGCGTGGCTATTACAACGTCACGATCTGCAGCAGCCGCGCCTATCCCGATAGCGACGAGAACAATTGGTACCCAGCTTACTCGTGGAAGGAGAGATTGATCCCTGGTTGTATCCGATTGGCTCACGACGGCGCCGAGATCAACCCGACCCAAAACGAAGATGACGCTGGCGGCCCCAACGACCAGGTCACCGTGCGGGTCATTTTCAACCATCCGCTGATCACGCCCATCCGCGGCGTGGCGAACAACCTGGGGAACTGGGTCCGGCTCCAGGCGATCCGCACGATGGTCGTCGAGCGATTCCGCACGGCGCGCGTATTTGGGCTGCCGCCGATCATGGTCCTGCCCACGCCGATCCCGCCCACCGATACGCCGATCCCGCCCACCGATACGCCGACGCCGACCAACACGCCCACGCCGACGGACACGCCGACTGTGACGCCTTCGCCGACGGCGACTCCCACGCCCTCGTGCGACCAGATCAGCGTGAATCCACTCGGCCTGCTTAACCGGGACGTCAGAACGACCTTTTACAACAGCGGCCCCTATAACGTGACGGTGCGGGACTTGAGCCTGACCTGGCCGACGAACCAGTTCCCGCCGGGCAGCGGCGCAGCTTACATGGATTACATGGCGTGGGACGGGGCCCACTTTTACGACACCAACTCGACTGGCTCGCCGGTCACAGTCAACGGCGCCAATCAGCCGCTGAACGGCGAAAGCTCAAGTGTCTGGACAGCGCGCTTTACCAACTTTGGCCGGGTGAGCGTGCCGGTCCCTGGCGGCACGCCATTCCCGCTGGGCAGCACCAGCAGCCTGGCGCAAAACTTTGTGCAGGGATATGACTTTACTCTGGATGCCACCGTCCAATTCCCTGCGCCGAGCAACCTGACCTGCTACTATAGCGTTCGAGGCTATCGCAAGCCAGTGGTCAGCATCACTCAACCCAGCAGCGGAGGCGGCTGCATTTCAGGACAGTTCACCATGCAGGCTGCCGATCCGCTCTACGATCCGGACACCTATGCTGGCGCGGGCGTCCGTAACCCCACCAGTCTGCGCTTTCGTGTCTTTAACGCCAGCGGTATGCCGCACGACCACACTGAAGGGTCCCTGCCTTTGTGCGGCTGGGGCGATACCGCCGGCGCCTGTTACACGGCCATGTCCTATGGCCCGCCTTATTGCCGCGCCAACCAGGGATCGCCTCCCTTTGGCGCCTGGCTGACCGGGAGCACTTCGGATGGCGACTGCACCCCGATCACCAACGGCGACTATGTGTTGATCGTCGGCCCGATCCGGGACTATGACTCGACGGCGCCCGGCGGCGGGGAGGACTCGCGCGCCTTTGATTCGCGGCAGTTCTCGCTCTGCGGCCCGACGCCGACGCCGACCCGCACGCCGACCGTCACACGGACGCCGACGCGGACGCCGACGCCCAGCAACACGGCTCCGCCAACCATCACCCGGACGCCCACGATCACCCGTACGCCCACGCGCACCGGCACGCCCACGCGGACCAACACGCCTACGCGGACCAACACGCCGGGTCCTTCCCCGACGTTTACACGGACGCCGACGCGAACAAACACGCCAACGCGAACCAGCACGCCGACGATCACGCCGACGCGCACGCCGACGCGCACGCCAACGATCACGCCGACGCGGACGCCATCACGGACGCCGACGCGAACCAATACACCACCGCCAGGGGTGACGATCACGCCGACGCGGACACCTTCGCCCACGCCCACCCGCTTTGACTAAGTCCGCCGATACCGACACAGGAACCGTTTGCTCGGCCCGGAATGTGCAGCATCCGCAGGCCGGGCAAACGGTTCCAAAGGTTTAGGGTCAATGCCAATTCCAATCCGCAGGCTTGCCACGGTCATTCTCCTCAGCGCGGCCGGTCTGGCGCTGCTCATCGGAGCCGCCTACGGGGGGATCAGCACGCCCACGTCATTATCGCCCGTTCCGCCGCCCCCGGGCGCGAACGCAGATGACCTCTGGAACATCCAATCGCCCCTGGACGAGCCGGTTCAACGCGCGCAGACGGTGACGTTGATGCCTCTGTTGCCAGATGGCATCACAAGCACCCTCCTGGATTATGTGGCAGATGACTATTGGCCGGTGCGTGTAGACGATGTGATCTACAATCGTCCCGGCGGTGGAGTGATCCGGCTGCCGGTTGATGCCTGCAACAATGTGACGTGGGGATTGGCCGAAGGAAACGCCACCAAGCGATGTGAGAGCGACTACACCTTTCTCGACATCCCGTTGGAGCCTGATCCCCAGCCCTGGATCACATTCACCTACTGGACCGTGAGCTACACCGTGCGATACCAGGACCTGGTCACAGTGACCCCTCTGATACGGGCCAGCGCGTCCTACAACCCGCTGACCTGTACCGTGATCTATACCCGCCACAACCCAGAGGAGCGAGAAGATTATTGGGGAAACACCTTCCTGAAGCTGGTACGCCGGTCTCCCTCGCCAACCACAGAGTCCATTCAAGAGGCGTGGGAACAATGGGTCGCAAACACCAACGAATTCTCCAGCGCGGTGGTTGTGCATGAGCCGCTGTTTGGCGCTCATCTCACCGTGACGAAAATCTTGATCTCTGCTCTCACGGCCACCGTGGATTCACCCACCTATTTCACGGCCGTCCTCGAAAACCGAGGCGTCATGACGGCCTTCCGATGGTTCCCCGTCGAAATGTACATCAAGCCGGCCTATGCGCTC
Source organism: Thermoflexales bacterium (assembly GCA_034434835.1). Lineage (GTDB taxonomy): Bacteria > Chloroflexota > Anaerolineae > Fen-1058 > Fen-1058 > JBGLNJ01. The sequence continues at coordinate 41,134 of DAOTXX010000179.1, read as the reverse complement.
CCGCCGTACGACATTTGGGATCATTTCGGGGGAGTGGGCACGTATGGTAACCTGGCATTTCTCAAGCCACTGGGGAACCCTCCCGAAAGCCCCGGCTGGAAAATCGAAACGCTCGGGCCAGGCAAGAGCATCACAGTGCAGACGGCGCTCACGTTCATGACCGAGTTGGGCTACCAGAGCGTCTATGCTCAGCCTGATGTCTGGTTCGATGGCGACCCGGGGCATTATTCGAGCATTTACGGCTCCAATGTAGAATGGTACGGCCATTCGCAAGAGAGCAACATTGCGGTCGCCCCCACCTGGGTCTATGTCCCTGCCTCTTACCGGGTCAGGGCCTCCCCCCCCGTTGTCACCGGAACTGCGCCGCCGGGGCAGCAGGCTAATCTTGTCGTGCAGGTCCGAAACGTCGGCAACATGACCGACACCTACATCATCACGCATACCCCAGCGCTGACGTGGGCGGTCGCTCTTGATCCCACGCCGTTTCCAGGGCTGTTGCCCGGTGAAAGCCATCCGCTCACGTTCCAGGTGTCCATCCCCGCTGGCGTGGCGGAGGGTACGACGGCCATCTTCCGCTCCACCATTACGTCCACAGGCGATCCCACCCGCACCAGCAACGTTTTGTTGATCGCCATTGCTCGAACCCCCGTCCACTTGCCCGTCGTGATGAGGAATTACCGGTATGCGCTATATACCTACCTGCCAATTGTGCTGAAAGGACAATAGCCGCTGGATGTCAGATGTCCTCGTGTACGTGTTGTTGGCCCTCGGCATCGCAGTGGCGCTCGACCTGTGGCTGATGCGCCGGGCCAGACGATACTGGGAAAAGCGCGGCACCAGCACCAGAGCAGGACAGCCGGAGGTTCGCCTCTTTGGACAATTCTCACCCGTGCTGACGTGGCTCAAATATCGCGGGCCATTCAGATCCTCCAGCGCAAATGAGCCTGCCTCTGCAAAGCAGACGGAAGCCGCACCAGTACTGGCTCCCCCGCAACCTGAGCAAGAACCCGCCGTGCCAACAGCCCCAGCATCGGCTCAAGTGGCGCTGATTCCATCACCCCCGGAAACCACGCTGGAAACCCCAACAGCCGTTCCGTTCCCGGAGCCGCCAGTCTTGGAAATCGAATTCAAGGTTCGAATCCGCTGGCCGCGCTCCCTTCGCAGGCTTGGCGAGCAGGTCAGGGCAGGCCGCGGCTCGATGTGGGCGGCACGAGACATGGAGCGAGCCAGATGGGTGTTGGGGGCGGTCGGGCTGGCAGCTCTTGGTCAAGTCCTTATCGTCTCGCGCCAATTTGCGCTTGGCATCGTTGCGTACCTGGCCGCCGCCGCATGGCTGCTCTTGTGGATGCGCCGGCATCCACAGTCGCGCGATGGTCTCATCCACGTCGGAACACTCAGCCGCCGCGCCGAGATCTTGGCGCTGATCCTGCTCATCGCGCTGGCCGCCTTCGCCCGCTATTACCGTCTCGATCAGAGAATCTATGGCGTGGACGGCGACGAAAAGAGCTGGACGATACAATCGTATTTCTCGGTCATCCGAGGCGAGCATCGCGGAGACTTTGCAGATCGCCACTTTCACTATTTGCCGGTCACATTCTACCTGCAAGGCTGGGCCATGCAGCTTTTAGGCATCAACTTGTTGACGCCGCGCTACGTGAACGCGACCATGAGCCTGGGGGCATTGCTGCTGTTCTATCTGATCATGCGCCGCGCCGCTGGCCCACCGGCCGCGCTGACGAGCACGCTGCTGGCAGGATTCGCCTTCATCGAGTTGAGCGCGAGCCGCCAGGCTGTTCACGACACGCTCGTCGAGTTCTGGGTTCTGCTGGCATGCTTTGTTTTGATCGAGGCCGTGCAAGCGCGTGACGCGCGATGGTTCCTGGCTGCCGGGATTGCGACCGCCGTCGGTATGTTGACCTACGAGACCTTCTTCTTGATGCCGCTCGTCGCGCTGTGTTACCTGATGGTATGCGCGTTGCGCGACCGCCAGAACTGGAAAGATTGGCTCACGTTTTCGATGGCCTTTCTGGCGCCCTTGTTGTTCGTCATGCCCTCGACGATAGAGTACATCAACACCCGTCAAGGCTATCACCTCTCTTCACTGCGCCGCGGGGCAGAGATATGGGCTTTGGTGACGAACCACTTGATCGAATCGCTCAGCACGCTGTTCTATGCGGTCAAATATCCGGATCAACTTGTGCGCTGGGGGAGCGGGCCGATCTATAACATCTGGCTCTTGCCGTTTTTCGTGATCGGACTGGGGTATTCGCTGACGACATGGCGCAAGTCGCATCTGGTCCTCCTGGTATTATGGTTCGTGATTCAATTCTTTCCCTTCGCAGTCCTGGGCGCGCCCCTCCCACGCGTTTACTATCCCGCGATGATGGCGGCCTCGGGTTTGGCTGGCCTGGGCCTGATCGCCGCCCTCAAGGCCAGCCGTCAACTCTTGCCCAGTCTCGGCCCGCGCACCTCGTTTGCAGCCTTTGCGTTAGTGCTGCTCGGCATCGTGCTGTACGACGTCAACGTGTTCAGCACACAGCTCGCCGACCCGGCCGAACAGCAAAAGCGGCGCGAGCTTGCCGACCTAGTGCGCGCCAGCGCTTCGACTGCGCCCATGACCTACCTGCCCTACGTGCCCATGATAGGTGATACTATCGATCTCGAGCCAAACCTGATCGAGTTCAGTGTGGCCGGCGTGCGTGGTCTGTCGAGACCGACAGCCTATTACACGCTGATCGAACTCGGCAACCTGCTGGGACGTATCTGGGATGATCGCGCCCTATATTCAACGGCGAACATCATTGTGGACAAGACCACCTTCAATGATCCGAATCGCCAAAAACGCGACGCGCTCCTGAGCGCGCTGCGCTGGTGTTATCCGCGCACGCAGATACAGCCGGGGCAGTTCTTTGACGTGTATCGCCTGTCGGCCGAGGATCTGCAACAGCCGACCTGCCATAGCACTAATGCGCTCCTCGCCCTTCAGCCCGAAAGAGGAACTGACTTGATCAGTGATCGCCCGATGACGTTCGAATGGCGACTCAATCCTCCACCACAGGCTTTCCAACTGGTGGTCGAGCGGCGCAATCCCAAGCTGATCTGGCTGGAAGCCGAAAGCCTCTTCAGCCAGGACCAGGGCTGGTTTAGAGAAGCCCGGTATGCCGCCGATTTCTCTGGCTCTGCTTACCTGGCCGACAACTGGCACGCCGGGGCCGCTGTGGCTCAAGTCAACATCACGCAACCAGCCAAATACCGGCTGTGGGTGCGGACATACCGGCGTGCAATTGACGATCAACAGACTTTTATTGCAATGGACGCCGCAGCGCCGATCGAGATCGCCACAGCGCAAAAGCCGCTGAACGCCTGGGTGTGGCAACCCGTGGACGATTACGAGCTAGACGTTGGACGCCACACGGTGACTTTGAGCCGCACGTATGGCACCTCCCCACACCGCAGCATCTTTATTGACGCCGTGGTGCTCTCGGCCGACCCCACCTTCGATCCAGGCTCTCATACACCCTGGATCTTGGCGCTGGACACTGGCCAACAACCCTTTGCCACATCCTTCACGCTGTCCGGGGGCCTGCCGCCTGGGCGATATCGCTGGCGCGTCCAAGTCTATGACGGCGACTGGCTGGTCAATAGCCTGGGACAACGAGGGATCGGCACAGACCCGCAGGAATTCAATGTGACTACAGGCGGCTCGCCTTTGGGTTAACAAATCATTACAGACTGCAATGCAATTGCAAGCCAAGCGTTCTTGACATTTTATCGGAAGTAACTATAGTTGTAGGTGATGCCGGACGGGCCATGTGGCAGGGATTCGCGGCCCGACGAACCAGGTCATCATCGTCTGACCCACTCGATTGATGGATCTCAACCGACTCGTCATCCGTCTGCGATAGCCTGAGCGGAGACGCGTTCACTAAGGAGGAAATTCATGCGACGCGGCAGAACCTTTATCCTTCTGGGGCTACTCCTGGCCCTCTTGGCGATCCTGCTGGCCGTGCTGCTGGCCCGGCCCACCCAGCCAACAGCCAAAGTCACGCCGACCGTTCCCATCGTCCCCACGACGAAAATCGTGGTCGCCTTTCAACCCATCCCGCGCGGCTCGCAGATCATCACCGCCGCCGTCGGGCTGTTCGACTGGCCGCAGAGCCAGGTTCCCCCCAGCGCATACAGCGAACCCAGCCGAGTGGTCGGCAAGTACGCTAAGATAGATATTCCACAAGGCATCCCGGTCTTGCCTGCCATGATCGCCGCCAGCCCGGCCGAAACGGGCGCTGGCTCGCAGGCCGCCATGGGAATCCAGTCGCTCAAAGTGGGGGTGGCCTTCCCGCTTCGCTCCACTTATCCGGAAAACAGCACCCTGCCTTTTGATCGACGCGATAAGGATGTGGCCCCACGGCTGTTGAGTGTGGCGTATGCCGTTCAACCGGGCGATCGCGTGGATGTGATGGCCTGCTTCTGGATCTATGAACTGGACAAAGAGTTCCAGAGTCGGAAGCCAAACAAGATCGGCTACATTGACCCTGAGAAACCCGGTCAGCCGGTTGAGGGCATGGCGGGCCGGCCTGCCGTTGCGCCTGGCGGGCTACCTGCCGTCGAAGGGCCGTCCGAAGCTCAACTGCCCCGAATGGTTTGCCAGTGGCTGATCCAGAACGCCAAAGTGCTGGGGCTGGGCGACTGGGGTATCCCGCTGGCGGCGCCCACCTCGGCTGCACCGGCCGGTGGAGGCCAGCCTACCCCGACGCCGGTCCCGCCTTTGCCGCAGGTGCTCACGCTCGAGGTGGATCCCCAGGATGCGCTGGTGCTCAAGTACGCGCGGGAGACCGGCGCGCAACTCGATATGGCCTTGCGCGCCGCGGGTGACAAGGAAACGCGCTTTACCACGGAAGCCGTCACCCTACAATACCTGTTTGAGCGATTTCGCGTTTCGATTCCGCCCAAGCTCGATTACACATTTGCCGGTGGGGGCGGCGTTGCGCCCACAGGCGCTAGACAACCTTAGTGAACTTGAGTCGAAGCTGGCTTCTCGACTTTAGACATTGGGCTGATCAGATTGATGACAAGTTCCGGTGTTGGGTAAATCGCCGGAGTGCAGCCCTCAGGCTGCCACAGCCGGCAGCAGGCTGAAGCCTGCACTCCAACCGCCAGATGGGTTGTTAGAGATTCTCAAGAGGCTGTAAAGAGTCAAGCATGAGTAACGCTCCCTCCTCGGACAAGATTCGTGTCTTAATCGTTGACGACATTCCGGAGATGCGGGAGAATATCCGCAAGCTGTTGGCGTTTGAAAACGACATCGAAGTCGTCGCCGTAGCAGGCAATGGCACCGAAGCGATCCAGAATGCGCGCCAGTATCAGCCTAACATCGTGCTGATGGACATTAACATGCCGGATATGGACGGCATCACCGCTGCCGAGCGGATCGTTCAAGCCGTCCCCCTCGCCCAGGTCATCATGGTCTCGGTGCAGAGCGAGGCGGACTATTTGCGCCGGGCGATGCTCGTCGGCGCGCGCGATTTTGTCACCAAGCCCTTCAGCGCCGAAGAGCTGATCTCGACCATCCGCCGGGTTCACAAATCTGCCCTGGCGCGCGCACCCGCCATGTCGGTGGGGGGAGCCACGGGTCCTCTCCCTGGTATGCCCATGCCTACTGCTCCAGCGCGTCCGCTTCGGCGAGGCAAGATCATTGCGGTCTTTGGGACGAAGGGCGGCATCGGCACGAGCATGCTGGCCGTCAACCTGTCGGTCGCATTGACCAAGTCGGATCACAAAGTGGCCCTGATGGACGCCAGCCTGCACTTTGGCGACGTGGGGGTGTTGCTCAACCTGCAAGCGACACGCAGCATCGCCGACATTTCCAAAGTCATCGCTGACCTGGATGCCGAAATGATCGAAACCATGTTGACGCCGCACGCGTCCGGGGTCAAGGCGCTACTGGCGCCGGGGCGGCCTGAGCTGGCCGACCTGGTCACAGGTGAACACATCAAGTCCGTCCTGGCCGAGATGCGCGATATGTTCGACTTTATCGTCGTGGACACCACACGCACACTCCAGGACGAAATCCTGGCGGTGCTCGACAGTGCCGATCGGATTGTCCTGCTCGGTACGCCCGACATTCCTTCGATCAAGAACGCGCGCACCTTTTTCGAGATTGCCGATGCGCTGCGGTATCAATCCAACAAGATCATGTTCGTGCTCAATAAGGTGGATCGCCGCAGCCCGATCTCAGCTCAGGACATTGAAAAGCACGTCAAGCATACCGTGGCCGCGCAGTTGCCCATGGACGAATCCACGGCCGTCGGCTCAGTCAACCGCGGCGTGCCGCTCGCAGCCGATCCGCGCGTCAAATCCACCGCGTTGGCCCAGGCGATTAACCAACTGGCCGAGCGATTGGCAAACGAACTCAAGCCAGTCGAGGAGTCGGCCGGTGGACCCGGGGCCATCAAGACTGCGGAAGATATCGCGCGCGAGCGGCTGGGACGAATCTTTAATCGTGGTTAGCAGTGTTAGCTGGAAAAGGGGAAATCCATGTCACTTTTGAAACGGATTGAAAAGGGGACGTTGACTCCTACCGAGCAGCCTTCCAAGCTTCGGGAAATTGCCGCGCGTCGTGCGCCCACCTCCGTCGCACCCAGCCGGGATGCCTATCTCGACCTCAAGACGCGTATCCAAAACAAGTTGCTGGCTGATCTGGACCCCTCGATGGACATTTCCAAGACCGACGAGGTGCGCTCGACGATCGAGGAGATGTTTGACGCGACGCTGGCCGAAGAGAACATCATCCTTAGTCGTGTGGAGCGCCAGCGCCTGTTCGAGCAGATCGCCGCCGAGATCCTGGGGTATGGCCCGCTCGAACCGTTCCTGGCCGACGAGACCATTACCGAAATCATGGTCAATGGTCCCAAGAACATCTACATCGAGCGCAAGGGCAAGATCGAGCACACGAACGCCACCTTTGAGAGCAACGATCATTTGATGCGCATCATTGACCGCATCATCGCGCCGCTGGGCCGCCGCATTGACGAAAGCCAGCCCTACCAGGATGCGCGCTTGCCCGATGGCAGCCGTGTCAACGCCGTCATCCCGCCGCTGTCACTCGTGGGGCCTGTGTTGACCATCCGCAAGTTCTCCCGGGTCCCGCTGACGGTGGAAAACCTGATCTCCTTTGGCACGGTGACTCCGGAGGCCATCGAGTTCCTCAGTGCGTGCGTCAAGGCCAAGACAAACATTGTCGTGTCCGGCGGTACCGGCTCGGGCAAGACGACGTTGCTCAACATCCTGTCGTCTTTTATTCCCAACGACGAGCGCATCGTCACGATTGAAAATGCCGCCGAGCTGCAGTTGCGCCAGGAGCACGTCGTCACCATCGAGACGCGCCCCCCCAACATCGAAGGGAAGGGCGAGATCACCATCCGCGATATGGTCATCAACGCGCTCCGCATGAGGCCCGATCGCATCATCGTCGGCGAGTGCCGCGGCGCTGAGGCGCTGGACATGTTGCAGGCGATGAACACAGGTCACGATGGCTCAATGACCACGCTGCACTCGAACAGCCCACGCGACACGCTGGCCCGCCTGGAGACCATGGTGCTGATGGCCGGCTTTGACCTGCCGCATCGCGCCATCCGTGAGCAAATCGCTTCGGCATTGAACCTGATCGTCCACCAAGAGCGCATGCGCGATGGCTCCCGCAAGATCGTCAACATCACCGAGATCCAGGGCATGGAAGGCGAGGTCATCACCATGTCCGACATTTTCGTCTTTGAAAAGCAGGGGATCGAAAACGGCAAAGTCATCGGCCGGTTGATCCCTACAGGCCTCCGTCCCAAGTTCATGGAGCGGCTGGAATCCGTGGGCATCCGCTTGCCGCCCAGCATCTTTGGGCTGGGCACCCGGCGATAAAACGGAGAAAGACGATGTTCACCCTGAACCCGATTATCCTGATCGTCGGCGCGATCGCTGTCATCGTCCTGATAGTCGGGATCGTCAGCTCGTTCGGCGAGCGCGGCCAGTATCAAGAACGCCTGGAACGATACATCGAGGTCGAGCGCCCGACAGAGGCCAGGCCCGCCCGACGCGTCTCTCCCGTCGGTGATGTGCTCAACCGGATGCTGTCGGGGCGGGGCTTTGCCGACAACATCGCCATTCAACTTGCCCGGGCCGATCTCAAGCTGACGGTCGGCGAATACCTGGCCGCCATCGTGATCGCCGTCTTTGGCTTTGGGATCATCGCTTACATTATCAGCAGTGGCTCGGTCATCTTTGCGGCCGCCGGCATCGTCGCGGGCTTTTTTGCGCCGCGCATCTATGTCGGCATTATGCAGGGCCGCCGCCTCAAGATGTTCAACGAGCAGCTCGGGGATACCCTCAACCAACTCGTCAACGGGTTGCGAGCAGGCTATAGCGTCCTGCAAGCCATGGAATCTGTGGCGCGCGAATTGCCGCAGCCGGTCGCGGGCGAGTTTGATCGCGTGGTCAAAGAAGTGCAGTTGGGCCTGACCCTGGAGCAGGCGCTGCAAAACATGCTGCGCCGTGTCGAGTCTGACGACCTCGATCTGATCGTCACCGCCATCAACGTCCAGCGCGAGGTGGGCGGCAACCTGGCCGAGATCCTTGAAGTCATCAGCCACACCATCCGCGAGCGGGTGCGCATCAAAGGCGAGATCCGGGTATTGACCGCGCAGGGCATGATCACGGGTTACGTCATCACCGGTCTGCCGTTGGCACTGATGGCCATTCTGTATCTGCTCAACCGCGAATACGTCTCACGTCTGTGGACCAGCGGCATCTGCGGCTATGCCATGCTGATCGTGGGCGGGATCATGATCACGAGCGGTTTTCTGATCATCCAAAAGATCGTGCGCATCGAGGTGTAACCGGGCCAGTGAGAAAGGAGAGGTAGATATGTCACCACTGGTCATCATCATCGGGGCGGCCATTGCCTTTGCCCTGGTCTTGATTGTCGTGGGGATTGGCGCGCCCGACCCGCAAAAGACACTGGAAGAGCGACTGGCCGAGTATGGGGCGCGCGAGCAGCCGGTGACGCTGGAAGAGATCGAGCTGTCGCTCCCGTTTAGCCAGCGTGTCGTTGTGCCGATCCTTAATGCGATAGCCCAGTTCGTTGCCCGCTTCACGCCACAACGCTCGCTGGAATCCACCCGCCACAACCTGGAACTGGCCGGCAACCCCTATAGCCTGACCCCCTCCCAATTCTGGGCCGCGCGGGCTGTGGTGGCCATCGTGCTGGGGGGCTTGATCGGCCTGCTGATGTTTGTGACGGGCGCGGACTGGACGCGCAAGATCGCTTTTCCTTTGCTGGCTGCGGCGCTAGGCTTTTTCCTACCCATCCTATGGCTCTCCAGCCAGATCAGTCGCCGCAAGAATTCGATCATCAAGTCGCTGCCAGACGCGCTCGATCTGTTGACCGTGTGCGTCGAGGCCGGGTTGGGCTTTGATGGCGCGATGCAAAAAGTCACTGAAAAGTGGAGAGACGATCTGTCGCTCGCCTTTGCGCGTGTCCTGCAGGAAATCCGCCTGGGCAAGATGCGCCGCGAGGCCCTCCGCGATATGGCCGACCGGATGGAAGTGCCCGATGTGACGAGCTTTGTAGCGGCTATCATCCAGGCCGACCAACTGGGCGTATCTATTGCCAAAGTCTTGCGCATCCAGTCTGACCAGATGCGCGTGCGGCGCCGGCAGCGCGCTGAAGAAAAAGCGCACCAGGCGCCGGTCAAGATGCTGTTCCCGATGGTGTTTCTAATCTTTCCCTCCCTCTATATCATTCTGCTCGGGCCTGCTGCGCTGACGATCATCAGGGGGGGCGCCACGGGCTTGTTCTAGTCCAATCTCACCCGCACAGGGGTGAACATGCGCGCGCTGGGCGGTGTGAACTGGCCAGCGTGGCAGGCTCAGTGGGGACGGTTTCGCAACGCCCTGCTGAACGCGCTTTTTCCTCCGCGCTGCGCTGGCTGCGGCCAATTGGGACAGGAGTGGTGTGCCACCTGCCGTTCCCGGGTGCAGGCGATCCATGATCCCGTATGTCCACAGTGTGGGCGTCCTCAACACAACGCGCTTCCGTGTTCGCAATGCCGCCATGCGCCCCTCGAGATCGACGGTATCCGCTCAGCCGTGCTGTTCGAAGGCCCGCTGCGGGAAGCGATTCACCATCTCAAGTACAATGGAAGGACAAGCCTGGCCGGGCCATTGGGCAGTCTGTTGATTGTGCATTGGCAGGCCAAGCCCCTGCCCGCAGACGTGATCGTTCCCGTTCCGTTGCACCCAGCGCGCCTGCGAGAGCGCGGCTATAACCAGTCCACGCTGCTCGCGGAACAATTGGGCAAGGCGTGCGACCTGCCGGTTGTCGAAGCCGCCCTGACGCGAATCAAAGCGACTCTGCCGCAGGTTACACTCAATGCCGAGCAGCGCAAGGCCAACGTCCAAGAGGCTTTCGAAGCGCGCGCTGACCTCGTGCAGGGGCGACAGATTGTGCTGATTGATGATGTGTGTACGACGGGTGCGACGCTGGACGCTTGCTGCCATGCGCTCAAGCAGGCCGGGGCCAAATCGGTCTGGGCACTGACGTTAGGCCGAGCACCCTAGCATGACACATTTCCAGCATAGCGGGGGGCTCCGCTATGCAAATCTCAAGCGAAAGGAGAGTCATATGGAGGTCACAATTCGGGGTCGCAATGTCCAGGTCACGCCAAGGCTACAGGACTATGTGGAAAAAAAGGTCGGCAAGCTGGATCGCTATTTGCCCAACATCAGTGAAGCGCATATGGAGTTGAGCGCCGCCAAAACGCGCAACGCACAACACAGTCAGGTAGCGCAACTGACCATCCGCAGCAGAGGCACGATTCTGCGAGCCGAGGAACGCCACCAGGATGTTTTCGCCGCGATTGACGCCGTGATGGACAAGATGTATCGCCAGATTTCCCGCTACAAGGGCAAGCGCCAAGAGCGCACACGGCCCGACACAGAAGAAGAGCTGGCGGGTGAAGAACTGGTGCCAGAGGAACTCGAATCACCAGAACCCGCCGGGCGCATCGTCCGCACCAAGCGCTTCCGTGTGGTATCCATCACCCCCGAAGAAGCCATCGAGCAAATGGAACTCTTGGGCCATGACTTTTACGTGTTCTACAACGCCGAATCCGGGCAAATGAACGTGCTGTACCGGCGCAAAGACGGCAACTATGGCCTGATCGAACCTGAGATGGCATAAGCACTGCAAACGCTACGAGGGTGGGCCACGATATGTGACCCACCCTCGCTTTGTTTTTCTCTCAAACGCGCTCTGGCCGCACCCCAGCGACCCAAGTCCGAATCGTTAATGGTTGATAGTTTCGATCACCGCATCACCGGTCATGCCCGCCTTGAGGCGATGATCGGCGTTAGGCAGGCGCACCTTGACGGCAAACACGACCTTGGCGCGATCCTCCTTGGCTTGCGTGTCCCGCGGGGTGAACTGAGCCTGGCGAGCAATCGAGGCGACTTGGCCATGAAATACCTGACCAGGGTAAGCGTCTACGGTCACAGCCACCGCATCGCCCACTCGGACGCGCGGCAAGTCGGTTTGCGGCACATAGATCAACATCGTCATCTCGTCCAGGTTCGCCAGCGTCAACAGCGTCGCGCCAGGTTGAGCCGTTTCGCCCACACGCGCCGACCGGCTGAGTACCGTTCCGCTCAGCGGTGCGCGCACCACTGCCCGAGCTAACTGCGCCTGGGCCAGTTTCAATTGTGCCTGCGCCTGATGCAGTTGCGCTTCAGCCAACGCAATCTCTTCTGGGGTTGGACCAACTTTCAGCTCGGCTAACGCGGATTCAGCCATCGAAACGCTTGCCAGCGTCATGCTGTAACTGTTGCGCGCGCCGTTGACCTGCGCCTGCAAAGTCACAGGCGTGACGCGCATCGTCTCCAGGACCTTGACCTGGGCTTGCGCGCCTTCCAGTTGAGCCTGGGCCGCCTCCAGGTTACGCTGAGCGATAGCCATCTGTTTGTCGAGTGACTCGCGCCGCCCGACATCATCATCATAAAACTCACGCCACCAGCGCGCCTCGGCCAGTCTGGACTGTGCGATAGCAACCGCCTGTTCGGCTTGCTTGACTCCCGAACGTGCGGCGTCAATTTGCGCCAAAAGCTGCTGCGGATGATCAAGGATCGCCTGCGCGTCCCTGTACGCCTGGAGCGCGCCATCGCGTTCAGCTTGAGACTGGCGGAGCGCCGCCTGGGCCGCTTCAATCTCTTCCCGGCGCGCGCCCGCCTTGACCTGCGCCAGATTCGCCTGCGCTGCGCTCACCGCCGCCTGCGCCTGCTTGACCTGTGCCTGCAAAGCCGCATCGTCAAGCCGCACCAACGCCTGTCCCGCCTGAACCAGATCTCCCTGATCCGCGCCGATTTCAACGATCCGTCCACCAAGTTCGGCCACTACCTTAGCAGAGGTCGCCTCGATCACGCCGCTATACTTGCCATTGGCATTGCCGTTCGATTGGCACGCAGAAAACACCAAGACACATAAGGCAAGCAGCAAGAAGCGTGAAACGTCAAACGTCAAACGTGATTCGTCTTTCTTGGTCACCATGTCACCCTGTCACCTTGTCAGGACTTGGGCCTGCATCCCCGGCTTGAGCGCGTGATCGGGATTAGCGATCTTGATCTTGACCGCATACACCAGACTGGCGCGTTGATCCGGCGTGCGGACGCTGCGCGGTGTGTACTCGGCTTTGTCGGAAATATACGTGATGACGCCGGGGAAGGCGCGATCGGGAAAAGCGTCCACGCGCACATCCATCGGTTGCCCCAGAGCCACCTCACCCAACCGGCCGCCGGGGACGTAAATTGTCAACGTCACAGTATCGAGATCGGCCAACGTCAGCGCCGTGATGCCGGGCGCGGCTATCTCGCCCGTGTAGATGCTGCGAACGACGACCACACCATTGATCGGCGCGCGCAGGGACGCTTTGCTCCATTGCACCTGTGCGGCTTCGAACGCGGCCTGAGCCACGTTGACCTGTGCCTGCGCCGCTGCCACTTGTTCCGGCGTCGCTCCCGCCTTCAACGCATCCAGTGCCGCCTGGGCCTGGGCCACGGCTGCTTCCGCAGATTCATAGCGCGCACGTGCCGCGTCCACCTGCGCCTGTGCCTCTTGCGGATTGTTGCGCTGCTCCAACAAATGATCCAGCGCCGAACGCGCGCCCTCGTAAACCGCCTTGGCTGCGTCAGTGGCCGCCAACGCCTGTTCCCATTGATACGGGATCAGGTAGAACGCGGTCGGCAGAGCAGGTCGAAATTGGAGAGGGACCCCAGCCAGTTTGTCCACGCCCTGGCCGTAATTCTTCCAGGCGTCCTCGGCGATGTCACGCTGCAAAAGCATCGCCTCGTATTGCTTTTGAGTCGCAGTCACCTGCGCTCGTGCTGCGGCGATTTGCACGTCGAGCGTCTGCGGATTATCTCGAACCGCCTGCGCGTCGAGCCAGGCCTGCCGGGCTGCATCACGCGCCGCCTGAGCCATTGCCAGTTGTGCCGTTGCCTTGTCAATCGCCTCCCGGCGCGCTCCGGCTTGGACGCGCGCAAGTTGAGCCTGCGCTTCCTCCAACTTGGCGCGCGCCAACTCAACCTGGGCCATCAAGAGGTCATCTTCAAGGCGCAAGACCCGGTCGCCCTTGCTCACTTCGTCCCCTTCGCCAAAGGGCAATTCAGCCACTCGACCGGCCATCTCGGGCGCCAGCGCGACCTCCTCCGCTTCGATGAAACCGGAAGCCACCCAGCCGTTCTCCTTTGGAGCCAGGCCCAGTCGCTCCCGCAAACTCTCCAACAAGCCAGGGCGCTGTCCAATGTACCACCACACAGCACTGCCGACAGCAAACACTACAACGATTAGAATGATCCAATTTCTAGGCTTCATACTCCACACCATTCAAGCTGCAAGGGGCACAGGCATCTTACCCATTGCACTATCTCACTAACGAACTAGCGCACTACAAACTAGCGAATACACGACAAGAACACATCCTCAAGCGACGGTGCGATCATATCCATCTGGCCGGGCAGCACGCCTCCCGCTTGCAACAGGTGCGCGATGGACTCCATCAGGCGCCCCACATCTCCTGCAACAATGTGAATCTGCGCTCCGTACAGGGCGATGTCGTCTACGTCCAACCGGCCTTGCTCGCGCGCAGCTTTGAGCAAGCGCATCGCCTCGGTGGGATGATCGGGCGAGATCTCGAGCACCTGGCCCTTCATCAACGTGGACTTGATCGCAGCAGGCGATCCCTGGGCGACGATCTGGCCCGCGTGGATGAACGCCAGCTCCTGACATTGCTCGGCCTCATCCATATAGTGCGTGGTCACAAAGATCGTCGTGCCGCCTGCGGCCAGATCATACAGCAACTTCCAAAACGAGCGCCGGCTGACCGGATCCACGCCCGCAGTCGGTTCATCCAAAAACACCAGTTCCGGCTCGTGCAGGATCGCGGTGCCGAGCGCGAGCCGCTGCCGCCAGCCACCGGAAAGCTCCTTCGCGCGCACGCGGTCACGTCCGACCAGCCCTGCCATCTCCAAAACAAATTGGACGCGCTCATTGAGGCGCGAGTTACCCAAGCCATACGTCTGTCCGTAAAAGCGCAAATTCTCGCCGACGGTCAGATCATCATACAGACTAAAGCGCTGGCTCATGTAACCAATGCGTTTTTTGACGGCGCGCGGCTGATGGGCCACGTCATATCCGAGCACCTCCGCCTTGCCCGACGTGGGCGCAAGTAGCCCCAAGAGCATCCGCATCGTTGTCGTCTTGCCCGCGCCGTTCGGGCCTAAAAAACCGAAAATGCTTCCGCGCCGCACGCTGAACGTCACACCATTGACAGCGCAGAATTTGCCAAAATGCTTGGTCAGGTTCTCAGTATGAATTGCATAACCGTTGTTCATTGGCTTGTACCATGCGCGATGCAACAGGCCAGGCGCGGGCCTGTCTGTCTCGCGCCTTTGGATTCATCCTCTGGTTTCAACATCATCACGTTCGTCCTTGCCTCTTGTGAATCAGCGAGATGAACGCTTCTTCCATGCGAGGCGGGACGATGCGCATCCGTTTGACGCGCACGCCAGCCGATTCAAGCGCCGTCCTGAGGACTGGCATCTGCTTCCCGGCATCGTCCACAAAGACGTGTAACAGATCACCGTACACTTGAACTTCGATCACCTCCGGGGATTGTTCCAACAGCGACCGGGCGTGTTCCATCGGCTCCGGTTGCAGCTCGAGCAGTTGACCGGGGACGCGCGACTTGATCGCAACAGGTGAATCGCACTCGATCAACTCGCCCCGGAACAGCAGCCCAACACGATCGCAACGCTCGGCCTCGTCCATGTAGGGCGTGCTGACAACGATCGTCGTGCCCGAGATATGCAAGTCCGTCAGGATGTCCCAGAACTCGCGGCGGCTGACCGGATCCACTCCGGTCGTAGGCTCGTCGAGCAAAAGCACCTCCGGGCGATGAATGAGCGTGCAGGCCAGCGCCAGCTTTTTCTGCATCCCGCCCGAAAGCTGCCCCGCCCGTCGGTCGGTGAATTGCTCAAGATGCGCAAACGCGAGCAGTTGCTTGATACGCTCACGACGTTCGCCGCCGTTCACACCAAAAATGTCCGCGTAAAAGTCTAGGTTCTCCAGCACATCGAGGTCCGCGTACAGACTGAACCGCTGCGGCATATAGCCCACGTGCGCGCGGATCGCCTCGGCGTGCCGGACACTGTCGTAACCAACGACGCTCACATGGCCCGAGGTGGGCCGCATGACGGCCGCCATCAGGCGCAACGCCGTGGTCTTGCCTGCGCCGTCCGGCCCGACCAGTCCGAACAACTCGCCTGGCTCAATGCACAGATCGAGCGCGCGCAGCGCGCTGGTCTTTTTGAACGAGCGCGATAACTTGGTCGCGCAAATGACCGGCTGCCCTCCCACTCAACACCTCATCATCCGTCATTCGAACCTTATTCCATCCGGCTGCGCAGGCTGATCACAGCGACCGCCAGACTCCCCACACTCAGCGCCGTCAACGCCAATGCCTGTGCCCCCAAGTTCTGCAACGTGGCACCCTTGAGCATGATGCCGCGGATCACCTCCAGGTAATGTTGCAGCGGAAAGATCTTGGACACAATCTGCAACATGGCCGGCATATGTTCAACTGGCATCACGTAACCGGAAAAAGACACATCTATCAGCGCCAGAACAAAAATGATCAGCCCGGCTTGTTGCTGATTCTGCGCCAGACCGGAAATCGTCAAGCCCCATCCGATTTCAGCAGCAATGAACAGAAGCGACAGTCCCAACAGCAACAGGAACGACCCGTGCATGGGCACGGCAAATCCCCATACCGCAATGGCCCACATGAGGGCAAAATCAACGCAGCCCACCAGCAGCGCTGGAATGGCCTTGCCGATGATCAGTTCCAGTCGTCGCAAAGGCGTGACCAGCAGTTGCTCCAGCGTCCCCAATTCACGTTCGCGTGTCAGCCCGACCGCAGCCACGACCAGGACGACCTGGTAAATGACAAAGCCCAGTTGAGCTGTGATCGTAAAATAGTTGGCATCGAGCGCAGGGTTATAGAGCACCTGCGTGCGCAGGTCTATGGCCGGCCCCCCATTCGTCAGGCTGGCATAAGCCGCTGCATGCCGGACAGCCAAATTACTGATCGCGCCCATCGCCGCCTCCACCGCCGAAGCGCTGGCCATGTTGTTCGTCCCATCGGCGATCAATTGCACCTGCGGCGAGCCAGTCGCTTGATCGGCCTCCAGCTCAGGCGGAAGAATCACGGCCAAGATCACCTGCTTGCGTTCCATCCAGGCATCTACCTGATCGATCGAATCCAGGTAAGCCACCACATCCAGTTCTTCAGTATTGTCAAGCGCCGAGGTGACCTGGCGGCTGGTCTGGCTGCGATCTTGATCCACGACAACGATAGGCAGGTGCTTGAGGCCCTGGCCAGTGGCTCGCGCCAACAACACCAGTTCCATCGTCGGGCCGAGGACGAGAAAGATGAGCAGCAGCCAGTTGCGCGTGAGTTGAAGGATCTCTTTTACAGCAACGTTGCTAATTCGTCTGAACATGTGGTTACTGCATCGTGCGTATTACGTATTACCCAATCCACTTGCAAAACAACCTCAGGCTCACAGTCGCCGAGAGGCCCGCAATCGCGAGCAGCGCCAGCATCGGCTCGATCAGCCCAGCCAGACCCAACCCTTTGAGAAAGACGCTCCGGCAGATAAAGATAAAATGCGTCACCGGCAAGGAATAGGCCGCCACCTGCGAGCCGGGCGAACTGGTATCCACAGGCAATACCAACCCGGCCAGGAAAAAGCTGGGCACGAAAAATACCATCAGCATGATCATCATGGCCGTCTGTTGGCTCCCCACCAGACTGGACACAAAATGACTCAGACCAAAACTGGCCAGAAAATAACAAGCCGACAATACAAGAAACACCCACAGGCTGCCCTGAAACGGCACATGGAACCACAAAGTTGCCACAAGCACAACAGGCAACAAACTGACCAGTCCGAACCCCAGATAAGTGATCGTCTTGCCTAGCAAGTACTCCAGCCCATGGATCGGCGTGGCCGCCAGCCCCTCGAACGATCCCAACTCTTTTTCGCGCGTCAACGAAAGCGAAAGCGCCAGCGCCGGCATATAGAGCACGACAGCCATCAGGCCCGGCACCATGCTGTTCATGGACTTTTGCGACGGGTTGTACCAGACTCGCGTACGCACATCCAATAGGCCAGGCGTGCGAACGCTGACGGAAGGCAACAGCTTGTACGAGAACACATTCGTGCGAGCGTTGAGCTGGCCGAGCGCCTGAGCAGCGCCAATCATGTCCACGCCATCCAAAATCGCCTGCACCGACGCCGGGCGAAGAGCCTGCAGCGTCGCCGCCGTGCCGGGCGGAATGACCAATGCAAGTCTGGCTCGACCAGATTTCATCCAGATATCAATCTCATCGTAATGCTCCAGATACGCCATCACTTGAAACGTACCGTCGCTGGTCAGATCGGCAATATACTGGCGAGAGAGATCAGACTGATCTTGGTCGAGCACGACGACCCCGGCGTGATTCGCATCGAAGGAGAACACATACGCCAGCGCCACCAGCAAAATCGCTGGAGCAATCGTCACCAGGAACAACGTGCGCGCGTCACGCGTGACGTGGCGAAATTCTTTGCGGGCGATAGCCAAGAGACGTCGGAGTGACATGGCGATCAGGCTGGCTTTCTTTCGAGGCCTTGCAGGAGGATACGGAGGCCTTCCCGAACCACCTTGCCCCAATCTGCGCCCTGAGGATCGAGCACACCCTGCAATACCAATCCTACTGCGAACGAAACCACCACCTGCGCTGCAATATCCGGGGCAACCTTACGGAGTGAACCTTCGGCAACACCGGCCTTGATGATGCCAGAAAAATAATCACGGTACCGACGATAGGGCGCAATCATCGCCCTCCAAATCTCAGGGTCATGGCGGGCCTCGGTCCAAAATTCGAGAAACATCGGGAGCTGACCATCCGCCGCATCAAAGACCCCCTGGGCCATATCGGCCATGTGGAGCAAAGCCTCTGGGACCGTTGACGCTTCGGCCCGTGCAGCCGCCAATTGCACATCCAGGCCTTCCAGCCAGCGGTTGAACAACTCTAAAAAGACTGCCTGCTTGCTAGGAAAATGATGATAGAACGCGCCCTTGGTCACACCAGCCCGCAGGCAGATCTCGTTCACACCTGTGGCCTCGTAGCCATGCTGAGCAAAACACTCGATGGCCGCCAGTAAAATATTGGCACGGGTTTCCTCGCCACGCTGCTGCGGACCCATTTTACCCTCCAAATAATACCAACCGGTCGGTATGGATTTTACCATAGATTGGGAGGCTGGTCAAGGGTATCCGCCCGATTCAGAATATTTCCCACATAGCATCGTCTCATTCTGGGCCGGCCTTTGGCAGGCCCAGAATCTCTCGTACAAAAGAGATTCCGCGCCCACCCCCCTTTGGAGGTATAGGGCACTCAGAGTGATACCGGAGAGTTGAAGCCATCTTCACGCAGACTAGAGATTGTTTCGCCGGCCCACTCCGCGAGCCTCCTCGCAATGACGGCTGAATAGTTGCCTTGCGATTTGGACAGGGTGTGCCCACCCGCCGTTCCAGTCGGCGGGCCAATCAGCAGCGATGGCGGAAGCCAGCCTCAAGCCCGCGGCATCCGCGCAGCGGGATAGCGATTCACGGCTGCACGGTCACGCGAGCACCAGCCAGTTCTGTTTTTGGACATATCGTCGTCGAACGGCATGACATTCTCGCAATGATAGAAAAACTCG
Organism: Thermoflexales bacterium; assembly: GCA_034434835.1. GTDB lineage: Bacteria > Chloroflexota > Anaerolineae > Fen-1058 > Fen-1058 > JBGLNJ01. Next base: position 21,787 of record DAOTXX010000179.1, on the reverse strand, counting down.
CCCCAGGACTGAAATCACCCGACTACCCCACTTGTCTTTTTCCCCGAAGCATTGCATAATCATAGTACGTAGAAACCATGGTTTTTGATTCGAGGAGGCGGGGATGCCAGAACTAACCCTGCATAAATACACGCAAGAAATCGAGGAGATGCTCGAACGCGGCTCCTACGATGAGGCCATCGCCCATTGCCGCCACATCTTGCAGCAGCACCCCAAGTTCATCGAGCCATATCGTCTGCTCGGCCAGGCCGCCTTTGACCGCGACGATCACCAAGTCACCACCGATATGTTCACACGCATTCTCAGCGCGAGTCCCTCCGACTTTGTCGCGCGCGCCGGGCTGGCCGTGGTCTATGACAAGGAAGGCTCGCTCAAAGATGCCGTGTGGCAGATGGAGCGCGCCTTCGAGATCGAGCCGGGCAACGCTGCGATTCAGGAGGAGCTACGCAAGCTCTACGGTCGGCGCGATGGCGTCGTGCCAGACAAAGTTCCTCTCACGCGCGGCGCGCTCGCGCGGCTGTACATGAACGGCGAGTTGTATACTGAAGCCATTGCCGAACTCCGTGCGATGTTGGCGCTCGAACCTCAGCGCGTTGACCTGCAGGCGTTGCTGGTCGAAGCGCTCTGGCGCGACGAACAGCGATTGGAAGCTTCCGAGATGGCACTCAAGGTGCTCGATCAGATGCCCTACTGCCTGGACGCCAACCTGATCCTGGGCGAGATCTGGATGAACGGCGGACGTGAAGAAGACGCCGAAGTTCACCTCAAGCGCGCGCTGGCTCTCGATCCAGAAGGTCGGCGAGCCGCCGAATTGTTCGGAAGAGTTGCGCCGATCCCGTGCCGCCCGGTCGAACTCGAGCGGCTGGAGTATGCAGCACCCACTGCTGCGCCGGTCATCGAAGAAGCGCCCGAATGGCTCGGCGGCATTGTCACCCCGGCAGAAGCCGCTGCGCCCGCCGAGGAAATCCCGACCTGGCTGCAAGGCATTGGTTTGCCAGAGGCCAGCGAAGCCGAAGCCGTTGCGGCGCCTGGCTTGCCCGCGCCCGAAATCACTGAAGAGATCCCCTCCTGGCTGGCGGAGATGGGTGTGACGGCTCCCCCTCCAGCCCCAATCACGCCGACGGTTGAGATCGAGGAGGAAGCACCCGAATGGCTCGCGCAGTTGCGCGAAGCTGCGCCGGCCGAAGCCGCACCCGCCGTCGAAGAAGCCGAGATCCCGGCATGGCTCAAGTCGCTTCAACCCGAAGTCAAAGCGCCCGCGCCCGAAGTCGCAGAAGCCGAGCCGGATTGGCTGGCTCAATTGCGTGCTGAAGCCGGCCCATTGCCAACTGCAGAAGCCGAAGCTGCACCGGAAGCTGCCGAGGTCCCTGATTGGATGCGCACACTCGAACCTGAAGCCGCTGAACAGCCCGCAGCCGAAGAGCCACAATGGTTGGCGCAACTGCATGCCGAGCTTGGCACGATGCCAGCCTTGGAAGAAGAGGCTGCGCCCGAAGCCGCTATGCCGACGCTCGAGGCGGCCGAGATTCCCGATTGGCTGCGCGCGCTCAAGCCCGAAGGTATCGAAGAAGCTGCACCTGTGGCGGAAGCGCCCGAATGGCTCGCGGCAGTGCCCACGGAAGTCCAAGTGCCACCCTTCGAGGAAGCACCGGTTGCTCCTGTGGCCGAAAAAGTTCCTCCATGGACAGCCGAGGGTGCGCCGATGCCCAGCCCCGAAGAAGCATTGGCTTTCTTCCAACAGATCACTGTGGGCAAAGAAGCCGAACTGCAAGCCCAAGCTCAAGCCGAAGCCGAAGCGCGCATGGCCGAGCTTACCGGGCGCAAGCCCGAAGCTGTGGTGCCTCCACCCGCTCCCGAAGCGGCTATGCCCACCGCCGAAGCTCCCATGCTCAGCCCCGAAGAAGCTATGGCGTTCTTTCAAAAGCTCACGGCGGGCAAAGAAGCCGAGCTGCGACAGCAAGCGGAAGCCGAAGCTGCAGCGCGCATGGCCGAGATCACCGGGCGCAAGCCCGCGGCCGTGACGCCACCGCCTGCGCCTGTCCAGGCACCGCCGCCCATTGTCGAAGTGGCTGCGCCGCCCGCACCGCCTACGGCGGAGGCTCCCATGCCCACTCCCGAAGAAGCGCTAGCCTTCTTCGAGCGACTCGCGGCGGGCAAGGAAGAAGCGCTGCGGGCGCAAGCGGAAGCCGAGGCCGCAGCACGCATGGCCGAGATCACAGGCCGCCCACCGGCGCCCACAGCGGCGCCTCCCGCCAGAGCAGTGGTCGAGCAACCGCCCATTGAAGAACTGCCTGTCCCGGCTATGCCGGAACGCATTGCCGAGTGGCAAGCTCCGCCAGTGGCGAAAGAAGCCGAGGCGGCCCCGACTGTGCCTTTTGCGGCTGTCTGGCCTCCGGCAGAAGTTGCGCCGCCTCCGGTCAAGATCGGAACCGGGCCCCTGGGCGCCCGGCAGCCTGTGGCGGCTACCACCGGCCCGGACTGGTGGTATCAGACGCTTGAAGATGAAGAGGGACCGGCAGAAGAAGCTGCGCCCGAAGTCGCTCTTGCCGAAGCAGCGGTCCCGCTGCCTGAAGTCATGCCGGAAGCCGCGCCTGCCCCGGTAGCGCCTCCACGTGAGATCCCTCGTGTCGAGCCAGAAGCCGTTGCGCCTCCTGCGCCCGCGCCTCGCGCGCCCAGGCGTCTGGTGCGCGCCAAGCCGGCGCCAGCCGCGCCGCCCAAGCCCGTCGTGGATATGGATGCGATCATGGCGCGTCTGCGCGCAAATCCCGACGATGTTCAAGCGCTGCTTGATCTGGCCCGCGGCTACAGGCAATTGGGCGATATGAACGCCGCGCGCAATGGCTACAACGAGCTTGTCCGCCGCGGCGCTGCGCTCGACGATGTGATCTCTGATCTGGGAACGATCATCGAAGATCAGCCTGAGGATGTGGACAGCACGCGCCTGCTGGGCGACGCGCACATGAAAGCTGGCAATCTGCAAAAAGCGCTCAAGCTCTATCGCCAGGCGCTCAAGAAATTGTGATCTTGCATTAGCCCATTCAGGGGCGACCGCTGCGCAGCGCGTCGCCCCTCATTTTGCGTCGAGGAGGCCAAGTGGAACACACATTAGATGACAGGGCAATCGAACAGACGCTGGTGCTCATCAAGCCGGATGCTCTAAAAAACTCGCTGACAGGATATGTGCTCTCTCAGCTTTCTGAATTCCACACCGGCTTGTGCTTCGCTGGAGCCAAGATAGTCCATGTCAGCAGAATGTTGGCTGAGGAACACTATGCCGAACATCGGGGCAAGCCGTTTTTTCTGCCACTCCTCGATTATATCATGGGGCACATCCACTATCCTGACGAACCGCAGAAGCAAAGAGTGATAGCCTTTGTCTATCACGGTCCGAACGCCATTCAAAAAGTGCGAGACATTGTCGGCCCGACGAACCCTCATACTGCCCGAGAAGCAAAGCCAGGATGTATACGTGCGCTGGGCACAGTCGTCCCCATCAAAGATGCCTCAGGAAATGTGATTGGCGAGCGAATGGACAACCTGATCCATGCCTCTGCGAATAGTAGTGAGGCTGAGCGTGAGATCAAACTTTGGTTCAGGCCCAACGACATCCCGCCATTCATGCAAATCTATCCCACCGAAGTCAGCGACACCCATTATTACATCAAGGATGGCAAACTCTATACCACCTATGAGCCAGGCAGCGTTTGCGTGCTGGCGCCGGGCGATATCGCCTGGCGGTCCGATCTGGAGACTCTGCGTCTGCTGCACCGTGGGCTACCGGCGCCCTATTCGGTCGAATACGTGGCTGCCAAACACCTCATCAACGAGAGGCGAGAAAACCTGTAGCACTTTTGGCTTTGAGCCTTGCCAAGGCGAACGGCCTTGGCGCGCGAGGGTTATTTGATTCGCAACAGAATCGGGGAATCTTTCCAGAGGCCTTCGAGGTCGTAATAGCGCCGCTGCGAGGGCGAAAAGATGTGGACGATCAGATCGCCCATGTCCATGAGAATCCAGCCAGTCTCTGGCTTGCCCTCGATGTGTGAAGGTGACACACCAAAGAGCTTGTCGGCAGTTTCCAGGATTGCGTCCACCATGGCCTTGAGCTGTCGCTCGCTGGCACCAGAACACAGGACAAAGTAATCTGCGAACGCACTTTGCGCGTGAATGTCCATCAAGAGAATATCTTCGCCCTTTTTCTCCTCGATGGCATCCACCAGACGGCGGGCCAGGTCAATCGTTTTCGCTTTTGACTTTGCCAAACTGTGAGACGCTCCTGAAGGTGATTGGCGCGGATTCTACCACGTCTGTATCGAGTGTCAACCGGAACCATCAGGTCCGCACGCTGTCCCCAAGCGCTGCTTTCATCCGTTCGACGTGAGTGCCAGGCCAGTAGATGCGTCCACAATCATGGCAGCGGTAGAATTCCTTGTGCGTCGCCAGGACGTAAGGCGGCACTCGATCAGCCAGCGCAGATTTGTCCACCGGGAATAACTCACCATTGCAGGCAACGCAGCGAGAAAACTCGTGGCCCGGCGGCGGGCCGAGCGTGTCGCGCACCTGGCGCAATTGATCGGCTAATATTTGCGTTTCAATCAACATGGTGCGTGCGCCGCGACGCTTGGCCAATGCGCGATCAGCGGTCAACAGCACGCGGCCTTCGGCGCGGGCGCGGCGCAGCAACTCGGCGTCGTCCGTGTCCGACGCATAGGCCGTATCGTAGCCGAGAACACGCAGCCAACGTGCCAGCCGGCCGAGCATCCCGTCGGCCAGCAGTCGAAGTGAAGCGGGAGGTGGATCGTCGGTTGGCAGATTCATAGCTCTCTGGTAAGATTGCTCCAAGCTGGTGTCTGGCAAATCGCTGGATTGCAGCCTTCAGGCGGCTCCATCGGGCGGCTTGGCAGGCTGAAGCCCGCACTCCAACCGCCAGAAAGTCCCGCTACAAGGATACAACGACTGACACGAGTCTGTCAAACTGACCGCCGACGACAGAGCACGTCCTCCGCAAACTGGATGTATCGCGGGAACCTGCCGCGACGAGACGCGATCGGCGGTTTGTGTTCACGGAGGATGAACGGTGAACCTGGCCGGTATCGCTCTGGCGTTTCTGCTCCCGGTCGGCGCCATGATGGCGGCCTGGGGGGGCCTGTCGCCAGAACAATCAAAACGCGCAGCCAGCGTGGGACTCTTGGCGCTGGCCGTTTCGGCGTTCGCATACGCGGCAGCGGGATTTGCGCTCCAATTTGGTGGCATCTGGCATGTCACGCAACTTGAGGCGTATCGTCCGCTCGATCGGTTCTGGTCAGTGCCCGACCCGACCGGGAACACATGGAGTGTTGTCGGGCTGACAGGTTTTATGCTCGTCGGGTCACCCGGGCCGGAGACATTTGCGCTGTTCCTGCATCAATTGCCACTGGTGATGACGGCAGCCATGATCCCGATGCTGGCTCTGTCTAACCGCACCCACTACCTTGTCCTGACCATCCTCGGATTGATCACCGCCTCGGTCATCGCGCCGCTCGTCGGACATTGGGTCTGGGCCGGTGGATGGCTGGCGACATTGGGTCAAAACTTGCGCCAGGGACATGGCTACGTGGATATGGCAGGAGCGGGAGCCGTGTATTTGGTCGGTGCGCTACTGGCGTTGCTGGGCCAGCGAGTCTTTCCCGCGCGTTCCTCCTCCAAGATCTCACAACTACCGGAAGCGCATCTGCCGCTCTTGGCGGTGAGCGGCGCTATACTGTTTGGACTCGGTTGGATAGCATGGATCGCCACCGATCCATTTCACCCGGCGAGCGCATCGCTCAATCTCTCCCTGGCGATGACTAACGGATTGCTCGCAGCGTCCGCGGCGACGGTGGTCTTGCAGCTCCTGAGTTGGTTTGCCAGCTCGCGCGTTGAGCCGCTGATGGCGGCGCGGGGCTGGCTGGCCGGCTGGGTCGTCGCGAGTGCAGCCGCCCCCTTCATCGAACTCTGGTCGGCTCTGATGCTTGGCGCGCTCGCGGGGATTCTCGTCCTGCTGGTCATGTACGCCGTGGATCGCCTGTTGCGATTGGACGATACGACAGCGGCTGTGTCTGTTTATGGATTGCCGGGGCTGTTGGGCGCGCTGGCCGTGGGGTTGTTTGCGAATGGACGCTGGGGCGCGGGCTGGAACGGCATTGGTGCGAAGGAATATTTGCTCACGGCGGGCCAGGGGGTGACCGGGTTGGTGCCGGCATCGGGCCTGCTGGCGGACCCGGGTCAACTCACCGCGCAACTGGCAGGCGTGGGCGCGATAGCAGGGTTTGTGCTCGTGGTCGGCGGAGGGGTCGTGCTGATGACGCGCCTGCTGGCGCAGGCGTTGCTTTACCGGGCCGCAAAGGATCAATGACCAGGCTCATTCGTCTTGCGGATGGAGCAACTGGATCACTTCGGCGTCGGATACTTGATCGAAAATGTCATAGAACGCGCCAACGGCCCAGAACGGGCTGGGGGCGAACAGACACTCGACACGATCGGCCAGAGGCGCGAGGCGCTGGATCGCCTGCGGCGGGGCGACGGGCACTGCGGCGATCAGGGACGTTGGGGCCTGTGCGTCGAGCGCCTTGAGCGAAGCCACCATCGTCGAGCCGGTCGCCAGTCCGTCGTCAATCACAATGACCGTTCGACCGGCGATCTGCGGCGGAGGGCGGTCGCCGCGATACAGCTTGGCGCGGCGTTGCAGTTCCTTGCGTTGGCGCTCGGTTTCGGCTTCGATGTAGCGAGGCGAAACCCATAGTTCCTCGATCAGCATCTGGTCGAGAACCACCTGACCGGTTTCGGCAATTGCGCCAATCGCCAGCTCAGGATTATCCGGCGCACCGAGCTTGTGCGTGAGGCAAACGTCGAGGGGCGCTTCCAGTGCGTGGGCCACTTGATACGCGACGACGACGCCGCCCCGTGGGATACCCAGCACGAGCACGTCATTGCGTCCGAGCAGGTCGCGCAGGACCCGAGCCAGTTCTTGTCCGGCAGCAGTACGGTCACGGAAACGCATCGTGGTTTCGCGTTTTACGATTCGCTCATGGTGAGAAAGCTGTGCCGAAACCCGTTTTCTCAGAGAAAACGGGTTTCTCCCCACGAGCGTTACGGTTTTGAACCAAGCCGCGCACGTTGTAGCGCTGTGTACTCTGCTCCGCTCGGCTTGAGATCGCTTTTGATGAGAGCGATCTCATTGACGGTCACCTGGCCGAGCGTGCCGATGTTAGCCACGGCGACGACGTCGCCCAGGCGCTTGAGGTCAGCAGGTGAAGCGTCGCGTGCGGCGCGGCCCAGTGTGAGGTGTGGCTGGAACCCGCGCTCTTCGGGCGGGTAGCCCAGCGGCGAGATGTTGGATTCGACCGCGCGCTGCAAGCTGTTGAGCTTGCCGGTCGGCTCACTGACGCCGACCCACACGACGCGCGGACGTTTGACGTTAGGAAAGCAGCCCGCGCCGCTGACGGTGATGGTGAATGGCGTGACGTGGCTCGCCGCAACCGCCATCGCCGAAACGATCATGTCCAGTTGCGAGGCAGGTACCGCGCCGAGGAATTTCAAAGTCAAATGAATGCCTCCAACGTGGACCCAACGCACGCTGCCCGGCGGCGCGGCCGCTTTGAGCTGCGCCTGGACTTGATCCAGCAGGCGCAGGAGGTCGGCAGGGAGTTCAATCGCAACAAAGGCGCGTAGCGTATTCATGCTAAAATTATGGCATAGGCGCGCGCCCAAGTCAAGCACCCAGGAGGAAAATTCATGTCGAATGTTCAAACAGTCGCCAAAGCTATCGTGGACAATGTGGAAAAGGTCATCATCGGCAAGCGGAATCCTGTGGAACTGGCGGTGGTGGGCCTGTTGTGCCAGGGTCATTTGTTGATCGAAGACGTGCCTGGCGTCGGCAAGACGATGCTGGCCAGGTCGCTTGCCAAGTCCCTCGGCTGCACCTTTCGCCGCATCCAGTTCACACCCGACATGCTCCCCAGCGATGTGACCGGCGTTTCGATTTTCAATCAGCAAACGCGCGAGTTCGAGTTTCGCGAAGGGCCAGTGTTTGCTCAGATCGTCCTGGCCGACGAGATCAACCGCGCCACGCCCAAGACGCAGGCGTCACTCTTGGAGGCGATGGAAGAACGGCAGGTGACGGTGGACGGGGTGACGCGCCCGCTGTCTCGACCCTTCCTGGTGCTGGCGACGCAGAACCCGATCGAGTACGAAGGCACCTTCCCCCTGCCGGAGGCGCAGCTTGACCGCTTTATGCTTCGCATTCGCCTGGGCTATCCAGGCACGACGGACGAGATGGCGATGCTCGACTCGCAGCAGTTCAGGCACCCCGTGGAAGAACTGCAGCAGGTTGTTGATTCGCAAGATTTGGTCAGCGCGCAAGAGGAGATCAAGTCCATCCACGTGGACGACAAGATCAAGTCGTACATCGTCGAGCTGATGACGCAGACTCGCAAGCATACGGAAGTGTCGCTCGGGGCCAGCCCACGCGGATCGCTGGTGCTGTATCGCACGGCGCAGGCGCGCGCGGCCATATCCGGACGCGACTATGTCATTCCCGACGACATCAAAGCGCTCGCGCCCGTCTGCCTGGCACACCGCATGATCGTCAGCCCTTCGGCGCGCATCAAGGACATTACGGCGGAAAGCATCCTGCAAGAGATCCTCAACAGCGTGCCCGTGCCGGGCGCCTCAGTGAGAGCTAGATGACCCGACTCCGGATGGTGCTCGCGCTCGGCCTCCTGGCGCTGATCGGCGCCCTGGTGTCCGGGCGTGACATGTTCTATCAACTCGCGTATGCGATCATGCTACTGATCGGCCTGTCACTCTTTTGGGCGTGGACAGGCGTCCGGTGGCTGCGCTTTTCCCGCAAGACGCACATCCGTCACGCCCAGGTGGGTCATCCGCTCGAAGAGCGATTGGCCGTTCGCAACACGGGACGGCTGGCCAAGCTCTGGCTGGAAGTGGACGACCAATCCAATCTGCCGGGGCATCACGCAGGATTTGTCGTCAGCAACCTCGCGCCGGGGACAGAGCGCGGGTGGAGCGTGCGGACGACGTGCCAGGAGCGCGGGCGGTTCACGCTCGGGCCGATCACGGTCACGAGCGGCGATCCGTTCGGGCTGTTTCGGCTTTCGCGCAAGATCCCGGCGACTTCGACCATCGTCGTTTATCCGGGGACCGTGACCCTACGCATGTTCCCGTTGCCGATGGGCCACCTGCCCGGGGGCGATGCGCTCCGCCGACGCACGCACTATGTGACGACGAATGCGGCCGGGGTGCGCGAGTACGCGCCCGGCGATAGCTTCAACCGGATTCACTGGCCTTCGACAGCCAAGCGCGACCGGCTGATCGTCAAAGAGTTTGAGCTTGACCCGTTGGCGGATGTGTGGATCATCCTCGACATGTACCGTGGCGCGCATCACGACGCCGGCACCTTCCAGTGGCGAAAGCAATTGCTCGAATTGGATCGCCAGCCCCCGTGGGTGCGCCGCCCTCAGCGTTTGGATTTGCCGCCCAGCACCGAAGAGTACGCCGTCACCGCCGCAGCTTCGATTGCCGAGTATTTCTTGCGCCACGACCGGGCGTTGGGATTGGCCGCGGTCGGCCAGCGGCGCGAAGTGATCCAGGCGGATCGCGGCGAGCGTCAGCTCAACAAGATTTTGGAGACGCTGGCGGTGCTGCGTGCAGAGGGGCGGTTCCCGCTGCAAGATGTCCTGGCCGCCGAGACGACCGGGCTGCCACGCGGGACGACCGTGATCATCGTCTCTCCGTCAGCCGATACGCGCTGGCCGATTGTCGCGCGTCACCTTGACCGCACTGGCCTGCAGGTCGTGGCGGTGCTGATCGATCCAGAAAGCTTTGGAGGGCCGCCCGGCATCGCAGCCGTTGCAGCGCAGTTTACGGCATCGGCCATCCCCAACTATGTCATTCGCAAGGGCGACGTGATGGAAGATGTGTTGGGCAAGGCTGTGCCGCTCCGGCGGGCGGTATAGCCCTGGACAGCCACAAGGGCTGCCCCTACTTGGGATCACACTGGAATGATCAGGCTCCCCAAGTCGCGCGGATAGTACGTCAGAACCTCCAGCCCATCCTCGGTGATCAGCACCGTGTCCGAGTGACGAAAGCCGCCCAGGTTGGCCGCATACAAGCCAGGCTCGACGGTGAGCACCATGCCGGGGCGCAGCGTAGTGTGATCGCCCACGTCGAGGAACGGCCCTTCATGGTAGCGCAGGCCAATGGCGTGACCCGAATGGTGCTTCCAGAATTTCACCAGGTCGTTGTCCTCGTAATATTTCCGCGCCGCTCGATCCACATCTGAACATCGCGCGCCGGGGCGCATCGCCTCGAACGCCACCTCTTGCGCTTTCTTCATGTGCTCGAACATCCGGCGCTGTTCGTCGGTCGGCTGACCGATGATCATGGTCCGTTCGAGTTCCGAGTTGTAACCCCACATCGGCGCGCCGGCGCCGCTCACCAGTACGTCGCCCGGCTGAAAGGTGATGTTGTTGGCCAGCGAGTGCGGGATCGCGGCATTGCGCCCGATCTGCCCGCGATAGCCTGCGCTGGTGCCATCCCAGAACATACTCTGGGAGCGATACAGCGGCCCGAGCGTCTCGAGCATCGCCAGCGTCGCTTCGTGGCTGGCGCGCAGGCTGACCTCAGTCTCAGTCGCGCCGACTCGGGTGTATCGTTGAAGCAGACGATGCGCCAGGTGGCTCCACTTGACGCTCTCACGGATCAGCGCCACTTCAGCCTGGCTCTTGATCATCATCATATCTTCGACAAAGCCAGCGACGCGCAGGACGACGCCGCCCGTGAGTTCCGTGAGCGACGGGCCGCGATAGCCCAGGATCCACGGATAGCCATCGGTGTCCGCACCGATCCTGCCCCGGACGCCCATGTCGTCCAGTGTTTTCTTCAAGACCTGCATGGGATGAGGATCATAAGGGTATTCGACATAGTGATCCACCCGCTCAAAGCCAGTCTTGGATTTGGCGTGCTCGACTTCGAGGCGCGGGACGAACATGGCCCTATCGCCTTGCGCGTTCATCACAAACGCGATGGGGCGTTCGGTGGGGATGAAGGCAAAGCCGGTGAAATACAGGATGTAATAGTTGTCGAACAAGACCACGCCGCTCAGACCTTGCACTCGAATGTGTTCGAGCAGCTTTTCGGCGCGGGATTGGAATTCAGTCGAGGTGATGTTGATCGAGGCTTGTCGCTTCACGCTCACCCTCCACGCTCTACGTGATCGTCACCAGCGTCTGATTCTGCTCCACACTCTGGCGGGCCTGGACACGCACCGCGGACACGGTACCATCGCGCGGGGCTTTGATCTCATTTTCCATCTTCATGGATTCGAGCACGACCACCACATCGCCGCGCTTGACGATCTGCCCTTCGACGACCGGGACAGCAACGATCAGTCCAGGCATCGGCGCTTTGATTTGGATCTCGCCGCCCGCCGGAATGAACCCGCGTGAAGCCTGCGCCAACCGGCGTGCTCGCTCATCCTCGACGTGGACAGTGAACATATGGCCCAAGACCAACACCTGGTAATCGTCCCCTGCCTGGCTCACCATGACTTCGTAGGATTGGTTATCTAGCAGCAGCGAGTATGCCGTCGCACGGTCAATCGAAAGGAAATCCACCGGCACCGTCTCGCCATCCACCGTGACCTCATCCTCGCGGTTCACATCAAGGATGAACGTTTTATCGCCAACGGTTGTCGAGTATTTCACGGCTCACCTTCTCATTCGCCCGGAGCGACCGGCCAGCTTCCAATTGCTCATGTCGCGTGAAGGGCCGCGCACCATCTGCGCCGCTTGCTGTCCGCGTTGGTGCTCGACGAGCGTCGCCGCGATGGCGGCAACGCGCGGCAGAAAATCCGGAATGTTTTCACCCATCGAAAAACGCTGCTCGACAAACGTCGTATCGAACTGGCCGCCGTGAAAGCGGTGGCTTTCCATGATCGCCTGGTGGAATGGGATATTGGTCTTGAGGCCCAGGACGCGATATTCGCGCAGCGCGCGACGCATGCGCACGATCGCCTCGGCGCGTGTCTCGCCCCAGACGATCAGCTTGGCCAGCAGCGAATCATAATAGGGCGTGATCTCGCTGCCGGTATCCACGCCGCTGTCCACGCGCACGCCCGGCCCAGCCGGCCGCCTGAGCATTTGAACGGTGCCAGTGGACGGGAGGAAATTGTTGAACGGGTCTTCGGCGTTGATACGGCACTCGATCGCCCAGCCGTTGATCCGGACATCGTCCTGCGTGTAGCGCAGCTTGCGCCCGCGCGCGAGGCGGATTTGCTCTTTGACAATGTCAATGCCGGTCACCATCTCGGTGACGGGATGCTCGACTTGCAGGCGCGTATTCATCTCCAAAAAATAAAAATTCCTGTCCTTGTCTACCAGAAATTCGATTGTCCCTGCGTTCGAGTAGTTGACCGCTTGCGCCGCGCGCACAGCGACCTCGCCCATGCGTTGGCGCAAATCTTCGTCCATGATGGGCGACGGCGCTTCTTCGATCAGCTTTTGATGGCGGCGCTGGATCGAACACTCGCGTTCGCCCAGGTAGATGCAGTTGCCGTGCTGATCGGCCAACAGTTGCACCTCCACGTGCCGCGCGCCCTCGACGACCTTTTCCAGGTACACGGCGCTATCGCCAAATGCAGCTTCCGCCTCGCGTCGGGCCGAAGCCAGCGCGCGTGGCAGGTCCTCGAATCGCTCGACGATCCGCATGCCCTTGCCGCCGCCGCCCGCTGTGGCCTTGACCAGCAACGGAAAGCCAACGTGCGGCGCGACAGCCAGGATCTCTTCATCGCGCAAGCCACCCTCGCCTTCCGTGCCCGGGACGACCGGCACACCTGCCTTTTGCACCGTCATCCGCGCAACGGCCTTGTCCCCCATCGCGCCAATGGCCGAGGCTGGCGGGCCGATGAACACAATGCCCATCTCGGCGCAAACCATCTCAAATTCGGGCCGTTCGGCCAAAAAGCCATAGCCGGGATGGATCGCGTCTGCCCCGGCCTGTTTGGCAATGTCAACGATCCGGTCAATCCTCAGATAACTCTCGCGCGCGGGCGGCGGTCCGATGTGGTAAGCTTCATCGGCATAGCGGACATGCAGCGCATTGCGATCCACATCCGAGTACACAGCCACCGTCCGGATGCCCAACTCGCGGCAAGCGCGGATGATCCGGACAGCGATCTCTCCCCGATTGGCGATCAAGACTTTGGTGAACACAACTCTCCTGATACACAATACGGAATACGCAATACGATCATATCACGGCTCGACGGCGATCAAATCCTTGATGGCGCTGAACATGGCCTCGCCAATCCCACTGACGTTCTTGATGTCCTCGATCTGTTTAAAAGGCCCGTTTCGGGTGCGATAGTCAATAATGCGCTGAGCAATGCTCGGACCGATCCGGGGCAACGTCTCCAGCTCCGCCAGAGTTGCCGTGTTGATGTTGACGCGCCGGGCACCCGGCACCGCTGACGCGGCCGCGCTGCTGGGCAAGGAAAGCAACGTAGGCTGCGCCGGCGCCGATTCGCCCTTGCGCGGCACGTGTATCTGTTGCTGATCGCGCACCTCGAGCGCGAGATTGATGCGTTCCAGATTGGCCTCCGCGCTCGCGCCGCCCGCGGCCTGGATCGCATCATGCACCAGGCTGTGAGGCGGAAGGGTGTAAACCCCCGGCGTGGCGACTGCCCCGCTGACGTACACGCGAACCGGCGCGGGCGTGGGCAGCGCGGTCGGCGCAACGGTCGGCGGCGGCACAACGACGATCGGCGCAGGCTGTTGGCAAGCCGCCAGCATTGTAATGCACACGACGAGGAGCAAGTTCCGCCAGCATGTTGCCATATCGTCCTCCAGGTTGCCTTGTTCTTGCCAGAGAACTTTTAAGGCTAAGAGATGACGCGTCCCTGTGCTGCTCGTTTTGATCCTTCTATCTTCCTTGCGATAGAGCCATACTCGGTAGATCCAATTTTTGCTCTCGCCGCCTATCGCCCGACGTTGAAACGTCGGGCTGAGGCCCACCAAGCCCGCTCAAGCGGGCTAAACGAACAAGCCGTCTTCAGGCGGCTTCGCGGTATCAGCCCGCGAATGAATTCGCGGGCAAGCCGCCGAGATTTTGGATCTACTGATACTCGTCGTGTTGCAGATTCAAGCCCCAAACCGAAATCCGAAATCTACAATGGTATATTACCATGTTTTTTCTGCGGATTGGTGTCCCGCTTGTTCTGCAACATCTCCAGTGCGTTGATCAATCGCGGTCGGGTTTCGCGAGGCTCGATCACATCGTCCAGATAGCCGCGCGACGCCGCCACGTATGGACTCGCAAATTGCTCGCGGTACAGATTGATGAGTTCTGCGCGCCTGGCTTCCGGCTCGGCCGCCTCGGCGATCTCTTTGCGGAAAATGATGTTGACTGCGCCCTCTGGCCCCATCACAGCGATTTCCGCCGAAGGCCAGGCGAAATTGATGTCGCCCCGGATATGCTTGCTGCTCATGACGCAATACGCGCCGCCATACGCTTTGCGCGTGATGACGGTGAGCTTGGGCACAGTCGCCTCGCAATAGGCATACAACAGCTTGGCGCCGTGACGGATGATGCCGCCGTGTTCCTGCGCCACGCCCGGCAAAAAGCCCGGCACATCTTCGAACGTGACGATCGGGATGTTGAAGCAATCGCAAAAGCGGACAAACCGCGCGCCTTTGATCGAAGCATTGATGTCCAGGACGCCCGCCAGCACCGCCGGCTGATTGGCGACGACGCCCACGGTTCGCCCGCCCAGCCGCGCAAAGCCGACGACCAGGTTTTGGGCAAAGTGCTCGTGAATTTCAAAGAAATCGCCGTCATCTACGATCAGGCGGATGACCTGTTTGACATCATAGGGCTTGTTCGGATTTTCCGGCACAATCGTATCCAGTCGCTCATCCATCCGCAGCGGATCGTCCCGGCCCCGGATCACGGGCGGGTCGTCCAGGTTGTTCTGCGGCAAAAAGCTCAGCAGGCGGCGGATGAGATACAGGCAGTCCGTTTCGCTTTCGGCGGCCACGTGGCTGACGGCGCTGATGGTATTGTGCGTCATCGCGCCGCCCAACTGCTCAAAGCTCACTTCTTCGTGCATCACCGATTTGATCACATCCGGCCCGGTCACAAACATGTACGACGAATTCTTGACCATGAAGATAAAATCCGTGAGCGCGGGCGAATAGACTGCGCCACCCGCGCACGGTCCCAGAACAGCCGAAATCTGCGGAATGACGCCAGAGGCCAGCGTGTTGCGCAAGAAAATGTCGGCATAGCCGCCCAGGCTGACGACTCCTTCCTGGATGCGCGCACCGCCCGAATCGTTCAGGCCGATGAGGGGCGCGCCGTTCTTGATCGCCATATCCATGACTTTGCAGATTTTGGCTGCATGGACTTCACCCAGGCTGCCCCCAAAGACCGTAAAGTCCTGCGAGTACACATACACGAGCCGCCCCTCTATCGTACCCCACCCGGTCACGACGCTGTCGCCCAGATATTTTTTGCTTTCCATACCAAAGCCGACCGTGCGATGCTCAACGAATGAATCCAGCTCGCGGAAGCTGCCCTTGTCCAACAACAGATCGAGCCGCTCGCGCGCCGTCAGTTTGTGCTTGGCGTGTTGAGCTTCGATCCGTTCCGGCCCGCCGCCGAGCCGGGCCCGAGCGTGCAGCTCACGCAATTGTTCAACCTTCTCAACAATGCCCATCGTTCTGTGCCAGTCCTTCTCGCGTTCGTGATGTCTGAAGATGGAACGAGGCTCAACAAACTGCGGGGGGGCAGTTTGCAGAGCCTGGCTCGACATTGCAGGTTCGCTTTGGATAGAGGTCGGTGATTACCTTGGCTGATAGAGTCGCCGAATACCAGGCAGAAACAGGAACAACCACACCATGGCTATCCATGCGAGACTGACGCCCGCATGAAACGGCCACACCTGGCGTGAATAGACGGACGTATCAAAAAGCAAATGGTTGATCCAGACATGCATCTGATAGACCCCAATGGCGACGAGCAACACCTTGCGTCCCCACGCCTCCAGTCGCCACACGCCCCAGGCTCCCGCCCCAAGCACCATGCCCCAAACCAGCCCACCGACAACAAAATAGTCCAGGGACAGGCTCAGTGGAAGCGTTCGCTCAAATAAAGCCCCATTCAGGGCAATTCCAGCACGAGCCAGATTCACTACGCTCAAATATAACACCGCCAGGGCGAAAAAAGTTACGCTCCTGGGGCGCTTGCGCCGTGGCGGTGAGGAGGAAGAATTCGTCGTCACGGGACCAGCACGATTTTGCCGAATTGCTCGCCTTGCTCTAGCAACTCGTGAGCAGCGCGACCTTCTGCGAGTGGCATCACGCGATCGAGCACCGGCTTGAGCTTGCCGGTCACGATCAGGCCCATCACCTCGCGAAAATCCTGATGGCTGCCCATCGTACTGCCAAGAATGCTGATCTGCTTGCGAAACACCAGCCGCAGGTCCATCTCGACGACCGGCCCGCCCGTGCCGCCGACGTTCACCAATCGTCCGCCCCGCGCCAGCGCGCGAATGCTCGACGTCCACGTCGGCGCGCCGACGTTATCCACGACCACGTCCACACCGCGCTTGTTCGTCGCCAGGAACACCGCCCTGGACCAATCCTCAGCCTTGTAGTTGATGACGTGATCCGCGCCCAACTCTTGCGCCTTGCGCATCTTTTCTGGCGTCGAGGTGATCGCGTACACGGTCGCGCCCAAGTATTTGCAGATCTGGATCGCCGCGCTATTGACGCCGCCCCCTGCGCCAACGATAGCGACGGTCTCGCCGGCCTTGACCTGCGCGCGCTTGACCAGCATCCGCCAGGCCGTGAGGAACACCAGGCACGGGGCAGCAGCCTGCGGAAAATCAAAATCATCGGGAATCGGCAACAGGTTGACCGCAGGCACAACGACATATTCCGCGCAGCCGCCCCAGGCTTCTTCGCCCAGGATGTGGTAATGCGGGCTGATGCTGTCCTCGCCGCGCCGAATCCACTCATCCTCGCCGGTCAAGATGCCCGGGTCAATCGCCACGCGCGTGCCGACGGCTGGCCCAGCGGCACCCTCGCCGTACCCGACGACGATCCCCGATACATCCGCGCCGCCCACATGCGGCTTGGGCAATTTCTCAAACGCCGGCCCGCCGCGCCTCACCCACAAGTCAAGATGATTAAGCGCGACGGCTTTGACTTGCACGAGGGCTTCACCTGGCCCCGGCGTGCGATCGGGCACGTCGCCGTATTGCATCACTTCGGGGCCGCCGTGTTGGTTGAAAAAGAGGGCCTTCACTTTTACATGCTCCTGTGCTCTTGAAATCACATTTTTGCAGTATAATAGGTATCGAGTCGAGGCGCAATAGGAAAGGAGCGCATAATGGCTGTTCGTCTAGAAGGAATGTCTCCACCGCGAGCCGATCAGCTTGCGATTGACATCAAGCTCTCGGTCACGGTCAATATCACAGCCTTTGCCGCTCGCCAAAAAGTCAACGGCTTTGTGGTGGACGAAATCAGCGTCAATATGCATGGCGCAGAACCCACCTTGATCGTCGGCCCGCGACTGACCTGGCGGGTGCCGATCGTTCTTTCGATGCCGCCGCGTGGCGACCTGGGCACGGTCGGTGAGATTGATGTGGATGTCACGACCGGCGAAATCCTGTATACTCGCGCCTTGATTGCGGAGATCCAGCAACGTGCCCGTGAACTGGTTGCCCGTTCCACATCGCAAACAAACTGAAGGGGCAGCAGACTGCCTGGCTGCCTGCGCTGCGATGGTGCTGGATTTCCTCGGCATCTCCATTCCTTACACGCGCCTGCTCTCGCTGCTTCAAGTTCAGGCATTCGGCGCGCCCGCAGGCAATCTTCGCAACCTGACTGTGCTTGGGCTACAAGTCACCTACGGCCCTTTTTCCTTCAACGAACTCGCTCGCTACATTGAACATGGACAGCCCTGCATTGTCGCTGTCCACACCGCCGAACTATCTTATTGGTCTCAAGCAACTGACCACGCTGTTGTCGTCGTCGGCCTTGATGAGCAAACAGTGTATGTAAACGATCCACACTTTGAGCAGGCCCCGCAGAGCGTTCCCCGCGACGAATTTGCCTTAGCCTGGTCGGAGAAGGATTATCGCTGTGCCGTGATCAGCTTGAGCACAAGGTAACTGACCATCCTCGTTCCCTCTCACCCCCCCGTCGTCATCGCTCGCAGCGCAATGCCAAACTCGAACAGCGACACGATGGCACACACCAATGTCTCCTGATATTTGGGACGACCTTCCTTGAGGAATTGATTGTAGGAAAATTGGATGATCGGAACCCACAGCAGCGCCACGACGCCATAGAGCACGTGAATCCAGCCGCGCGCAGGCACCGCGCCGTTGAGACCCATCCACGCGCCGAGCGCGCCCTGCGCCAGTGCCAACAAATTGCCGACGACGATCACGCCCCAATAGCTAGGGCTCACCGGCTGCTTGCGGAAATATGCAACAAACCCGTACACTGTCGAAGCAGCAGTGAACAGCACCATCGCTGTAGCGATGCGCTCGTGCACAAATGCGATTGACACCGTGCCCCCCACCGACCTGACAGGTTGGAGAAACCCGTCAGGTCTATCCGTACACTTGCTTCAAGGCTTCACGCCAGGCCGACTCGGGCGCAAGCTGCACCGCGCGCAATAAACCTTCGTTGGTCAGCAGCAGGGCCAGCAGACGCTCACGCCAGATGTGGTCGTTCGGCCCTTCGATCAGATAGCCGTCAACCAACTCTAGTTTTTCAGGGGTCAGATAGATATAGTGGTCGAGTGTGATGGGCGCGGGTTCCAGCCCCGGCTCCGGCGGGCAGATTTGGTCGCTCATGGATTGCCTCAAGGCAGTGAACAGTGACCAGTGACCAGTGATCAGTTCTTGGTTACCAAGGCCAATCGCTTGACCACTGATCACGGATAACTGATAACTGTCAACTGATAACCGATCACCTCAATCCCAACACATTGCGCGCGATGACGAGCCGCTGAATCTCACTCGTTCCTTCATAAATCTCGGTGATCTTGGCATCGCGGAAATATCGCTCGACGGGCAGCTCTTTGCTGTAGCCCATGCCGCCATGAATCTGCACGGCCTTTTCCGTGACCCACATGGCCGTCTCGCTGGCGTACAGCTTGGCCATCGAAGCTTCCAACGTATAGCGAATGTTCGGGTTGTGCTCGGCCTCCATCTTTTTGAGCGCGGCGCTAAAGGTCAGCAGGCGAGCGGCTTCGATACGGGTCTTCATGTCGGCGAGCATCCATTGAAGTCCCTGGAACTGGCCGATCTTTTGGCCGAACGCTTCGCGCTCGTTGGCATATTTGACCGAGGCCTCAAACGCGGCTTCCGCCACACCGATCGCCTGCGCGGCGATGCCAATGCGACCGGCGTCGAGCACCGTCATCGCGATCTTGAAGCCTTCGCCTTCCTGGCCCAGGCGATTTTCGACCGGGCATTTATAGTCCTCGTAGATAATCTCGCTCGTCGCCGAAGCGCGAATGCCCAGTTTGGGTTCCTTCTTGCCCCGGACCAGCCCAGGCTGATGAGCATCAATAAGGAATGCGGTGATGCCGCGATGCTTTTTGTCCGGATCGGTCATGGTGAACAGCACCATGTAATCGGCCACCGGGCCAGACGTGACCCACGACTTGACGCCGTTGATCACGTAATGGTCGCCTTTGCGCACCGCGCGCGATTTCATCGTCCCGGCGTCCGAGCCGGACATGGGTTCGGTCAGGCTGTACGCGCCGATTTTCTGGCCGGTGGCGATGGGCACCAGCCATCTCTGCTTCTGTTCCTCCGTGCCGAACTTGAGAATTCCGTGCGCGTACAGCGAATTGTGCACTGACATGATCGTCGAGTGCGAGACATCCGCTTTGGCGATCTCGATCATCGCCAGCACGTAGCTAATCGTATCGAGGCCCTGGCCGCCATATTCTTCCGGCACCTCGACGCCCATAAAGCCCTGCGCGCCCATTTTCTTGATGGTCGCGTAGGGAAACTCGCCGGTTTCGTCATAGTGCGCGGCGATGGGCGCGATTTCGTTTTGGGCAAACTCGCGCGCCATCTCGCGGATCATTTTGTGCTCTTCGGTCAATTGGAGATCCATGTGTAGCTCCCTTGTATTCGACCGCGGACCGCCGACGACAGACCGCAGCAGGCCGTTTGTGGTCAGCGGTCTGTGCCCTGCGGTCATTTGGTATAGGTATAAAACCCCCGCCCGCTCTTGCGACCCAACAGCCCGGCCTGCACCATCCGTCGCAACAGGGGCGGCGCAGCGTAGCGCGGGTCTTTGAACTCTTCGTACATGGCGTCGGCGATAAAGAGCAGCGTGTCCAGCCCGACAAAATCCATTAACGTGAACGGTCCCATCGGGTGATTAAAGCCAAGCCGCATGGACGTATCAATTTCCTCTTTAGTCGCCAGACCCGCATCCAGCCAACGGATCGCGTCGAGCGCGTAAGGCACAAAGAGCAGGTTGGCGATAAAGCCTGGGCGGTCCTTGGCGACGACGACGGTCTTGCCTAGCTTTTCGCCAAGCGCGCGGGCGGTCTCGAGCGTCTCGTCGCTGGTCAGCAGCCCGCGGACAATCTCCAAAAGTGGCATGACCGGCACCGGGTTGAAAAAGTGCAATCCCAAAACCTTGTCCGGCCGTTCAGTCGCCGCCGCCATCTCGGTGATGCACAACGACGACGTGTTACTGGACAGGATCACCTCCGGGCGACAAATCGCGTCCAGCTCGGTAAAGATGGTCTTTTTGAGCTGCATGTTTTCGATCGCAGCCTCAATGACCAGATCGCAGCCCTTGAAATCCGCCAGGCTCAACGTGCCGTGGATGCGCGCCAGGGCCGCCTCCATATCGGCCTGACTCAGTTTGCCTTTCTCGACGCCTTTTGCCATCGAACCCTTGACGCGGCTCAGGCCCTTTTGCAAAAGCTCATCATTGATCTCGCGCACGACGACGTTATATCCAGCGCGAGCACATACTTCGACGATGCCGGCGCCCATCAGCCCACAGCCGACGACGCCGATGGTCTGGATACTGTTGATGTCCATTTTTATGCCTCCTGAGAGTTGCGATGTAGACCTACCTGCCTGTGGTCGGGCAGTTTTTTTGAATTGGGTGTGACCAAATCTGGTTGATGCGTAGGGGCGACCCTTGCGGTCGCCCACATCAGGGCAGGCGCAAGGCCTGCCCCTACGGGGTGACCAACTGATTTTGGTCACACCCTTTTGAATTCATCACACGCGACGCAACGTCCGGACAATCACAACCAGTATGACACCTCCGAATGCGGCAACGACGATCTCACCAAGCCAGCTCGTGGCCGTAATGCCGATGAGGCCGGCGAGCCAGCCGCCGATGAGACCTCCGAGTAATCCGACCACCAGGTCTCCGAACAGGCCGAAACCGCGCCCCCGCACCAGCATGCCGGCCAGCCAACCGGCCACGATCCCGCTGATGATCCAGATGAGCAAGTGTCCCATATCTTTTCCCTCCGAGTTTTTGTTTCAGACCTAACTTTCGCCCGAAAATCGCGGGTTTCCAAACTGTGCTATAAGGCAGAGAAATTCTCTTGGAGGCGGCCTTATGAGCATTCACTTGGTCGTACTACCGCAGCGTCATGAAACACAATTCGTGCCGCTGGCCGTGCTGGGCTATTGTTTGACCCGCACGGGTTTCTTCGCACCGTTGGAGGCGGTGAACCTGAATCTCAA
>DAOTXX010000178.1:0-2021 GCA_034434835.1 Thermoflexales bacterium | reverse complement strand
CCCAGGCTGGGAATGTCGCGCGTGTGCGCCCGGTCATACACCATGCCCACCACCGCAAAGAACAACGCCGTCATGACGCCATGGCTGAACATTTGCATCACCGCGCCGTTCAACCCGGCGGCGTTCATCGTCGCAAAGCCCATCGTCACCAGCCCCATGTGGCTGACGGACGAAAAGCCGATGACGTACTTGAAATCCTTTTGCACCATCGCAATCGCCGCGCCATACACGACGTTGACGGTGACCAGGAAAATGACCAGCGGCAAAAGCTGCCGGGCCGCGTGCGGCATCAGCTCGACGCCCATGCGCAGCGCGGCGAACGCGCCCAGCTTCATCAAGACGCCCGCGTGCAGCATCGAGACCGCCGTCGGCGCGGCCACGTGACCATCGGGCGACCAGTTGTGGAACGGCCAGATGCCGGCCAGCACGCCAAAGCCCAAAAAGACCGGCAGGAACCAGAGCGTCTCAAAGTTGACCCGCCCCCACGGCAGGTTGACGTTGAACATGAACGCGCCGCTTGAGGCAAACCTGGTCAGCTTGTCCAGATCGAATGTCCGCTCCGGCGCAGCAAAGTAGAGCGCCAGCACACCCACCAGCGCGATGATCGAGCCGACGAGCAGGTACAGCGTCAGCTTCATCGCCGCGTACTCTTTGCGCGTCGAACCCCACGTAGCGATGAGAATGTACATCGGAAAGATCGCCAGCTCGTAGAAAAAGAACAGCAAAAAGCCGTCCCGCGAAACAAACACGCCGAACACACCCGAGACCAGAATGAGCAGCAGCGCGTAAAACTCGCGCGGGCGATCCTGGATGCCCCACGAGACCAGCGTGCCGGTAAAGATGACAATGCCGGTCAGCAGCAGCATGGCATTGGAGACGCCATCGGCGGCGACGTGGTAGCTGATACCCAGCGAGGGCACCCAGTCGAGCTTTTCCACAAACTGGAACTGCGGCCCGGCCATCTGGTAGGACGCAAAGACATAGATCGAAAGCGCGAGCGTGATGAACGCGCCAAAGGCTGAAAGCACGCGCACTTCGTCTTTGCGGTTCGCGGGCAACAAGAGCAGCAGCACCGCGACTGTCAGCGGGGTAAAGATGATGATACTCAAGAATGGAAATTGCATCGTCTTGCCTCGTGATTCGCTTATCGCGTATTGCGTGTTGCGTATTACCTCACGGCACTTGCCTGCCACAGCCGCCGATACTCGGCGCGCACGCTCTCGTCCAGTCGTTCGGCAAACTCAGCAGGCAGATTCAGCGCGCCAATCAGGTCTTGCACATCCGCCAGGTCGCGCAGCCGATGCGGCGCGCTTGCGCCCGACGCCAGCTTTAGCTCGATCAATTTCTCCAACGTGACCACACGGACGCCTTCAATTTCCACCGAGGCTTCAGCCGGATCAGGAAAAGCGACTGCTTTCGCGCGAAGCGTGCCATCGCCTGGATACTCGCCCGTGGTAATGATCCCGATACGCACCTGGGTCTCTGTATCTCGAAAACTCTGGCGTGCGCCTGCAAAAGCCGGAACGTACCCCTTGCCCACGCATCGCTCTTGAAACGCCGCCAGCCCTTCGACCGTCATCAGCACATTCACGTCTTCGGTCATGCGAGCCAGGCCGTGTCGCCCTAGCGCCATGCCTCCGAGAATCGCGTACGGAATCCCTTCTTCATCCAGCCGTCGGGCCAGATTGAGGAGCGTCTGATGAACGCTGCTCTTGCCTGCAAAATGCGCGCTGGCTTCGCGCAACAAGCGGCCATATTCGCCCTGTAACCGCTCCTCGTAAATCACGCCAGCTCCTCACGAGCCAATATCCGCCAGATATTTGACGAACGGCAAGTCTGTTTTCATGGCATCACTTCAAACGCGCTGTGGTATGCCCTGTTTCATCATTGGTGGTAACTACTCAGCCGTCATTGCGAGGAGGCCCGCGAAGCGGGCCGACGAAGCAATCTCAGCGATCGGAGCACAGAGATTGCTTCGCCTGCCTTCGGCAGGCTCGCAATGACAGCATGTGCGGTAGACT